>DATJJE010000057.1:0-37917 GCA_035492455.1 Vicinamibacterales bacterium | reverse complement strand
AATTGACAATGTTTGTCAGACCCTCGTAACGTGGAGTGGCGGGCAGTTCAAGTCAATTTATTGCCAGCAAAGACCTTATGCCGTAGCCGGGAAGCGTGGATGTGGTTGGCATTTTCGTTGCCCTTCAGCCCGACGGTTCCCGGAGGCGCCGTGTCGGAGCGGCGAACGGAAATTGGAAACGGGCCCATCCGGCCCGAGCGCTTTCAAGGAGATTAATGTGAAGAGAATGCAGAAGAACGAGGGCTTCACCCTTATCGAGCTGCTGATCGTCGTGGCGATCATCGGCATCATCGCAGCGATTGCCGTTCCCGGTCTGCTCCGCGCCCGTATGTCGGGCAACGAGTCTTCGGCCATCGGTTCGCTGCGTGCGATCAACTCGTCGCAGGCGAGCTACTCGTCAGCTTGCGGCCAAGGCGGATACGCTACGGACCTCACGATTCTCGGCACCGGATGCGGAGGCGGCACGCAGGGCTTCATTTCGCCGGATCTGAATCCCTCGACGCCTGGAGTGACGCCGGGTGGCAACGCAGGTGTTACCAAGAGCGGCTATATCATCGATATGGCCGGCAACGGCACGGCGGGTCCAAACGATGGAAACGGAGCCCCGACGAACACCGACTACAACGCTACCGGCGTGCCGCAGACCGTCGGCACCACTGGTCAGCGCGGGTTCAACACTCAGGGTGCAGGCACGATCTTCGTTGACCCGACGGGCCTTGCGACGGGCACGACGCCGCTGCAGTAAATCGGTTCTCCCACGTCTAACCACGCTGAGGTGCCCGGCAACGGGCACCTCTTTTTGTAGATGCGCGGCTGTGAAGAAGACAAGGAGTCAATGCAGGCTTCACGCTTATCGAACTGCTGATTGTCGTGGCAATCATCGGCATCATTGCCGCGGTCGTGGTCCCGGGCTGTTGCGCGCGCGGATGTCGGCCAACGAATCGAGCGCAATCGCCTCGCTTCGCGCCATTCACAGCGCCCAGTCGACGTATTCTTCAGCCGCGGGCAACAGCGGCTACGCGACGTCCCTTACCATCCTCGGGAGGCCATGTGCCGGCGGCTCGCAGGGATTCATCTCACCAGACCTGTGGCCCTCAACGCCAGGCGTCACCCTCAACGGCGCTACGGGCGTAATCAAGACCGGCTACGACACAGACATGACAGGCAACGGGCAGAACGGGCCTGACGACTGCAATATGACTGCGACGAATACCGACTACAGCGCAACGGCCGTGCCCGTCTCGTCGGGATCGACCGGTCAACGCGGCTTCAATATGAGTGGTACAGGGACTATCTTCTCGGATCCGGCAGGCGGCGGCGCCGGAACGACGCCCATCAGCTGAACGCCATCCCCAGTCTCGAACCAGCCGCCTGCATCTGGTAGGATGCCCCCGAGGCTCACCAGCTTATGAATAAGTACGCACGGCCCCTGATTCTCATTTTGGCGTTCGTGGCCCTTGGTGCCTCCATCGCCGCGCTGTACGTGCACTACCGCATCATCAAGGACCCGACCTACAGCAGCTTCTGCGACATCAGCGAAACCGTTAGCTGCGAGGCGGTCCTCGAGAGTTCCTATGCAACCGTGCGTGGGGTGCCGGTGGCCGCGGGCGGGGTCGTGTGGTCGGCGCTTGTCCTGCTGATCGCCGGCCTCGGGATGCGCCGCGACAATGCTGACGGTTACGCCGCGTCGGCCGGATACATCTTCGTCCTCGCTACGGTCGCGTTGTCGGCGGTCCTGTATCTCGGGTACGCGTCGTTCTTTGTCATCGGAAAAGCCTGCCCGTTGTGCATGACGATGTATGTCGCCGTCATCGGAATATTCCTGATCGCTGGCGGTATCTCGATGACGCTCAGCGCGCTGCCATCGCGCCTGGGCCGCGATCTTCGCGGTATTGCGACCAGCCCGACGCTCGCCGTTGTCGCTCTGCTCTTCATCGCCGGCTCCGTTTCGCTCGTCGCGTTCTTCCCGCGCGCGGAGGAGCAGACCGTCACCACGGCGGGCGAGGTCTACACGCCGCCCACCGAGACGATCGATCCCGATCAACTGGCGGAGTTCAATAAGTGGGTCGACTCGCAGCCGCACGTGAACGTCCCGGTTCCCGCCAATGGCGCGCAGGTGCTGATCGTCGAATTCCTCGACTTCCAGTGTCCGTCCTGCCGGCAGGCCTACATGGAATACAAGGGCATCGTTGCGAAGTATCAGAACAACCCGAAAGTGCGCTTTGTGACGATGGATTTCCCGCTCGACTCCGAATGCAACACCGCGGGCATTCACCCGGCGGCATGCGAAGCGGCCGCCGCGGTCCGGATGGCTAAAGCTCGCGGCAAAGGCGCCGAAATGCAGGAGTACTTCTTCTCGAATCAGGAGAAGATGACGCCGACCTGGGTAAAGGACAGCGTGCGCAAGGTGGCGAACGTCACGGATTTCGATACGGAGTACCCGAAGGTACTCGATCAGGTGAAAGCTGACGCCGCACTCGGCCGTCAGTTGGATGTGCAGGGGACGCCGACGTTCTTCGTCAACGGCATCAAGGTTAACGCGCTGCGGCCGGTGTTCTTCGAAGCGCTCATCGAGCACGAGCTCAAGAAAGCGAGCGCATCATGAGAGCTGAATGGACGCGATTCGAACAGAAGGGCTCACCAAGCATTACAAGATAGGTTTCTGGCGTCCGCGCCCATACCTGGCGCTCGACAGCCTGACGCTGCACGTCAATCAGGGCGAGGTCTTCGGCTTTCTCGGACCGAACGGCGCGGGGAAAACGACCACGCTCAAGCTGCTGATGCAGCTGATTTATCCGACATCCGGCCGCGCCGAGATTCTGGGCAGGCCGGTGGGTGATCTCTCCGTCAAGCACCGCATCGGCTACCTTCCCGAACATCCGTATTTCTACGATTACCTGACCGCCGAGGAACTGCTCGAGTATTTCGCGGCACTCTTCGGCTATGGGCCTTCCGAGCGCCGGGCGCGGGCGAGCCGGCTGCTCGATGACGTCGGCATCGGCGCCGAGCGGCGCCTTCAGCTGCGAAAATTCTCGAAAGGCATGCTGCAGCGAGTCGGCATCGCGCAGGCGCTGATCAACGATCCCGAAGTGGTGTTTCTCGACGAGCCGATGTCGGGCCTCGATCCGATCGGCCGCCGCGAGATCCGCGAAATGATCCTGCGGCTGCGCGACGGCGGCACCACCGTTTTCTTCAGCTCGCATGTGCTTTCGGATGCCGAGACGCTCTGCAGCCGCGTGGCGATCATGGCGAAGGGTCGGCTGGTCACTGCGGGCGCGCTCGCGGATATGCTGGCATTCCAGGCGCGGGGCTGGGAGCTGGTCGTCAGCGGTCTTACCGATGCGGTTCTCGCGGCGGCGAAAGCGCGCGGTGATGTGATCACGGCAACGGCCGTCGGACCCGGGCGCTTCGCGCTCGAACTCCCGCTCAAGCCGGCGCCGGAGCGCACGCTCGCGGCCCTTGTCGCGCAAGGCGCATCGCTCGTGTCGCTGACGCCGATCCGGGACACGCTCGAGGACTACTTCGTGAAGCAGGTGAGCGGCGCCACCGGCTCCCGATTCCTGGAGACCGCATGAAGGTCGTCGGCCTGGTCGCGGTCAACGTCTTCAAGGAGTCGGTGCGCGACAAGGTGCTCTACAGCATCATCGCGTTCGCGATCCTGTTGATTGCGTCATCGTTGCTGATCGGCAACCTGACCGCGGGGCAGGACATCAAAATCATCAAGGACCTCGGTCTGGCGTCCATTTCGATCTTCGGGCTCCTGATTGCCATCTTCATCGGCATCGGACTCGTCTGGAAGGAAGTCGAGAAGCGAAGCATCTACACGCTGCTGCCGAAACCGATGCGGCGGCAGGATTTCCTGCTTGGTAAGTACTGCGGCCTCGTGCTGACGCTCGTCATCAACATCAGCATCATGACCGCAGCGTTTTATGTGGTCCTGGCGTTCATGAAACAGTTCGAGCCGGCGAACATCAGTGTCACAGCCGCGGCGCCGGCGACTGACCCGGCGATGCTCAAGGCCGTCGTACTGATCGTGCTCGAACTGATGCTCGTCACGGCGATCGCAGTCTTCTTCTCGACCTTCTCGAGCCCGTTCCTCTCGGCGCTGCTCACCGCAGGCCTGTGGGTCGCGGGGCACTTCAACGCCGACCTGCGTAACTTCGGCGCCGTCGTACGATCGCCGACACTCGCGCACGTCACGCGCGCGATCTACTACGTGCTGCCGAACTTTGCGGCATTCGACATCAAATCGCAGGTCGTGCACGCACAGGCTGTCCCGGTGAGCTATCTCGGCGTGACCTTCGCGTACGGATTGGCCTACATCGTGTTCGTGCTCACAGGCGCCGCGATGATTTTCTCGAGGCGCGACTTCAAGTGAGGACGCGCACCGCCATCGTCGTGATGATCCTGCTTGCGGCCGCGGTGGTTGGTCTGCAAGCGGTGGAGGACCGTGCTCGGACGATGCTCCTCCCTGAAGGGCAGGCGGCCGACATCCTCTACATCCAGTCGCCAGAGATGTTGAAGCGCGCGTCGCTTTCGTACACCGCATTGATTGCGGATCTCTATTGGATTCGCGCCGTTCAGTATTACGGCGGCACGCGGTTATCAACGGGTCCGAAGAACTACGCCCTGCTGTATCCACTGCTCGATCTGACGACGTCAGTCGATCCCCTGTTCGACATCGCATACCGCTTCGGCGCGATTTTCCTGGCCGAGGACTTTCCCGGTGGCGCCGGGCGTCCGGATCTGGCGATCGCGCTGCTGCAGAAGGGTCTCCGCGCTCAGCCGGGAAAGTGGCAGTTCGGCGAGGACATTGGCTTCGTCTATTACTGGTGGAAGCGGGACTATACGACGGCGGCGGACTGGTTTACTCGCGCTGGCGACATGCCGAACGCGCCCGAGTGGCTGAAGCCGTTGGCGGCAGTGACACTGGCGCGGGGAGGCAACCGCGCGTCGTCGCGAACGCTCTGGACCGAGATCGTGCAGAACGCGGAGCTGGACTGGCTGCGGAAACAAGGTGAGGTCCGGTTGAAACAGCTCGATGCACTGGACGGAATCGACATCGTCCAAGGCTACGTGCAGCGCTACCGCGATCGCACCGGCGTGTTTCCCACCACGTGGGACGATATGGTTCGCGCGAGGATCATTCGTGGTGTACCGCGAGATCCAACGGGGGTCCCGTTCCGCCTCGACCCATCCACCGGCAGCGTGACGCTGGATCCAGCATCGTCGCTGAATCCGTTGCCCACCGTCACCGAGCAGCCGCATTGAGCAGCGGTGTTGTTGCGGCGGTACTCGCCTGTTTCGGACTGATCATCGGCAGCTTCCTGAATGTCATCATCTGCCGGCTGCCGCACGGCACATCCGTGATGTGGCCCGCATCGCATTGCACGTCGTGCAACAGACCTCTGAGCTGGTTCGAGAACGTGCCCATTGTCAGCTGGCTCGTTCTGCGCGGCCGTTGCCGGACCTGCCAGACACGGATCTCCGCGCAATACCCGATCGTCGAATCCGCGACCGCAGTCTTGTTCGTGGCCGGGTATTACGCCTTCGGTTTGACACCGCTGTTGGCCGTGCGAGTGGCGTTCGCCTGCGCGATGGTGGTGCTCTTCGCGATCGACTTCGAGCATCAGATTCTGCCCAACGAAATCACGCTGTCGGGCATTGTTGTCGGCTTCGTGCTCAGCATCTTCCTGCCACCCGGTTGGAAAAGCTCGTTAATCGGCCTGCTCGCCGGCGGCCTCTTTCCATTCCTCGTCGCCGAGATTTACCTTCGCGTGCGCGGGCGCGAGGGGATGGGCATGGGCGACTTCAAGATGCTGGCGATGGTCGGCGCTTTCCTTGGGTGGCCGCTTGTCTGGATCACCTTGATTGTCGCGTGCGTACTCGGCATCGTGATTGGCGGTGGCGCGCTGATGATCTCGCGCCGCGGCATGGAGACGCGAATTCCGTTCGGCACCTTCATTGCCGTGGCCGCGCTCGTGTGCGCCTACGCTGACGAGTCAATGGTGCGCGCGTATCAGCAGGTCGTGCACGCGTATCTCACCTGGGCCGGACTCGCCTGATGACACAGTTCGGGTACGCACTCCTCGGTCTGACCGCCGTCGTCGCGATGCTTGTCGGCACGATGACGTTTGCCGTGTTGCGTGTGTTCGCTGGCGCGCGTGATGCGCGCCGAAACCTGCGTGACGGCGGTGCCAATACGACGATGCTGTCGGCCGCACTGCAGGAGGCGGTCGGCAAGCTCAAGGCGCAGGAGCAGGCGATGAGCAAGCGCGCCGCGGCATCGGACCTGCTGCGCGGCCAGATTGTCGACAGCCTGACGTCGGGGCTGCTGGTGGTCGACGCATCCGGCAAGATCGAGGTGCTCAATCCCGCCGCTGCGCGTCTGCTGGACGTGGCCGCCGATCCACTGGGCGCTTCCTACACCGAGGTCCTCGCCGCCGCATCACCGCTCGCCGGGGTGATCGGCGAATGCCTCTCCACGGGTCAACCAATCTTCCGCCGTTCTGTAGACGCCGAAGGGAAGCATCTTGGCGTGTCCGTCTCGCCGCTCGCTGGTCCTGGCAATACACGAGGCGCGATCTGTCTCTTCTCTGATCTCACTGATGTCGTGGAGCTCGAGGAGCAGCTGCGATTAAAAGAAACGCTCGCGCGGCTTGGAGAGTTGACGGCGGGAATCGCGCATGAATTCAGAAACGGTCTGGCGACTATCCACGGCTACAGCCGCTTGCTGGATCCGAACGCCCTTCCCGAAAAATACCGTCCGTACGTGGAAGGCATCCGACAGGAAGCCGACGTGCTCGGAAGCGTCGTCACGAATTTCCTGAATTTCGCGCGGCCCGAGCAGCTATCACTGGCGCCCGTGGATCTCGGGCGCGTCGCTCGCCGCGTGGCTGAGGAGCTGCAGCACGAATTACCCGCCGGGACGCACATCGACACGGATGGCGCGCTTGCGACGATTGACGGCGATGAGCTCCTGCTGCGCCAGGTGTTCAGCAACCTGATTCGAAACGCTGCGGAGGCGTCTGCGTCGGCGGGTCGCACGCCGGTCATCCGAATCAGCGGCTCCACAGATGCCGGTCATGGCATCTGCCGCATAAACATAGACGACAACGGCCCCGGGATTCCCGTTCCGCAGCGCGACAAGGTGTTCCGTCCGTTCTTTACGACGCGCTCTCGCGGAACAGGTTTGGGGCTGGCGATCGTTCAAAAAATCGTCCTGACGCATCACGGCCGCGTTGCCATCGGCGAGAGTAGTGCCGGTGGTGCATCAATCGAGTTGACGTTTCGGCTGGCGACGCCGCACACAGTTTCAGCCCTGTAAGTTCGGGTCTCAGATCGCAACACGGGCAGATCCCCAACACCCCTCCGCCGGGGGGGCATTTCGCCCTGCAACCTCCACGGATTCAGTGTCTTGCGCGAATACGGCACGCGACCATTTCTGTAACCACATCATGGCAGAGCGGTTGCGCGGATGACGGCCAACGGGCGGTTCGACCACTCCTCGAGCCCTCCCAACACAAGAAGAACGATGGCGAACATTCAATCTCGTGCCGGCTTCACGCTCGTCGACATGATCGTGACGATGACGGTGATGACGATCCTCATGGCGGCAGCGCTGCCGACGATCATCGACGTCACGTCCGGCATGAAGCTCGGTCAAGCGCAGCGCGAAGTGATGGTCGAGATGAACAGCGCGCGGTTGATCGCGGTCAGTTCGAACCGGCCGATGCGCATCCGTTTCAACTGCCCGGAGGCCGGGAAATACCGCGTCGTTGAATTGATCGGCACGCCGAGCAGCCCCGACACGGATGACAGCGCCAGCGACCGCTGCAGCGACAGCAAGTGGAAGGTTCCGGCGAACGACAACGATCCCGTGACGCGTCCGAACCACGACGGGGCCGTGCGCTCGCTGCCGTCGCAGGTGGACTTCAGTGCGGTTGCCACTCTCGAATTCTGGCCCGACGGTACGGTGCATAAGCAGCTATCCGGTGAGACTCCGTGGTCGCAGCTCGATGCGTCCACCGGCGCGACCATCAAAGTGCGTAAAGGCACCGAAGAAAAAATGATCTCGGTGAATGGCCTTGGAAAAATCCAACTCGTTCAGTAGTCGCTCCGGCTTCTCGCTGGTCGAGACGCTTGTCGCCACGACGCTCATGGCGACGGCGATCGTGACGCTCGCGGAGCTGTTTGCGCTGTCAACGCGCACCAATGTGTCTTCGCGCAACACGACGTACGCCGCGGTGCTGGCGGAGCAGAAGCTGGAGGAGCTGCGCTCGCTCGTCTGGGGCTTCGACACGCAGGGCCTGCCGATCAGCGATACATCGAGCAACACCGCGGTGTCGCCGGTGGAAGCCACGGGCGGGACGGGTCTCAAGCCTTCGGCGACGACGACTCTGAAGGAAGACACCACGGGCTGGGTCGATTACATCGACGCCTACGGCAACAAGATTTCCAACGCGCAGAACCAGCAGCAACAGGTGGTCTATACGCGCCGGTGGTCGGTGACACCGCTGCCGACGAACCCCAACAACACGCTCGTGCTCCAGGTGCTGGTGACGCGCAACAAGGATCGCGGGCAGGCCAACGACGGCAACGTGTCGCGGCTGCCCGAGGAGGCCCGCATGATTGCCGTACGCACGAGGAAGGCGCAGTGATGGCAGTCGCACGTTCGTCACGTGCCGGCTTCTCACTGATGGAATTGCTGGTGGCGACCACCGTCATGATGGCGGTCACAGGGGCCATCTTCGCGATGATGAATCCGGCAGAGGGCACGTATCAGGCGCAGCCGGAGGCGTCTGATATGCAGCAGCGGATGCGCATCGGCGTTGACGTGCTGACCAAGGACATCATCATGGCCGGCGCCGGCACCTACATGGGATCGAGCGCGGGCGCGCTCTATAACTACTTCGCGCCGATCATGCCATACCGTTCGGGCGATCTGAATCCAGATCCCGCCGGCGGCGTCTACTACCGATCCGACACGATCAGCCTGATGTATGTGCCGCCGACTCCGGCGCAGACCACCGTCATCAAGAACTTCGGCGGTGGCAACGCGCAGGAGATCGACGTCGAGCCGATGCGAAACTGCGGCACCGACAAGCACGACCAGCTCTGCGGCTTCAGAGACAACCAGCACGTGCTCGTCTACGACGTGGACGGCAGCTGGGACATGACGACGATTACCAACGTGCAGGACGAGGCGCTGCATCTCCAGCACAGCGGAAAGCTGTCGTCGGCGTACGACTCCGGCAGCGCGCAGATTACCGAAGTTGCGGTGCACACCTATTACCTGAAGAACGACGCAACCAGCGGCACGTATCAGTTGATGCACTACGACGGCGGTCAGACCGATCTGCCAGTGGTTGACAACGTCATCAAGCTGCAGTTCGCGTACTTCGGCGATCCGCTGCCGCCCATGCTTGTCCCCGGCAAGTCGCTATGCAACGCGGACGAGAAAGGTCCGTTCACGACCTACGGCCCCAAGCCTCCATGTCTTTCGAAGGATGGCACCGGCGGATATCTGCAGGGTGAGAACTGCGCCTTCAAGGTGGTCAACGGCGTCCAGGTGCCTCGCATGGACACGCTCGCCTCCGGCTACGGGCAGGTCGAGTTGACACAAGCGATGCTCACCGATGGACCGTGGTGTCCCGGTCAGGATGTGACGAACTATCCGAATCGCTTCGACGCCGATCTTCTTCGCATCCGTCGCATACGCGTGACGATGCGAGTACAGGCGGCACTGTCGGCACTCCGCGGTCCTGCCGGCATGCTCTTCACGCACGGCGGAACGGCGACGAGCCCTGAACGACTGGTGCCCGACCAGGAAATTCAGTTCTCGGTTACGCCCCGCAACATGACGCTCGGACGGTAACGATGCAGAAGCCCCTTTCATTGCACGTCCGCGTTCGCCGGGAAGACGGCCTGGCGTTGATCGTCGCCCTCATGGCGATGATGCTGCTGATGGCGCTTGGTCTCACGCTCGTCATGACCACGACGACCGAGACCAAGATTTCGGCCAACTACAGCCAGGGCACCGAGGCACTCTATGCCGCCGACGCCGCCGTCGAGCGCGTCATGGACGACATCCTGACGGTTCCCGACTGGAACGAAATCCTGCAGGGCAACGTTCGCTCCGCGTTCGTTGACGGTTCGCCGAGCGGCGTGAGAACGCTGCCGGATGGTTCGCAGCTCGATCTCGACAAGGCCACCAACATGCTCGATTGCGGAAAGGTCGACGGCTGCAGCGACGAGGAGCTGAACACCTTTACCGACGATCGACCTTGGGGCCTGAACAATCCGCGCTGGCAGCTCTACGCCTACGGCCCCATATCGGACATGCTGCCGACCGACACGATCAACTCCAAAGACTATGTGGTCGTCTGGATCGCCGACGACCCGTCGGAGACCGACAACGATCCGACGATGGACGGTCAGCCGGGCGTCAACTGCGGCGCTGGTAACGATCCAGGCTGCGATGCCAACCCTGGGCTTGGCGTGCTTGCGATGCACGCCGAAGCCTACGGTCCGTTCGGCGCGAAGCGCGTCATCGAAGTGACCATCGCGCGCACGGATACGACGGAAATCGAGCGCGGGTACACGGGCCAGCGCGGACAGGACGAACAGAACCGCCGCGCCCGTAAGGCGGCAGTGCAGACGCCCGGCAAGGCGCTTACGCAGAAGGAGCTGTCGCTGACGACAGGAACGATCCAATGAGTAGTCGTACTTCCTCTCCCGATGTAGCGACGATGTCGCGGCGCCGTGTGGGCCGGCCGCGGCAGTGGCTGCTGTTCACGGCGGCGGTCGCCGCGCTCTGGGCGACGAATGCGTCCGCGCAGCTCGATCCGCTGCTGTTTCTGAAACGCGTCGCCCCCAACGTGTTGTTCATGATCGACATGGGGCCCGGCATGCTCTCCGATGCCGATGGCGCCTACTACGACCCGAACCAGTACAAGTGGAGCAACAGCGGCAGCGACCTCGCGTGGCAGACAGCGCTCGGCCTCAGCTCGGGCGTCAACATCGCCAACCAGAACAACGCGCCGTATTATCGGAAGTTCGTCAACCGCACCTATACCGCGGCGACGAACGTCAGCGGCGTGACCTACGATTTTGCCGCGGATTCGATCGTGGCGGTCGGCAACCTGGCGTCAGGCTACAGCACGTTCTACACGCCAACACGGTTCATGGTTGCGCGGCGCGCGATCACGCAGGTGATCGACGAGAACACGAACGTCGTTCGCTTCGGCCTGATGAAGACGCGCCAGACGAGCCCGGCGTGGGGCACTGCGCCGAACAACAAGCTGGCGAACGATGCAGCGCTTATCGCCGCCGCCAGTCAGCTGGCGAGCGACACGGGCAAATCGAGCAACGGCAAAGGCATCTGGTACTACATGAAGACGACGGTCAGCGGAAACAATGCTGCCGCGGTCGCCGGCACGAACAATGTGAACTTTAACGTGGTCGCGGCTGATGCGTCGGGCGCGAATACGAGCATCAGGTCAGCCATCGCAGTGCCGTCCAGCCCCTCGAGTCCGACGGCGGCGCTGCAGGTATCCGGCGGCCTCATTCCGGCCAGCAACACCACCAGCACGCAGACGGACCGCCCGCTTGGCCTCATGCTCGATGATGCGAAGACCGAGGTCACTCGACTGATCACGGCGGACACGCAATGCCGAAATAACGTGATCATCATGGTCGTCGCCGGCGGCGAGGGCACGACGACGTCGGGCGCCACTGCAGCGACAACGGCAGCCAAGGGGTCGAGCTTCCTCAACATTTCGAGCCGGCACGTGCCGGTCTACGTGATCGCGATTGCGCCACAGGCATCCGAGTCGGCGAACCTCGCGCTCATCGCCACCAACAGCGGCGGCCGCTACTTCGAAATCACCAAGTCGAACATCGACGCCACGCCGGCGGGATCCGCTGTGCCCGAATTCGTGAGCGCGCTCAACTACGCCACTCAGCATGCGTTCCAGCGCTACGCCGAGTGCAACTCGAACACGACCGAGAGCGAATTTCAGGTCACGAGTCCGATTGCCGGCACCGTCAACCTCGAGGACGCCAAGGACATCAACGGCACCAACCTGTCGAACACGAAGGTCTACGACAAGGAAGGCAACCTCATTCCGCAGCGCACGAACGTGCTGATTACGACAGCGTTCGAACTGCCTGGCTTTGAAACGCGGCTTCGCGCGTTCCGTGTCTACAAACCCGTCGCCGACTCCACGAAGTCGTCGGGATACAAGTTCTCGCAGGACGGCACGCGTCTGTGGGTCGCGTGCGCTCCGGGGACGACGACAAGCGGCGCCTGTTCCTCGCTCGCGACATCCAGCCGGAACATCTACACCTCGCTGGCCGACGGCACGATGGTGAAATTCGACAGCACGCAGGCTGCGACACTGGGGCCGTTCTTGGCCGGCGCGGCGAGTGTGCCGGCGACGTTCAATGCCACTACCGTGATCGATAAAGTGCGTGCGCTGCCGCTCGGCGCGATGGTCTCGGGCACCCCTGCCATCATGGACCCGCCATCCCTCGATCCGCCGCCGGATGCGGACTATCCGAGCTTCGCCACCGCGAACAAAGATCGCCGCACCATCGTGTGGATTGCCGCCAACGACGGCATGCTGCACGCAATCGATGCGCGTCTGGGCATCGAGGTGTGGGCTTACATCCCGTTCAACATGCTGCCTAAGCTGAAAACGCTCGTCGATGGGCAGCCGGTCGGCCAGTTCGACTATCTGATGGACGGCTCGCCGAAGGTCGCGGACGTCAAGATCGGCGACGCGTGGCGAACCTATCTGATCATGGGACAGGGCGCCGGCGGCACCTTCTATCAAGCGTTCGACGTGACGCTGGACAGCATGGCGACGTACGTCACACCAACGGAAAACACCATCTCGTCATCTCTGTCGTACTTCTCGAACGCCACGAGCGTGCCGCTCAAGTGGAGCTTCCCGCGCATGTCGAAGTTCGACTACACGATTCTCTATACGAGATTGTCGGATGGCACGGTCTGCACGGCTGTTACGAGTAGCTGTCTGGGCGCCGATGATCCGCGCGGCGCGACGGTCTACGGCGATATCAGCAGCACTGCGACGGACGTCGAGAAGAGCGTTGGCCAGACGTGGTCGGACCCTGCGGTCGGCCAGGCGGTGAATTCCAGCGGCAAGTTCACGGTGATCGCGGGCTCGGGATTCCTGACTTATACGCGTCAGCACCAGAGCAACCGCGGCGACGTCGTCGCGGGGACGACCTTGTATGTCCTCGACATCGAGACAGGGCTCGTCGACGCCTATAAGGACGTCGGCAGCGACGGCACAGCCGAAACCGTCGATGACTGTGCGGCCTCGTCGGTGAACAACTGTCAGGTGATGAAGAATGCGCTGCAAGCCGACCCGGTCGCCACCGGTCCTGCCGACTCGCGCTTCATCAACAAGGTCTATATCGGGGATCTCGATGGGCGCGTGTGGCGCTTCAACATTCAGACGGACAACAGCGGTACGCCGTCCTTTACCGGCGATCCGGTGATGCTGTTCAACGCCAGCCTGTCGAGTGGACACGGCACCCCGAAGAAGGTCGGCGCCGTGCAGCCGCTGTTCTCATCGATGGCGAGCGTGACCGTCGGCGGGACGCAGCAGTACATCTTCTTCGGAACGGGAAGCGACCTTCTGCCATCGAATGGCGTGAACCAGTCGTACCAGTTGATTGGCTTCCTTGACGACGGCGTCACTGGCCAGCAAAGTTTCACCATCAACTTGACCGCGGTAGCGAACAGCACGGCGGATGAGGAGAAGGTGACCTCGTTCCCCGCAGTTGCCGGTGACATCGTGTTCTTTACGACGACGACGTTTCACGCGGCGAACCCCTGCACGATGCCAGATGCGACGTTGTACGCGCTGACCTACATCGGCGGACCTGCCTACGATACGACCGGCGATGGCGGCCTCAGCGGCGCCGATTCGGTAAAGGCGAAAACCATCACGGGCGCGCGCGCAACCGCTCCGTTCGTCGTCGATCAGCATCTGTTCTTCTCGGCGGGCACGAAGGCGGAAATGTTCGGCGACCCGAATGACTACAACAATGGCGTCGGCCAGGTAGGCGTCCGCATCCTGTCATGGCGTGAGGTGCGATAGGTGGCGCACGCGGTCATTTGCGCCGCGTGTGGCGCGAAGGTCAAGGCCGACCGCGCACGCTGTCCGCGGTGTCGCGAGCCGCTGGTCGCCAAGCAAGCTCCCGCCACCGCCACGACGGCCTCGAATCAATGGCTGACCATCGGTATCGTGGTCGGATGCGTAGCGGTCGCGGGACTCAGCCTCGTCATTTTCAACAGTACTAAACCCACTGCACCTGCATCAACGACGCGCGCGACAACCGCCTCCGATGCGCACGCGCCGGTGCCGGTGCGATTGCCATCGGACGTCGAACCCGCGGCGGGTGTAGCAACGCCGATTGCGGCGGCCGGACTCGTCGGCGGCGAGCGCGCCTATAACACCGGGAACTTCGAGGGGTCATTGGAGGCGTATCAGGCGGCGGTTGCAGAGCATCCCGATGATCCACGCGCGTTGAACAATCTCGGACAGGTGCTGGTGCGCCTCGGTCGGGCACAAGAGGCGATCGCGTACCTGGACAAGGCGGTGGAATTGACGCCTGACGCATGGGCATATCAGTTCAACCGCGCACGTGCATACGCGCAGCTGAAACAGTGGGATCCTGCAATCGCCGGTTATCGGCGGGCGGGGCAGCTGTTCCCCGACGACTACGCGACGCAGTACAACCTCGCGCAGGCGCTGCAGGCGAATGGAGATGTGAAGGCGGCATTGCCCGCCTACGAGCGGGCGATAGCGCTTGCGCCCGGCCAGCCGGATTTTCAGCTCTCATATGGATTGGCGCTCGAGGCGGCGTCCAGGCCGCAGGATGCGGCCGCGGCGTACCGCCGCTATCTGGAACTGGAGCCGGGCTCAGCTGAAGCCGAAAAAGTAAAAGCACGCCTCGCCGAACTGGCGGGAAAATGAAGCCATGAGCATCAAAGCTCCTCTTGCCGCCGTCGTGATTGCCGCCGTGACGCTGTGCGCAACGGCGGTGTCCGCCCAGTCGCTCGGCGACCTGGCGCGAAAGGAAGAAGCGCGACGCAAGGCGGTCAAGAACCCGGGAAAGCTGTACACCAACGAAAGTCTGCATCCCGATCAGTCCTCTTCGACCGGCGCACCGGCGCCGACACCGGCCGGCGACGCGGGACAGCCGAACGCGACGCCGCCATCGGCGGCGCAGCCTCAACAGGGCGATAAGCCGGCCGACGATCAAAAGAAGGACGAGAAGTACTGGAAAGATCGTCTCTCCGAGGCTCGCACGACCCTGGAGCGGTCCAAGACATTTGCTGATGCGCTTCAGAGCCGCATCAACGCATTGACGGCGGACTTCAGTGCGCGATCAGATCCCGCACAGCGCGCGGTCATCGAGCGCGATCGCCAGAAGGCACTTGCGGAGCTCGATCGCGTCAATCAGGAGATCAAAGTTCAGACGAAAGCGATTACCGACGCCCAGGAAGAGGCGCGGAAGGCGGGCGTTCCGGCATCCTGGTACCGGTAAGCGTTTCAGTTTCTGACCAGTTCCTCGAGCCGCGCTGCGGCAGAAACTTCAGGCTGAGCGCGGCTCGTTGGCTCTTTACCTGGCAAATGCGGCGGCTGCGGTCAGGCAGGATGATTGCGACTGACGAGGCGTGCTCGCCGAATCACTTGTCGCAGCGTCGATTCTTGCCACCGCCCTCTTCTCGCTCGCGCAGGTCCTTGCTCTATGTGTGTCGGCCAACGATGCAGCCGGCCGCCTGACGCACGCGACACTGCTCGCCGCACAGAAGGTCGAAGATCTCCGCGCATCTTCGGCAACGGCACTCGAGGCGAGCGGCAGCGATTCGCCCGAGCCCGGCGTCACACGTGAGTGGACAATCGGCGACCTTGCATCCGATCCGGAACACGTCGCCGTCATAGACATCGTCGTCACGACGCGCGGCAGCGCAACGCGCCTGGTGGCGCTGCGAACGAAGCACATTCCATGACCACGATCGAGCTGCTGATCGCCAGCACCCTCTCGGTGCTCGTGCTTGGCGCGGTTCTGACGGTCGTGACGCCGGTTCAGGCAGTCGTTCGCGCACAGGGTGATGCCGGCGACATGCATCAGCGGTTGCGCGCGGCCGCCGACGCGCTCACGAACGATCTCCGCGTGGCCACTTCGGTGCGGCCGTATCGAATCGGTGCGGTCCGAGACGACGGACTTGCGGGCATCTATTACCGGCCCGACACGATTGCGGTCATTGGCACGGCGATGACCACGTATTATTGGAAGCGTGACACGTTGCAATTGATGCAGTACGACGGTGGTCGGAGCGATCTACCGATGATTGACCATGTCGTGCGGCTCACATTCGACTATCTCGCTCCAGCATCGGTCCCCGGTACGGCGTTGGTCACCGTGGATCCCGCCACTCTGGTTGACGGTCCGTGGACCGAGGACGCCACTCACCGTCGGTTCGACATGGACGTCCTTCGGATATGCGAAGTCCGCATCGCCCTGCGGCTGCAGGCGACGGCACCCTCGCTTCGTCTGTTCGTGCCCGACGACGACATCGTGCTCCACGCCGCATTACGCAACTCACTCTTTGCCCGGTAGATGGCGCTCCTGACGTCGTTGATGGCGATTCTCTTGATGCTTGCCTTGAGCGGCGGCCTCACGCTGACGACGATGACGGAGTCGTCGATTGCGGCGAATCACCGCGATGGCGTTCAGACGCTCTATACGGCGGAGGCCGGAATCGACCTCGCCATCAGCCGACTTCGCACCATACAGGATTGGAATACGGTCGCTGCGGCAGGCACAACGACGTTCGTGGTCGCGCGGCTGGTGGATGTCGTGCAGACCAACTCGCTCGATTCACGGTTCGGCACTATGGTCACCGTCTCGCCGGACCCGAACGGAAATCGGGATGTGCTCGTCCTGGAGTCCATGGCCGCAGGTCCGGGCGGAAATCGACGCAGCGTGCAGGTGACGATCATGCGTCTGCCGCCCGATGCGCAAGGCGTCCGCGCGATTGAAACCATCCTCTGGCGTTGAAGCCCGTACCTTGTTCGGCCGAAACTATGGACGCGTCCGGAGATAACTGCTGCAGTCCACACCCGTTCTCCTCGTAGAAGACAAAGATTCGCTGCGAACCATGCTGCGGCATGCGCTCGAAGCGCAGGGCCACCTCGTTGTCGAGGCCGTGGACCAACCGTCGGCGGTCCAGCAGCTCGACCAGGCGCGCCCCGGCGTCGTGCTGACGGACCTGAAGTTGCCTGAGGGCGACGGCTTCGCGGTGCTGCGCGCCGCGAAGGAGCTCGATCCCGAGCTGCCGGTGGTCGTCATGACGGCGTACGGCAGCATCCAGGATGCCGTGACGGCGATGAAGGAAGGCGCCATGGACTTCCTCGCCAAGCCCGTTGACCCCGATCATCTGCTGTTGCTCGTCGCGCGTGCCATCGCGCAGCGGCGGATGGCGACCGATTACGTGCTGCTGAAGCAGGAACTCGCGGAACGGCGTGGTGCGCCCCGGATCATCGGCGACGATCCCAAGCTGCTTCAGGTATCGCAGCAGCTGCATCGCGCGGCCGGCACCGACACCACGGTGCTGCTCGAAGGCGAGAGCGGCACAGGCAAGGAGCTTTTCGCGCGCGGCCTGCATGCATTGAGCAGTCGGGCAGACGGCCCGTTTGTCGCCATCAACTGTGCGGCCATTCCCGATACGCTTCTCGAAACGGAGCTGTTCGGCCACGAGAAGGGCGCGTTCACAGGAGCGGGGGCGCGCAAGCCGGGACGCTTCGAGCTGGCGCATCGCGGCACGTTGTTCCTGGACGAAATCGGCGACCTGCCCCTGGCCCTGCAGGCGAAGATTCTGCGCGCGCTGGAGGAGAAACGCTTCGAGCGCGTGGGCGGCACGCAGTCGCTGCACGTTGACGTGCGTGTGGTCGCCGCGACCAACCGCCACCTCAAGACGGCGGTCGCGACGAAGCAGTTCCGGGAAGACCTTTATTTCAGGCTGTCGGTATTTCCCATCTCCATTCCGCCGCTGCGCGATCGGCCGGGGGACATTGCCACGCTGGCGCGGCACTTTGTCGACAAGTTCTCGCGCGATTTGAACAAGAAAGTGCACTTCGCGTCGGCTGCGCTCGACGAGCTGCAGAGGTATCCGTGGCCGGGCAACGTGCGCGAGCTGCAGAACTGCATCGAGCGGGCGGTGATTCTGTGTGACGCCGACACGATTCAGCCGCGGCATTTGAACCTATCGTTCCGCACGGGCAGCGTGCCTGTGCCGGTCAGCCCGTGGGATCAGATCGATCTGGCCGGTTCGATGCAGGAGGCGACGCGCCGCGTGACCGTGGAAGTGGAGCGCCGGAAGATCGAGCAGGCGCTGCAGGATGCTGGCGGGAACAAGCAGAAGGCGGCCGAAGCGCTGCAGATTTCGTTCAAGGCGCTGACGGGGAAGGTACGCGAGTACGGGATCGCGGAGACCGCCTAAATCCGCGGCTCTGACATCAACGCGAGAACGTTTCCTTCGGAATCCAGGAAGTCAGTCAGCCACACCTCACGGTCCGGCAGCTTCGCAATCATGTGCGGCTCGGTGCGGAACGTCACTCCCGCTGCCGATAGCCGCGCGTGCTCGGCCTTGATGTCCTCCACGCCGAAGTAGATGACCGACCCTTGATGATCGAATTCGGGTTCTGCCGGCGACAGCATCAACCGCACGCCGCCGCAGTCGAAAAACGCGAGCTGGGGCGGCGCCTCGAAGAGCAGCTTCAGCCGGAGCACGTCTCGATAGAAGGCAACGGCTCGTGCAGTGTCTTTCGTCCGGATCGAGATCTGATGAATGCGCATCGTTCCTACGCCGGATCCGCGTTCAGGCGGATCTAGTGAACCCCCAGTCGTCTCAACACGCCGCGCAGTTCCTCCTCCGTCACGTCGTCTACCGTCATCGTCGCGCCGATTTCGATCGCCAGCACGAAATGTAGGCGGCCGTTGACGACTTTCTTATCGCGCCGGATCGCTTCGAGCACTTCGTCGATGGACAGATCCGCGACCGCCGGCAGCGGACCAAGCTGGGCAACGAGCTGCGCCAGCGCCTGACGCTCGCGTTCCGCCAGCGCTCCGCGAACGACGCCGAGGTCAGCGGCAGCGAGCATTCCGAGAGCAATTGCTTCGCCGTGTCGATACCGGCGGTATTTGGTCACGGCCTCGAGCGCGTGCCCGACCGTGTGGCCGAAATTGAGGATGCGGCGCAGGCCGCTCTCGCGTTCGTCTTCCGAGACGACCTTGGCCTTGATGCGGCACGATTCAACGATTGCCGGCAGCAGAACGTCCGGATCTCTCGCGAAGATCTCCTTCGTGTGATGGGCTACGCGATCGAACAGCTCGCGGCTGGCGATCATCCCGTATTTGACGACTTCGTACAGGCCTGATCGGAACTCGCGCCTCGGCAGCGTTGTCAGCAGCAGCGGATCGATGGCGACAACGGCGGGTTGATGAAAGGCGCCGATCATGTTCTTGCCGAGCGCGTGATTGACGCCCACCTTGCCGCCAATCGAGCTGTCTACCTGCGCCAGAAGCGTCGTCGGCACATGCGCCAGCGCGATGCCGCGGAGAAACGTGGCCGCCGCGAAGCCCGCCGTGTCGCCGATCACGCCGCCTCCGACGGCCACGATCGCGCTTCCGCGATCGGCGCCGGCGCGGATCAACGATTCGTAGATGCGTGAGACCGACTGCAGGTTCTTGTAGCGCTCACCGTCGGGGATGAGAATCGGTTCGGCGCCGCTCACCAGGCGCTGCAGCTGCTTGCCGTGAAAGCGCCAGATGATGGGACTCGACACGATGAATCGGCGCTTGCCGACGCCGTGCGCATCGAGCAGTCCGGCGAGCTGATCGACGATGCCTTCACCGATCCAGATTGCGGATGAGCGCGCGCCCGTGTCGACATCGAGGCGGGTCGCGGCGTTGAGCGTCGAGCCCTGAGCTTCGGGCATTGTTGCATTGGTAGCATAACCCAGTGGATGTACACGCAGACTTCCTCGTCATCGGCAGCGGCATCGCCGGGCTGCGCGCGGCGCTCGCGCTTGCCGATGCTGGTGATGTGATCATTCTCACGAAGGCCGATCCGGAGGAGAGCAACACCGGCTACGCGCAGGGTGGTATTGCCGCGGCCATCGGTCGAGATGATTCTCCAGCGCTGCACGCACAAGACACACTGAAGGCCGGCGACGGTCTTTGCGATCCCGACGCGGTTGATGTGCTGGTGCACGAAGGACCGAAGTACGTCCTGCAGCTGCTCGAGTGGGGCGCGCAATTCGATCGCGCACCCGATGGGTCTCCATCGCTCGGACGCGAGGCCGCGCATAGTGTTCGTCGCGTGCTGCATGCCCGCGATGCGACGGGACGGGAGATCGGGCGCCTGCTGTGGTCGCGCGTCAGCTGCAACAGACGTATCCGTGTGCTGCAGGATGCGAGCGCCACGGACCTGCTCATCGACGGCGGCAGGTGCAGCGGCGCACGGTGCGTCGGCGACAGTGGCAGCGGCATCGTAAACGCCTCGCGGACGCTGCTGGCAAGCGGCGGCGCCGGTCAGGTGTTTCGTGAAACCACTAACCCGTCGATTGCGACGGGCGATGGCATTGCCATGGCAGGGCGGGCAGGCGCACGCGTATCGGATCTCGAGTTCATCCAGTTCCATCCGACGGTCATGAGCATGGCTGGCAGCCCGCGCTTTCTGCTGTCCGAAGCGCTGCGCGGCGAAGGCGCGCGTCTCGTCAACGAGGCGGGCGAGCGGTTCATGCAGCGATACGACGCCGCGGAGGAACTGGCTCCGCGCGACATCGTGTCACGCGCGATCGTGCGAGAGATGGAACGGACGCACGCGGCCGTCTATCTGTCGCTCGCCCACATGCATGCCGCGTTCGTGCACGAACGCTTTCCGACCATCACGAAGGCGTGTGCGGATGCGGGCCTCGATCTCGCAAACGATCGTATCCCTGTGAGTCCGGCAGCGCACTACATCATGGGCGGCGTCGAAACGGATCTCGATGGCCGCACATCGGTGCAGGGACTATTTGCGGCTGGCGAAGCGGCCTGCACCGGTGTGCACGGCGCCAATCGACTGGCGAGCAATTCGCTGCTCGAGGGCCTGGTCTTCGGTGCGCGCGCGGCGTACGCGATGACGGAGCCGCTGCGATGCGCGAAGCTGCGCACGCAGGAAGTGGTCAGCTGGGCCGAGGGTTCGCGACCCGTGTCTGGGATCGATCTGCCATCCAGCGACGATGTTCGGGCGCTGATGTGGAGCAACTGCGGACTGCTGCGAGACCGCGGCAGGATGGAGACTGCGATCGCGCAGCTCGAGACGTGGCATTCGCTCGTACAGCATGCGCCGGAGTCCAGCATTTCGACTCGTGAATTCCGACGCCTGCGGAGCATCGTCACCGTCGGCTTGCTGATTGCGCGCGCGGCTGTACGTCGTCAGGAGAGCCGCGGCGGGCACTTTCGCTCGGACTTTCCCGATCGCGACGACATAAAATGGCGAAGACACATTTCTGATGTCCAACGAAACCGAGATTCCTGACCTCCCAACCGAAATCACCAAGCAGTCCGACGACTTCGGTCGCTGGTACATCGACGTCGTGCGCCGCGCCGAGATGGCGGATTACTCGCCGGTGAAAGGCTGCATGGTAATCCGGCCGTACGGCTACGCCGTCTGGGAGCTGATGCAGCAGGCGCTCGATCGCCGCTTCAAAGCGACCGGCCACGTCAACGCGTATTTTCCGCTGTTCATTCCCGAGAGCCTGTTGATGAAGGAGCGCGATCACGTCGAGGGGTTCGCTCCGCAGGTGGCGTGGGTGACGCAGGGCGGCAACGAGCCGCTCGAGGAGCGGCTGGTCGTGCGCCCCACGTCCGAGACGATCATCGGCACGATGTACGCGAAATGGGTGCACTCGTGGCGCGACCTGCCGATCCTGATCAATCAGTGGGCGAACGTCGTGCGATGGGAGAAGGTGACGCGTCTGTTTCTCCGCACGACCGAGTTCCTCTGGCAGGAAGGGCACACCGCGCACGAAACCGCGGAAGAGGCGCAGGAAGAGACGCTGAAGATGCTCGGCGTCTACAAGGATTTCGCCGAGACCGAGCTGGCCATGCCCGTGATCGATGGCCAGAAGACCGAAAGCGAGAAGTTTGCGGGTGCCGAGCGAACCTATTCGATTGAGGGACTGATGCGCGACGGCCGCGCGCTGCAGGCGGGCACATCGCACAATCTCGGTCAGAACTTCGCCAAGGTGTTCGACATCAAATTCCAGGCGCGCGACAAGTCCGTACAGTACGTCTACGGTACGTCCTGGGGCGTCTCCACGCGGATGATCGGCGGCGTCATCATGACGCACGGTGACGACGGAGGACTGATCCTGCCGCCGCGCGTCGCGCCGTATCAGGTCGTGATCATTCCGATTCCACGCGGCAACTGGAAGGAGACGATCGTTCCCAAGGCCCGTGAGATCCGCGATCAGCTCGTCGGCCGCGGCATCCGCGTGATGATCGACGATCGCGATTCGCAGACGCCCGGCTGGAAGTACAACGAGTGGGAAATGCGGGGCGTGCCGCTGCGCATGGAAATCGGCCCGAAGGATCTGGAGAAGTCGCAGGTGGTGCTGGCGCGCCGCGACACCCGCGAGAAGTCGTTCGTGCCCATGGATGGGCTGGCTGCGAAGGTCGAGGAGATGCTCGTGACCATTCAGAAAGCGCTCTTCGATCGCGCCGTCCAGTTCCGTACCGAGCACACGACCGAGACCGACAGCTACGATGAGTTCAAGCAGGTCATGGACGGTCGTCCCGGCTTCGTCATCTCGCCCTGGTGCGGGTCAGCGAAGTGCGAAGCGGAAATCAAGGCCGAGACGCAGGCGACGATCCGGAATATTCCGTTTAACGCGAGTTCGGCGTCAGGGAAGAAATGCCTGAAGTGCGGCGGCGCAGCGACGACGCACGCCTGGTTCGCGAAATCGTACTGATACTGCTCGGATCAGTAATTCCCTGTATTGGGCGGCGTGACTCGCGGTGCTATACACCTTTCAGGTACGAGTGTGTATGGCTGAGCAGCCGTCCACTCCGGTCTGCAGCCGGTGTGGTGCCAGCGACGCTGAGGTCATGATCGCGAGCGAGTCAGTGGTCTACCGGTATTGCCCTAGCTGCGGCTGGGTCTTTGGCATCCCGCATCGTCGCAACGCGAATTCACAAACCGATTTTGACGAACTTCAGTACCTCGTTGCTGAATCACGCTGTCTGAGGGAGATGGCGAACGCTCTGGCGCAGGAATGCCGGGCGCTGCGCCACGGGTCGCCCGATACCGAGACTCTGAGCAGACACCGTCGTGCGATATGCGCCTTTCACGACTCGGTCAGGAAACATGTCCATGCTGTAAGCGCGTTTGCGGCCGCGGCGGATCGAACCGTTACCGCAGATCCAACCGTTACCGCACCTACGCAACCTTCCGCGTCCGAGATTTTCGCTGCTTAGCCTGACGCCACGCTCAAAAACAATTGATGAGTTCACGAGTGAACTTACGGCACGGCTGCTGCACGGAGCGGAATAGCTGTCCCTGGAGGGCGCCACGTGACTGCTTTCGATCGTATTGGCGCGTTTCTGAACGTCGGAATTGCTGGCAGCCAGATCACTCCTCTGAAGCTGCTGATCGTCATCGCGCTGCTCGTAGCCCTTGTGTGGCTCACGCGGCGGATCACGCACTGGTTCACGAATCATGTGCTGGCGCGACGCGGAGTCGACGTGGGACTCCGCGAAGCGCTCGGAGCCATCACTCGCTATGGTGTCATCAGCCTTGGCACGCTCGTCATTCTGCAAGCCGCCGGCATCAATCTCACATCTTTGAACGTGCTCGTCGGGGCCCTTGGCGTCGGACTCGGATTCGGCCTGCAGAACATCACGAGCAATTTCTTCAGCGGACTGATTCTGCTGCTGGAGCGGCCGATCCGGATCGGCGATCGCGTCGAAATCGCTGGCGCCGTCGGTGAGGTCCGCGACATCGCGGCGCGCGCGACCACCCTCGTCACTGACGAGCACCTGGCCATCATCGTCCCGAATTCGCAATTCATCTCCGAGCGCGTGATCAATTGGAGTCGTCCGAATACACTGACGGCATACGTGCTGATGTTTCACGTCTCATACGACTCGGACCCGGAGCTCGTTCGTCGCGTTCTGGCGCTCGCGGCCGAGAACCACAAACACGTGTTGCCCTCGCCGGCACCCGAGGTGGAGTTCGTGCAGGTCGGTGAACGCGGGCTTCAGTTTCGCTTGCAGGTATGGAGCCGGGAAGATCTCAAGACAGCCAGCGCACTCAAGAGCGATTTGAATTTTGAGGTGTGGAAACAGCTCGCGGCCGCCGGTCTGACCGTCGCTCCTGTACGCGTCGGATCGTTCGGGCTGCACGTCAAGGCGGGTTAATTTTCGTCCGCGCGGTATGCCGTTCGCACCTGTGTCGGCGGAGGGCGACGACATGCAGGAGCGATCAATCATCGAATGCGTGGCGATTCCGGAGAGGAAAGTCGAAGCGCTAGACCTGCCGCCGGATCGCGTGGCCGGACTGGAGTTGCAGTTCATGCAACTTCGCGAGGAGATACGCGCTGAATTTTCTGCAGTCCGTGACGAGGTCCGAGGCGGCGACGAAGAGACACGCCGTCATCTCCGCATTCTTCACGACAACCTGATCGCCAGACTCGCCGCCCTCGGCGACAGCGTCTTTCGTAGGAAGCGGTAGGAGCCAACTTACAACCTGATTGACGACGATGGTATCGTCGTCGCCCCGACCGCGCATTCGCATGTGCGGCGTGCGGAGGCAGGCGATGCAGGAGCGATCGCTCGACAAACGCGTGGACCTAGTGGAGAAGAAAATGGAGGCGCTCGAGACGCTTCCGGATCGTGTGACGCGCGTCGAGCTTCAGTTGGTGCACCTTCGCGACGACATCCGCGGCGGCGATGCGGAAACGCGACGAGTGCTCCGCGAGGAGATCCGCGCCGGCGATGAGGAAACCCGGCGAGTGCTCCGCGAGGAGATCCGCGCGGGCGATGAGGAAACCCGGCGAGTGCTCCGCGAGGAGATCCGCGCCGGCGATGAGGAAACACGGCGAGCGCTCCGCGACGAGATCCGCAGCGGCGATGAGGAAACACGGCGAGTACTCCGCGACGAGATCCGGTCGGGCGACGACGAGACGCGCCGCTATATGCGCGTTCTCCACGAAGATGTCATCGCCAGACTTGCCACGATTCAGGAGGGTAGACGTCCGCGAAAGAAACGCTAGGGGCGGCGAGCGCACGTAATAGCCGTGTTTAGTTCGCCGGTGGAATCACCGGCAGCGGCGACGTTGGTAACGTCCGATAATCCGAAACCCGCAGGTTCAAGAGTTGGGCGTTGCGAGTTGTTACTGCCGTTCGAACAGTTCCACGTTGACGGTCGGTCGGCCTTTCTCATCCGTCGACCGCTGCTCGATGGTCATCGTCTTTCCGTCCGCCGAGACGGTGCGCGTGTTGGTCGAGTTCACTTTCCCATTGCTGTCGTACTGCGTGTACTTCAAGGTGCGCTTATCCACCTGCTCATACGTGATCAGCGTTACGGTCGGCGCGAAGCGGCCGATCTGCGGATACGGCTTACCATCGAACTTCGCCGCAAACCGAACGCCGGTGCGTCGTCCGTCTGGCTGGATGGTCTCGGTCGTGACGAGCAGCCATCCTTCGTTGTTTACCTCGTAACTGCGCGTATCACCCTTGATCGGGGGACCGGGCGTGAACTTCGACTTCGCGACGTTCAGCTTCCAGCTGCCGAGCGCCGGATCGTCCTTTGATTGCGCGAACGCACCGGAAGCACTGGAAACGATGATCAGACCTCCGCACAGCAGCAATCGTGCAAGACGAGCGGCCTTCATTAGTTGGTCCTCCTGCTCGCCGGCTTTGCCGCTGACATCGGCGCTTCGTTCTTCACCACCTTGCCGCCCTTCATCACGAAGGTGACGCGGCGCACGGCGGTGATGTCCTGCAGCGGGTTGCCGTCCACGGCGATGAGGTCGGCCTCCATCCCCAGTGCGATGGTGCCGACCTGTTTCTCGAGGCCGAGCGACTCGGCGGAGCGCGACGTTGCCGTCACGATCGCATCCATGGGCTGCTGGCCGCCGTCCTTCACTCGGTAAATCAACTCCTCGGCGTTGCGTCCATGCGCGCCGGCAGTGCCGTCCGTGCCGAACACCATCTTCACGTGTGCCGCGAGAGCTTTCTTGAACGACTCGTTGCCTGAAACGAGACCGCGCTCCATGTAGCGATAGCCTTCCTCGGTGTAGTTGCCGATGCCGATGAAGTGCGCCTTGTTCTCCAGGTAGTTGTGAATCATCAGATGGTTGTTCGAATCGAACCAGGTTCCATGCTGCACCATCAGCGCGATGTCTTCGTCGCTCAGTCGATTGCCGTGCTCGATCGTCGGGCACCCGGCGAGGATCGCCGACTTCGCGCTGTCCGGCCCCTGCGCGTGGACGATGGTGCGTTTGCCGAGCTTCTTCGCCTCGTCGCACGCCGCCTGAATCTGCTCGTCGCTCATCGTCTTCAGGCCGCCCTCGCGAATGCTGCCGCTCGCGAAGATCTTGACGAAGTCGGCGCCCTCTTCCTTGATCCACTTGTCGACGAGCGCGCGGATCTGCTGCGGCGTGCCTGAATTGGCGAATATCTGATGGATCGACGTGAGAATGCGCGGGCCCGGTACGCGCCCGTCGTTGATCCAATCCCTGATGTCCTTATCCACTGGATTGCCTGGACTCTGCAGCGTGGTGAACCCCGCCATCAGCGTCTTGTACGCATTCTCGTACGCATAGAGCGTTGTCTGCTCTGGAGTTTCCGGATCGCTGGCGGTATGCAGGCGGCCGTTCGAGCGGTTGAAGTGATCGACGATGTGGGTGTGCGTGTCGATCATGCCCGGCATCACCGTCTGCATCGTCAGATCGTAGGTGGCGTCGGCCCCTGCTGGTTCGATGCGCACGATCTTCGATCCCTGGACGACGATCGCCACGTTGTTCAGCGTTCCACCCTTGCCGTCGATAACGGTGCGTGCCCTGATGATCGTCGTCTGCGCCGCGAGCGGAGACGCGACAACAAGCAGCGAGAGCGCGAGAGTCGTGATTCGCGACGTGACATGCATGCGGAGTTTTGTATCGCGAAAATTGACGTTTCGCAAATCCGACAAATTGGACGCCCATTCCCTTGTGGCTTACATCCCTGCGGCTAGACAGCGGCTTCCGATTCGAACATACTCCGCGCTTTCAAGGACAACGGGAGGAATCATGAAGTGGACGATTGCGATTGCATTTCTGATTGCAGTCCTGGCCGCAGGTATCTCACCGGCACACGCGCAGAGCGCGATTGCTGGAGTTGTCAAGGATGCAAGCGGCGCCGTATTGCCAGGCGTCACTGTCGAAGCGGCCAGCTCCGCACTCATTGAGAAGTCGCGCACGGTGGTCACCGACCAGGCGGGCCAGTACAAGATCGTCAACCTCCGTCCGGGCATCTACACCGTCACGTTTCAGCTTCCCGGATTCAGCACCGTCGTTCGTGAAGGCATTGAGCTGCCGGCGACCTTCACCGCGACCGTCAATGCGGACCTGAAGGTCGGAGGCGTCGAAGAGTCGGTCACGGTCTCGGGCGAGTCGCCAATCGTCGACGTGCAGAACGTCACGCAGCAGTCGGTGATGAACCGGCAGGTGCTCGACACGATTCCCACCGGCCGGAACATGTTCGCGCAGGCGGCGCTCGTCGCCGGCGTGACGACCAATCGCCCGGACATCGGCGGCTCCGAGGGGATGCAGTCGATCAACATCCAGGTCCACGGCTCGAACGCCGACGACATTGCCTATCAGGTCGACGGCATGTCGGTGAATTCCGACAACAACAACGGCGGTACGAACGGCCTGTACCCGAACGACGGCATGATTCAGGAACTCAGCATCCAGACCAGCGCGCTGCCGGCGGAAGTTGCGACCGGCGGCATCAGGATGAACATCATCCCGCGCGACGGCGGCAACACCTTTCACGGTTCTCTCTTCGCCACGGGCGCCGACCACAGCATGCAGAGCAGCAATCTGTCGGCGCAGCTGAGGACGAACGGCCTGCGCGCGGCCAATGGCATCTCGAAGATCTACGACGTCAACGGATCGCTTGGCGGCCCGATCGATCGCGACCGACTCTGGTTTTTCACGACGATGCGGCGCAACGCGTCGAACAACCTGGTGGCGAACACCTTCAACCTCGATGGGACGCAGGCGATTGACGACAACCGCTTGAAGAGCGTCCTCGGCCGCCTGACGTATCAGGCGAGCAGGAAGGACAAAGTCAGCTTCTACTTTGACGATCAGGGAAAGTACCGCGGTCATCGGCGGCCGGGCGGCAGCAGCTTCGTCACCCCCGAGGCGACATGGGTGCAGCGGTCGCCGCTCGGCTTCACGACGCAGGCAAAGTACACATCGACGGTGACGAGCAAGATGCTGGTCGAGGCCGGCTTCTCGATGTATTACCTGCACTGGACGCAGGGGTATCGGCCCGAGTCGGTCGGCCCGAGCAGACTTGATTTCACGACATCGGTCCGTACCGGAGCGACCACTTACAACTTCAACCAGTGGAACGTGCGCCGCACCTACGTCGGGGCCTTCTCGTACGTCACCGGCTCGCATGCGTTCAAGACCGGCATCCAGTTCTCGAATGGTCCGTACCGGCAGACGCAGGAAGTCCGTGAGGATCTGATTCTGCGGTTCAGCAACGGCGCGGCGAACTCCGTCGATACGTACAACAGCCCTGTGGACATCCGTCAGTACATGAACGCTGACGTGGGTGTGTACGCGCAGGATGTCTGGACCATGGGACGCGTGACGCTCAGCCCGGGTGTCCGCTTCGACTATTACAACGCGTCGATCTCGGCCGAACACGTCGGTGCGGGACGCTTCGTCGGGGCGCGCGACTTGCCGGCGATCGACAATGTCCCGGACTGGAAGTCGATCGTGCCGCGCCTCGCGGCGTCATGGGATCCGGCGGGGACGGGGAAGACAGCGATCAAGGCGAGCGCCAGCAAGTACATGAAGAACGAAGGCATGGGTTTCACCTCGCTCGTCAATCGCATGTCGCTCTCGTCGAGCCGCCGCTCGTGGACCGACGCCAACAACAACGGCAATGCGGAAGACAACGAGCTCGGGCCGAGTACCGGGTTCACTGGCGGCTCCAACACGACGATCGATCCCGCCATCAAGCGTCCATACAATTGGGAGTACACAGTCAGCGTGCAGCGCGAGCTGCGCCCGCGCCTGTCGGTCAGCGCGGCGTACTTCAACCGGCAGTTGCGCGATTTGTATGGCGTCAAAAACACACTCGTGCAGCCGAGCGATTACACGCCGGTGACCATCATCAACCCGCTGTCGAGCCAGCCGATGACGGTCTACAACCAGAACGCCTCGACCCTGGGGCAGGTGGCGCTCGTGCTGAGCACGCGTGACGAGTTGAACACGCACTACAACGGCGTCGAGTTCAAGGCGGAGCAGCGCTTCATGAACGGTGCGGATGTGTTCGGCGGTGCGACCATTGGCGGATCGCACGGCTCAGTGCGAGGGTCGAGCGACGATCTGAACAATCCGAACGTGCTGATCAACTCGATTGGCGCAACCGGTTTCGACTCGACGTATCAGTACAAGATCGCCGGGTCGTATCCGATGCCGTACGGCATCAGCGTCAGCGGTGCGCTGCAGGTGGCGACGGGCCTGCCGCTCGCACGCGTCTTCACCGTGACGAGAACGCAGGTCCCGAATCTGACGCAGGTGACGCAGAGCGTCGATCTCGTGCCGGCCGGGGATGTGCGGTTGCCCACACACCAACTGCTCGACATGCGCTTCGCGAAGACGTTCAACTTGCGCGGATCGCGTCTGCAGGGCATCGCCGACGTGTACAACCTGTTCAACGATAATGCGGCGATCGGTCAGGTGACGGCGGTAGGCCCGAGCCTCGGCCAGGTGTCCGAAATCATCCAGGGGCGCCTGCTGCGCCTCGGCGTTCAGTGGACGTTTTAGGGAGCACGACATCATGCGGATTACATCATTTGTCGCCGCTGCGCTCGTTCTCGGTTTGTGTGGGCAGGCCGTCGCGCAGGAGTACGTCGAGTACGTCAGCAAAGACGATCGATTCACGATCGAATTCCCCGCGACGCCGAAGGTCACACAGTCGACGTTCAAGTCGCAATATGGCTACGACCTGCCGTCGCGCGTGTACAGCGCCGACGCGTCCGGCGCCGGCAAAGGTCATTACCAGGTGACTGTTGTCGACTACAACGGCATCCAGGCGATGGGCGAGGAACGTGCCAAGCATTGCCCTGCGGGCGCCGAGCCATGCTTCGGCAACCCGTCGCCGGTCAGTTCAACGGGCGCCGGCTACTGGAAAGCCGATATCTCCGGCGCGACAACCTACGCCGCGTGGCAGTACCTGCAGAAAAAACCCGATCTGAAGTTCATGGGGTGGGCGACGATGGATCTTGTCGAGGGCACGCTGCTCGACATGGTCAACGCCGACAAGTCGTACACGGCGGCCGCAATTTATATGCACGAGAACAAGCTGTACATCATCGAGGGCACAGTGCCCGCGGGGTATCCGCCGCCCGACTGGTTCAATCAGAATGTCGGCTGGATTGACGAGCAGGGCCGTCCGATTCGGTACCTCTCCGTCTACCACAACGGATTTCCGAAGCCGCAGGTCTCGACCCGCGGTGGCGCGGCGCAATAAGAACGTGGTTCACCCTTCTGCTTCTCAGTTCTCCGGGCGTGTTCAGGCTGCAAGTTCGATTCTGAGTTCGGTGTTCCGCTTCGTTGTTCCGTGCCGCACCGAACATCGAATCGCCGTCGAATCGAACGTGAACACGAACCGAGCTAGATCTCTTCTTCGTCCCTTTTCTTCTTCCCGAATATCCACGCCAGGACAATGCTGAACAAATAAAGGCCGATCATCGGCGCGGCCATGGCCGTCTGCGTGAACATGTCGCCGGACGGAGTGATCACTGCGGCGACGATGAAGATGATGAGAACCGCGTATTTCGTGTGCTTCCACATGAACCCCGCGGTGAGCACGCCCATGCGCGCCAGGAACAGCACGATGGTCGGCATCTGAAACACCACGCCGAAGGCGAGGATCATCTTGATGTAGAGCGCGAACGCCGGCTCGATGCGCGGCATGAACGTCAGGTAGTCGCTGGTGAAGCTGATGAAGAATTTCCACGTCAGCGGAAACACCACGTAGTGCGAGAACGCCGCGCCGAGGATGAAGAAGATGGACGACATCAGGATGAACGGAATCGCCATCTTCTTTTCGTGCGCGTAGAGTCCAGGCGCGATGAAGAGCCACACCTGTGTCATCACGAGCGGCAGCGCGAGCACCAGCCCCGCAATCGCCGCAATCTGGATGTAGAGAACAAAGGCTTCCGTCGGCTCGGTGTAGATCAAATGCTGGCCGGCCGGCAGTCCCGCGGCCAGCGGCTTCATCACGAAGTCGAAGAGCTGCTGGATGAACAGGAATGAAATCCCGAAGCCAACACCGATCGAGATGGCCGAGTAGATGATGCGCTTGCGGAGCTCGTCGAGGTGCTCCAGAAACGACATCTTCGCTTCGCCGTCATCTTCCTCGTCCTCGCGATCGTCGGCGTACGGATCGCGGCGAAGGATGCGGTTTCCTTCAGTGCGGAAATCCGGATCGGGATCGAGATCGTGCGGTGAAGGTTTCCCGGACTGACCGGGAAACGGCACCAGGGCCATCTCTCTACGCGGAGTGGGTGCCGGTGCCCGAAGCGGTGGTCGTCGTGCGGCTGACGGTCTCTTCAACCGGCGGCGGCGTCGCGGACGGAGGCGTGGCGGAAGCCGTCGCCTGCGTGCGCTCCTTCACCTCCTCGACGCGAATCTCCTCCTCGAGCGTGCTGCGCAGCTCATTGGAGGCTTTCTTGAACTCGTTGATGCTGCGGCCCAGCGACCGGCCGAGCTCTGGCAGCTTGCGCGGACCGAAAATAATGAGCGCAATCACCAGAATGATGATCAGCTCCGGCATGCCGATTGAGCCAAACATAAGAAATCTCCGCTAAGTGGTTGATCGGATTATAGATTCGATCTGGACGGGGTGAAAGACACGGTTTAAGATTCTTGCATATGCGTCGCTACCGCTCTTTGTCCATGGCGGTGTTCGCCGTCGTCTTTTGTGCGTTAGTAGGCGGTTTTTACGGCCGGAGCGCCCTGGCCGTCGAGGACCAGGTTCCCGAACAATATAAGGTCTTTACCGCCGCGCTGACCGCCATCGACAGCAACTACGTCGGAACCGTCGAATCCGATCGCCTTGTCTACGGCGCCATTACGGGCATGCTGCAGACGCTCGACCCGCACTCGAGCTTCATGGACCCGCGTACGTACGCGCAGATGCGCGAGCGGCAGGAAGGACGCTACTACGGCCTTGGCATCACCATCGCCGTCGTGGACGGTGAAATTACCGTGGTCTCGCTGTTCGAGGGATCGCCTGCCTATCAGAAGGGCCTGCGGCGCGGCGACATCATCGCGAAAATCGAAGGCGAGGAGACTAAGGGCTGGACGAGCGACGATGCGGTGCGAAAGCTCCGCGGGCCGAAGGGAACGCCCGTCAAGATCTCGCTGAAGCGCAGCGGCTACGACCAGCTCATCGATCTGGCGGTGATCCGCGACGAGATCCACATCCCGACCGTTCCTGCCGCGTTCATGCTCGACGCGCAGACCGGTTACGTGCGGCTGTCCGAGTTCGGCGAGAACACGGATCAGGAGCTTGGGCAGGCGCTGCGCGCGCTCAGCCGCCAGGGTATGAAGCGGCTCGTGTTCGACCTGCGAAACAATCCGGGCGGCGCACTCGATCAGGCCATCAAGGTCGCGAACCGTTTCCTGCCGCGGGGCGACATGGTCGTCTACACACGCGGCCGCGTGCCGAATTCCGATCAGGATTACCGCGCCACGGAATCGACCGATTACCTGAACATTCCGATGGTTACGCTGACCAACCGCAGCAGCGCCAGCGCGTCGGAAATCGTGTCGGGTGCCCTCCAGGATCATGACCGGTCGCTCATCGTCGGTGAGACGACGTTCGGCAAGGCGCTTGTCCAGTCGGTGTACCGCGTCAGCGAAGGCGCGGGCGTCGCGGTGACGACGGCGCACTATTACACGCCGAGCGGACGTCTGATTCAGCGTCCGTGGGACGACAGCTTCGACGAGTACCTCACCTACACGATGCGCGACCAGGATCCGAACAAGCCGCACAGCCCCGAGGATCTGAAGCTGACCGACGCGGGGCGCAAGGTGTATAGCGGCGGTGGCATCGAGCCGGATCGCCGGTTCGACGGGCCGCTCGAGGGGTTCAACCCGACGCGCTTCGGCCGCACGCTGTATGCGCGCAACATCTTCGATGTCTACGCGCAGCGCTTCTCCCGCAAGGGTGATACCCGCATCACGCAGGCGCCGACCGCGGCGCCGCGCGAGCTGTCGCCCGGCTTTGAAGTGACCGACGCGATGGTCAACGAATTCCGTGAGCTCGTCGACAAATCGAAGGTCAAGATCGACGAGGCGGATTGGCAGAAGGACCTGCCATTCATCAAGGCGATGATCCGCTACGAGATCGATCTGGATCTGTTTGGCGTCGAGGCAGCGCGCAAGGATCTGGTCAAGAGCGATCCGCAGCTGCAGTTCGCGATGACGCTGTTTCCGGATGCGCAGCGGCTGCTCGACATGAGCAAGATTTCGTCGACGCAGCGCGCCGCTAGGTAGGAAGTTACAAGCTCCAAGATCCAAGCTCCAAGATCCAAGTTCCAAGTCAAATTCTCGGTTTTCGAGCTTGGGACTTGGAGCTTAGGATTTGGACGTAGGCACTACAACCCCGCCTTGGGTTCCCAGCCCAAAATGTTGTGGTGCTATGAGGCGCTTGCCACAATGGCTAGGCGCTGTTACCCTGTTCGCGCTTCGCAGACCTGAACCGTTTTCAAGGGATAGCTATGCGCCTGGAACGCCTCGAAATAGCCGGGTTTAAGTCGTTTTCCGATCGGTCGGAGCTGGCCTTCGACGAGGGTGTCACCGCGATTGTCGGCCCGAACGGGTGCGGCAAGAGCAACGTGGCGGATGCCATCACGTGGGTGCTTGGCGAACAGAGCGCCAAAAGCCTACGCGGCGACAAGATGGAAGACGTCATCTTCAGCGGCAGCGACGCCCGCAAGCCTGGTGCGGCCGCCGAGGTCCGCCTGCGTCTCACCGGGCTGGCACTTGCCCCGCGGGCAATCGAGGGGCTGCCGCCCATCAACTCCGAGAACGGAAACGGCCACGCGGTAGGCGGCAATAGCCATAACAATGGAAACGGTCACAGCCCCGCGACTGCGCTCGGGGCAAGCGTCGATCTCGAAGAGATCATCGAATCGTTCACGCGGGACGTCGAGGTCACGCGTCGGCTGTATCGCTCGGGCGAGAGCGAGTACCTGATCGATGGCGAAGTGTGCCGCCTGCGCGACATCCACGACCTGCTGATGGACACCGGCCTCGGCGCGAAGGCCTACGCCATCATCGAGCAGGGCAAGATCGGCATGATTCTCAGCTCGCGGCCGACCGATCGCCGTCAGCTGATCGAAGAAGCCGCGGGCATCACCAAGTACAAGGCGCGGCGCCGCGCCGCGGAGTTGAAGCTCGAAGCGGCACAGCAGAATCTCACACGCGTCGATGACATCGTGTTCGAAGTTGAAAAGCAGCGCGGCACACTGAAGCGACAGGCGGCGAAGGCGCGGCGTTACAAAAGGCTGCGCGACGAGCTGCGCCGATGGGAGAAGGTGCTTTTCGCGCGCAAATACCGCGAACTCGCGCAGAGCATCGAATCGGCGAGGACAAGCCTTGCGGCCGCGCGTGAGCGCGAGACCGTCGCCGCGGCACGCGTTGCTGAGGTCGAAGCATATCTCAGCCGCCTGCGCATCGAGCAGGCCGAAGCCGATCAGCGCGCCGCCTCGATTCGCGAGCAGGCGCACGCCGCGGAGCTGGACATCAACCGCCGCCAGCAGCAACTCGAATTCGACCGCCAGCAGACCCTTTCGCTCGACACTCGCGCGACCGAAGTCGGTGACGAGATTCGCGACCTCGAGGCACGCCGTGAACCGGCGCGCATCGCCATCGCGGCGCGCGAAGAGGCGCACGCCGAGGCGGAGCGCGCGCGAGACGAGGCGGCAAGCGTCCTCGCCGAAGCGAACGACACGGTCACACGCGCGCAGCAGAAGATAGAAACGCTTGAAACCGAGGTCGAGGCCGCGCGGTCACAGGCATTTGCAGCGCACAACTCGACCGTCGCGCTGCAGCATGCGCTCGACCATGCCGCATCGCAGCGCAACCGCGTCAGCGAAACGCTGAGCAAGCTCGATTTCGAGGAAGCCGACCTTCACACCGAACAGCAGAAGGTCGCAGCGGAGCGCGCCGCAGCCGAGGACGCGCTTGGCCGCGCGCGGGACGCGCTCGACGGCGTCCGGCTGCAGCTGGCAAGCCGCGAATCCGAACTGGCGGGCGCGCGAGGCGAGCACGAGGCCCGGATCCGGCGCGTGCGATCGGCCGAGCAGGACCTTGCCGGCCTCGACGCGCGACTTGCCTCGCTCGAGGAGCTGATATCGACGCGCGGCGAGTTCACCGACGCGGCGCGCATGGTGCTGGTGCAGGCGAACGGCCACGTTGGTCAACAAGGCGCCGTGGCCGATTACCTCGAAGTCGACCGTGGCTACGAGCGCGCGGTCGAGGCCTGCCTCGGCGACCTGCTTCAGCACGTCATCGTCGAACATCACCAGCAGGCGGCGGCCGGCCTGTCGCTCGTGCGCGAGCACGACGCCGGCCGGTGCGGCTTTGTCGTCATCGACCCCGCATCCAATGGCTACTATGCGCGAGAGGCGTTGCGGGTGCCCGGCATCGTGCCGGTGGGCGACGTGCTGCGGATTGTCGGTCCGCACGCTGTAACGATCCAGAAGGTCATCCCCGAGGCGTACATCGCCGACAGCTTCGAACAGGCGGCCACCTTCTCGTCCGAGACATCCGCGCCCGTGGCGACGATCAGCGGAGACGTGTTCCGTGGCCGTCACCTCGTTTCGGGTGGTGCCAAGGCAGAGTCACGAGGGATTCTGGCGACGAGACGCGAAGTGAAGGAGCTCCGCGATCGGAGTGCCGCCGACCGGTCGGCTCTCGTGAGTCTGATGGACGAGGTCACCTCGCTCGAGGTGATGATCGCGACCGCGACGAGCGCTATCACGGCGCTGACGGCGGAGCAGCATCGGCAGGAGAAGGAGATCGTCGCCCACGACGCGCAGCTGGCGCGGCTCGGTGACGACACAGTGCGCCTGACGCGCAAAGCTGACGTCATTGCCCTCGAACGGCGCCAGGCAGAGGACGAGCGGGCATCGATCGACACACGCACGACCGACGCACAACAGCAGCTCGTTCGCCTGCAGGAGCAGCATCGCTTCGCTGACGAACGCTTCAATGCCGCGCAACGCGCGCTGCAGACGGGCCGCGAGACCGCCGCGGACCTGATGAACAGAGCAGCGGAAGCGCGTGCGATCCACGCAGCCCTCGTCGAACGTGTCGCTGCACTCGCTGCCGATGTAGTGCGTCTGCGCGATGCGGCGGTGGACCTCGAGCAGCGAATCGCCACGCGCTCGGCGGAGCGTGCACAAATGCAGGCCAGGCGCGAGGAGCTGCTGCAATCCGTTGCCGCTGGCGAACAGACGCTCGACGAAGCCATCCGTTCGCTCGACACGACCCGCGAGCATCTACGCGGCGCCGATGATGCGGCAGCTGCGGTGCGTGCGGCGGCGGATGCGCACGATGCGACCATTCGCGAGGCGCGTCAGCAGCTCGAGGGGATTCGCGCCGACGTAAGCGGCCTCGACATCGCGCGAGCAACGGCGGAATCCGACCTCACGCATCTCGCGCAGTCCTGCAGCGATGCGGTGCAGCTGACGCTCGATCAGGTGTTGGCCGATGTCGAAGAGATGGAGCGGTCAGGCTCGATCATCCCGGATGCCGCGGCGATTACGGCGGAAGAACCGGCGGACTTGGAAGACGAACCGGGGCTCGAGGCCAATACCGAACCGCGGATCCCGCATCCCGGCTCCATGACCGCCGAAGAAGCCATTGTCGCCCTCAAGGCCAAGATCGATCGCCTCGGTCCAGTGAACATGATGGCCATCGAGCAATTCGACGAGCTCGAGACGCGGCACGCGTTCCTGACGACACAGCGCAAGGATCTGGTCGACTCGATCGCGCAGACGGTCGAGGCGATCAAGCGGATCGACGAAACCAGCAAGGTGCGCTTCGCGGAAGCGTTCGCCGCCATTCAGGAGAACTTCCAGTCCACGTTCGGCACGCTCTTCGGCGGCGGGCGCGCCGGGCTGACGCTGCTCGACGAAAACGATCCGCTCGAGAGCGGCATCGACATCGTCGCTTCGCCTCCCGGCAAGCGTCTGCAGAGTGTTCAGCTGCTCTCGGGCGGCGAAAAGGCGCTCACCGCCATCGCGTTGATGTTCGCCATCTTCAAGTACAAGCCGAGCCCCTTCTGCCTTCTCGACGAAATCGACGCGCCGCTCGACGATGCGAACGTCGGCCGATTTGTGGAGATGCTGCGGGGGATGCTCGATCGCACCCAGTTCATCCTCATCACGCACAACAGACGGACGATGGAGATTGCCAACCGTCTCTACGGCGTGACAATGGAGGAGCCCGGAGTTTCGAAGCTGATTTCCGTTCAGCTCAACTAAGGGGTCGGGACTCATTACGTGCTACGAAA
>DATJJE010000056.1:0-116775 GCA_035492455.1 Vicinamibacterales bacterium | reverse complement strand
GGAAAAGCTGATCCTCATCAAGGCCGACGAGGACGCACCCTACAGCGCGATCATGGACGCCATGGACCAGCTGCGCGCCAGCGGCATTGAGGACGTCGGTCTCATCACCGACAGCAAGGCGCAGAGCGCGCTCGGCCAGGGAGGCAAGTAATGGCATCCCACGCCCACAAGCACTACGGCGCGGACACCGTCTTCAAAGGGTCCATCCCGCAGGCGAACGCGGACATGAACATCACGCCGATGATCGACGTGCTGCTCGTGCTCCTCGTCATCTTCATGGCCGCCCTGCCCCTCTCGCAGAAGGGGCTCGACATCAACCTGCCGCCTGAAACGAACCAGCCGCAGCAGAACCAGCCGATCAGCCAGATCGTGCTCGAGTACACCGCGGACAAGAAGATCTCCATCAACCATCAGGATGTCCAGCTGCCCGAGCTCGAAGAGCGTCTCCGTACCATCTTCGAGGACCGCAAGGACAAGACGATGTTCATCAGCGGCGATGGGTCGCTGCGCTACGGCGACATCATCAACGTCATCGACGCCGCCAAGGGCGCTGGTGTCGAGAAGGTCGGCATCGTCACTGAGGGTATGAGGAAGGGCGGAGGCGCTACCACGCCAGGCGCATAGGCATTCGACATCGCCGTACATACAAAGGGCCGTCCCGTGGGACGGCCCTTTCCTTTTTACGGCGTTCCGCGATTCAGCTTCGCGACACGACCAGGCCTTCGAGGAAGCCAGCGGGAAGCATGCGCGGGCGCTGGCGGCCTTCCGCTTCGATGCGCTTCCGTTCAGCCATGCCGCGTTTGATCACTTTGGCGAGGTCGTCACGGTTGAAAGGCTTGACGATGTAGCCGACGACGCCCGGACGCAGCGTCACCGCGGGATCCATTTCCATCATCCCGGTTGCCAGCACGATCGCCGGCGCCGCGGACAAGCGGCCGATCTGCTCGATCAGCCACACGCCGTCGTGGCCGGGCATGCGGATGTCGCACAAGGCGACGTCGATGGAGGAATCGCGGACGATCTGCAGCGCGGTGTCGGCATCGGCTGCCGCCTTCACTGCGTATCCCATGTCCGATACCCACCGCGCGAGCACCTTGCGAACGCCTTCGTCGTCATCGACGACGAGGACGGTTCCGTGAATCTGTTCTGACATGTTCTCCATGAGACTGGGAAGCGCCGGAGCGCGGAGGAGCAGGATCAATGCCAGAGATGCAGTCGAAACCGTTCGAAAATCGCGAAGAAATTCGGTCCTTCCCCGATGCAATGTGCGGTGGCGCACACGATCGGGCGTTCCGCACACGGACACGCCGCACCAATTCGGAAATGAGGTGGTTCGACGGTTCGGGTGGTACGGGGTTCGTCAGTTCGCGGTTCTGCACACGAAGCCGCGAACCGCGAACCATCGAACCACGCCGCGTCAAAAGCGGATCCGCGCTCCAAATTGTGCCTGCCAGCGAGAGCGCAAGTCGTCGCGGTTGAACGTCCCCTGGAAGGTGGGAGAGTTGATCGTCGAAAGGTTGAACGTTTCCTTGCCGGTCGGGGCGTTGATGCCGCTGTAACCGATGGTGATCGGGCTGCTCAAGTTCGGGTAGTAGCTCCAGCCCCAGTTGTTGTTCAGCAGATTCAACAGGTTGATGACGTCAGCGGTGAGCTCGACACGCGTCCGGCCGCCGCTGGGCAGAGTGACGCCGTAGCGAAAATCGAGGCCGTTGGACCAGGGCGACGTGCAGGAGTTCCGCACCGGAATGCTGCCGCGGTGGTCTCTCATGCTGCAGTCGCTGTTGATGTAGGCGTTCAACTGATCCCAGGTGCCGTTAATGACAACCACCTGGTCGGCGGATGCTGGCACGAATGCGATGTCGTTCGTGGTGACGCCATCGCCGTTGGCGTCGCCGTTGAACACCAGGGAATACGGCTGTCCGGTCTGGCCGTTGTAGAAGAACGACGCGTAGCTGCGAATCGAATGACCGAGCGGAATTGGAACGGTCGCAGTCAGGTTGATTCGGTTGCCGATCTGGTAGTTCGACGTTGCCACCGGCGGGTTGTTCACGTCGTAGTTCACGTAGCTGCCGAACGCCCAGTTCGATCGCGCCGTGCTGTTTGTGCCGTCGTTCACCGATGTCGTTCGATTGTGCAGGTAGGAGCCGCTGACGTATAGACCGCTGGCGAAGGGCCGCTCCACCTTGACTGTCGTTGTCCAATTGCTGCCTTTACCGGTATTCGACAGCAGGATGACGTCGTTCAGAGTGGGATCTTTCTTCGTGTACGTCAGGCGCCCGTCGGGTGCTACACCAGTCGGCACGTAGTTGAGGTTCGAGTAGAAGATGTCCTTGACGTTTTTCGTGATCAACAGTTCCGCCGTGCCTACCAACCCGAAGAGCAGCTGGCGATCGTAGGCGAGATTGCCGCGCACGATTTCCGGGTATTTGTAGTTGGGATCGACAAGGTTGAGCGTCTGCCGGCCGGTAGCGCCGCCCGTGACGGTCTTTGGCTGGTTATTGGGGTCCGCGACGAATGGGATGGTGTTCGTCGCCGCAAGGTTGACTGAGAGATTGGTGAAATCAATTCCAGTGTTGCCGTACTGATTCGACAGCCACACGTACGGTGTTCGACCGGTGAAGAAGCCGAGGCCCCCGCGGAGTTGTTGGCGGTTCGTCGATCCGCCGCTCAGATCCCAATTGAAGCCGGCACGCGGCGACCACATCGTCGGCGCAGGTACTTGGTCCGTCCGGATGCCGAATTCGCTTACCGCCAGCGGGTTGGCGTGGGGCGTGTCTGGGAAGCGGGGCACGTCGACGCGGAACCCGTAGGTGACGCTGAACGTGGGCGAGAGTCGCCACAGATCGCCGGCGTACGCGCCGAACTGACGCACCCTGAATTGCGCCGCTTCGAGCGGATTGGAGGTATTCGAGTAGTTGAGCGAGTACGACTGCGCGATGCCCGCCTGAAAGTTGGCGATGCTCGTGAACCGGTAATTGCCGAACAAATTCTGGATGAACAGGTTGTAGAACTTGTAGAACTCGTTGTGGGTGCCGATCGTGATCGTGTGGCCGCCCCTGACCAGCGTAAAGTCGTCGGTCAGCTCCGTGATGTCCTGATTCAGCTTGTTCGCCTGCGACGAGTTCTCGCTGCCGAAGCGGACATTCGTGCCGTCGGCAAAGTCCACCTGCACGAACGGAAACCGTTGCTGGCCCGCCGCGTCAGCGCGGTTGTCGCGAATGCGCTGATACGCGACACGCACTTCGTTGACAGCGCTCGTGAACGTGCTATTCAACTGCCCGACCGTCGAGGTCGTTTTGTCAGTGAACGCGTAATAGTTCGTCGGCAACAGGTAGGTCGTGGTCGACGGGAAGCCGATCCGGGCGAGCGAGTCCACGTAGTTCACGCGCAGCGTCAACTGCTGATTCGACGTGAGGTTCATATCGCTGCGAACGAACATTTTGTTGCTGTTGTTCGGGCGGCTGAACTCCTCCAGTCCGCCCGGGTTGAATCCATATCGACTGCTCGCGATGTCGATGACCTGCTGTACGTTCCCCGGCGTACCCCACGGTTGCCCCGACGAACCGTTGGCCGAGTAGCCTGACGGCGTGTTCTTGCGGCCCCAGTCAAAGTTCGCGAAGAAGAACGCCTTGTTACGGACGATCGGGCCGCCCAGGCTGAAGCCGGTCTGCCGATCCTTGAATGGGCCGACCTTCGTATCGGGAGGATTCGGCGTCGCCGGCGTCGCAATCGCAGGAATCGCACCCACGAGACTCTGGTTCCGTCCGAAGTAGTAAGCGGTGCCGCTGAAGCTGTTGGTGCCGCTCTTGGTGATGGCATTGACACCGCCGCCGGAGAAGCCGCCTTGTCGCACGTCGTACGGCGATACCAGCACCTGTATCTCCTGGATGGCATCGAGACTCACGGGCTGGGTTCCGGTCTGACCGCCCGGTGTTCCCGTCGCGGCGATCCCGAACACGTCGTTATTCACGGCACCGTCGATCTGCATGTTGTTGTATCGATTGTTGCGCCCAGCGATTTGGAGGCCGGCATCGGAACCCTGACTGGTTGGGTTCACATATGGCGATGTGCGAACGAGGTCAGTGATGCTTCGGCTGATCGTTGGCAGCTGCTGTATCGCTTCTGGCGAGATGTTGGTTGCTGTGCCGGCATGCGACGGCGTGAACACTGCCGATGCGGCGTCGGCACGGACCTCGACCGTTTCGCTCAACGTCTGCAGCTGCAGCTGCACCGGGATGTTGGTCGCCTCGCCAAGCTTCACTTGGATGCCCATCTGCGTGAACGGCTTGAATCCGGCAAGGTTGACGTTCACGGTATAGGGCCCGCCGACGCGCACGCTCAGCAGGTGAAACGTGCCGTCGCCTTCGGTAACTGTTTCGTAGGTGGTGCCGGTCGGCTCATGAACGGCAGTGACGGTAGAGCCCGGCAGGACCCCGCCCTGCGCGTCCCTGACAACGCCAGTCAGCGATCCGGTCGTAACGGCATTTTGCGCCGCCGCGGGTGCCGTGGCCCACACGGCCACACACAGGAACACAAATATGGTACGTGCGATCCGCTGCATGTACGAAGCGTACCAGAACTCGTACATAAAAAAGCCGGCGCTCGACTTCGAGCGCCGGCTTCGAGCGCGCGGTTGGCTAATTAAACGAGTAGCGGAAGCTGACCATCAACTGGTACACGTCGCTTCCCGACGTCTGGTTCTGTCCGATGAGCGTGTTGGTCTGAAACGATTTGGTTACGAGCTGGCCGTTGGCGACCTGCAGGCGATAGTTGACCCGACCTTGGGCATCGACTCCCGGATTCGTCAGGATCTGCGCACCATTGGCCGCAGTCACCGGCACCACGAGGCGCTGACTGACGCCCCAATTGTGGTTGAGAAGATTGCTGAAGTTCGTGATGTCGAGACGGAACTGTCCTGCGTGCTTCCTGCCAGCCGCGTTTCCGAAGACGTCCTGCACCAGACTCAGGTCCATTCGTTTCACCATCGGATAGAAGAGTCCGCCGCGGGTTGCATACTCGCCTCGATGCTTCCGAAGATACGTGTCCTGCTGGATGTACGTCTCGAAGGCTGCCGCCTGTTCTTCCGCAGTGAACGTTCGACCTCCTTGCGCCGGCGGAAGCGCGAACGTCACGAAGTTCATCTCGGACGTATTGCGCGGAATGTAGATCAGGTCGTTGCCCGATGCGCCGTCGCCATTCATGTCGCCCGCGAAGACGTAACTCGCGGTGGTGCTGAAGTTCGGGTACGACGGCTTGGCCTCGAAGAACGCGGAAATCGTCGTTCCGCCGAACCCGAAGTACTGCCGGTTGTAGGACGCCTGCACGAATACACGGTGTCCCTGTGCGGCATTGTCGATCCCAAGACCAGGGTTGTTGGGGTCAAGCGCGATTTCATTGCCGAGCCACGTACCGGAAGCATTGGAACCCGGGTCGATCGTATTCCGGGACATGCCGTAGCTGTAGGCACCCTTGAGCGTCAGCCCGTGATACAGCGGTTTCGAGAGCATTTCGGAAATGTTCCATGAACGTCCCATGCTCTCGTTTTTCATCACGTACGCCGCAGTGATGGTTGGTACGCCGGTGTTGATGCGGTTGGCTGTCCAGCGCGGCCGGTTATCGACGCCGGTGAACGCGGTCTGAGCGGCAGGCAGATTTGCGTTGATGTAGTAGATGCCGTTGATCGTCTTGTTGTACAGATATTCCGTCGTGCTGGTGATACCCCAGATCAGGCGACGGTCGACGGCGAGGTTTGTGCGCCACACCTGCGGGAACTTGAAGCTCGGATCGGAGACGTTGAACTCGAAGCTCGTGGCGCTCGCGCCGGTCACTGTCTTGGGTTTGTAGGTATCGGGGTTCGGATTGAACGGCCGCGTGTTGGTGTTGTCAATCTGGTCGAAGCCGGTCAGCAGCCCCGTTTGACCGATCTGGTTCGATACCCATACGTACGGTGGCGGCCCAGTGAATACACCGGTACCGACCCGCACCTGCGTGCTCTGTTTCCCTCCAACATCCCAGTTCATCGCCGTACGGGGTGACCACAGGAATTTCGGGTCTGGCAGGTGCCCGCTCGAATACTTGACGGCGGCCCCTGTTTCGTCCCGGAAGGTCAGCGCGTCTACGGCCGGATTCGGGAAGGTGGTGTTCGCGAACTGTGCTCTGTCGAACCGTACACCAGCCGTGAGTGTCATGTCCTGTCGGAAGCGGTATTCATCCTGGGCATACCCGCCGCTGTTCCAGACGCGCAGCGGCTGGAGCGGCTTCGACAGCCCCGGAATATTCATGTACCGAACCTGGAACCGCCGCAGCGTAACAGGTGATACCGTGCGATTCGGATTGGCCAGGAAGTCGTTCGCATCGGTGTAGAAGTCTTGCAGCGAGTTGTAGACGTAGGCACTCTGCTGCAGCGAAAAGAAGACGTTCTGCGACTCGTACCGTTGCAGAGTGCCTCCAACCGTGAACGAATGCCGATTGGCGAAGCGCGTAATGTCGTCTTTGGCCTGGTAGGTGGTATAGCGCAGTTCGTTGTTGGGCGTGAATGGTTCGGTGCCGAACGACGTGTAAGCGGTTCCATCAGCAGCGAGGATGTCGACGAACGGAAAGAGTTTGCCCCAGTCGCCGCGGCTCTCATCGTTCTTCGTATAACCGGCTACTAAGTTATTCGACATTTTCTGACCGATGACCGAGTTCCATTCCCCGATACCCGACTTGATGTTCTCGAGCTGTGAGTAGTTCGACGCTGCGAAGTTCAGGAACGCGGTGCTGAAGGTGCCGCGGCCGAGCCCCGCCGAGGTCGATGAGGACAGGTTCTTTCCGCTGCTCGAGTCGAGCTGGCTGTAACGGAAGCTCACCCTGTTGCTGTTGTTCAAATTGAAGTCGCTTCGGAGCAGATACCGTTTGCCTGGTGTCTCCGCGGGCAGATTTTGGTATCCGCCGGTCTTATAGCTGAAATTCTTGTCGAGGTACGCGCTCAGCGTGTCGAGGTCGGACGCCAGCACTCTGGTTACGCTGCCCGTTGCCGGTTGACCTCCGGAGTTTGCCACGAACGTATGCAACGGCGCCTTGAACAACTCGTTTTCGTAATTGCCGAACACGAAGACTCTGTTCTTGACGATGGGACCACCACCCCACACCCCGGTGTTCCGGAAGGTGAAGGTGCCCGGGTTGACCGCCAGACCGGCGGCGTCCGTTCCCACCCATCCGTCGTTGCGCATCCGGTGATACACCGACGCACTCAACTGATTCGTTCCACTTCGGGTCACGGTATTGACGGAGGCGCCGATAAAATTCCCTTCACGCACGTCGTACGGTGCGATGCTGACCTGCACCTGCTCGATCGATTCGAGCGAGATCGGAGCAACGAGCGTTCTCCCTCCAGCCTGCCCCTCGCCCAGGCCGAACGAGCTGTTGAAGTACGCGCCGTCAACGGTCATGTTGTTTACGCGGCCATCCTGGCCCGCGAATGAACTGTTGCTGCTCGCCTGCGGTGTCAAACGGGTGAGGTCGCTGAGTCGCCCGTTGATCGTCGGCAGCTCGGCGATGTCGTCGCGTGAGATTGCCGTGGCCGCGCCGGTTCGGGTTGAGGCGAACACCGGGTCGGCGTTTGCCGTGACTTCTACCGTCTCTGCGACAGCGGCGACCTTCAGTTCAAAGTTGATGTCCTGCGCGATGCCGAGCGTGAGGGTGATGTTGTCTTTCGTTTCGGGGTTGAATCCTGGAATCGTGGCGGTGACTTTGTACGGACCGCCGACGCGCATGCCTGGAATGTTGTAGCGGCCGTCGCCCTGAGTCACCGCTTCATACGAGGTCCCCGACGGCTGGTGAACGGCCACGACGGTAGTGCCAGGGATGACGGCTCCCTGCGAGTCCTTCACCACGCCGGTGATGGCTCCAGTGGTTACGCCTTGGGCAGCGACGCGGGTCGCCGGCCACGTGAGCAGCGCGCACACGAGTAGGACGAGCGCTTTCTTCATTGTTTCTCCTGGTAAGTAAGAGCGGCCGAGGTGGCGCAAGCAGTGTACATGAAAAGGGCCGTCCCGCCAGTGTGGGACGGCCCCGATTTACGAGTAAAACGACCGGGTAACTACCCCTTCGAAGGTGCCGGGGCGGCAGCCGCCTGCTTCTGTTTCTGGAGCGCCTGCGCCTTGTCACGCAGCTGGTCGGCCTCCTTCAAAAGCGCCTGTTGCTTGGCAGGATCTTTTTCGACGAGCGCCTGCGACCGCAGCAGCAGGTTCTTGTAGGTGAGCGCCTCGAAGTAATCCGGCTTGAGCGCGAGCGCCTTGTCGGCCTCCGACAGGCCGGCCTGGATGTACTTCATCTTGTCGGCGTCCTTCAGCTTGAAATTCTTGTAGGCCTCGTTCCAGTAGTAGGTGGCGATGACGTGGTGTGCCTCGGGGTTGTTCGGCTCGTGCTGCGCCCGCTCGTTGAGCGCGTTGATCACCTTGTCGAACTCACCCTGCCGGTCGTAGAACGCCGCCAGCGTCGTGTAGACGACCGGGTCGTTCGGCTTCATTTCCTTCGCCTTCAGGAACTGCGCTTCGGCCTTCTCGTAGTCGCCGTTCTGCTCGTAGATGTTGGCGAGGTAGAAGTAGTTCGCCGGATCGGTCGGGTCCACCTGAATCATCTGCTGGAGAATTGGTTCCTGCTGCGACGGATCGTTCAGCTTGTCAGGACCGTACGCCGCCACAAGATACTGCAGCGACAGCTTCTTCATCTTGGGATCCGGATCGAGCTGCGCGTCCTTCTTGTAGTAATCGACTGCCTTGCTCATGTAGCCGTCGTTGGTCGCGTCGCCTTTCTTGGACGAGCGGTACAGGTTGTCGTAGCTGTTGGCAAGGAAGAAATAGGCCGGCTCGAGGTGGAACTGGTGCAGAACGTCTTCCGGCAGGGCCGTTACCTCTTCGTACTTCGCCGCCGCGGCCTTGTAATCGCTCGACTGGTAGAGACCGTTGGCGTCCCGGAACTCGCGCTTGGCCTTGAGGCCGTTGTAATACCCGCATCCGGCTGTCGCCACGCTCAACGCCGCGATGGCCGCGAACACGACGCTCTGTGAGAAAAACTTGCGCATCGTAACCCCTTATTCGTCGCCGCGCGGGCGCGCGGCACTGGTGGGCGCTGTGGCCCGCATAGATTCCGTAAGCGCGCCAGTATAGTTAGCCATTTTCGAGCGAGTCAAGCGGTTGGAGGCTGGATACCGGCGGTTTTCTTGACCCCCCTCAACCCCACTCCTATGATGGCGTTAGACACCATTTTCCATGATTCGTTTCGAGACCCTGCTGGAGAAAGTGCGAAGCTACAGCCCCGAGGCCGACCTCGAGCTGCTGCGGCGCGCCTACGTCTTCTCCGCGCTCGAACACAAAGGCCAGGTGCGCCATTCCGGCGAACCGTACCTGGTCCATCCGCTCGAAGTCGCTGACTTGCTCGCCGACATGAAACTTGACGTCGTGGCCGTCGCTGCCGGCCTCCTGCACGACGTCGTCGAAGACACTCTCACCACCCCCGAACGGATCGCCGAGCTCTTCGGGCCCGAGATTGCCCACGTGGTCGAAGGTGTCACCAAGATCGGCGCCATTCCGTTTTCGTCGAGCGAAGAACGACAGGCCGAGAACTTCCGCAAGATGCTGCTGGCGATGGTCGACGATATCCGCGTCGTCCTCGTCAAGCTCGCAGATCGCTTGCACAACATGCGGACGCTGCAGCATCTCCCCGAAGATCGCCGCATCAAGATTGCGCAGGAGACGCTCGACATCTACGCGCCAATCGCCAACCGTCTCGGCATGAGCAAGGTGAAGAACGAGCTCGAAGAGCTCTCGTTCAGGTATCTCGAGCCGAAAGCCTACGAGGCGCTGCGCGCCAAAGTCGACGCCAAGCGGAAAATGGCGGACGCCGTGATTCACGATCTCACGCGTACGATCCGCAGCAAGCTGGACGACGCGCAGGTGCCGGTGGTGCAGCTCGATGGCCGCATCAAGCGCCTCTACAGCATTCACCTGAAGCTGAAACGGCAGAAGATCGACCTCGAGCGTGTCTACGACTTCGTTGCGCTGCGCATCATCACGGATTCGATCAAGGACTGCTACGCGGCGCTCGGCATCATCCATCAAACGTGGTCGCCGGTTCCGGGGCGCATCAAGGATTTCATCGCCATGCCGCGGCCGAACGGCTACCAGTCGCTGCATACCTCCGTCGTCAGCGAGAACGGCTTCCCATTCGAGGTGCAGATCCGCACCGAGGAGATGCACCGCCGCGCGGAGGAAGGCATCGCCGCGCACTGGAAGTACAAGGAAGGACGCGTTGGCGATCATCGCGACGAGCGCTACTTTCAGTGGATGCGTCAGCTGCTGGAAGTGCAGCAGGAAGTGCGAGACCCACAGGAGTTCCTGCAGAACCTGAAGATCGACCTCTATCCCGAGGAGGTCTATATCTTCACGCCGAAAGGCGAGGTGCGATCGCTGCAGCGCGGCGCGACGCCGGTCGACTTCGCTTACATGATTCACACGGACGTGGGTAATCAGTGCGTCGGCGCACGCGTCAACGGCAGGATGGTGCCGCTCCGCACCCGTCTGCAGAACGGCGACATCGTCGAGATCATCACCCAGTCGGGACACAAGCCAAGCCGCGACTGGCTGACATTCGTCGTCAGTTCGCGCGCGCGCAGCAAGATCAAACATATCCTGCAGGGCGAGGAGCGCCAGCGCAGCATCGAGCTCGGACGACGGTTATTCGAGAAGGAGGCGCGGCGCTTCGACTTGAACCCGAAAACGCTGCTCGAGAGCGAGGAGATGGCGAAATTCGCGGTGGAGTACGGCGCGCAGAAGCCGGACGAATTGCTGGCACACATCGGCTACGGCAAGCTCTCGCCGCGCACGGTGCTGCAGAAGGCGGTGCCCGGCGGCCAGCTGAAGGAGAAGCCGGCGGATTCGGCGGTCGTCTCGGTCGTCAAGCGCGTACTGCGGCCCGGCGCGACGAGCGACAAGATCAAGGTGCGCGGCACCGACGACATCATGGTGTTCCGCGCGAAGTGCTGCAATCCGATCCGCGGCGAGAAGATCGTGGGCTACATCACGCGCGGCAAGGGTGTTTCCGTGCACGCCGCAACATGTCCCAACGTTTTGAATCTAATGTTCGACCCGGAGCGGCGCATCGACGTCGAGTGGGATTCCACAACGTCTGATCAGGCGCCGTACACCGTCCGCCTGACCATGCAGGTGGAGGATCGCAAAGGGATGCTCGCCGAGATCAGCGCGAAGGTGTCCGACATCAACACCAACATCACCAACATGGAAGCGCGCACCGGCGACGATCAGCAGGCGCGCATCGACATGACGGTCGAGATCAGCGACGTGAAACACCTCGAGCGCGTCATCAAATCAATCAAGGGTGTGCAGGGGGTGTTGGGAGTAGAGAGGACGGCTCGCGCCTAGTCGACCACTGCGATTACATCGATTTCGACGCGCGCATCGCGCGGCAGACGCGCGACTTGGACGGTCGACCGCGCCGGCGGCGGATTTACTACGTAGCGCGCATACACCTCGTTCATCTTCCCGAATTCATTCATGTCGGCCAGATAGACAGTTGTGCGGGCGACATGCTCGAAGCCGACGCCCGCGGCGGTCAGCAGTGAGCCGATATTTCGCATCACCTGATCCGTTTGTGCGCTGATGTCGCCTTCGACGAGCGTTCCGGTGGCCGGGTCGAAGCCGACCTGGCCCGAGATGAACAGCAGGTTGCCCGCGCGGATGGCGGGACTGTAGGGTCCGATCGGTTTCGCCGCGTTCGGCGCCGAAACCGCCTGGCGCCTGCCGTCTTCGCCTTGCTTCGGCGAACCGGACACTAGGCGGCCTTGGTGACCTTGCCGGAGCGTAGGCAACGGGTGCAGACCCGTATGCGGCGCGTCGCGCCGCCGATCAGCGCCCTCACCGTCTGCAAGTTAGGCTCGAATCGCCGGGGTCCCACGTTATGCGCGTGGGAAATCGTCCGGCCGACAACCGGGCCTTTCCCGCAGATTTCACACCGTTTAGCCATGAATTTTCCTCGAGAGCGAACCCCGAATTCTACTGGATGCTCACGGAATGATCAATGAACTGGGTTGGGCAGGCGCGGCTGGAGCCGCGGCACGGTTCCGTTGAAGCAGGCGAGCCATCAGGGTGAGATAAGAGGTGTCGCCAGGCTCTGTCTTATGGGTGTCGCGTGCCCCCTTCTCAATCGCGCGGAGCACCATCGCCGCTTCGCGGTCGTAGACCTTCGCTCCCTGCTGCTGCATCTCGGCGAGCATCGTCTTCAGTTCGGTGGCGAGGCGCTGTGCGGGAAGCGACTGTGCCGGGTGATCGTAAATCACTCCGCGCGCCGCGGTTTCGAGCGTCGCCGCAACCGTCGATGCCGCCTCCGCCACGTCCTCGTCCACAAGACGAGCGAAGCCTTCCGGCGTGTGGCGTGCGATCAACGACTGGAAGAGGAAGAAGAGTTGATGCTGACGTTCGCTCAATCCATGCAGCGTCGGCAGCAGAATCGCGACGTCATGCTCCTGTTGGCGCTTCACCGCCGCAGGGGGATGCTCGCGCGCCGAACTCAGATAGGCGCAATCGTCAGGACAGCGAATTTCCGTTAATCGCTTCGTACCGCAGCACACTGGACAAATCGATTGCTGAAGGGCCGGACAGAATCGTCGTTGCTTGCGTGAACGGCATAAAGGACAGGACATCGGTGTGTTTTCCCATTATAATTTGCCCGTTTTCAGCCATAACTTAACCGGAACATCCCTTGCACCCGAGGGACAGGAGAATGGCCGAGGCGCTAGTTCGCAACGAATCGCCCGCGGAGTACTTCAAGGAGCTAGTGGAGACAGCCATCGAACACCAGCATGTGGCGGTTCGCGACGTCACCTCGTTTTATCTCGTCAACCTGCTAACGGGATTCGTTCAATTTGATCGGTCGTCCGCAACGGCAGCCGACGAGCCGCTTGGAATTCGGCTCGCCCGCGCCCTGCAAACGGGCGGCAGTCGTCAACGCAATGGCCTCCGAGAAGTCGGCGATCTCTCGCTCTTCATCTCCGGGTTCTTCGCCGACAGCCTGACGCGCAGTCTCGTTGACGTCGACTACTACATCCAGCTTGGTGAGGTTGCCTACGGCTCGCTCGCCCGCCACGGCGATCCAACGCTCGCCGACGTGTTCGACGAGCTCGCCGAAAAGTTCACCGCATGCGTGGACGTGCTCGGCGAGGTGAGTGAGCGAAGCGCACTCGCGTCGAACTCAGACGTGCTCCGACTGTATGAGAAATGGATACGCACGCGCAGCCGTCGCAGCGGCGACCTGCTGGTCGAGCGCGGAATCGTGCCCAATTACTCCGCAAGCAGCCGATTAATTCAGTAGTGTTCATTTGGCGGACTCACTGTCCGCATAATTGTCGACAAACTGTCGATTTATCTACAAATTGATCGGGAGGCGCTGAGTTTTTCCGCACCAGTTCGTGCATCGACGAAACTCGTTCAAGCATAACCATTTAAAAGGTGGTACCTCCCGGCAGGTGAGGCGTTTCCGCAACAACTTGCGGTTTTCGACGCGTCCAGCGCAGAGGACACAGCCTTCCATATCTCCCCGGCGTCTAAAAGGCCAGACTGCGACACGGTGCCCCCAATCCTGTGAGATCAACTGCGTTAATTCGTTGATAGTCAGAGATTTGGAAGAGCCGCATCGCGTGACTCAAGACCCGGATAGAGGCCGAAAAACGGCTTGGAACCATTTAGACGGAAATGCAGTCTAACAGGGCATTGCAATTGCATCTGCGTGGCGGACACAAAGGTCACCTGCACGCTTGGGGTGATGTGGAAGGAGCGGCAAGCATCATGGCGACGACGACGAAGAGCACCAAGGCGGCAACCGGGAAGACCAGCCGCTACAACGAACTGAGGACGATGCTCGAGGAGCGCCGCCGCGAGTTGCTGAGCGAAGTTCAGGGCAAAATTCGCGACGTGCGGGCCGATGGCAACAAAGAGCGCGACGTGCTGGACCAGGGCGAGAGCTCCGAGGTCGACATCCAGGAAGACATCGAATTCGCGCTCATTCAGATGAAGTCGGAGACGCTCAACAAGATCAACGAAGCGCTCCGGCGGCTCGAGGAAGGGACCTACGGCAACTGCTTCGAGTGCGGCGATGAGATCGCCCACGCAAGACTGCGGGCACTGCCGTTTGCCGTCCGCTGCAAGGATTGCGAAGAGGCGCGCGAAAACGCCGAGCAGCGCGAGCGTATGCTGGCGCGCAAGAGCGGATCGTCCGCGCTCTTCTTCGACATGTCGAATTAACACCGGCGATGACGCGCGTGTCGGGAGCAACGCTCACCGGCGCGCGCCGTCATAGCCATCCCCATGACAGACCGCGACGAATCGCTCGAGGTCGAAGAACTCTCCACTGAACGTCCGCTCAACCTTCCAGACGAGCTTCCGATTCTCCCGCTTCGGGACACGGTGCTCTTTCCCAACTCGTTCATGCCTCTGGCGGTCGCGCGCGAAAGCTCGGTCCGCCTGATCGACGAAGCAATTTCCGGCGGCAAGCTGATTGGCGTGTTCACCCAGCGCGATGCCACGGTCGAAGAGCCCCAGCAATCCGATCTCTATTCACTTGGCACCGCCAGTCACATCCACAAGATGTTCAAGCTTCCGGACGGCAGCCTGCGGCTGATCGTTCAGGGCCTTGCGCGGCTGCAGCTCGACGAAGTAAGCACGACGCGCCCCTACTTGCGGGCGCGTGTCAGCCTGGCGCCGGAAGTATCCGCCGACGTTCACGATCTGGAGATCGACGCGCTGCTGCGCAACATACGCGCGAACTTCCAACAGGTCGTCTCGCTGTCGCCGCTGCTGTCCGACGATCTGCAAACGCTCTCAGCCAACATTACCGATCCCGGCCGTCTGGCGGACTTCATCGCCTCGAGCCTGACGACAATCAGCACGGCGGTCAAGCAGGAGGTGCTCGAGACGCGCGACGTACGCGCACGGCTCGACGCGCTCAATCGCGTGCTTATCAAGGAGCTCGAGGTCCTCGAGCTCGGCTCCAAGATCCAGTCGCAGGTGCAATCGGAGGTCGGGAAGAACCAGCGTGAGTACTTCCTGCGCGAGCAGCTGAAGGCCATTCAGAAGGAGCTCGGCGAGGGCGACGATCAGACGCGCGAGATCGAGGAGCTGCGCGAGAAGATCGAAGCGGCGGGGATGCCGGAAACGGTACAGAAGGAAGCGCTGCGCGAGCTGGATCGCCTGTCGAAGATGCCGGCGGCGGCCGCGGAGTTCACCGTTTCACGAACGTATCTCGATTGGCTGGTGGCGCTTCCCTGGCAGAAGCGAACGGACGAAGTCATCGATCTGCCAAAGACCAAGCAGACGCTCGATGCGGATCACACAGGCCTCGAGAAAGCGAAGGACCGCATTCTCGAATACCTGGCGGTAAGGAAGCTCAATCCCGAGGTGAAGGGTCCGATTCTCTGTTTCGCCGGGCCTCCCGGCGTCGGTAAGACCTCGCTCGCGCGGTCGATTGCGCAGTCGCTTGGCCGCAAATTCGTTCGCGTCTCCCTCGGCGGCATGCGCGACGAGGCGGAGATTCGCGGCCATCGTCGAACGTACATCGGCGCGCTGCCTGGGCAAATCATCCAGGGTCTCCGTCGAGCGGAGTTCAAGAATCCGGTCTTTATCCTCGACGAGATCGACAAGCTTGGAAACGATTTCCGTGGCGATCCGGCCTCCGCGCTGCTGGAAGTACTCGATCCGGAGCAGAACAACATGTTCCGCGATCACTACCTTGACGTGCCGTTCGATCTCTCGGAGGTGCTGTTCATCACCACGGCGAACGTTCTCGATCCGATTCCGCCGGCGCTTCGCGATCGTATGGAGGTGCTCGAAATCCCGGGTTACACCGAGGAAGAGAAGCTGGCGATCGCACGCGACCATCTGGTGCAGAAACAGATTTCAAACCACGGGTTAACGCCTGAGCAGCTGACCATCGGCGACGATGCCTTGCGGCTGGTGATTCGCGGTTACACGCGAGAGGCTGGTGTTCGCAACCTCGAACGCGAGATTGGTGCGCTGTGCCGCAAGGCCGCGCGCCGCCGCGCCGAAGGGAACGAAACCCCTCTCCACATCACCGCCGACGTCGTCGTCGAGCTGCTCGGCGCGCCGCATTTCCTCGACGAGGAGATGGAAGAGCGCACGAAGGAGCCGGGCGTGGCCATTGGCCTCGCATGGACGCCCGCGGGTGGCGACGTTCTGTTCATCGAAGCGTCGCGGATGGCGGGACCGGGCACGCTGACCCTGACAGGTCAGCTCGGCGAGGTGATGAAGGAGTCCGCGCGGGCGGCGCTCTCGTGGTTCCGCGCGCATGCGGCGACCTACGGCGCGGATCCGGATTTTTTCAAGAGTTCCGAAATCCATTTGCACGTGCCGTCCGGCGCGATTCCCAAGGACGGACCATCCGCCGGCGTGACGATGGTAACGGCGCTCGCATCGGAGTTGACGAGGCGGCCGGTGCGCGGCGACATCGCGATGACCGGTGAGATTACGCTGTCGGGACGTGTGCTTCCGGTCGGCGGCATCAAGGAAAAGGTGCTTGCGGCGCGGCGCGTCGGCATCAAAGAAGTCATCCTGCCGCGGCAGAACGAGAAGAACATCAACGAAGATCTGACCGACGAACTTCGGAAGGAACTGACCGTTCACTACGTGACGAGCGTGGACGAAGTGCTCCTCCTCGCGCTCACGCCGCCGCCCGCGACCGCTGCGGCTGGCGATCAGAAGACCGAACGGCGCGCCCAGCCAAGATTGCAGTAGAGCCGGTGTTGAGACCGGCCTACAACAAGGCCAATCCCGCAACCGTCTTCATGTCGATGATCTCGCCGTCGCGGATCATCGATCGGATTTGCGCGACCGCGAACGCCTGCTTCTCGATGTCCTCATCTTCGTCCTGTTCGGCAGTCTCTCCGTCACGTGGCGCGCGCAGGCCCGTGGCCTTGTAGAAGTTCATCTCTTCGTCGCAGTAGCCAGGGGTCGGATAGAACGTGCCGAGCATCTCCAGGGTGGTAGGCAGCAGTCCGATCTCCTCGTGACATTCGCGGCGAGCGGCCTTCTCCGGCTCCTCGTTCGGCTTCAATGTTCCGGCGGGCAGCTCCCACGCGTCGCGTCCGATTGCATGACGATACTGCCGCACCATTATGATTTCCCCGCGTTCCGTCATCGGAATGAGAACAACCGAGCCGGGGTGCCTGACGATTTCCACGTCCATCTTGGCGCCCTTGCGCGTGGTGATCGACTCCACGACTACGGAGAAAACGCGCCCTTCGAACACTTTCCTGATTTGATGCGGCACTGCTGATTTCTCCATGTCACTCCTCGTCACGATCTTTCCATCCCGGAAGGTCGTCGAGCACTTCCTGCAAGTCGGGCGGCAGGCCCGCGGTGAATTCCATTCGGCGGCCGTCGCGCGGGTGCTTGAATACGAGGCGCGCCGCGTGCAGAAACGGCCGCTGAAGACGCGTAATCGCCCGGATGTCACCCGGCACCCGCCGATGCACCCCGCCGTAGAGCGAATCGCCGACGATTGGATGTCCGATGGCGCTGAGGTGCACGCGGATCTGATGCGTGCGGCCGGTGTGAATGGCGACATGACACAGCGTCAGGCCCGGCAGATGCAACGTACGTGTAATCCTGGTCACCGCCTCGCGCGCGCGACGCGACCGCGCGGACATCTTCTGGCGGTGCACCGGATCGCGCCCAATCGCCGCATCGATTCTTCTTCCCGCCTGAACGACCCCCCACACCAGCGCGATGTATTCCTTTTCCACCTCGCGATCGTGGAACTGGCGTGAGAGCTCCTGATGCGCGGCATCGCTCTTGGCGGCGACCATTACGCCCGACGTTCCGCGGTCGAGCCGATGAACGATGCCGGGGCGCAGCTCGCCGCCGATGCCGCTCAAATCCGACACGTGGTGCAGCAGCGCATTGACCAGCGTCCCCGACGCATGGCCCGCCCCGGGATGCACGACCATGCCCGGCGGCTTGTTGACGACCACGATGTCGGCATCCTGATGCAGGATTTCGAGCGGCATCGCCTCGGCCTCCACGCCCGTCGGCGCGGCTGCTGGAAGGTCCACGACGATGCGATCGCCTGCGCGCACGGCGAGATTGGGGCGCGCTTCGCGCGCAGCGATGCGCACGTGGCCGTCGGCGATCAGCTTCTGGATCTGCGAGCGCGAGTGGTCGGCAAGCACGCCGACGAGAAACCGATCGAGACGCTGGCCTGCAGAATCAGCCGAGACGGAGAACTCGAGCGGTGCCACGGGTCACGCAGCCACCTTGCGCCGGCGTGTCACCCGCTGCGGCGTTTCCGGCGTCGTCCGCGACAGCCAGATCAGCATCGCGATGGCCAGCGGTCCGAGCAGCAGCGAGATGAACTGCGAGGTCGATATGCCGAAGATGACGCCGCGCGGATCGCCGCGGTAGAACTCGATGATGTAGCGCGAGATGGCGTAGAGAATCATGTACAGCCAGAACGTCCGGCCCGGGAATCGCCTGCCACGGTTTTCGGTGGCGAGCAGGACGACGAGAATCAGCAGTTCGGCGCCTGATTCGTAGAGCTGCGTCGGATGCAGCGGAATGCCGAGCGGCGTGCCGACGTTCGCGGCGGCGGCGGGATTGGTGAACACCACCGCCCAAGGAACGTTCGTCGGCTTGCCGTAGCAACACCCTGCCGCAAAACATCCGAGCCGTCCGGTTACGTGTCCGAGCGCGATCGCCGGCGCGAATGCATCGCAGGTCGTCCAGAACGGCAGGCCGTGACTGTAGATGTACCAGAAGGCTACGCCGATCGCGGCAATCAGCCCACCGTAGAAGACGCCGGCCGAACGGGCAAACGACAGGAAATCTGCAGGCGAATGGAACTGCTGGAAGTCAGTAACGAGCAGCAGCGCCTTCGCGCCGACGAGGGCCGCGATGATGATGTAAATCCCGAGGTCGAGAATGCGGTTCTGGTCGAGGCCCCACTTGCGCGCTCGATAACGCGCGAACTGCAGCCCGAGCAGGTATGACCCGGCGAGCAGCAGGCCATAGGTGTAGACGGTAACCGGGCCGATGCTAAACAGCTCTGGATACATGACGGCTGCCTGCTCCCAACAGGTCGAGAATCATCAGCGCTACACCAACTGTAATCGAGGCGTCAGCCACGTTGAACGCCCAGAAGTGCCAGCCCGACCAATAGAGATCGACGAAGTCGACGACGTAGCCCTGGGCGACGCGATCGATCAGATTTCCTGCTGCTCCGCCGAGAATCAGCGCAAGGCCTGTACGAGCGAGCCACTGGTTAACGGGCAATGACGCCGCATACATGGCGAGTGCGACCAGCGCGGCGACGGCTACACAGGCGAGCACGAGAGTCTTGAACGGGAAGTCGGTCGCGTTCATGAACCCGAAAGCGGTGCCCGTGTTGTGGACGCGCGTCAGGTCGAAGAAGCCCGGGATGACGGTGACGCTTTCGTTCAGCGTGAGCTCGCTGCGTACGATGGCTTTAACGACCTGATCCAGCAGGACGATGACGGCGGCGATCCAGAGATCGCGTTGGCGGGAGTGAAGAGCCACGCGTCAGGAATTGACCGGTTCGGCGAGCGCGTCCACGCAGCGATCGCAAATGCCTTCCCAGTCGGGTTCAGTGCGAACCGACGGAACGTAGCGCCAGCAGCGGCCGCACTTCACGCCGCGCGCCTTGCCGACGTCAATACGGACCAAGTCCGCGCCATCGGCCTCTCCCAGATTCAGCGTCAGGTCGGAGACGATGAACAGCGTCGGCAGATGTTCGCGATAGCGGTCGAGCAGCGCGACAATTGGTCCGGTCGCGGTGAGGGTGACGTTCGCGCTCAGTGAGTTGCCGATCACCTTTTCCTTCCGCTTCTGTTCGAGCGCGGCGTTCACCGTATCGCGCACCTGCAGCAGCCGATCCCAATCGGCCATGAGCTCCGGCGCCAGCAGGTGATCGACGTTCGGGAACTCTTCGAGGTGGATTGACGCCGATCGTTTTCCCGGCATGTAGCGCCACAGATCATCGGCGGTCACGGGAAGGATCGGCGCGAGCAGGCGCGCGAGGCCGTCGCACAGCGCGTACATCGCGGTCTGCGTGGAACGCCGGTCACGCGACCGCGCCCCCAGCGTGTACATCCGATCCTTGGTGACGTCCACATAGAACGCGCTCAGATCGATGGTCGCCAGCATGCTCAGCGTCTGCGTCGCCGTCGCGAATTCATATGAGCCGTAGGCATTGAGGATGCGCTTGGTTGCCGCCGCGAAGCGCGCGAGCACATACCGATCGAGGACATCGAGCTGGTTGATGGGCAGGCTGTCGGATGCCGGGTCGAAGTCGTAGAGATTGGCAACCAGGATGCGGCAGGTGTTGCGCAGCTTGCGGTAGCTATCGACCACGCGCGTGAGAATTTCCTTGCTGACGCGCAGCTCCTCGGTGAACTCCGTCGAAGCGACCCACAGACGGATGATCTCGGCGCCGCTTTCCTTGATCACCTCTTGCGGCGAGATGGCGTTGCCAACCGACTTCGACATCTTGCGGCCTTCGAGGTCGATCAGAAATCCGTGCGTGAGCACCTGTTTGTAAGGCGGCCGGCCGCGCGTCGCGAGCGCCACCAGCAGCGAGCTCTGGAACCAGCCGCGGTGCTGATCGCTGCCTTCGAGGTACATGTCCGCAGGCCAGCCGAGCTCTGACGATCGCGCCAGCACCGCTTCATGACTCGAGCCCGAATCGAACCAGACGTCAAGGATGTCGCGCTCACGTTCGAACGATGTGCCGGCGCAGGACGGGCACTTGAATCCCTCCGGCAGGAATTCTTCGATCGGCCGCTCGTACCACGCATCGGCGTTGTAGCGCTCGAAAACTGACGCGGCCTTTTCCACAAGCTCCGCGGTGAGCACTGCCTCGCCGCAAGACGTGCAATCGACCGCCGGAATTGGCACACCCCACGCGCGCTGGCGCGAGATGCACCAGTCGGGCCGGTTCGTCACCATGTTGTAGATGCGGTCGCGCCCCCACGCCGGGATCCACTTCACGTCATGGTCGATGCCGTGCTGCGCAGCCTCCCGAAGTGTCCGCGCGATTCCATCGGCGCCATTGATGGTCGGGTCGCCGTCCATCCGCACGAACCACTGCGACGTGGCCAGGAAGATCACGGGATTGTGACAGCGCCAGCAATGCGGATACTGATGCTCGAACGCCTCCCGATGCCAGAGGCGCCCGCGTGCCGTGAGTGCCTCTTCGACGTTCGGGTTGGCGTCGAACACACGCTGACCGCCGAACAGGCCGACGGTTTCGAGGAAGTGCCCGCCCGCGTCCACCGGCGCATAGATGTCGAGGCCGTACTTGCGGCCCGTGAGGAAGTCGTCGGCACCATGCCCCGGCGCAGTGTGTACGACGCCGGTGCCCGCATCCAGCGTCACGTAGTCTGCGAGGACACCTACCGAATCGCGTTCGTAGAGCGGATGACGAAAGCGAATGCCCTCGAGCACGTCTCCGGTCATGCGCGCGACAGGTTTGTCGAACGAGCGGCCCACCACGGTCGCGACAGTCGCCGCCAGCCGCTCCGCCACAATGACGGCGCGTCCGTCCACCTCGTATGCCGCGTAATCAAATTCCGGATGAAATGCCAGCGCCAGGTTGGATGGAATCGTCCACGGTGTCGTCGTCCAGATCAGCGCGGAGATGTCCCGGCCGGCGAGCGCTGGGACGCGCGCCGCCAGCTCGGCGGCACTTTCTGGATTCAGTGGGAACTCGACGTAGATGGATGGCGACGAATGATCCGCGTACTCGACTTCCGCCTCGGCAAGCGCGGTGCGGCAGTGGATGCACCAGTGCACCGGTTTCTTGCCCTTGTAGACGAGCCCGCGTTCGACGAACTTGCCGAGCGCCCGCGCGATGTCCGCCTGATACCGCGGCGCCATCGTTACGTAGTAATGATCCCAGTCGCCGAATACCATCAACCGCTTGAATTCGGCAGTCATCACGTCGATATAGCGGCCCGCGTATTCGCGGCACGCACGCCGAATGTCGACCAGCGACATATTGCGCTTCTTCGATCCGAGCTCGCGATCGACTTTCAGTTCGATCGGCAGACCATGACAGTCGTAGCCCGGCGTATACGGCACGTCGAAGCCGGCCATCGTGCGTGACTTGATGACGATGTCTTTCAGGATCTTGTTAAGCGCGGTGCCCAGGTGGATCTGCGCGTTCGCGTACGGCGGACCGTCGTGGAACACGAACTTCGGCGCGCCGCCGCGCTTCGTGCGGATCTGGCCGTAGAGGCTCATCGCGTCCCAGCGCGCGATCGCCTCCGGCTCGGCCGTCTGCAGATTCGCTTTCATCGGAAAACCCGTACGCGGCAGGTTTACCGTGTCTTTCCACTCGGGCATTCCGTCAAATTGTACATGGTAGCGTCCGGCTTCAGCCGGAGCACTTCAACGCCGCGACCTATAATGCCAACGTGAACGTGTACGAAGAGGTGCTCGCCAACGGTCTGCGCGTACTGATTCAGGAAGTACGCACCGCGCCGCTGGCGTCGGTGTGGTGCTGGTATCGCGTCGGATCGAAGAACGAAGATCCCGGTCTCACCGGTGTCTCGCACTGGGTCGAGCACATGAACTTCAAAGGCACGACGAACATTCCGCGCGACAAGGTCAAAGGCATCATCGAGCAGTTTGGCGGCTACTGGAACGGCTACACGTGGATCGATCAGACGACGTACACGGAGACGGCCTCGCGCGACGTGCTCGATCGCATGTTGTTCATCGAGTCGGAGCGCATGGCGAACTGCCTGTACGATGCCGCTGACTGTGAGTCCGAGCGAACGGTCATCATCTCCGAGCTGCAGGGCGGCGAGAACGATCCCGATCAACTGCTCGATCAGGAACTGACGGCGACAGCGTTCCGCGCACATCCATACCGCCACCCCACGATCGGATGGCTCGGCGATCTGCAGACCATGACGCGCGACGATCTCTATAGCTACTACCGCCGGCATTACGTTCCCAACAACGCTACGCTCGTGATCGTGGGTGACGTCGATCGCGCGGATGCGATGCGGCAGGTCGTGCAGCGCTTCGGCGCGATCAAACCGGGCGAAGCCGTGAAGCGACGGCATGCGCACGAGCCGGAACAGCTCGGCGAGCGTCGTGTGGTGGTCGCTCGTGAAGGGACGACGGCCTATCTGAAAGTCGGATATCACGCGCCCTCGGTGAACGATCCCGATTTCTTCCCGTTGCTCGCGCTCGACGCGGTGCTGACTGGCGCCAAAGGTCTGAACCTGTGGGCCAGCTTCCGCACGCCGCCGCCGCAGCGGAGCGCACGTCTGTATCGTGCTCTGGTCGATGGTGGATTCGCGTCCGCGGTAAATGGTGGACTCGTGCCGACGCAGGAGCCGTTTCTGTACACGATCTCCGTCACCGCGACGGAAAACACACCTCTTGCCGCAGTGGAAGAGGCGACGCTCGCCCAGCTCGATGCGGTGCGGCGTCACGGCATTACGGAGCATGAGCTGCGGAAGGCTAAGAATCAGCTGCGCGCACGGCTCGTGTTCGAGGGCGACAGCATTTCGAACATCGCGCATCAACTCGGCTACTTCGAAACGATCGCCAGCTGGCGACTCGTGCCGCAACTGCGTGAACGGATCGACTCCGTGATGCTGCAGCAGGTGAACGAGGCGGCGGCAAACTATTTCAAGACGACCAATCGCACGGTTGGCTGGTTCGACCCGCACCCGTCCAGAGACGAGGGCGCCGCCCCGGAAGCCGAAGGTGCGGGCGGCGGTCCGATTTCTTCCCGCAAACGATGAAGACGACGATAGAGCAGCGCGGCCTGGCGCCGGTGCGATCGGTGCTGGACAACGGCGTCCGTGTCATTGCGAAGCATTCCGGTGCGACACCGGCAGTGACGATACATGCGGCGTTCGAAGCCGGAACGATCTTCGACCCACCGCAGGAGCAGGGTGTCGCTCACTTCGTATCACGGACTATCGATCGTGGGACGACGGCACGCACGGCCGAGGAGATCGCCGAGGATCTGGAAAGCCGGGGGATCTCCCTGGCCATGACCGTCAACCGCCACGCCCTGTCGCTCGTCTGCACGTGTCTCGTTGAAGATCTTCAGTCGACGCTGGCAACGCTGGGCGACGTGGTGATGCATCCGGCGTTTCCAGATCCTGAAGTGGAAACGCGCCGCGGTGAGATCGTCACGATGATCCGCCAGGATGAAGACAGCCCCGCCGCAATGGCCAGCGAAGGGCTGCTGGCGCTGCTGTACGGCGACGTGCATCCCTACGGCCGTCGCCCACGTGGGACAGTTGCGAGCGTCGAGCGGATCGCCCGCGGCTCGCTGCAGGCGTTTCATGCGGCACGATTCCGTCCCGGCGCGTTGTCGCTGGTGATGGTCGGCGACGTGGACCCGGCGCAGGCTATCGAGTCCGCAGGCCGCGCGTTTTCCCAATGGAAGTCAGCACCGCCGGCCGCGCCGCATTTCCCGCCTGTGGTCGCCGCTCGCGAGCGGCGCGTCCGCATCCACACGATGATGAACAAGGCGCAGGCTGATATCGCCTACGGCTTTACGACGATCCTCCGTTCCGATCCCGCGTTCTACGCCTATTCGCTGATGAACAACATCCTCGGCGAATACTCGATTGGCGGACGCCTGGGCGACAGCATCCGCGAGCGCCAGGGAATGGCCTACTACGTGTACAGCGCGCTCGATGCGAACGTCATTCCCGGTCCGCTGCTGATTCGCGCCGGCGTCAACCCCGCCAACGTGGATCGGGCGCTTGCGTCGATAGACGAGGAAATCACTCGCATGGCGAGCAAAGGGCCGACGGAGCAGGAACTTGCCGAATCGCGGCAGTATCTGATCGGCTCAATGCCCCGCCGCCTCGAGACAAATGTGGGGATTGCGAACTTCCTGCAGATGGTCGAGTTCTTCGGCCTCGGTATGGATTACGACCTCAGGGTGCCGGACCTGCTCGCGCGCGTGACACGCGACGAGGTGCATGCCGCTGCGCGCGCTGTGCTCGATCCGGCGCGTGCCGCAGTTGTCATCGCGGGCCCATATGCGGGCTCAGCGGGTTCAGTAGGTTCAGACATCGTCTGACCCTTCGGAAACCTAACCAGGCGGCCACATCATCGGTCGGCCTGCAAGCAGATGCAGGTGGATGTGAAACACCGACTGGCCCGCTTCGCTGTTGCAGTTGAATACTGTCCGATACCCGCGTTCGGCGTAGCCATGCTGCTTCGCCAGCGACGCTGCCAGCCGGAACATCGCTCCAACGAGCGAATCGTTGGCTGGTGTCAGGTCGTTAATCGTGGCGACATGCTGGCGAGGCAGAATCAGTACGTGCAGCGGAGCCTGGGGGTTGATGTCCTTGATCGCCACAAAATCATCGTCCTGATGAACGATCGCTGCCTTGATGTCGCCCGCGATGATCTTGCAGAACAGGCAGTCGGTCATAGGTTTCTTTGCACCACCGCGGTTCGCGGAATGTCCTGCAGATCGTTGTGAATGTGATCGAGTCGGAGCACCGCGCGCGCCGCAACGAGGCGCTGCACATCCTCGTCCTGTCCGTAACCGAACTCCATCACCAACCAGCCGCCCGTTTTCAGTTTCGCCACAGCGGCATCGAGAACGCCGCCTAGGTCACGTAACCCGTCGGGCCCGCCAAATAGCGCGACCTCCGGCTCATGCCGCGTGTCGCGCGACAGACCAGGCCTGTCGACCTCTCTGACGTACGGCGGGTTCGCCACGATCAGATCGAACGGGCCGGCGACGTCGTTCAAATACGACGTGTTCACGACCGTCATGCGCGATGCGACACCGATGCGCTCGGCGTTTTGATGCGCCACTTCGAGCGCCGGCGCGGAAACGTCCGTAGCGACGACGGTCGACGCGGGGAGCTCCGCGGCGAGCGTAACCGCAAGGATGCCGCTGCCGGTGCCAATATCGGCGATGCGCGGCGCGGTGACGCCGATCATCAGTGCCAGCCCTTCCTCAACGATGAATTCGGTCTCGGGCCTCGGCACGAGGACCGCCGGCGTAACGAGGAACTCGCGTCCCCAGAACTCGCGCCTGCCGACAATGTACGCGGTCGGCTCGCGCCGCTCGCGCCGTTCGAGCCATTCCGAGAACCGAGGCTCCAACTCTGCCGGCGCTGGTTCGCGCAGGCTGGCCAGGAGCGTCGCCCTGTCCCAACCGAGAATCGTCCGGGCGTAGACGTCCACGTCGACTGCGGCTTCGTCAGGCTTGATGCCCGCGGCAATGAGGCGCTGGCGAGCAGCGGCAAGCGCCTCGCCTAGCTGTCCTCCAGAAATGACGCCCGGCCCCATTTAAACCGTCGTGGCTTCTTTCAGCTTTTCGGCGTTGTAGTAGGTCGTGAGCTGGTCGATCAGCTCGCTCACGTCGCCTTCGAGGACGTCGTGCAGTTGGTGGGTGGTGAAGTTGATGCGGTGGTCCGTGATGCGGCTCTGCGGAAAGTTGTAGGTGCGGATCTTCTCCGAGCGCTCGCCGGTGCCGACCTGTCCGCGGCGCTCCTTCGCCAGCGCTTCCTGCTGCTTCTGCATCTCGATCTCGTAGAGACGCGCGCGCAGCACCTTCATCGCCTTTGCCCTGTTCTTGATCTGCGACTTCTCATCCTGCTGCGACACGACCAGGCCGGTCGGGATGTGCGTGATGCGAACGGCGGAGTACGTTGTGTTGACGCTCTGCCCGCCGGGACCGCTCGAGCAGAACGTGTCGATGCGCAGGTCCTTCTCGTTGATCTGCACGTCAACTTCTTCCGCTTCCGGCAGCACGGCCACTGTCGCCGTCGATGTGTGGATGCGACCGCTCGCTTCGGTGGCGGGCACCCGCTGCACGCGATGCACGCCGCTTTCGTATTTCATGCGGCTGTAGACGCCTCGGCCTTCAATCGAGGCGATTACTTCCTTGAGACCGCCGGTGCCGCTCTCGCTCGTGGACATCACGTCGATGCGCCACCCCTGCTTCTCGGCGAAGCGGCTGTACATGCGGAACAGATCCGCCGCGAAGAGCGCTGCCTCGTCGCCGCCCGTTCCAGCGCGGATTTCCAGGATGACGTTCTTCTCGTCGTTTGGGTCTTTCGGGATGAGCAGGATCTTCAGGTCCTGCAGCAGCGCGTCGCGGCGGACCTCGAGCGTCTTCAGCTCCTCGCGCGCAAGCTCGCGCATCTCCGCGTCGGTGCCGTTGACGAGCTCTTCGGCCCCCTGGATGTCCTGTTCGACCGATTTGTAGTCGCGGAACTTCTGCACGAGCGGTTCGAGCTCGGCGAGCGTCTTCGCCGCGCGGCGGTATTCGGCCGCGTCGGCCTGCACTTCCGCCGTGCCGAGCTTGGTCATCAGCTCGTCGTATTTGTTTTCAACGCTCAGCAGCTTGTCGAACATATGACGGGGTCGGGACTCATTACGCGAGTCGAAATCGTTGGCGCAACACAGACTTTATTTCGACTCGCGTAATGAGTCCCGACCCCTTATCCTCCGCTCACCGGCGGCATGAAGGCGATTTCATCTCCATCATGCACCCGCGCGCTCATCCGCGCGTATTCTGCATTCACCGCCACCGACATCGTCTTCTCGTACTCGCGAAGCCCCGGCCACTCAAGAACGAGATCGTTCCAGACCGCCCGCGCGTCGGAGTCGTCCGGCACCTCGCGTATCAGCTCGCCGGCGCCCGCGAGGTCACGCAGGCGCGCGAACAACCGCACAGTCACGCGCATGCGATGCGGTACGCCTTCTCGCGTGCCGCGACGTCTTCAGGGTCGGCAGTCGCCCCCTCGAGCCACACGTCGCCGCCGTCGAAGTGCTCGTGCTTCCAAATCGGCACGATCTGCTTGACGCGCTCTATCGTGTAGCGACACGCGGCGAACGCATCCGCCCGATGGGGCGAAGCGGCAGCGATCAGGATGCTCGCTTCGCCGATCTCCAGCCGTCCAACCCGGTGATGCGTGGCGAGGCGCGCCGACGGCCAGAGCTCTTTCGCCTCGTCCACGATGCGCTGCAGCGCGCGTACGGCGAGCGGCTCGTAAGCCTCGTACTCGAGAAACTGCACGCGCCGGCCCTGGTTGTGATCGCGAACGAGCCCTGCAAACGTCACAACCGCGCCGTCCCCCTCGGCTCCGACGAGCGCCATCAGCGCATCCGCGTCGAGCGGCTCTGAGGTCACGGCGACCTGAGACGTACTCACGGATTAAGTATAGGCGGGTGGCCGAGGGCCCGCCCAACCCGTCTAGTCACCTCAGTTGAGACGCCAAAAGTGGTTCATCGGCCCCGAGCCGCGGCCGAGTCCTGGCGCTTGGCGAATCGCCCCCGCAACGTATGCCTGCGCCAGCGGAATTGCCTCGGCCAGCGAACGTCCACTGGCGAGGTGCGCGGTGAGGGCTGCTGAAAACGTACAGCCTGTTCCATGTGTATGCTGACCGGTCACCCTGTCGGACGCGTAATTCGTGAAGACCCGCCCGTCGTAGAGCAGATCGACGATGACATCGCCCTCGGCGTGGCCACCTGTAATCAGCACGTGCATCGCTCCCAGCTTGAAAATGCGGCGGGCCGCCTCGCGACGCTCTTCATCTGATCGGATGGCTATGCCCGACAGAACTTCGGCCTCGGGGATGTTCGGCGTAACGACGTGAGCCCGCCGAATAAGTTCCTCCTTCATCGCCAGCAACCCTTCGTCGTCCAGGAGGGGATGACCGCTGCTGGCGATGATGACGGGATCGACGACGAGCAACGGAATCTCGAGATCCGCGATCGCCGCCGCCACCGCTTCGACGATTGCGGCGTTCGACAGCATTCCGGTCTTCGCTGCATGGACGCCCAGGTCCGACGCCACAGCTTCGATTTGCGCGGTCACCACATCAGCGGCGAGAGGCGTCACGGCGGTCACACCTGTCGTGTTCTGCGCGGTGACCGCGGTGACCGCGCTCACGCCATAGACGCTGTGCGCCGCGAAGGTCTTGAGATCAGCCTGAATGCCGGCGCCGCCGCTGGAGTCGCTGCCGGCGATGGTGAGCGCGACCCGCACGGTTACTTGCCGAGGACGATGAGGTACTGAAATGGAAGATTCTGGCGCGCGAGCACGCGCAGGCCGGCGGCACGCGCATCGGTTTCTACGGCGCTGGCGTCGACCCGTACTCCTTCGTTCGGCGCCGGCCCAGGTCCGCCGCCGCCAGGCTTGTAGTTGACGACACCGATGCGACCGTTGGCCTTGAGCGCCCGCGCCAGGTTGCGGAGAAAGGTGACGCGGTCGTCAATCTCGGGATACACATCCACCATCAGCGCGGCGTCGAGCGCGCCATTCGGCAAATTCGGGTCGGTGCTGCTGCCGAGCACCGACTGCACGTTCTGCAGGCCCTCGCGGCCGACGCGGCGACGGATCGCTTCGAGCATCGGACGCTGAACGTCCTCCGCGTAGACGAGGCCGTTCGGGCCCACCCGGCGCGCGAGCTGAACGGTGAACCACCCGGCGCCGGGGCCGATGTCGGCGACCTTCGACCCGTCGGCGACGCCGAGCGCATCCATGATCTGATCGGGCTTCTGCCACGCGGCGCGATCGGGACTCTCGAGAAGCCCGAGGTTCTCCGGCGGAAAGAGATGACCGGTCCGCTGCTCCGTGCGGGTCTGCAGACCCGCCCCTACACTGAGGAATGCGAGACCGCACACGATAATCGCGCGCGTCATCGCGCTTTCTCCTTGCCCGGCACTCCCGGCTGCGTCATTTCTTCGACCGACAGGATTTGATCGAGCTGCTTCGCCTCGAGCAGCTTGCGCTCGAGCACCAGGTCGCGAATCGGCTTGCCGGTCTTCACCGACTCCTTGGCGATTTCCGCCGTTTTCGCGTAGCCGATGTACGGGCTCAGCGCGGTTGCTGCGGCAGTGCTTCGATCCAGCAACTCGCGGCACCGCGCTTCATCCGCCTGAATGCCTTCGACGCACAACTGCTCGAGCGCTCCCATCGCGTTCGCCAGTATGCGCTGCGCATGCAGTCCGTTCCATGCGATGACAGGCATCATTACATTCAGTTCGAGCTGGCCGGCTTCGGCTGCGGTGCAAATCGTCGCGTCGCACCCGATGACCTGGAAGCACACCTGATTGACCATCTCCGCGATCGACGGATTCACCTTGCCCGGCATGATTGACGACCCGGGCTGCACCGCGGGCAGAATGATTTCGGCGATTCCCGCGCGCGGTCCGCTTGCGAGCAGCCGTAGATCACTCGCCACCTTCGACAACTCGACGGCGAGGCGGCGCATGGCGCCGGAGTAGGCGACGACGTCGCCCATACTTTGGGTGACACGGAAGCGATTGGCGGCCGGCGCGAGTTCGACGGCGAGCGCGCGCGCGAGATTTGACACGGCGACGCGTGCGTAATCGTCGCCCGCATTCAATCCGGTGCCGACCGCCGACGCGCCGAGGTTCAACTCCTTGAGCTGCTCCGCGGCCTCTTCCACATCGTCCGCGCCACGCTCGATGCACGCCGCGTAGCCGCCGAACTCCTGTCCCAGGGTCATTGGCACGGCGTCCTGCAGATGGGTACGGCCTACCTTCAGCACATGCGCGAACGCTTCGGCCTTCTCCTGCAGAGACGAGGCGAGGCCACGCGCAGCGTCCACGAGGGGTCGCATCCCGATGAGCAGCGCGAGTCGCGTCGCCGTGGGGAACACGTCGTTGGTGGACTGTCCCATGTTGACGTGATCGTTGGGGTGCACCAGCGTGTACTCACCCCGTGCGCCGCCAAGAATTTCCGCGGCGCGGTTGGCGAGAACCTCATTGGTGTTCATGTTGTGCGAGGTGCCCGCGCCCGCCTGGTAGACGTCGACGACAAATTGATCGCGCAGCGCGCCGGCGCGGATCTCGTCGCATGCCTGAACGATTGCGTTGGCGACGCGTTTGTCGAGGCGGCCTAATGCTTCGTTCGCCTCCGCGGCGGCCCGTTTGATGAGGACAGTCGCGACCACCAGTTCGTCGGGCGCCCGCAGGTCGCTGATGCGGAAGTTTTCACGGGCGCGTGCGGTCTGAATGCCGTAGTAGGCGTCGGCAGGAACTTCGAGCTCGCCGAGAGGATCGCGCTCGGTCCGAAACACTGCGTAAATTATACTGTCCGGATATGCTTCCTCAGTTTTTCGACAGTGTGCTTTCGCTCGTGGTGAAGACTTCGACGGAGCTGCCGCCCGACGTACGTGCCGCGATGAAGACGGCAATCGCGGAAGAGCCGGCGGACACGCAGTCGGGTCAGGCGCTCGCGATCATCGCGCAGAACATCGATCTCGCCACCGACTGCGAAGGCGCCATCTGTCAGGATACCGGCATGCCGACCTTCGAGGTGAAAGTGCCGGTCGGCGCGAATCAAATCGAGATGAAGAAACAGATTCGCGAGGCGGTAGCGGAAGCGACAAAGCGCGGGAAGCTGCGGCCCAACTCCGTCGATTCGATCACCGGTGAGAACTCCGGCAGCAACCTCGGGCCCGGCACGCCCATCATCCACTTCGACCAGTGGGACCGCGACGACATCGAAATCAAGCTGATCCTCAAGGGCGGCGGGTGCGAAAACATGAACGCGCAGTACTCGCTGCCCATGGAACTGCCGAACCTCGGACGAGCGGATCGGACGCTTGATGGCGTGCGCAAGTGCATCCTGCACGCGGTATGGAATGCACAAGGAAAAGGGTGCGCGCCCGGTGCGGTAGGCGTGTGCATCGGCGGCGACCGCACCTCGGGTTACGTCTACGCGAAAGAACAATTGTTCCGCACGCTCGACGACGTCAATGCGGATCCGCGACTGGCGGAGCTCGAGGCGTCGATCATGGGCGAAGTGAACAAGCTCGGGATCGGCACGATGGGGTTCGGCGGCCGCGTGTCGCTCATCGGCTGCAAGGTCGGCGTGCAGAACCGTCTGCCTGCCAGTTTCTTCGTTTCGGTAGCGTACGACTGCTGGGCGTTCCGCCGCCTTGGTGTCGTGCTGGATGGAAAGACGGGCGCTATCAAGCAGTGGCTCTATCGCGACGCGACGAATCCGGCAATCGCCATGGCCGATCAGGCAGGCATCAAACGGACCGGGCGTGAGATGAGGCTCCAGGCACCGATCACCGAGGAGCAGGTACGCTCTCTCAAGGTCGGCGACGTCGTGCTCGTGTCCGGACGTGTGTTTACCGGACGCGACCAGGTCCATCACCACCTGATGTCGCACGAGCCGCCGGTGGACATGCGCGGATCGGTGCTCTATCACTGCGGCCCTGTTGTTGTGAAAGAAGGCAGCGGCTGGAGGGTGACGGCGGCGGGCCCGACGACAAGCATCCGCGAGGAACCGTATCAGGCCGACGTCATCAAGCGTTATGGTGTGCGCGCGGTCATCGGGAAAGGCGGGATGGGCGCGAAGACACTCGCCGCGCTCAAGGAGGCGGGGGCGGTATACCTCAACGGAATCGGTGGTGCGGCCCAGTTTTATGCCCGGACCATCACATCGGTTGACGGCGTCTCATTGACTGAGTTCGGTACGCCCGAGGCGATGTGGCACCTTACGGTTAAGGATTTCCCCGCAATTGTGACCATGGATGCGCATGGCAACAGCCTGCACAAGGAAATCGAGCAGGAATCGGCCAAAGAACTGGCGGCCATCGGTGCATAGCTTGAAGGGATCTTCAGCGGACGCTTATAATTTGGGGGGGATCTTTACCCCTGGAGAATCGAACAAATGGTGAATGTTTCGCAGGCAGCAGCCTCGAAAATCAGCGAGCTGCTCTCGGAAGAAGGCAAGGTCGGCAGCGGTCTGCGCGTCTTCGTGCAGGGCGGTGGCTGTTCCGGATTCCAGTACGGGCTCATGATTGAGGAGAATGGCGGCGTTGGCGACCAGGTGTTCGAGTCCAACGGCGTGAGGCTCTTCATCGATCCCGTGAGCATCAGCTATCTGAAGGGCGCGGAGGTCGACTTCGTCGATACCGTGACCGGAGGCGGCTTCACGATCAAGAATCCGAACGCCACATCCACGTGCGGATGCGGCCAGTCCTTCAGCGTGTAAACCGCGGACGCAGGCGGTCCGCGCCGTATGGCAAAGGTGGCGGGTCCAATGAACAGCAACCTTCCGGATCTCAGCCGCCTCAAACCGGACGGCGGTAAACGGTCCAGCAAGCGGGAACAGATCGTCAACGTGTTCCTGCGCCAGGAAGGCCACCTCAGCGCCGACGATCTCGTCGATCTCATCCGCCGCGAAGATCAACGCATCAGCCGCGCTACCGTCTACCGCACGCTGCAGTGGATGGTCGACGCCGGCATCGCGCGCAAAGTCGATTTCGGCGAAGGCCGCTTTCGCTTCGAGCATTCCTATCGTCAGCCGCGTCACTTTCATCTGATCTGCAAGAGCTGCAATCGATCGTTCGAGTTCCTCAGCTCGGACATCGAAGGTCTGATCGAAGAAGTTGCCAGCGCGCGCTCCTTCAGCCCGTCGCAGAGTGTCGTCCAGATCTACGGCACGTGCGAAGAGTGCCGCACCGGCCGCCACGGCAGCGCGACGGAAACAGGACACACCGACTTGCTCTTCGCGCGCGACGCGCTTCGCATCGCCATCGCCACCGAACGCAGCGGTCTGGAGTTCTACTCTCGCGCCGCGCGCGTGACGCGCGATGCGCGCGGCCGCAAGGTGTTTCAGGATCTGGCCGCTGAAGAGAAGGAGCATCTAAGCAAGCTCGAAACGCGCTACCGCGAGCTGTTGTCGCGCGAGCCGGAGCTTGAATCGCGTCCCACGTTCCTGTTCTTCAAAGGCGCCGCGAATGGACTGTTCCAGGAAGGCGCCGATCGGTTGCTGCGCGGCGTCAACGATCAGCAGGCCCTGCTCATCGGCATCCGCTGCGAGCGCAACTCACATCGCTTTTTCAAGAAGTATGGTGAGCGCTTCGAGGACTCGGAAGGCAAGCAGATTTTTCTGGAGTTTGCCGACGAAGAGCGCGATCACCTCGATCTGCTGGTGCGCGAGTACCGCGCGCTCGTCAAGCGCCAGGGACGCAGCCGCAAGGCGGTGCCGCGGCACGGCTCCTCGGCCTCGCATCGCGCATCGGCGCGGTGACCATCGACCTCCACCTCCACACCACCGCCTCCGACGGTTGCTGCTCGCCGCGAGAGCTCGTAGACCGCGCAGCCGCGGCCGGCGTGGACGTGATGGCTGTCACCGACCACGATACGACCGCCGCCATACAGGAGGCGACCGATCGGGCGCGCGAATGCGGCATGGAGGTTGTCGCTGGCATCGAGATGACCGCCGTCGAAGGCGGGCGCGATGTGCACGTGCTCGGCTACTTCATTGATGCAACCAACGCCGAGCTCGAACGGTTCCTCTCGCAGCAGCGCACGCAGCGCGTCGCGCGCGTAAACGCGATCGGTGAGCGCCTCGCGGAGCTGGGAATGCCGATCGACGTGACGTCGTTGCTGGCGCGAGCGGACGAGGGCGGCGGCCGATCGGTAGGACGGCCGCTGATCGCGCGGCAGATGATCGCCGCCGGCTATGTCGCCGATACGCGCGAGGCGTTCGACAACTGGCTGGCCACAGGGCGTCCGGCGTTCGTTCCTCGTGCGGGTGCGCCGGCCGAAGAAGTCATCGGCGTCATTCATGCCGCGCGCGGCGTAGCGTCGATCGCGCATCCCGGCCAGACGGGTGTCGACGCTCGTATTGCGGGGTACATTGAATCGGGACTCGACGCCATCGAGGCCTTTCACCCCGATCACGATCCAGCGGCGACCGCGCGATATCGCACGCTCGCCTCGGACCTGAAGTTGCTCGTGACCGGTGGCTCGGACTTTCACGGAGATCCCTCGCACGGTTGGGAGCCGGGCGCGGTGACGCTCCCGCGCGATGAATGGCTGCGGTTGCGTGATGCCGCCGCCCATGCCTGAATCCGCTCCCGTACTCGAACTGCGCGATGTCCAGAAGGACTACCGGACGCTTCGGCCGCTGCGCGTCCGTGCGCTCGACCTCCACGAAGGAGAGTCGCTTGCGCTCCTCGGATTCGATCGCGCCGCGGCGGAGGTCCTCGTTAATCTGATTACGGCCGCAACAGTGCCCGATGCCGGTGAGGTTCGCGTCTTTGGAAGGGCGACCACTTCGATCGAGGATGCCGAAAGCTGGCTGACCTCCCTCGACGTTTTCGGCATCGTCAGCGAGCGCGCGGTGGTGCTCGACAACTTGACCGTAGCCGAGAACCTGACGATGCCTCTGACCATGGCGATTCATGACGTAGACACCGCAACGCGCACAAAAGTGGAAGCGATTGCCGACGAGGTTGGTCTCGGCCCAGGCACTCTAACGCGACCTGTCGCCGCGCTGACCCGATCGGAACGGCTGCGGTTGCGGCTCGGCCGCGCCATTGGACCGGACCCGCGCATCCTGCTTGCTGAGCATCCGAACGCGATGCTCGAGTCCGCGCATATGGCGGCGTTCGCGGCCGACTACGCGCGTATCGTTGCCCGCCGAAAGCTCGCGAGTATCGTCTTGACCGCGGATTCGGGTTTTGCTGCCGCCGTCGCGCCTCGCATTCTCACGCTTCAGCCCGCGACCGGTGAGCTCAAGCCGCTCTCCGCGTGGCGCAGATTGTTCGCACGGTAGAGGCTGACGTTCAGGTTCGCCGCGGCGTGGAACAGACTTTGATGTGACCTCCGCTTAGGGCCGGCGGGACGGCCCGCGGAGGTACGGCGACGTGGCGAACGGCACGATTAAACGCTTGGTCAGGGATCGCGGTTTCGGGTTCATCCGCGACGATGGCGGCCAGGAGTGGTTTTTCCATCGCAGTTCGGTGAAGAGCGGCCAGTTCGAACAGCTCAACGAGGGTCAGCGCGTCAGTTTCGACGAGGAACCGTCGGCGAAAGGGCCGCGCGCGGGAAACATTCGCTCCGAGGCGTAACAGCACGCCACCGGTGGTCAGGTTCGGATCGACGCGGAATCACTCGACGTTTGTATCACGCGCCGAGGCCAAGTTCGTACGCGACGAGTTTGCCGCTTTCACTCAACACCCATCGCCAGTCGGCGCGTCGCGTCCACCACCGCTCCGGCGTGACATCGTCGTAGCGGCTGCCATGCATCGTAATCTCGATGCCCGTGCCTTCCAGCTCGCGTCGCAGCGCAAAGCGCGCCCGGCGCAGGTGGTACTTCGACGTAACGACAATTATCCGCCGCCAACTATTCTTGACGGCAAGGTCGCGCAGCGTCTGCGCTTCCTGCGCGGTGTTGTCGTGGATTCTGTCGGGAATCAGGATCGCATCGGCAGGCACGCCGAGCTTCTGAAACACGTCGCGCGTGGCGTCCGCATCCGCCCTGAAGTAAATCCCCCGCTCGGCGAGCACGGCGAACGAACGCTCGACCGCCATGCGCGTAACCACGATCCGTGGTGCGAGGCCGCGCTGATAGAGGTCCACGGCTTCAAGTGGACGATCCATGCGCGATCCCGCCAGGACCGCAATCGCATCAGCTTTCTGCAGCGGATCTTCAGTCGAGAGATAGCGTCCGATGTTCGCGAAACCGTAGCCGCCTAGCGTCAGCGCAAGGACGAGCACGCCGGCTAAGGCGCGGAGAAGGGTTGTGCGGGTGAAACGACCGGGGGACGGCAAGAGGTAAATTCAGTTCCCCGGCCCCGCCGGGGGCCGGGCCTGTAGCGCGGCTTACCCTTCGATCAGACGAACGTCTCCGGCTCGCGGGCCTTTCGTTGATTCTTCTGCGGTGAACTCCACCCGCTGTCCTTCGCGCAACAACTCGAAAACGGCGCCTCGGACAGCGCTGCGATGGAAGAAGTGTTCGATGCCGCCTTCATCGCGAATGAATCCAAAGCCCTTGTCGATGAGGAGGCGAGCGATGGTCCCGGTCGGCATAACCGTGTCCCTCCGATGCGCGATGCCTGGGACAATCCCAGGCGCTTCGAGGACCGCTTTATAGCGGACATATGAAGCCAGTAGGAGGAACAGCGGCCCCGAGCGCTCGGTGTAAGCTCGGCAAGTGTAGGGAGTGATGGCACCGAAGTCAAGCAAGCCAGAACTCCTTCGCGGTCTATCAGTTGGTGGGCCCTAGGTGCTACCCTCACTACTTCGATGCGACCGCCGTACTTGTCAGTAGTAGTTCCCGCCTTCAATGAAGAGCCACGGATTGGACAGACGGTTTCGGAGGTAATTGCGGCGTTCGATCGGCTCGCGATTGAGGCGGAGCTGATTGTTGTCGATGATGGCAGCACCGATCGCACCGCGTCGATCGTCGAACAGGCGGCGGCGGGCGAGGGGCGCATCCGGCTCGTCCGTGCGATCCATGCGGGGAAGGGCGCGACGGTTCGCCGCGGCATGCTCGAGGCTCGGGGTGAGTGGCGATTCCTTGCCGATGCCGACCTGTCGATGCCGATCGCCGATCTTCGACGCTTTCTCGATGCCGCGCGCAGTCCCGGAGGCGAGGTTCTGGTGGGATCGCGCGAAGCCGAAGGCGCACAGCGCGTCGGAGAACCGTGGTCGCGCCACTTCGTCGGCCGCGTGTTCAACTGGCTGGTGAAGCTCCTCGTGCTGCGTGGCATCAACGATACGCAGTGCGGTTTCAAGTTGTTCAGCGCCCGCGCCGCGAATGCGCTCTTCCCGCTGCAGCGGCTCGAGGGCTTCGGTTTCGACGTGGAGATTCTGTTCCTCGCACGCCGCGCAGGCTTTGTCGTCCGGGAGATCCCGGTGACCTGGGTCTACGGACGTGAAAGCAAAGTGGGTCTTGCCTCGGGCGCGCGCGGCTTCGTCGACATTCTGTCGGTGCGGTGGAATCAGTTGCGCGGAGCGTATCCGCGCGGTGCGGCGATCGACGCGAGCGCGGCTACGCCGTCAGGCGAAGATACGGCATCTTCGCCGTGAGCTCGGCCCGTGCGCGCAGGCGGCTGCCCTCCACTTCTGCTTGATCACATACTTACCGTCGTGCCGAGCTCATCGCCAGTGACGTGGCTTCCCAAACGTAGCTCATTGGGCGAACGGTCGCCCACTTCGCACTGCGCGCTGCGGTGGGCAATCTCCGCGACGACGGGATGAGCGGAGGTTGGTGGACCAGACCGGCGCCAGTTGGAACCGCGTTGCGCTGTGGTTGCGGCAACTCGAGAGCCTGAGGCGCCGTCGATCTACAGACGTAACCCGACGCAAGGAGTCGCGGTGGCACGATAGCGCGACGGCAACTCCGCGATCTGGAAATTGCGACGCTGGTGGCGCGGGCCAGGACGGTGAAAGGCATTTGAATGTCGAACTTCCTGTCGCAGCTCACCGCGAGCGATCGCGCGCGGCTCCTCGAGGAACTGAACTACATGAACCTCGAGGAGATTCGCGGCTTCTGCTCGGAGCGCGGAATCCCTTACCGAATCGTGGCAGAGTCCGCGGACGGCAAAGTGAAGGCCACGAAGGACACCGATCGAAAGCCGATCGTGCTGGCCCGTGTCCGGCGCTATCTCACAACAGGGCAGGTCGGTCAGCCCACCCGCATCCCCGCACAGATCGTCCGCGAGGAGAGTCCGCCAGCGCGGCCCGGCCCTCGCGATCGCCTCTACTATCGTTGGTACGCGAAGGAATTCGAGGGTGTCATGCGGTTGCTTCGTGATCTGACCGGCGGACGGTTCAAGGACGGCGCGGTCGCCCGGGTGCTCGCTATGGAGTTCTGGACGCGAGGAGAAGCTCCGACCTTCGAGGAGTTCGCCCGGTCATGGACGAAGGCCAAGGCCCAGGAGTACCGGCTGCTCACGCCGGAGTATGCCTATTTGACAGACCTCAAACACCATCGCGCCGACGGCGAGTGGAAAGCTGTTCGCACAGCCAAGGCAAAGTCGGCTCTCAAAACGCTGGCGAGAGTCGCTCCAGTTTGAGACGTAAACGAGCATCTCGATGGCCTGGATACGGATGTGGTTGGTGGACCAGACCGGGATCGAACCGGTGACCTCGTGAATGCCATTCACGCGCGCTCCCATCTGCGCCACTGGCCCACTCTGGCTGGACCTTCCATGTTAACAAGTGCGCAGAAGGTTCGCAAAGACGGCGAATGCGAAGGCCAACGCTCGGCTCACAATGGATGTTTGCAGGAATTGGCCTCGCCGTCATCGTGCTCATTCCACATGCGCCCTTGTTGCGTCGCGCCGCCGCACCGGTGTCGGACGCCAACGGGCGCATGGAATTGCGCCGCGGTCGGATGCAAGGACCTTCCCTGTCATGCCACGTCTATATAGTGGAGGGACGGGCTGACGTGGCGTTCGCGGCGGCCACGCGCTGGTGCGCAAGCGACAGCCAGCCGAGAAGCTGGCGCGCCGCTTCGTCGGGCGTCTGGCCGTAGAAGGGCATCATCGCCGTCGGCATGCCAGGCCCGCGGCGCAATTGCGCCCGCCATCGGTTGCTGACGGCCGTGACCTCAATCTGGTACGCGCGGCCGCCAATGGTCTCTTCGAAGTGATGAATGATCACGTGTGCAATTGTCCGAAAGGATTGCGAGCGGCGACGATCTTATCCGGCTTGGTACGCCGATCAAGCGAAGCGACACGCGAAGCGCCCGTCCACAGCGCCAACTCGCGCGGATCGTTCGCGTGCGCCGCAGGAAATATTTTCGCTGTCCGGTTCTCCACAGCTTTTGCACGTGTCATCCACAGGTTTTCCACACGGATGCGCCCCGACACGCGCTGCGGCAGCCGTTACAATACAAACTCATCTTCCATGACGATGCGGATCGGATCGTTCGCCGTGATCGTGTGGCTCGCCGCCGCATCGGTGGCGCAGGCCGCTGCTGAAGCGACGTTGTTCCGCATCTTTCTGCGCGACGGCAGCAGCGTTGTCAGCTTCGGCGAGTTTGCACGGCTCGACGATCAGGTTGTTTTCTCGATGCCGGTCGGCGGTCCCACCGACGAGCCGCGGCTGCACGCGGTGACGTTGCCCGCGTCAGAGGTTGATTGGACGCGAACGGATCGATACGCCGCGTCCGCGCGATATCAGCGCTACGCCGAGACACGTGCGGAAGACGATTTCCAGCTTCTCAGCAGCGACATCGCGCGCGTGTTGAACGAAGTGGCGCTGTCAACGGACAAAGACGCGGCGTTGAACCGGGCGGCGGAGGCGCGAAAGACGCTGGCCGACTGGCCGGCCGCGCATTATGGCTACCGTGAGCGCGACGTGCGCGAAGTCGTGTCGCTGCTCGACGAAGCGATCTCGGACTTGAAGGCTTCCGCAGGCCGCAACGATTTCAATCTCGCCCTCGTCGCCGCGCCGGAAGACACCGGATACGAGTCGCTGCTCGGGATGCCCGGTATAACCGAGCAGATAGACGCGACCTTCCGTGTCGCGCAACTCGCGCCGCGCGTCGCCGATCGCCTGTCGCTGCTGCAGGAAGCCCTCGCTCTTATCAACGAGGCCGGCACGTTGATCTCACCAGCCGAAGCATCGCGTCTTCGCCGATCCGCCGAGGATCAGATTCGAGCTGAGACAGTCATCGATCAACGTTATGCGGCGCTGTCGCGCCGCCTGATCGCGTCGGCGACGACCGCGGCCGGGCAGGCACGCATCGTCGACGTGGAGCGTGTGCTCAATCAACTGTCGAAAGAGGATGCGCGGCTCGGCGCCCGTCGTCCTGAAGTCGTGCAGGCGTTGAGCACCGCAATCCAGGCGCAACTCGACAACGCGCGGCGTCTTCGTCTGATGCGCGATCAGTGGCAGGTTCATCGCGCGTCGTATCGCGACTATCAGCGCTCGGTCGGCAGCGAGCTCCTGCAGCTGGTCAAGATGCAGCCATCGCTCGATGCGATTCGACGTCTGGCGGGGCCGTCGCCGACGACGCTTGTGACGCTGCGCAGCCGGCTTGCAGGCGGCGCCGATCGATTGCAGCGGATGATGGTGCCGGAGGAACTCCGTCCGACGCACGAGCTGCTCGTCAGCGCGTGGCGTTTCGCCGCGTCCGCCGTCGACATCCGCTACAGCGCCATTTCGTCGGGCGACGTCGCAACCGCGTGGCAGGCCTCGTCGTCCGCAGCGGGCGCGCTGCTGATGATCACGCGCGTCCAGACCGACATCCGCGCGCTGCTCGAACCGCCACGGCTCCAGTGATTACACCCCGCACGACGCGACTCGTGCGGGCGGCGGATGTGCGGTCCTTCCGAAGCGCGCTCGTCAGTCTCTGCACCACCGGCTCCCCGCACGATGCCCGCCATCGGCTCGTCATTCTGCCGACCCGCGCTGCGTCGCATCATCTCATTCGCACCATAGAAGACCGGATGCCGGAGGCGAGCACCGTCGTGCTGCCGGATTTCATTACGCGTGACGAGCTGCACGAGCGATTGTTCGAACGCATTGCTGACAGTTACGCGGACGTTGACAGCAGCGCGGACCTGCTCGCGTGCGCGAGACCCTACACGATCGAAGAACGCGAAGCGCTGCTCGGGGTCGCCTGCCGAACCGCGATTGCTGCGGGAGCGGAGCCGCCGTTCCGCGTCAGGCCAGGTCTTATCGCTGCGATGCTCGAGTTCTTCGACACGCTGAAGCGACATCAGAAGTCAGTCGATGATTTCGAACGGCTGACCATCGGCCGCCTGGATGGCGGCGGTGACGATCGGGGAGCAGAGCGGCTGATACGTCAAACGCGCTTCTTCGCGGCCGCGTTTCGACAGTTCGAACGACTGTGTGGTGATTCGGGCGGCGTGGACGAACACGCGATGCGCGAACGGCTGCTTACCACGCAGTCGCCGGATCCGTGGCGGCACCTGGTCGTTGCGGTGCGCGACCGCGCCGCCGATCGCTATGGACTTTATGCGGTGGATTGGGATCTGCTGGCGCGCATCCCGGGCCTCGACCAGCTCGACGTCGTCGTCACGGACACTGCGCTCGCTGGCAGCTTCCACGAGCGCATTCACCAATGGCTGCCCGGCATCGAGGAAGTTCGCCTGGCCCCTGAAAGCCTGCCGCCTACTCGCCCGTCCCCCGTGCTGCCTGTCACCTACGTCGTCGCTCGGGATCGCGAAGAGGAGATTACCGACCTTGCACGGCGCATCCGCTACGGCGCAGAAGGGGAGGGCGCGCCCGTCCTTGATCGCATAGCCCTGGTAGTTCGGCACCGGTTGCCCTACGTCTACGTGTCGCGCGAGGTATTCCGAGCGGTCGGTGTTCCATGCCAGATGTTCGACGCGCTACCTCTGGCGGGCGAGCCGTACGCCGCGGCCGTGGATCTGCTCTTTTCGTTTGTCAGCGCGAACTTTGCGCGCGGCCCCGCGATTGCCCTGCTGCGATCGCCGCATTTCAGGATCGCTGGCCCCGATGCAGAACCGGTTCGCGCGGGCGACGTCGCGGCGCTCGATCGCGCGCTGAGTGAGGCAAGTTACCTCGGTGATCTCGACGCGCTGGATCGCCTCGTCGAGGCATGGCAGCGGCCCGCTTCCCGCGTTTCGAACGCAGCGCTTCGCGGCGCTCTCGTGCTGCAATCGCTGGCGCGCGAGATCGAGAGTCTGCGGTGGTCGAGGACGATTGCGGAGCATCTCGACACGATCCTCAACTTCCTTGACGCGCACGGAAATCTTCCCGGTCCGGACGACCCATTACGTGCGCGGCAGCTTCGTGCGCGGGGTGCGGTCCTCGCGCTGCTGCGATCGCAGCGCGACGCCTACCGCCGCTTCGATTCGGGGGAGGTCGCGTTCGAGGAAGTTGCGGCGATGGTACGCCGCGGCGTCGAAGCGCGCACGTTCGCACCGCGACACGGTGAGTCAGGCGTTCACCTCGTCGACGCGGATACCGCGCCGTTCGGCGAGTTCGACGAGGTGCAGCTTGCGGGATTGGTGGACGGCGAGTGGCCGGACCGGCCCCGTCGGAACATTTTCTATTCGCCATCGATCCTGCGCGACCTTGGATGGCCGGCTGATGCGGAACGGGTCGAAGCGATGCGCGCCTCGTTCGCGGATCTGCTGCGCCTTCCGGCGAAAGCGCTGACGATTTCAACGTTCTCGCTCGAGCACGACACGATCGTGTCGCCGTCGATCTTGTTTGACGATTTGGACAGTGTCGGGGCGCCTCTTGAGACGCGCCTCCGCCCGGGTGCGGCGGTCGACGACGCGATTGTGCTTTCGAATGGGACGCGTGCCTGGGCGGAACGGCGCATCGCACGGCCCGCAGATTCGATCGCCGGCGGTCAAACATCAGCACACATCGCCACTGCCTACTCGGTCAGCTCGCTCGAGCGGTATCAGGACTGTCCGTTCAAGTTTTTCGCATCAGACGTACTCGAGCTTGATGAACTGCCGGAAGACGAGGCCGCGCTGTCGCCCCGCGCACGCGGCCGGTTCATTCACGAAGTCTTCCAGCGCTTTTTCGAAGCCTGGGATCGCGGGGGCGCCGGCGTCATTGCGGCGGAGACGTACGCTGCCGCGCGTCAACTGTTTGCCGAGGTTTCGGAGCCGCTGCTGGCGAACCTTCCAGACGCCGATGCCGCTCTGGAACGGACGCGACTGTTCGGCTCCGCGATCTCTGTCGGTCTCATCGATGTCGTTCTTGGTCTCGAAGCGGTCCATCCGATCGAGGTCGTCGATCGATGGCTGGAGTACCGTCTCGACGGCAACTTCCGGCTCGGCGCTGCCGGCGGATGCGCGGTACCGCTGCGCGGCGTCGCGGATCGCATCGACTTGCTCGCCGGTAACCGGTTCCGCGTCGTCGACTACAAATCGGGTTCGGCGCCGGAGCGCAAGCGGGCGCTGCAGGTTCCAATCTACGCGCTCTGCGCGCAGGAGCGCCTCGCCGAGCAGCGCGGCGGGACGTGGGAGGTCGAAGAGGCTGCCTACGTGGCGTTCACCGGCAAGAAATCCCTGGTGCCGATCGTCGCGCGCAAAAACGACACCGACGATCGCGCTGCCGTTCTCGCGGACGCACGCACGAGATTGCTCGATATCGTGAGCGGCATCGAGCGCGGCGAGTTCCCGCCGCGACCGCACGAGGAGCGCATCTGCTCGTACTGCGCGTATCCGTCGGTCTGCCGGAAGGACTACGTCGGTGACGAGTAACGGTTCCATCCAGCCTTTCCTGCCTCTCCAGCCCATCTTGTCCGGGGATCGCGATCGCGAAGCACGCGAACGGGCAGTCGACCCGCGTTTCAACGTCACGCTCGAAGCGTCGGCGGGCACGGGCAAGACGCGTGTGCTCGTCGACCGCTACATCAATCTTCTGCGCGCCGGCGTCGATCCGTCGAACATCCTCGCCATCACGTTCACGCGCAAAGCGGCGGCGGAAATGCGCGAGCGCATCGTTGCCACGCTTCGGTCGGCCGCGGCACGCGGCGAGCTTGCCCCCGCGCGATGGCGCGAGCTGCGCGATCGCATCGACGACATTGCCATCAGCACCATCGATGCGTTCTGCCTGTCGCTGCTGCGTGAGTTTCCGCTCGAAGCGGACCTCGATCCCGGTTTCGACATCGCCGACGAAACCGAAGTGCCGCGGCTCGTCGATGAATCGCTCGATCGCGCCCTGCGCACCTGCCGCAGCCTTGCGCGCGATGACGAGCACATCGCGCTGGTCTTCGCTCAGCTCGGCGATCGTCGCGCACGGCGTGGACTGGCCGCGCTGCTCAATCGCAGGCTCGTGGCACCCAGCGTCCTGCAGCGATATCTCGCGAAAGGCCCGCGCGACCTTGACGTCGCATCTGCGACGCGGCAGGCGGTCAGATCGCTACTCGATGTGTTTGCGTCGATGCCTGGCGGCCTCGAGCGCTTTCTTGCGTCAGGCCCGCCGCAGCATGCGTTCGTGCTGCTTGCCAGGGAGCTTCGCTGCCTGCATGTGAGCACCGCCACAGACGAGGCGCTTGGCGGCGCCGCCGTGCAGGCCGCCTACGCGCGGGTCCGCGAGTACTTTCTGACGCAGGATGGAGAGCCGCGGAAGACGTGTCCGTTCAAAAAAGCGCTGTTCGTCACCGAGGCCGCCTGGGCCATGCATCGCGATCTCGTTGTCGGGCACGCCTCAGCCGTGAAGGACGCGACCCTGCGCTACAAGCGCGATCTGAACGTGCTCGTCTCGCGCGGCATTCTCCGGATGTATCAGGTGGCGGAGAGGGAGTACCGGCGCACCCTGGACGCGCATGCCGTGCTCGATTTTTCGGATCTGCTTCTGCACGCCCTCGACCTGCTGCGCCAGATGGAAGAGTTCGCGCAAAGCCGCTACCGGCTCGAGTCGCGTTACCACCATGTGCTCGTCGACGAGTTCCAGGACACGAGCCGGGCGCAATGGGAACTGGTGTCGCTGCTGGTACAGTCGTGGGGCGAAGGCGCAGGGCTCGCATCCACCGGCCCTGTTCGGCCCTCGATCTTCATCGTCGGCGACCGGAAGCAATCGATCTACGCGTTCCGCGACGCCGACGTATCGATCCTGGACGATGCGAGGAAGTACATCGAAGCGCTGCGGCCGGGAGGCGACACGCGGCGCGCGATCGCCAAGAGCTTCAGATCCGTTCCGGCGCTGCTGGCTTTTATCAACGACGTCGCGCGCGACGTCAACAAAGTCGGTGGACGACGCGACGCGTTCCGCTACGGTGACGATGATCAGTTTCCGGTCGATGCGCGCGCCGGGGACGAGGAGCGTGTGCTCGGTGTGGTGACCGGCGACGCGCCTGAAAGCTGCGCGGAAGCGACGGCGGCTGAAATCGAACGACTGCTCGCGCAAGGGGTGGTCGTCCGCGACAAGACAACGGGCGTCCGCCGTCCCATAACGGCCGCCGACGTGGCCATCCTGTTCAGGACGCGTGATTCGCATCGCGAATTCGAGGCCGCGCTCGAGCGGCGCAGGATAGGGGCCTACGTCTACAAGGGTCTCGGGTTCTTCGACGCCGACGAGATCAAGGACGTCATCGCGCTGCTCTGGTACCTGGCGGACCCTCTTTCGGACCTTCGCGCTGCCGCCCTCTTGCGGTCCCGTTTCTTCCGGCTGTCGGATGAAGCGCTCCGCCGCCTTGCGCCAAACCTGGCGGCGGCCCTCCGGAGCGGCGGTCCGGCCCCGGAACTCGATGCCGACGACGCCGACATGCTGACGCAGGCGCGCGAAGCGACCGCGCGATGGCGTGGTCTCGTCGATCGGATGCCGCCGGCGGAGCTACTGGATCTGGTGCTCGCCGAGTCCGCGTACTTCGTCGAGATGCGCGGACCGCGATGGCCGCAGGCGCGCGAAAACCTGAAGAAGATTCGGGCTCTCATCCGCCGCATCCAGAATCGCGGCTTCGTAACGCTCGGTCGCATCGCCTCGCATCTCGACCGCCTGGCTGTCGGCGACGAATCCAATGCGGTCATCGACGCGCTCGACGCCGTGAATCTGATGACGGTGCATGCCGCGAAGGGCCTCGAATTTCCAGTCGTCTTCCTCGTCAACCTCGCCCGCGGCACCGGCAACTTTCGCGATCCGATCCGCGTCGTCGCCAGTCCAGGCGGTGATGACGTCTCGGTCGCGGTCGGCGATTTCCGATCTGACGCGGACGAAGACGATGCGGCGAGGGAGAGGGAGGAGACGAAGCGCCTGCTCTACGTCGCCTTGACGCGCGCGCGCGATCGGCTTTATCTCGCGAGTGTGCTGAAGGAAGGCCGCTTGCAGCCGGGACGCGGCAGCCTCGCTGAGGTGCTGCCGCAGTCGCTGATGGATCTGTTCGCCGTCGGCGACGAATGGCGCGCCGCATCAGGAACCGTTCATCGGTTCCATCGATGCGAATCGCTCGCTGTCGAGCAGCGAACCACCGAACCAGGCACCACAGAACCACGAAGTACCGAATCTCCAACCACCGAACCGCGCATCGTCGAGCCGCTGCCATCGTCGCCCCCGCTGCGCGCCTCCGTCGCGCACGCGATCGCCGCGGTGACCGAGGGCCGTCTGCACATGGCGCCGCTTTCCGACCGCCTCGTCGGAACGCTTGTGCATCGGCTGCTGCATCGGTTCGGTTTCACCGCGCCGGCAGATGATTTCCGTGACCGCGCGCGACAATTACTGCGTGGTGAAGAGATCGATGCAAGTGACGACGTCGATGGCGTCGTTGAGAAGGCGGTGGCCGACTACGCGACCATTTGCGCGCGCCAGGACGTGCGCGAACTCTATGCGGCGGGGCGGAAGCTGCATGAAGTGCCGTTCACGACCGTCATTGAGGGTCGGGTGCTGCGTGGAAGCGTCGATTGTCTCGTCGAGACCGCGCCGGGACATTTGACCGTGCTGGAGTTCAAAACGGGCCGCCCGCGTCCGGAGCACCAGGCGCAGCTGGCCGTCTATCGACAGGCAATGAAGCAGGCGTTTGTGACCGCGATCATCAACGCGGTGCTCGTTTATTCCGAAAAAGATGACGATTTCCAGCTCGTCTGCGCCAATTGACACAGTTTCTGCGTTGCGGATGCAGATCCCATTGCCTACAATCAGGAATAGGAGAATCGATTGGCCATCAACGAGGAGACCCGAGTGGCGCTGACGTGTCCGAGCTGCGGTAACGACCAGAACTTCCTGGTGAAGACCCTGCAGATGCACGTCGTGCACATCGACGATTCGCGCGTCGAAGCATCAGAGGAAGGACGTCCGGCGGTTCTGGAAATTTTGTGCGACGAGTGCGAGACCGCACTCAACATCGACGACATCGACGAAAGCTTGCGTAAAGAGCTGCTGCTGACGCTCGGCGCCCGCTAACCATCCTCGGCTTCCTCGAAGTAGTCGCATTCAGGGCAGACCCACTCACGGAATTTTGCCGTCCTCGTTTGCGTACTGCCCGGTACGCGATCGGTCACTTCACGTTCGCGCAGTCGCATCGCTTCGCCACACATCGGGCAATCTTTCGGGGCCGCCATTGACTTCTCTTTAGGCGACCCCTATCGTAACAGCAAGTCATGGCGTGGAACGCCTTCGGCGGCTTCGGCGGACATGCGATCGCAGTGCGTGGCACGGAGGACATCCGTCACGAGCGTTCGTGTTTTGCCGATGAAGTCGTCGTCGATTTTCCGTCAATCGCGCCGGCCGTGGAGCGCATGCGCAGCGCGTTCGTCGCCGACGAGCACGCGCGCACGATGACGGCGGCGCTGGAGATCACGCCCCGCGAAGCGACCGAAGGTACCACGGTCCCGCTCGACGTTCCAGTGCGCTGCACCTGCCGCACGTGCGGCGGCCGCGGCGAGACGTGGGCCCAGCCCTGCGCCAGCTGTGCCGGCAGCGGCATCGAGCTGCTGCACCATCAAGTTCACATCACCGTTCCCGCGGGCGTTGAAGACGGCGCCTGTTTCCATTTTTCGATTTCAGCCCGCCACGATCTTTCGACGCGCATCGAGCTGCGCGTGCTCGTCAGTCCGCCCGCGCGCGGCTGATGGAGCGTCACCTCGGCATCCTCGCCATTCTCTGTACGCTGTGGGGCGCCCTGGCGATGCTCGTCGGCGCCTCGCTGCTGCTGCTCTCCGCCGGAGCGCTTGCGATTCTGTTTGGGCCTGATGGCTCAGCCGTAGGATTTGCCGCCGGCGTAACCGCCACCGCGTTTGCCGTGATGGGTGTCGTGGCCCTTCTCTGGGGCGGCGCGCACGTCGCAGCCAGCGTGCTGCTGCAGCGCCGACAGCCTATCGGGCGGTTCTTCACACTCGGGCTCGCCATTGTCAACCTGCTCGTGCTTCCGTTCGGCACCGCGCTTGGTGCGTACGCCATCTGGATTCTGTTGACAGACGAAGGACGGCGGCTGTTCGAGCAGCACGCGCCTACCGCCGGATTAATATAAGGGGATGGCCGCTACACCCGAACGCGACGCCGTGCTGAACGCGTTGCGCGTCGTCCAGGATCCGGACCTTCGCCGCGACATCGTGTCGCTCGGCTTTATCAAAGATCTGACGATCGACAGCGGCCGCGTGTCGTTCGCCATCGAGCTGACGACGCCGGCGTGTCCGGTGAAGGATCAGATGCGCGAGCAGGCCGAGGCGGCGGTACGCGGCGTTCCGGGCGTGACGTCGGTGGACGTGCGGATGACCGCGAATGTCCGGTCCGTAAGCGCGCCGGAGCTTGGCCGTCCGCCGTTGCCGGGCGTCAAGAACATCATCGCCGTCGGCGCCGGCAAAGGCGGCGTCGGCAAGACAACCGTCGCGGTGAATCTGGCGCTCGCTCTGGCCCGCTGCGGCAGCCGCGTCGGCATCCTTGACGGCGACATCTACGGCCCGAACGTCCCCATCATGCTCGGGCTGTCCGCGACGCAGCTCACCACCGACGGGAAGCAGATCGTCCCCGCAGAGAAGCACGGAGTACAGGTCGTGTCGATGGGGTTTCTCACCGCCGACGACGCACCCGTAATCTGGCGCGGCCCGATGCTGCACGGCGCCATTCAGCAGTTTTTCCGCGACGTGGCGTGGCAGGGTCTGGATTACCTGATCGTCGACATGCCGCCGGGCACCGGCGACGTCGCGCTCAGTCTCAGTCAGACTGTTCCTGTCGTCGGGTCCATCGTTGTGACCACGCCGCAGAAGGTTTCGCTCGCCGATACGCTCCGCGCCGTGAGGATGTATCAGAAGCTGAACATCGCGCCGATCGGTCTGGTCGAGAACATGAGTTACTACGCCTGTCCCAACTGCCACCACGAGACCGATATCTTCGGCCATGGCGGCGGCGAGCGGCTGGCCGAACAGATGGACGTGCCGTTTCTCGGACGTGTTCCCGTGTATCAGCCAATCCGCGAGGGCGGCGACACGGGAGTTCCGATCGTGCTCAGCGAGCCCGGCTCGTCGGCGGGCCGTGCGTTCATGCTCGTCGCCGAACGGACCGCGGCGCAGGTCTCGATTCTCGCGCACAAGACCGCGGAAGCCAATAAAGGAAAGATTCCGCTCATTCCAGTTCGCTGAGGGCCGTGTCGACTGCTATCGAACTGCCTCACGCCAAACGCACGCTGCCCAATGGCCTCGACGTCCTCGTGCATGAGGATCGGCGGGTGCCGATCGTCGCCGTCAATCTCTGGTACCACGTCGGCTCGAAGAACGAGCGCATCGGCCGCACCGGCTTCGCGCACCTGTTCGAACACCTGATGTTTGAAGGCTCCGAGCATTACAACGGCGGCTACTTCACGCCGCTGCAGCAGGCGGGCGCGCTGCTCAACGGATCGACGAACACGGATCGCACGAACTACTGGGAAGTGGTGCCGACGAGCGCTCTCGAGCTGGCGCTCTGGATGGAATCGGATCGGATGGGATATCTGCTGCCGGCGCTTACGCGCGAGCGCTTCGAAACGCAACGCGACGTAGTGCTGAACGAACGGCGGCAGAACTACGAGAACAGGCCGTACGGCATGGCGCTGATGGCGCTGAGCGCGGCGCTGTTTCCGCCGGAGCATCCCTATCACTGGCTGACCATCGGCGCGGAAGAGGACATCCGCGCCATGGAATTCGAGGACGTGCGCGCGTTTTTCCGCACGTATTACCACCCCGCCAACGCGTCGCTTGCGCTTGCCGGCGACATCGATACAGAACACGCGTTCGAGCTGGCGGAGCAATATTTCGGCGACATGCCGGCAGGTACGAAGCCGCAGCCGGTGGAGGCCGACGCCTCGTTGTCTCGCGAAATCCGGCTCGTCCTCGAGGACCGGGTGGAGCTGCCGCGCCTCTACATCGCGTGGCATTCGCCGGCGATGTTCCATGACGGCGATGCGGAAGCGGATCTGCTCGCCGACCTGCTCGCCAATGGCAAGACGTCGCGGCTGTACCGCCTGCTCGTGTACGAGAAGCGCATCGCTCTTGACGTCTCCGCCTATCAGCACTCGCGCGAGATCAGCAGCTTTTTCCTGCTTGCTGCGACCGCTGCCCCCGGGCAGTCGTTGACAGACATCGTCGCGCTCATCGACGAGTGCATCGGGGAGCTGATCGACGAAGGGCCGACAAACCACGAGATGGAGCGTGGGATCGCGCAGGCCGAAGCGCACTTCATGTATCGCCTGCAGACGGTCGGCGGCTTCGGAGGCAAGTCCGATCAACTGAACGCCTACAACGTGTTTCGCGGGAATCCGGATTTCTTCGGCGGCGATCTGGAACGCTACCGGCGGGCGACCTCCGAGACCGTCCGCAAGGCAGCACGCGCGTATCTTGCCTTCGACCGCCGTGTTCTCCTGAGCATTGTCCCGCGCGGCAAGGACGCGCTGGCACTGGCCGGCTCCGAGCGCGTCGTGGTCTCCTGATGCCCGCAATCGATCGCTCGCGCCTCCCGTCGGTCGGCCCTGACCCGCGCTTTCATTTTCCGCAGATCGTTCGGCACACGCTCGACAACAGTTTGAAAGTGAGAACGGTCGAGCATCCCGGTGTACCGGTTGTCACCTTCGTGATGCAGATCGATGGCGGTCTCGGCGCCGACGCCGCGGGCAGCGAAGGACTCGCATCGCTGACCGCGGACATGGTCGACGAGGGAAGCGGGTCGCTTTCCGCAATCGACGTGTCCGACGCGCTGGCGCGGATCGGTGCGGAATACGACGTCGAGGTCGGCGCCGACACAACGATGTTCACGCTCACGACGCTGGCTCGCTTCGCCGAGCGTGGGGCGCGGCTGCTGTCGCAGATGCTCACGGCGCCGTCGATGCGCGAGAGCGACTTCGCGCGTGTGCGGCAGCTGCGCCTCGATCGATTGAAACAGCTGAAGGATCTGCCGCCTGCGGTCGCGGAGCGCGCGTTCCTCCGCCTGCTGTATCCGTCGCATGCCTACGGCCACCTTGCCATCGGTACTGAGGAGTCGCTGCGCTTGCTATCGCTCGAAGACGTCGTCGCGTTTCACCGCGCGACGTTTCTTCCCGCCCGCGCAACCCTGGTGGTTGCCGGAGCGCTGTCACATGCTGAGCTGCGGCGGCTTGCGGAGGAGGCGTTCGGCGGATGGGATCCTGGTGAGCGTCTCGAGGAGCTCGAGGCCGCATCGGAGCGTGCCGCCGATTCCACTCCCGCGCTGCTGGCCATCGTCCCACGCGAAGGCGCGGCGCAGTCGGAGCTTCGCATCGGTCATCTGTCCGCGCGCCGCGACACGCCTGACTACGCTCCGCTGCTGGTGATGAACGCCATTCTCGGCGGACAGTTCGTCAGCCGCATCAATCTCAAGCTGCGCGAGGAGAAGGCGTTTACCTACGGCGTGCGCACGGGATTCGACTGGCGGCGTGGCATGGGGCCGTTCTTCGTGCAGACCAGCGTCCACACCGCCGCCACCGCGGAATCGATTGCAGATACCTTGGCGGAAATCTCGGGCCTTCGCGGATCGCGGCCGGCGACCCCGCAGGAGATGTCGCTGGCACAGGCGTCACTCACGCGCGGGTACCCGCGCAACTTCGAAACGACGCAGCAGGTCGCACGCTCGGTCGCGCAGCTCGCGCTGTTCGACCTGCCGGATACCTATTTCGAGGAGTTCGTGCCCAAGGTGAACGCGGTCACGGCGGCCGAGGTGACACGCGTCGCGCAGAACTATCTCGATCCCTCACGCGCCATCGCGCTCGTCGTTGGCGATCGGCAGGCGACCGAGCAGTCGCTCGCCGCGCTCGGCGTCGGCGAGCTCCGCGTCCTGCCGCCTTCCTAGAGACTGCGGCGGAGAAAGCGAATCAGCACGTAGGCATCGAGATAGCTGAACGGCGCGACTCCCGTGCTGTAGTGGCCGCACGGCAGCACCACGACTTCATGCGGCAGATCGCGCCGCGCAAATTCGTCCACAAGGATGCGCGAGAGATCGACAGGGAACGTCAGGTCGTAGCGCGCATAGACAAGCAGCGTGCGCGTGTTCCGCACGTGTTCGAGATACGACCAGGGATTGATCGGCCGCCACAGATCGCGCAGGTCATCCAGTGTGACGTTTCCGTCGAGCGACTCGCGGACATGCCTCGTCGACAGTCCCCGCCACACTACGTCGGCGAACCACGGCGAGACGTGATTCAACGCCTGCGCCCGGATTCGCGGTTCGTGCGCCGACGTCAACATCGCAAGACAGGAACCGAGGCTCGTCCCCAGAATGCCGATGCGCTCGTATCCCTGAAGCGCCAGCCACGCCACCGCACGTCTCGCGTCGAGGACCGCCTGGCGGCAGACCTGTATTGTCCGCGCGACGTTGGCGCTGACGATGTAATCGGCACGCGTCAGCTCGGGCGGCATGCGGACGTCATGATAGGGAAGCGTGAGCCGCAGCGCCGACACCCCGCATCTCGCTATCAGCCGCGACAGGCCGATGTGGCCTTCGGCATCCGAATTCCACTGCGGCAGCACGACGACCGCGCGGTCCTTGCCTGCGGAGGCAGGAAACCAGCGAGCGAACACCGTGTTGTTCTCCCGATGCGGCGTGGTCAACGCGCTCGGAAAGCGAAGCTCTCCCCGCGAGGCGTCGAAGTCGTAGTCGGGTGTGGGCGGTAGATGGAAGAACGCCGTCGTGTCCGCCATCACCGCGTTCACCCATTCGCGCAAGTCGGCGTCCGGCGAAATCCAGTCGACGCCCCAGTCAAACGGACGCACGACGCGATCTTTGGTCGCGTCCGCGAGCCGGCGCTCCCAGCTATGAAAGAAAGTGCTGATCATCGTTACTGCAGGGCCACATCGGCAGTGCATTTGCACTGCTCACCTCTATGCTCGAACATCCACAACCTCCGGAGACGCAGCCGCGCCGCGAAGGAGCGCCGGACGTGATCGATGCGCCGCCGCCGGACATTCCGGTGGTGCCGCCGCCGGACATCCCGCCGGCGGATCTTCCCGATGCACCGATGCCTCAACGGGACGTGCCTGGGCCGAGATAGACCTCGACCGCGGCCGCGACGCGCAGCAGGCCCGCTGTGTCTGCGGCGCGTCCAACCAGTTGGCCGCCGACCGGAAGGCCGTCGATGGTCGCTCCACACGGAAGAGAGATGGCCGGGTGGCCTGAGACATTGAACGCTTGCGTGCAGCGCAGCATCACATTGCGCACCGGCTCTTCGCTGCCCGCGATCTTCACCGTGGGAGTGCCAATCTTCGGCGCCGGGATCGGAACGCTGGGCAGCAGCAGGGCGTCGAGGCCCTCAAGCGCGGCATCGACCTCGCACCTGATCATCTCGCGGCCCCTCATGGCGCGCACGTAGTCCTCGGCGAGAACGTAGCGCCCCATCTCCAGCCTCATACGCACGTTCGGGGTGTAATCGTCCGGCCGCCGCTCGAGCGTGTTCGCGTGGTAGGCAGCCGCCTCCGCCAGCACGATGTGCAGGTAAATGGCTGCGACGTCGCGCGCGTGCGGGATCGTCACGTCCTGAAGCGCCGCGCCCGCAGCGCGAAGTCGCTCGCAGGCCGATTCGAATGTCGACGAGACCTGCGGATCGAGAAGCGCCAAGAAATAGTCGCGCGGAACGCCAAGCTTCAACGCGCGCGGATCGATCGCTTTGCCAGCAGCGCGTGGGTTGCCACGCAGCGCATCGTAGACGATGGCCGCATCCTCGACCGATCGGCAGAGCGGCCCTATGTGATCCAGGGTCGCGCTGAGAGGAACGACCCCATCCGTCGACAGTTCGCCGACTGCTGGCTTCAATCCAACAAGGCCGCAGACCGCCGATGGAATGCGGATCGATCCGCCGGTATCGGTGCCCATCGAGGCGAAGCACATTCCGTCGGCGACGGATGCGGCGGAGCCGCCTGACGATCCGCCTGGCGATCGATTCGCATCGAGCGGATGGCGCGCCGGTCCGTATGCCGAGTCCTCGTTGGTCGTGCCAAAAGCAAACTCGTGCAGGTTGGTTTTGCCGATGATCACGGCGCCCGCCTCACGCAACGCCGTGACGGACGGTGCATCAGCCTCGGCCACATGTTCCTGGCGCACCCGTGACGCCGCCGTGGTCGCCGAGCCGCGCACATCGAACAGATCTTTCAGCGAGATCGGCACGCCGTGCAGCGGCCCGCGGTAGCGCCCCGCGGCAATCTCGCGGTCCGCCTGCCGCGCTTGTGCGCGCGCCGTGTCCTCAAAAACCGTGATGAACGCGTTCAACGTGCCATTGCGGTTGGCAATGCGGCGCAGACAACGGTCCACAACCGTTTCAGATGTCGTCTGCCGTGACTCGAGCGCGCGCGCGAGCTGCGCGATGGTGTGTGGGTCAGCGCTCATTCCGGCGGGGAAATTGGAGTTCGCCTGTCGCGTCGGCATTCCATTCGGCAGTCCGCAATGCGGATGTCGACTTGGCGAGCGCTTCCAGCAGCGGCTTCAATTCCGGCAGGCCGCGCCGCTCCGCATCGTGAACGGCCATTTCAAGCCAGGCTTTGACGGTCATCAAACGTAGGTTACAGGTTTCAGGTGTCAGGCGTCAGCAGCCGACTTGCGAGTGCGGATTCGTGCCGAAAGCGCTGCCATTGTCTTGTGTGCCTGATCCAGGAGTTTGTCCTTTGGTCGCAAGAGGGCCGACCATCGATGCGCCTGTCGCAATATGCGTTTAGCGCGCGTTCGGTCGCCGTTTCTCGCGAGGTGAATGGCGGTTGCGGCACACGCAGACACATAGGCGCGAACCGCGTACTTCAATTGCATTGCGTGCTCGTCGGTGAGGCGCAGCAAAGTCTTCCCCGCACCGTCATGGTCGCCCGATCGAACCTGCACAAGACTCAGGACATGCAGCGTTTGCGCAAGATGCCACTCGTGAAGGCCTGTCTCACATGAGTCTTCGACTCTCCGGATCAATGTGCGCAAGATTTGCACTGCCGACGCCGGCCGACGGTCGGCCAGCTCTAAAGCACGTTTGATCCTGGCGTTCCAGTCGGCATGTGTCATAGCTCAGATGGTTATACCCTGACACCTGAAACCTGTACCCTGTGACTGCTGGAATGCGGCAAACAAAGATTGTGGCGACGGTCGGGCCGTCCAGCGACAGCGACGAAACGATTCGCGCGTTGATTGCGGCAGGTACCGATGTATTCCGCCTGAACTTCTCGCATGGCACGCACGAGACGCACGGCGCCGCGATGGCGCGGATTCGTGCCGCCGCGCAGGAAGCGGACCGATACGTTGCCATTATGCAGGACCTGAGCGGGCCGAAGATCCGCACGGGCGAATTGAAGAACCACCAGCCGATTGAGCTCACCGCCGGCAACGCCCTGCGCATCGTCATTGGTGACGAGCCGGGCGACAGTTCGATGGTGTCCACGACTTACGATCTGGCCAAAGCCGTCTCTCCCGGCAGCGCGCTCCTGCTCGACGACGGGCATATTCAACTGCGGGTTGAAGGTGTCGAGGGGCATGAGCTGCGTACGTCGGTTGTCGAGGGCGGGACGCTCGGCGAACACAAGGGGATCAACGTACCGGGCGTTGTCCTTCCCGCAGGTGCATTGACTCCGAAGGACGTCGACGATCTGAATTTCGGCGCACGCGCCGGTGTGGACTACGTCGCGCTCAGCTTCGTGCAAACCGCCGAGGATCTGCGTCAGGCACGCGCGGCGCTGGCGAAGGCAGGGACCCCGCGCATTTCGCTCGTCGCCAAGCTTGAACGGCCGGAGGCGGTGGCGCACATCGACGACATCCTCGCCGCGTGCGACGCCATCATGGTCGCGCGCGGTGACCTAGGTCTCGAGCTTCCGCTCGAGCGCGTGCCGCGCGTGCAGAAGGAGGTCACTCGCAAGGCACGAGCGCGTGCAATTCCCGTCATTGTCGCTACGCAGGTGCTGGAGTCAATGCGCACCGAATCGCGGCCGACGCGCGCCGAGGTCAGCGACGCAGCGAATGCCGTCGATGACGGCGTGGACGCGATCATGCTGGCGGGCGAGACGGCGGCGGGGAAGTTCCCGGTACGCACGGTGCAGACGCTCGATCTGATCATCCGTGATGCTGAACAGATGCCGCCCCATGTCACATCGATGCTCGAGGAAACGCATCTGCTCTCCGGCCCGGGTCGCGCGTTATGTGAGGCTGCCCTGACGCTCGCCGGCCGCAGCGACGCCGCCGCCATTGTCGCGGTGACGCGAGGCGGGAAGACGGCGCGAGTGCTGTCGGCACTCCATCCGCGTGCGCCGATCTATGCGGCAACCAACAGCGCGAACGTGGCGCGGCAGCTGGCGCTCGTCTGGGGCGTGACGCCGCTCGTCTGCGATCTCGGCTTCGACACGCGGCTGGCGATCGATCGCATCAGCGAGATGTTGGTGACGCGCAGCTTCATCGCGCCGTCGTCAGTGATCGTCGTCGTCAGCATCTCGCCGGACCTGTCGCACGGGTCGTCGAATTTCTTGAAATTGGAACGCGTGTAGGCCGACGGAATTCGGCCTACACGTGATGTAAGAGTGGGCCTCTGCGTTTACGAAAGCGAGCCGCGCTCGACGTATTTCTTCAGCGCCTCGAGCGCCCGGTGCCATCCGGGGCCAACGACCTCATAGTAGCGGCGCCACCGTGGCCCTTCCTCGTAGCCCGATTGTCGTACGTGGAGCTGCGTGCCCCACGTGTGACGGCTGCAGGTCACTTCGAGCGCCATCGGGCCGATCGGGTCCCCTTCCGGTGGCAACCAGTACGTGTCAGCGAGAAAGAACTCACGTCCGGGCTTGAACTCCATCACCGTTCCGTGCAGTGCACCTCCAAGGCGGCCCAGGATCTCGTCGCGATATTCCGTAGGGTCCCACGCCACCGCATAGCTCCCGAGCGGCCGCGGCACGCACACCGCCTGCTTCGCCTGCCACCAGATGGCGAGCGCTTTCGCATCGAAAAATGCGTCGAGCACCTGCGTAGGGGGCGCGACGATGACGATGTCGGTCGTGAACTCGAGCACGTCTCATTGTGACACCGGCCCTGAGCTGCCTGAAGGCGTCGCCTACGAACGATGGATAATCGAAGGATGGGTTCGCAGCCGAAGGCTTACCTCGATCACACCTTTCTGAAGAGCGAAGATGCACGCCCCATCCGCATCCTCGCCGAATACCTCGAGCCACAGCGTCGCTTCAAGCTCCAGAACATCCAGGACACCGTCGTGTTCTTCGGGTCGGCGCGCATTCACAGCCGCGAGGCGGCGCAGCACGCGCTCGACCAGCTGATGCAGGTGCACGGCGTCGGCACAGCCGGCGACGTCGACGAGATCGTCGCGCGAGGGCGGCGGGCGGTCGAGTGGTCCCGCTACTATGAAGAAGCGCGCGAGCTCGCGCGCTTGCTCACGGAGTGGTCGCTCACCATCAGCGCGGAGCACGAACGATTCGTCGTCACCTCAGGCGGCGGACCGGGAATCATGGAAGCCGCGAATCGCGGCGCGGTCGACGCCGGCGGCAAGACGATCGGCCTCAACATCAGCCTTCCGCACGAGCAGGGGCCCAATCCGTACATCACCGACGGTTTGCATTTCGAGTTTCACTATTTCTTCATGCGCAAGTTCTGGTTTGCCTATCTCGCCAAGGCGCTCGTGATATTTCCGGGCGGCTTCGGGACGCTCGACGAGATGTTCGAGATCCTCACGCTGATGCAGACCGAGAAGCTCGCCAAACAGATTCAGGTCGTCCTATATGGCAGCGAGTACTGGGATCCGATCCTCAACATGAAGCCGCTCATCGAGTGGGGCGCGATTTCACCAAAGGACGTTGATCTGCTCAGTCGAGCCGACACGCCGGATGCCGCCTTCGAGCTGCTGAAGGCGCACCTCACGAAGTACCACCTGCGCCCGCACACGGCCCAGGAGAAAAAGGCGCCTGGTATCGCCAAGACGCAGTCTGGCGCTCAGAGCTAAAGGAGGCCGCGCCTTGTCAGGCGCGCCTAGTACAAGAGATAAGGCGCGCGCAGCCGTTTGAATTCCGCCTCATCGTCCGCCCAGCTCGCAGCGATCTCATGAATCGGCACGCTTGACTCGATCTGCTGCCTCAGCGCGTTGGAGCCCGCGAGGATGTCGATGGGCATCTTGTCGTGCTCGTACTCGTACGGCGGCTGTCGCCACGCGAACTTTGATGGGTTGAACCGGCGGAACATGTCGATCAGCGCCAGGCCGGTAATCACCGGTTTGAAGGCGGCGCGATCCGTAACGTGAATCTGGCAGCCACCGCACGGCTGCTTCGCGTGTTTCTGGAACGTCGGCTCGAAACCAGCAGGCCGGAAATAGGTGCCGGGAAGGCCGGCGTCGTTCATGGCGGCGGCAAATTGCTCCGCGTCAATCCATGGTGCTCCGACCAGTTCGAACGGTCGAGTTGTGCCACGTCCTTCTGACAGCATCGTTCCTTCGAACAACACAGTGCCCGGATAAACGATGGCGGTGTCGAGTGTCGGCATGTTGGGCGACGGCATCACCCACGGAAGGCCAGTATCGTCCGCGTACATCTCGCGATTCCAACCCTCCATCTTGACCACTTCGAGGGCTGCGTTGATACCAAAGGCATTATTGAAGAGCTTCGCAAGCTCGCCGATGGTCATGCCGTGACGCATCGGGATAGGAAATTGACCTACGAACGATTCCCAGCCTTCACGCAGTGTCGCGCCCTCGACTTCGACGCCGCCAATCGGATTCGGGCGGTCGCAGACGATAACGGTCACCCCGTGTTTGGCAGCGGCCCGCAAACAATTGGCCATCGTGTAGATGTAGGTGTAGATGCGCGCCCCGATGTCCTGCAGGTCGATGATGAGCGCATCGAGGCCCCGCAGCATCTCAGCCGTTGGCTCGCGGGTTTCGCTGTACAGGGAGTACAGAGGCACGCGCCGCCTGGGGTCGTCGCGGTGCGGGGTTTCCACCATGTTGTCCTGCACATCGGAGCGGAAACCGTGTTGCGGGCCGAAAATCGCGGCGAGCGTCACTCCTTCGCACCTCGCCACGCGGTCGATGACGTGCAAAAACCCACGGTCGATCGACGCGTGATTGCAGACCACACCGACGCGGGTGCCTTTGAGGCGGTTCGAGCAGAGAAGAACGTCGGATCCGAGGCGGACGGAGACGGGCATCCCCTAAAGAAGTAACACGATGCTGCCGATAGAGCCGCCATGCCCCACAATCGAAAGGTTCGGGTTCTTGCGGCAGCCCTGCTCGTCGCGCTGATTGTTCCTTCCGCGGCGATGGCGCAGGATGCGTCTCGAGGACGTCTCTACTGGCCGACGATTGCCGCGGGCAGCGCCGCCACCGCCGACTGGGTCACCACCTATCACGCGCTCAAGTTCTATCGCGTTCAGGAAACCAACCCCCTTCTGAAGCCGATGCAGACGACTCCGGCCAAGATGATTACGGTCGGAGGCGTGATGGACGTTGCGGGAATCGCTGCCTGGAACCTGACGATCGGCCCAAAACACGACAGACTCGCTGCCGCCGGCCTGTGGACGATGACGGCGTTCCGCGTCTACCTTGCCGTGCACAATCATCTGAACGAGCATCGGGCCGAACGCAGGTAAGGTCCAAGCTTCAGCGTTCTTCCTTCCAACCGCGGCGCTTCAACGATTCTCGGAGCGCTTTCGTCCGCGCAAAGGCGCGCGGGTGCATGTCGAAGCGCTCGGTGAGAATCGTCGCCTTCGCCGACTCCAGCCGCAGCTCCATCCCGCTGTCTCCGTGATACACGACGCAACGCAGGATGCTGTCGTCGAAGCGCAGGTTCCACAGGGTAGCCACGCGCCGATCGCGCGGGACGCTCATCGCGGCGCTATTATCGCCTTCAAATGAGCTGGTTCGCGCGTCTGGCTCGGAACCTCGCCGCCCGGCTGCCGGGAGGACGCCGCCTGAGCGTCGAACTCGAACAGAGCCGCCGCCGCATCGACGCGCTGCAGAAGCGGCTTCACAGATCAGAGCAGGAGGCGGACTTTCTCCGTGCACGGCTCAATGCGCGGCGGGACCGCGCGCGCGCCGTACAGCCTGACGAGGCGGTGCTCGAGCACGTGCTGCCGCTGCGGCATGCGGCGATGCTCGCGGCAAACCATGACTTGTCCCGCGTCGCGCGCGAAGCCGATTTCACCGCCCGGAGCGTGTCGTATCGCGAGACGCTGGCGCACCCAGAGGCGCCGCCGCCCGGCAACGTCGAGCAGGTCGTTCTTGCCGGCCTGACATGGCGGCTTCCCGCGCAGGCGGAAGACTCCGGTGGGATTGCCGAGCGCATGAGAGGCAAGCGGCGCCTTCCGCTGGCGGAGATTCTGGAAACGCGGGAGCTTGCGGTTGGCCGCGCGATGATCGACATCGGTGCGAACGTCGGTACCACATCGATTCCACGTGCGCTGCTGGGCGACTTCGCGTACGTGTACGCGATCGAACCCGACCCCGCCAATTACGCGTGTCTCGTGCGCAACATCGTGAGTAATGGCGTGCGTGGACTCGTCCTGCCGGACCGCGTCGCGATTGGCGACACCGTTGGCGACATGACGTTGCGGAGCATGCAGAGTGGCACGCATCACCTCGTCACACGTGCGTCGGACATCAGCGAAGCCGAGCGCGTGACTGTCCCCTGTCTGACGCTGGACGCCTGGGTCGATCGTATGGGTATCAATTTGTCGGATGTCGCATTCGTCAAGTCCGATACGCAAGGGTGGGATGCGCATGTCCTTGCGGGTGCACCACGCGTCCTCTCGCAGAAGCACATCGCGTGGCAGATCGAGTTCAGCCCGGCGATGCTCGAACGCTCCGGCTGTTCGATCGACGAGGTGTTCGCGCTGCTGCAGCGGCACTTCACGAACTTCATCGATTTACGCGGCGAGAGCGGTGTGCGCGTGCGGCCGACGTCGGAGCTGCGCGAAGCACTCGCATATGTTGGACATCGCGAGCGGAAGTACACGAATGTGTTGCTCTACTCGGCCGCTGAGGCGCAGACCACCTGATAAAATCGCTGCTCACCATTCATGCTGTCGAAGGTCAAGACTGGCGTACGTGCGCTTCTAGGCGGAGGCGGATTCGCCGCTCCGGCAACGCCGAAACCAGCGAAGCCCGCCGTGGCGCCCATCGATGGTGAAACCCTCACCTACGATGCGAGGAACGACACGCCGTGCCCATCCGGACCGATTCTGACGCTCGACACCTGCCCGGTGTGCGGCGGCACCGAATCCACGAAGGTCAGCCGTTACAACCGATTCATCCTGTTCGACCGCGTGCCTGATGCTCAGGCGCCTCTCTACAACTACTCGCTGTGTCACAGCTGCGGCGTCGTGTTCGCGCGGCAGCGGCCTGGCGGCGAGCGATACCGATGGTTGCTCGAACGGTTTGAAGAGACGCTCGGCCGAACCGAGCTGGGAGCGCCGCGGCCCGGGAAGTTCGCCCTCAGCTCCTCGGCGCTGAGCGATGAGGAACGCGAGCAGCTGCGTCGGATGATTGGCAACGGAGTGTTTGTGTCGGCGCACAGCGGGCTGACGCGCAAGGACTACCTTCCATCGTTGATGAACGATCGGCTCGCCAGCAGCATGCATGTCGAGATTCTCGGAGCGCTGCTGCCGCTCAAATCCCCCCGTGTGCTCGAGATTCGATCGCGGCTGGCGTCGATCTCCGCGATGCTCCAGCGTCTCTACGGCGCGGACTGCTGCGCGATGACGATCTTCGAGAATCAGCGGTTTCTCATTCAGGAGGTCTACGGGTTTCCGGCGCATTGTCCGATCGACTTCGACGCGTTCGGCATTCCGTTCGAGGGACACTTCGATCTGATCGTCAGCAATCACATGTTGACGCACTCCGTGCGCCCCAGAGATTTTCTCGCCACGGTGCGCGAGCGGCTGGTGCCGGGCGGCTATCTTTACCTTTACAACGAGCCGATGGAAGGCGAGTTCCTCGAACGCGGAAAGTCGATGTTCAACACCTTGAATCCGTTCCATCTGCAGACGTTCAATCAGCCGTCGGCAGTGCGCGCACTCGAAGCCAACGGGTTCAAGGTGATCTTCTGTACGGTGCGTGATGATCTCTTTCTCGCCGTTGCCCAGGCGATCGAGCGGACGGATGACAACTGGCAGCGGATGAGCGACAGCGAGCGTTCGAGGCGGCGGTCCGCCTATCGTGTTGCGAACGACACGGCGATTCTTCGCGTGCCCGAGCATCTCCGCGGCCCATTTGCGGCCGATTGGGATGCCATCGTCGAACGTTCGCTGGCGAGCGGTGTAGCGACGCGCACGAAGGACGGCCGCATTCGCGTCCGGAAGGTAGAAGAGTAGCCGCCAATTTGTCCATGACCAAAGCCAGTTTGAACGCGGACTATGTCCGCACCGAAATCAGCCGCTGGCAGTCGAGATCGATGACCATCTCGACGCGCGGCATCGTGGCTGCGGAAAATCCGCTCGCGGCGCAGGCAGGCGCGGTCGTGCTGGCGCGTGGTGGCCACGCTGCCGAAGCTGCAATCGCAGCGAACGCGGTGATGGGCGTAGTCGCGCCGATGATGAACGGCGTCGGCGGGGACCTGTTCGCCATCGTTCACGAGCCGGCAACCGGTACCGTCTACGGTCTGAACGCGAGCGGCTGGTCGCCGGCGGGAATGAGCGTCGAGTTTCTCGAGTCTCGTGGACTGAAGGCGATGCCGCAGACGGGCATCCACTCGGTGTCGATTCCCGGCGTGGTCTCGGGATGGACGGCGCTGCACGGGAAGTTCGGACGGCTGAAGCTCGACACGATCCTGTCCGCTGCAATCGCCCACGCCGACAACGGGTTTCCGGTTTCCGAAATCACATCGCTCGAGTGGTCGGGCAGCGTGCCCGCACTGCGTAGCGATCGGAACGCGACCGCCACGTATCTTCCAGGCGGTCACCCACCGCAGGCGGGCGAGGTGTTTCGCAATCCCCATCTGGCGCGCACCCTCAGCGCCATCGCACGCGACGGCGGCGATGCGTTCTACCGCGGCGATGTGGCGCAGTTGATTCTCAAATGCAGCGCCGAGCACGGCGGCACACTGGCACCTTCGGATCTCTCGGACTACAAGGCCGAGTGGGTGACGCCGCTGACAACGAACTACCGCGGATGGGACGTCTATGAAATCCCGCCGAACAGCCAGGGCATCGCAGCGCTGGTCATGCTCAACATCCTCGAGAATTTCCCGCTGGGCGAATACGGTCGCCTGACCGCCGATTCGCTGCACATGATGATCGAGGCGAAGAAGCTGGCCTATGCCGACATGCAGCGGCACATCGGCGATCCGCGATTCACGAAGAACATTCCAATCGAGGCGATGCTGTCGAAAGCCTACGCGCGTCAGCGTGCCCACCTCATCGATCAGCGGCGCGCGAAAGAGAGCGTGGATGCGGGACAGCTGCCGACGCATGGCGGAGACACGACTTATCTCTGCGCCGTCGATGCGGATGGCAACATCTGTTCACTCATCCAGAGCAACTTCGCCAACTTCGGATCCGCAGTCGTGCCCGAGGGCGGCGGCTTCGTCCTGCAAAGCCGCGGCGGTCTGTTCACTCTCGACCGCTCGCATCCGAACGCGCTCGCGCCGCGCAAGCGCCCCTTGCAGACCGTCATCCCGGCGTTCATCAAACGCGATCAGGTCGGCATTGGCTTCGGCGTGATGGGCGGGTGGAACCAGCCGCAAGCGCACGTCCAGGTCATCACGAACATCGTCGATTTCGGTCTGAATATTCAGCAGGCGCTCGAGGCGCCGCGGTTTGTGAAGCTGACGTTCCCGGGCACCGACGTGATGATGGAATCGCGCGTGCCGGAGAGCGTGCGTCAGGGGCTCGAGCGTCGCGGCCACGACATCGATTTGCAGGGCGAGTTCTCGAACATGGTTGGCGGAGGGCAGGCGGTGATGCACGACGCCGGCGCGAAGGTGAACTACGGCGGATCCGATCCGCGCAAGGATGGGTGCGCCACCCCCGAGCCCTTGTTATGAAGTCACGCTGGACGCAGCTGCTGCTTGGGCTCGTCTGCATGGTTGTCATTTCGAGCCCGCAATACGTCTGGACGCTGTTCACACAGCCGCTGATGTCCACCGCCGGCGCGACGCTGGCGCAGATTCAAATCACCTTCTCCATCCTCATCGTCATCCAGACCTTTCTTGCGCCCTGCCAGGGGCTGCTCGTCGATCGCTTCGGTCCGCGTGCGCTGCTGTCTGTCGGCGGAGCGCTCACGGGTCTCAGCTGGGTGCTCGCCGCGCGCGCCACGACGCTCGCCGGTTTGTATCTGACTTATGGCGTGCTCGGCGGGATCGGTACCGGCATCGTCTACGTCGGCGTCGTGGGCCACATGGTGCAGTGGTTTCCCGATCGCCGCGGTCTCGCCACCGGCATCGTCGCCGCGGGCTACGGCATGGGCGCGCTGCTGACGACATTTCCGATCGCGGAGTTGTTGAAAGATGCGGGCTACCAGGCGGCGCTCGTTCGCTACGGTCTGATTTTTATCGCGGTGGGCGTCGTCGCTGCCCAGGGTTTGCGACCGGCCAGGACCGAATCCCGAACCCCGAATCCCGAATCCCGACCGGGATACAACCCTGCGGAAATGCTGCGCACACCGATCTTCTGGCTGATGTTCGTCATGATGACCATGATGTCAACGGCCGGGTTGATGGTGACGTCTCAGATGGCGGCGTTCACGCGCGACTTCGGCATGGCGAACGCCGTGGTGTTTGGATTGCCGCTGCTTCCGCTTGCACTATCGATCGATCGCATTACCAACGGCCTGACCCGGCCATTCTTCGGCTGGTTGTCCGATCAGATCGGCCGCGAGAACACGATGGTCATCGCCTTCACACTCGAAGGCGCGGCCATGACAGCGTGGCTGTTCACGCGGTCGCATCCGGCGCTCTTCGTCGCGATGTCTGGCGTCGTGCTGTTCGGATGGGGCGAGATCTTTTCGCTCTTCCCGTCAACGCTCACCGACACATATGGCACGCGCCACGCGACGACGAACTACGGATTCCTCTACATGGCGCAGGGAGTCGGGTCCGTACTTGGCGGTCCGGTGGCGGCGCTCGTGCACGACGGCTACGGAACGTGGATGCCCGTGTTCGGCATCATCATCGCCATGAACTTCGCGACGGCGTTCCTCGCCGGCGTGGTGTTGAAGCCGATGCGTCAGCGCTGGCTGGCGGGCGGCGTCAGCGCATCCGCCGCTGCGCGAGCCATTCCCGCGCGGTAACGACGTCGCGCTCGGTCAGCTCGTGGCCGCTGTTCTGCCACGACACCGTTACGTCGGCGCCTGCCGATCGCAGCAGGCTCGCGAGCTGCTCTGTTTCTTCCGCCGACACGAGCGGATCCAGCCTTCCATTCGAGATCAGCGCCGGGGTGTGTGCCAGCCGTGGCAGTTGTTCGGGGACGAGAGGGACCATCGCGCGAAACATCACGGCCGCGCCCAGCGCATCAGGGCGCAGCAGCAGTAGCGCGCCGGCGATGTTCGCGCCGTTCGAGAATCCGACCGCCGTGAGATCGCGCGTGGAGAAATTGTGTGTCGCGGCCGTTTCGCTGATGAAGTCGGCGAGCTCCGCCGCGCGGAACTTCAGATCCTCGATGTCGAAGACGCCTTCGGCGAGGCGGCGGAAGAAACGCGGCATGCCGCGCTCGAGCACCTTGCCGCGCGGACTGAGGACGCCGGCTTCGGGCAGCAGCACTTCGGCCAGCGGCACGAGGTCGTTCTCGTCTCCACCGGTTCCGTGGAGGAGCAGGAGGATCGGTCCGCCGGGCCTGGTCGGCGGTTTAAAGAGATGTATGAAGTCAGTCACGCGCGCCGACGGCGTGATGCATTTTGAGCGGTGGAAGCACTTCCTCGATGCGCGGCCGCGCCGGCTCGAGCCAGGGCGGCAGCACCAGCGTTTCGCCGAGACGCGCCGCATCCTCATCGACTGCGAAGCCTGGTCCATCGGTCGCGAGCTCGAACAGCACGCCGCCCGGTTCCTTGAAGTAGACCGACTTGAACCAGAAGCGATCGATCACCGGTGTCGGATGATGGCCTGACGCTTCGACGCGCGATCGCATCTCGTGCTGGTGCTCCTCGTCATCGACTCGCCAGGCGAGGTGATGCACGCATCCGACACCCCACGCACCTCGTCGCCCTTCCGGCGTCTCGCGGACGTCGAGCACGCCCGCCGCGCCCTCGAATCCGTAGCGGATGAGGCCACTCTCCTCGCCGAGCCGATCGAAGCCGAGCACATCGGTGACGAAGGTTTCCGTCATCCCGGCTTCGCGTTCCCACACCTGGGCACCATACAGGCCGCGCACCTGCCGTTCGTGCGGCACGCTGCTGCCATCCCACGGTGTGAATGCGCGCGCGGGAACACTTCGCGGCTCGACGAGTGCCACCTTGAGTCCGTGCGGGTCGACGATTGGCAGCAAACGATCGCCGAAGCGTGTCTCGATCGCACCAAGCGGGACGCTGTATTTCTGGAGACGCTCGCCCCAGAACTCGAGGCTGCCGACGGGAACTTCGAGTGCGACTTCCACCGCCAGGCCGTAGCCGATGCGCGGCGGCGCCATCTCGGCCCAGGGAAAGAACGTCAGATCCGACCCGGGATGGCCTTCGGCGTCTGCGTAGAACAAGTGATAGGTTCCCGGGTCATCCTGATTGACCGATTTCTTCACGAGACGCATGCCGAGGATGCCGGCGTAGAAGTCGAGATTCTCCTGCGCCGGTCCGGCAATCGCGGTGATGTGATGAAGTCCGTTCACGCCGTCCATAGAGGTTAGGCTAGCACGCGTGGTGTAGTATTGCGGACTCGTTAAAGGAGCGAATCAGATGCGCAAGTTGCGACTCGTGTTTGCGCTCGTCGCGCTGTGTGCGACGGCATCGATCGGCGATGCGCAGTGGCTGTCAATTCCGCTGCCCGGAACGCCGCGTACTCCTGACGGGAAGCCCAACCTCAACGCTCCGGCGCCAAAGGCGGCTGATGGCAAACCGGATCTCTCCGGCATCTGGAAGGCCGACTCGATGCGCTACAACGACAACCTGCTGCCTCCGGGGACCGACGCGCCGATGCTGCCGTGGGCGGCCGAGGTTTACAAACACCGCGTCGAGACGATGGGGTACGAGCGGCCCATGACGTACTGCATGCCGCACGGCGTCCCCGACGCGTTCACGCCGCCGATGCCGTTCAAGATGATCCAGACGCCCGGCGAGACGATCGTCCTCTTCGAGGAGTTCCACAAGTACCGTCAGATCCACACCGACGGCCGCAAGCAGCCCGAAGATCCCGATCCGGCGTGGTACGGCTACTCCGTCGGTCGCTGGGAAGGCGACACGTTCGTCGTCGACACAGCTGGATTCAAGGGCAGCGGAGACGGGAAAGAGGGCAGTTGGCTGGATAACAACGGGCATCCGCACACCGACGCGTTGAAAACGACGGAGCGGTTCCGGCGGATCAACTTCGGCCGCCTGGATCTGGAGGTGGAGATCAACGATCCCAAGGCGTACTCGCGGCCCTGGAAGTCGGATACGATCCATTTCCTCCTGATGCCGGACACGGAGCTGATGGAGCATCTCTGCGAGAACAATCGCGATCTGCAGAGCCTGCAGGAGTACTGGGGGAAGAAGAAATGATGCGGACGAGAGTGGCGATCGCTGTTGCTGGAATGTCACTGGCGCTGGCCGGTCGCGCATTGGCGCACCATTCGTTCACTGCGGAGTTCGACGCAAGCAAGCCCGTCACACTTACGGGCACGGTGACCAAAGTCGAATGGACCAACCCGCACACCTGGTTCTTCATCGACGTCAAGAATCCCGATGGATCGGTGACCAACTGGGGGTTCGAAATGCCGGGTCCCGCGCAGCTGCTGCGTGCGGGGTTGAAGCGCGACACGATGAAGGTCGGCGACGTCGTAACCGTCGACGCACGGAGAGCGCGCGACGGCAGCAACAACGCGAACGCGCAGACGGTCACGGCGGCGAACTCGGGGCAGCGCCTCTTTGGCGGAGCGCCTCCAGGTCAATAGGAGACGTGAACGTCCCGATCATCGATACCCATCCGCACGTCATCGCGGCAGACACGCTGCGTTATCCGCGTGCGCCACTTGGTGGGCATCAATCGGACTGGTCGCAGAAGCGTCCCGTCGGCGTCGAGCAGCTGATCGCTGAGCAGGATCGCGCCGGTATCCGCAAAGCGGTTGTGGTACAGGCGTCGACGTGCTACGGCCACGACAACTCGTACGTGGCTGATGCCGTGGCCGCATACCCACGGCGCTTCACCGGAGTCTTTTCATGCGACATCCTGGCCGCCGATGCCTCTGAGACGATGGAGTGCTGGATGAAGCGTGGGTTGACCGGCATGCGGCTGTTCACAACCGGCAGCACGATGCCCGGGCAGGCCGGCTGGCTAGACGATCCGCGGTCCTTTCGTGGATGGCGCACGGCACAGGAAAGTCGATTGCCAGTGTGTTTGCAGATGACGGCCGACGGCATTCCGGCGATCGAGCGCATTCTCCAGCGGTTTCCGCGGCTGATTCTCGTGCTCGATCACCTCGCGAGACCTGTCCAGGACGACGGCCCGCCGTACGGATCGGCCGACCGCTTATGGCGACTGGCAAAGCGCCCCGGCGTGTTTCTCAAAGCAACCGAACGCAACTTCATCGGCGCAACGCAAGGGAAGGCGACGCCCGAAAGCTTCTTCGGCCGCGTGGTCTCCGAGTTCGGCGCGTCGCGAGTGGTCTGGGGCTCCAACTTCCCCGCTTCGGAGCGTTCGCTTCCCGAGCTCGTCGCGCTCGCGCAGGAAACGCTCGCATTTCTTCCGGATACTGATCGCGAATGGATCTTTTCGCGCACCGCGCAAACGATTTACCCGGCGTTGGCATGAGACTGCGCTCGCTGCTTGGCGATCACCCGGGAACCAAAGCGCTCAAGGCCGGCGGTGTGTCGTCACCACTGGTGACGTTCGACTTCGCCGATGTGAAGGCGGTGTTCCCGGAATTCAAGCCGATGATGCGCGAGCTGAAGTACGACTTCGGCGAAATTGCGCTGAATACCTATCTGCAGGGATTCGAGTACGGCAAGCCGTACGTGCTGCTGCCCGCGACGACGCTCGGACGAAGTCAACACCACACGATCTTCTACAACGCGCAGCGCGGCACGCTGACGCCGCGTGAGCTGAATGGCAAACGCGTCGGCGTTCGCGCGTACACGCAAACGACCGGCGTGTGGATGCGCGGCATTCTCGCGGACGACTACGGCGTCGATCACCGCCGCATTACGTGGGTGACGTTCGAGGACCCGCATCTGGCCGAGTACAAAGAGCCGGCCAACGTGCAGCGCGCGCCGGCGGGGAAGGTGCTGAAGCAGATGCTGCTCGACGGCGAAATCGACGCGGCGGTGCTCGGCGACGTCGCCGCAGAAGGGCCGCTCAGATATCTCATCCCGGACCACGAGGCAGCGGCGCAGCGCTGGGCCCGCGCGCATGGCGGCGTGCCCATCAACCACATGGCGGCGATTCGTCGCTCGATTGCGGAATCGCGGCCCGACGTGGTCCGCGAGGTCTATCGCCTGCTCGTCGAGAGCCGCGCGGCGGCGTCCCTGCCGAAGGGTCTTGATGACCCGCTGCGATTCGGCGTCAACGCGACCCGTGCATCGGTCGAGCGGATGATTGCCTATTCATTCGATCAGCGTCTGATTACCCGGCGTCCGTCGGTCGATGACGTCTATGCCGAGGCCGTGCGGATTCTCGGCCCGGCGGCGGACTGACATGGCGACCGCGGCTCCGGTTCACGCCGTAACGACCGGCCGGGCAAGACGCGCGCTCTACGCCGACCTCTCGCTGCAGATCCTTGTCGCGATGCTCGTTGGCAGCCTCGTCGGCTACCTGTGGCCGCAGAGCGCCGACTCGTTAAGGCCGCTCGGCGATCTCTTCATCCGGCTGGTGCGCATGATCGTCGCGCCCATCATCTTCTGCACCGTCGTCCACGGCATCGCCAGCGTCGGCGAAGCGAAGCGTGTCGGACGCGTGGCTATCAAGACGCTCATCTACTTCGAGATCGTCACGACGATTGCGCTCGTACTCGGCCTTCTCGTCGTGAACCTGTGGGCGCCAGGTGCGAACATGCACGTCGATGCGGCGACGCTGGGAAATCAGGCCGAGGTGCAGCAGGATACGCGGCCGGTCGGCTATGGCGAGTTTCTGGTCAGCCTCGTGCCGACGAGCGCGGTCGGCGCCTTCGCCGAGGGCGATGTCCTGCCGGTGTTGTTCTTCTCGGTGATGTTCGGGTTCGCGCTGCTGGCGCTCGGGCCGAAGGGCCAACCGATCATCGAGGGCGTCTATGCAGTCTCGCAGGTCTTCTTCAAGATGGTGACCTTCGCCATGTACGTCGCGCCGATCGGCGCGTTCGGCGCGATGGCGTTCACCGTCGGCAAGTTCGGTGCCTCATCGCTGCTGGCGCTCGGCAACCTCGTGCTGATGTTCTACGTCCTCTGCGCGCTGTTCGTCGTGCTGGTTCTATGGCCGATCGCGTGGGCATTCGGCATCAACCTGGCGCAGTTGATCCGCTATATCGCCGCCGAACTGATGATCGTCGTCGGCACCAGCTCGAGCGAGTCGGTGTTTCCGCGGCTGCACGCCAAACTGCGGCAGCTCGGCGTCGATCCGCCCATCGTCTCGTTGGTACTGCCAACGGGCTACGGGTTCAACCATGACGGCACGTGCCTGTACTTCGCGAGCGTCGCTGTGTTCCTGGCGCAGGCCGTAGGCATTCACTTATCAATCGGCCAGCAACTCGGGCTGCTGGCCATTCTGCTGGCGACATCTAAGGGCGGCGCCGGCGTTGCCGGTTCGGCCATCGTCGTTCTCGCATCGACGCTCGCTGCCACGGGCACCATCCCTGTAGCAAGTGTGGCCCTTATTCTCGGCGTTCATCGCCTGTTGTCGTCGGCGTTCGTGCCGGTGAACGTGCTCGGCAATGCGGTGGCGACGATCGTGATCGCGCGCCTCGAACGCGCGATCGATACATCAACTTTCGAGTCGGAGCTGAGGGCGGGCGCATGGTAATCGACTGCCATGGGCACTACACGACCGTCCCCAAAGAGGCGCAGGCCTTTCGCGACGCGCAGATTTCTGGTGGCGCGGACGCGACACCGCCGAACATCAGCGACGATCAGATCCGGGACAGCGTGCAGCCGCAGCTGGCGTTCCAGGCCGCGCGTGGCACAGACGTGACGATCTTTTCGCCGCGCGCCTCCGCGATGGCCCATCACGTCGGCGATGCACGGGCGAATGGACAGTGGGCGCGCGTGTGCAACGATCTGATTCACCGGGTTTGCGCCCTGTTCCCGACCCAGTTCGTGGGTGTCTGCCAGCTTCCGCAGAGCGTCGGCGGCTCGCCAGCCGACTGCATCGGCGAGCTCGAACGCTGTGTCAACGAGCTCGGGTTCATCGGCTGCAATCTGAATCCGGATCCATCCGGTGGCCACTGGGCCTCGGCGCCGTTGACCGATCGCGTGTGGTATCCGCTGTATGAAAAGCTGGTGGAGCTGGACGTGCCGGCGATGGTGCACGTCAGCGCGTCGTGCAATGCGAACTTCCATGCAACGGGCGCGCACTATCTGAACGCCGACACCACGGCGTTCATGCAGTTTCTCACCGCGGATCTCTTCAAGGATTTCCCGACGCTGCGGTTCGTCATCCCGCACGGCGGAGGGGCGGTGCCGTATCACTGGGGCCGATATCGCGGGCTTGCGCAGGACATGAAGCGTCCCCCGCTCGCGCACCTGATCCGGGACAACGTCTTCTTCGATACGTGCGTCTACCACGCCCCGGGCATGGAGCTGCTGTTGAAGGTCGTGCCTGTCGACAACATCATCTTCGGCTCCGAAATGGTAGGCGCCGTACGCGGCATCGATCCCGAGACCGGCCACTACTTCGACGATACGAAGCGCTACATCGACGGATTCACGTGGGTGAGCGCATCCGACAAGCAGAAGCTCTTCGAGCTGAACGCGCGCAAGGTTTATCCGCGCATCAACGAACGCTACTCGTAATAGCGCGGCGATTTATGCAGCTTCGCATTGCTGATGAAATCGTGTTCGATCCAGAGCTGCGCGCGCGTGCGCGTCAGAAACGCCTCGACAGCGGCGCGCGATGCCGCACTCTGCTCGCGATTGAATTCAGTCGTGGGAACTTTTCTGAGCACCCGCTCTTCCGGGTAGTGGTACAGGTCTCCGCTGAGCACAATCGGTCCCGTCCTGGCGAGCCGCACAAACAGGACCTGATGGCCCGGCGAATGCCCCGGCGCTGACTTGATCACGACGCTGCCGTCGCCGAACACGTCGTAGTCAGCGGTCGTGATGATCGTCGTCCTGCTGGTTTTGAGGGCGCTGAAATTCTCGGGCTCCGTGCGCGCCGACGGGGGATCGGAAAACATCACGTCGCGCTCGGCCTTCGACACGAGCCACGTGGCGCCCGCGAAGAGATTTGCGTTGCCGACGTGGTCCCAATGAAAGTGTGAGAGCGACAGGTACGTGATATCGGCGGGCGCGTACCCGATCTCACGCAGCTGCGTTTCGAGCCTTTTCGTCGACGTCCCATAGCCGCGCAAGGTGCCCGTTCCACCAGGTGGAATCAATCTGTCGGGCACCACGCCGACATCCCACATCAGCGTTCCGCGCGGGTGGGCGATGAGGAAGCAGGGAACCGACATGACGTTTGTCGCGACCTGCGCCCTGGTCATCTGGTAAGGAGTGATGTCGGGGATATCGAGCTTCCCGCAATCGAACACGTAGAGCCGCACCGACGCAGGCGCCTGTGCAAGGCTGAACACGGCGAGCAGGATCGCGCCGAGCGCTCGTGATTTCATAAGCACCGCCCCTTCAAAAGCTTCCGCGCCGGGATCATACGCTGGCGTTTCCCGAGGATGATGGTGTATAAGCACGCCCAATGGTCACGCTACGAAAGCACGGAGGAACCATGACAGCAACGGTTCGTCGGTGGTGCTTGGGTCTGCTCGCGCTCGGCGCACTCATCGTCTGGGCGAGCCTGCCCGTTTCCGGCCAGGTCGGTGCCCGGGCCGGCGAGTGGACGACCTACGGCGGCGACCTCGCCAACACACGCTATGCGCCGCTCGATCAAATCAACGCCACGAATTTCAACAAGCTCGAGGTGGCGTGGAGATTCAAGACCGAGAACCTCGGTCCGCGTCCCGAGTTTCAGTTCGAGTCGACGCCGCTGATGGTGCGCGGCGTTGTCTACTCGACGGCCGGCACTCGGCGCGCCGTTGTCGCGCTCGACGCCGCGACCGGCGAGATGCTCTGGATGCACAAGGAAGTCGAGGGACCGCGGGGTGAGTCGGCGCCCCGTCAGCTCTCCGGCCGCGGCCTCGCGTACTGGAGTGATGGTGGCGAGGAACGCATCCTCTACGTCACTCCCGGCTACCAGCTGATCGCGCTCAATGCGAAGACCGGAGCGCGCATCGCGAACTTCGGCAAGGAAGGCGCCGTCGACCTGAAGCTTGAAGACGATCAGCAGATGGATCTGGTGAACGGCGAAGTGGGGTTGCATGCCGCGCCCGTCGTCGCCGGCAACACGATCATCATCGGCGCCGCGCACATGAGCGGCAGCGTCCCACCGAAGGGCTACAAGAACGAGAAGGGCTACATCCGCGGCTACGACGTGAAGAGCGGCAAGCGGCTCTGGATTTTCCACACCATTCCGCAGCGCGGCGAGTTCGGCAACGACACGTGGGAGAACAACTCCTCAACGTATACCGGCAACACCGGCGTATGGGGCCAGATGTCGATCGACGAACAGCTCGGCATGGTCTATCTGCCTGTCGAGATGTCGACCGGTGACTATTACGGCGGCCATCGTCCCGGCAACAACCTGTTCGGCGAAAGCGTCGTCGCGCTCGATCTGAAGACTGGTGAGCGCAAGTGGCACTATCAGCTCGTGCATCACGGCATCTGGGACTTCGACATCCCGTGTGCGCCGATTCTCGCGGACATCACCGTAAACGGACGCACCGTGAAGGCGCTCGCGCAGCCAACCAAGCAGGCGATGCTCTACGTCTTCGATCGCCAGACGGGCAAGCCAATCTGGCCGATCGAGGAGCGCGCGGTGGAGAAGGGCGATGTGCCGGGCGAATGGTACGCGCCGACGCAACCGGTTCCGCTCGACTCGCACGGCAAGCCGTTCGCCTACGACTGGAACGGATTCGCGAAGGACTACATCATCGACTTCACGCCCGAGCTTCGCGCGGAAGGCGAGCGCATCGTCTCCAAGTACAAGATCGGTCCCGTCTTCACGCCTCCCACCGTCAGCAAGGTTGACGGACCACTCGGCACGCTGAGCCTCGCGATCAATGGCGGCGGCACGGTGTGGGCCGGAGGTTCGTACGACCCCGAGACGCACATCATGTACGTCTATTCACGCCGCAACCCCGCGTCGCTCGGCATGGTCAAGCCAGACGACCCGAAGGTGTATGACATGAATTACGTGTCGGGCAACGCCATCACCGGCGCGCGCATGGCCACTCCGATGGGTGGCGCACCGCGGCCTCCCGTGATCGTCGCGCACGGGGCGCAGGTGCCGGGATCGGAAGGCGCCCAAGCGGGGGCGGGTGGCGGTGAAGGGGGCCCCGCCATCACGGTGCAGGGCCTGCCGATCGTCAAGCCGCCGTACGGCAGCATCAGCGCCATCAGTCTGGATAAAGGCGAGATCCTCTGGCAGATCGCGCACGGCGACACGCCGGACAACGTTCGCAATCACCCGGCGCTGAAGGGCGTGACCATTCCGCGCACCGGTCAGGCGGGGATCATCGGCACACTCGTGACCAAAACGCTGCTGATCGCAGGTGAAGCGGTGGAGACCACGAACGGTCATGCGCGTGGCGCGCTGCTGCGTGCCTACGACAAGGCGACCGGCAAGGATGCCGGAGCGGTGCTGATGCCCGCCCGCCAGAGCGGATCGCCGATGACCTACATGCTGAACGGCCGCCAGTACATCGTCGTCGCGGTTGGTGGTGGCGGCGTCCCTGGTGAGCTGGTGGCGTTCCGAGTACCGGCCACACCTTCCGCGACGACGAATTAACAGAAAGCTCCAAGATCCAAGTGGAGCTTTATTTCTTCCCGAGCTCCGCGTACGCGGTGCTGACGCGTCCTTTGAAACCGCCAAAGAGATCGCCGCCCAACCCGTAGCCCTTGTACTTTTCGGGAATCTTGTACTCGCCTGCCGCCTGGTCCGCGGTCTTGCCAGACTTCATCTCTGTTTGCACCCAGGCAACGAAGTCGTTGTTGAAGTCGGCGTACTCCTTCAGGTCCGCTGGTTTCATCAGCGTGCTATGTCCGGTGATGATCATGTCGTAATCCTTGAGACTCGCTGACGCCTTCCCCAGCGTCTTGCCGTATTCGACCATGCTCCCACCATTGTCGGTATCCACCAGCGGGATGCTCTTCCCCGCGAAGGCGTCGCCGGCATGCACGACGCGCGGCGTCTTGAACAACACCCAGGCGTCGCCGCCAGTGTGCGCACGGCCGAAGTAGTAAAGATCGATTTCGTCCTTGCCGCTGCCGATCTTCATCGTGTCTTTGAATGTTCGCTTCGGCAGAAAGCGTGCACCCGCGCCTTTGAACGCGTCCATGTTCTGCATGTACATCTTGGTGTTTTCGTGCGCGACCACGTCCACGGTCGGACCAAAGAACTCGTTGCTGCCCGTGTGATCGGGATGCGTGTGCGTATTGATGATCATCGACACCGGTTTGTCGCTGACCGTCCGCACCTTGTCGAGAATCGCCTGTCCCCAGTTGGCGAGCTTCGTATCGACGATGACGACGCCGCCATCGGTGATGAAAGCCGCGGTGTTCCCGCCGCCTCCCGTGATCATGTAGAGGTTGTCTTTGACTTTTTCAATCTGCGCGACATTCGCGCCACCCTGACGTCCGCCGGCGGGCGCTCCTTGAAACGCCGACAGCCCAAAGGACATGGCACCGCAACCGAGAATCGCGCCAAGCACGAGAGTTCTTTTCATGCGCAAGAGAATACATCCGTTGAACTGGCATGCCCCGCGGGTGTATAACCACGCCGTGAACCGGCGCGCCGGCGTCGCCGTTCTCAGCCTCGCGGCGGTGGCAGCCGCAACGGCGTACGTCCACGCGCAGGGCGCAAACGAACCGATCTGGGCGTACGGCTTCCTCGCGCGGCCCGCGTGGGACGACAAAAAGGCCCCGCCGCAGAACCCTCCCGCGCGCACAATCCGTGAAAACGAAGACCGGGACGAGCAGCTGCGCCCGCGCCGCGTCGACGGATCCGCCGCGAGCTACACGCTCGTCGACATCCGTGACGGCCACAACGTGATCGACTGGTTCCCCCGCGATCATCCGTCGCCGATGCCCGACATCATCGCGCACGGCCCGAAGAAGCTCGGCGACACCTCGCGCGGCTGTGGCTCGTGCCACCTGCCGAACGGCAAGGGCCGTCCGGAGAACGCGCAACCGGGCGGCCTGCCTTACGCATATATCGTTCGCCAGCTGCAGGACTTCCGTCTCGGCTTCCGGCGCAGCGCCGACTGGCGCAAGGCGAACACGCCGACGATGGTCATCCTCGCCATGTCGATGAGCGACGAAGAGATTCGCCAGGCGGCCGCGTACTTCTCGGCGGTGAAATGGGACACGCGGTGGGTGCGCGTCGTCGAGACCGAGTTCGTGCCGAAGACACGCATCCAGGGGCAGCTGTTCATCTCCATGGAAAGCGAACGCACGGAACCGATTGCCGGGCGCATCATCGAGGTGCCCGCCGACAACGTGCAGGCCGAGGAGCTGCGCAATCCGCACTCGGGATTTGTGGCGTATGCGCCGATCGGCAGCATCGCGCGCGGCCGCGAGCTGGTGACGACCGGCGGTTCGATGGTCGTCGGCAATCAGATCGTGCAGGGCAAGACGACGGCATGCGCCGGCTGCCACGGCAAGGACCTGATGGGCAAGGACGACGTGCCTCCGCTCGCGAACCGATCGCCGAGCTATCTCGCGCGGCAGCTGTACGACTTTCAGCAGGGGACGCGGAACGGCGCGCAGGCGCCGCTGATGCGTCCCGTCGTCGCTCACCTTAGCGAAGAGGACATCGTCGCCATCACCGCCTATCTCGCGTCGCTCGGGCCGGGCGAGGCGATCGTTCCGGTGCCGGTCACGAACACGGCTCGCAGATAAACTCCTGTCCAGTAGCGGCCGATAGAGTCCGTCGAGGAGACATAACGAGCGATGAGTGTCGGTTCCCCCACGCCGATGTCAGGATGGCAGCGCGCCAACGTCCTCGCCGCGGCACAGTATCTCCGCGAAGTCGTGTCGCGCTCTCCAGGCGATGTGAAGGCGCAGGCGGTCTATCAGGGACTGCTCGAAGTGCTCGAACCGGCACGCCGCACCCTGCGTCAGCAGCGCGAGCTGAGTGAGGCGGCGCGGTCGTCCGTGACGATGCGCGAGAAGCGGGCCAATGTCGAGCGCCGTCGCAGCGATCGGCGGCGCGTCAACCTGGGATCGCCGACCGGTGTCGAGCGCCGCAAAGGCGACCGTCGCAGCGGACGCGATCGGCGCAACCGGGTCTGATTCCGCAAGACTGACTATAATGGCGCGCCCTTAACAAGGAGCGCCTATGCGGAGACCTCTCGCAGCCGCGGCCGTTGCCGTGCTGGTCGGTGCCGGTGTGATTCTCGGCGCCCAGCAACGCTCTCCCGATCTGATCCTCACCAACGGCAAGGTCATCACGGTTGACGACAAGTTCACGATCGCGCAGGCGGTGGCGATCACAGGCGATCGCTTCAGCGCGGTCGGCACCAATCAGCAAATCACACAGCTTGCCGGTGCATCCACGCGCCGCATCGATCTGCACGGCCGGTCGGTCGTTCCCGGACTGATCGACAACCACATGCACCTGCTGCGCGGCGGGACCACGTGGACGAACGAGGTGCGCCTCGACGGCGTCGACTCGCGCAAGCAGGCGCTCGACTTGTTCGCCGCGCGCGCGAAGGCGATTCCGGCGGGAGAGTGGGTCTACAACATCGGCGGCTGGTCGGTCGATCAGTTCGCCGACAGTCGTGCGAAGTTCACGCGTGAAGAGCTCGATCGATTGCTCCCCAATCATCCCGTCGCGCTACAGGAGTCGTATTACCGGACATACCTGAACAGCCGCGGCCTCGAGGCGTTCGGGATCCGGGATGGCGCGCCTGATCCCGCGGACTTCCCCAAAGGTTCGATCGTGCGGGACACATCGGGCCGCGCGACAGGCGTGGTCGAAGGCGGCATGGGCGCGGTCCGCGCTATCGCCGCGAAGATGCCGCGCGTCGCCGACGCGCAGCTCGAAGCCAGCACGCTCGCCATGCTGAAGGATATGAACCGGGCCGGCCTGACGACCTTCGGCGTCGCAGGGTGCGATCCCGCGCTGCTGCCGATGTATCGCAAGTGGCAGGCTCAGCATCAGCTGAACGTCCGCATCTTCTGCATTGATGGCATCGGCGCGGGCACACCCGAGCAGGTGGACCGCGCGCTGCCGCGCATCGCCGAGATAAAGCTGTTTCAAGGTGATGACTTCATCGACAGCGTGCTCTATGGCGAGAGCGTCTACGGGCCGCTGCACGATCCGATGTTCGATTCGACGTCGGATCCGAAGCCGGAGCAGCTGATGCAGTGGCGCCGGCTGGCGATGGAGATCGCGAAGGACCGGCTGCCGCTGCACGTGCACGCGGAGCTGACGCATACCATCGACGCCTTTCTGGATCAGATCGAAGCCGTCAACAAGGTGTATCCGGTCAAGAACCTGCGCTGGATGCTGGCGCACTTCAATCAGTCGAACGCCGCGCAGATGGCCCGCATGAAGCGCCTCGGCATGTACGCCGCGGTGCATCCATGGAACGTGATCAACGGCGGCATCATGCACGACATCTTCGGTGACGACGCCTACGAACAGCCGCCGCTCGCCACCATACAGGCGAGCGGCATGATGTGGGGCTTTGGCAGCGACGGTAGCGCCGCGAACCAGTACATGCCGTTCATTACCCTGCACTACGCGGTGACGGGCAAAATGGCGAGCGGCCTGAAAGTGATGCGTCAGACCATCGGCCGCGAGGATGCGCTGATCGCCTACACGCGCCACAACGCGTTCTTCGTATTCCAGGAGAACAACCTCGGCGCGATCCAGCAGGGCAAGCTGGCTGATCTCGTCGTGCTCGACAGGGACTATCTGACGGTGCCGGCGGACCAAATCAAGAACATCAAGCCGGTCATGACCATGGTTGGGGGACGGGTTGTCTTTGAGGAGGACTGATGCGACCGATTTTGCTCGCCCTGTTGCTGCTGTTACCTACCGCCGCTTTCGCGCAGGAGGCGGTGCTCACCGGAACCATCGCGGATTCGACCGGAGGCGTGCTTCCGGGCGTCACCGTCACCGCGGTCCACGAGGCCTCGGGGAACCGCTTCGTCGCCGTCACGGACGAGCGTGGGATCTACCGTATTCCCGCGCGCGTCGGCGCGTATCAGATTGAAGCGGAGCTGCAGGGCTTCCGCAGCGCGCAGCGCACCGGCGTCGAATTGCTCGTTGGACAGACGCTGGTGATCAATCTCCAGCTTGCGCCGGGTGGCGTGGCCGAGACCGTAACGGTCAGCGGAGAGGCGCCCCTCATCAACGTCGCCACGTCGCAGCTTGGCGGCAACATCGATCCGCAGCAGGTGCAGGAGCTGCCGGTGCAGGGGCGCAACTGGATGGCGCTGGCGATGCTCGCGCCGGGCAGTCGCATGACGTCCGACACCGCGAATACGCCAATTGCCAACCGCGGCGCTGCCGGCGATGTGCGTCAGTATCAGTTCAGCCTGGACGGTCAGCAGGTGACCTCCGAGATGGGGTTCGGCAACCAGCCGCGCTACAGCCAGGAGTCGATCGGCGAGTTTCAGTACATCTCCAATCGCTTCGACGCGACGATGGGCCGCTCCGCGGCGGTGCAGGTGATTGCGGTCACGAAGTCGGGCACCAATCGTTTTGCAGGATCGGTGCGCGGCAATTTCCGCAATACGAAGTTCAACGCTCCCGACCCGGTGCTGCGCAAGGTCGTGCCCATCGACAACCAGCAGATCGCCTTTACGCTGGGCGGACCGATTCGCAAGGACCGGCTCCACTTCTTCGCGCACTTTGACTACGAGCGCGAGCCGAAGACGAGCATCTGGAACACACCGTATCCGGCCTTCAACGTGGAGCTGCACGGACCGGAGACGGTGAAGATGGGCGGCACGCGCCTCGACTATCAGCTCTCGTCGAATATGCGCGTGATGGGAAAGATTACGGACGCCGAGCACTGGCAGCCGTTCACCGCGGGCAACACGAGTCATCCCGCTGCCACCGGCTCGACGCTCGAGACCAACCGCGAGTATGCCGGTCAGTTCACGCACGTGTTGAGCAACCGCGCGGTCAACGAGGTGAACGCCGGCAAGACGCGCTGGATTTTCGAGAATGCCAACCTGACGACCTGGTCGAAGCACTGGCAGGCAGCCAACGGCGTCACGACCGGATCGCCGCGCATCACTTTCAGCAACTTCGCCATCGGCGGCAACACGTTCTATCCGCGCTTCGGCGCGCAGGACAACTGGAGCCTGCGCGACGACTTCACCTACTCGTACGACGCCCGCGGCCGCCACGACGTGAAGGCCGGCGCCGACGTTGTCGTCATGGTCGATTCGGGTAACAACTGCCAGTCATGCATGGGCACCGTCGATGCGCGCGGCGGTACCCCGTCTGCCGCAGACATCCAGGCGTGGTTCCCCGACCCCTGGAACGCGGACACCTGGAACATGAACGCCATCTCGCCGCTGATCCGTACCTACAGCATCGGCGTCGGCAACTATGCGACGCGCGACGTTCGCCCGCAGTACGGCGCGTGGTTCCAGGATGACTGGCAGATGTCCAATAAGCTGACACTGAACCTCGGCGCCAGGTACGACTTGAGCATCAATGCCAACGGCAACAACTACGCGGTGCCGCCGTTTGTCGACAAGGGAAGGCCGGCGGACAAGAACAACATCCAGCCGCGCGTCGGCTTCGCCTACCGCGTCACCACCAACACGGTGCTGCGCGGCGGCACGGGCGTCTACTTCTCGACGCCGCTGCAGATCGACACGTTCTTCATGGCACAGATCGATCGTCTCGTCGTCGTGCAGTACACCAACGACGGACGGCCCGACTTCGGCGCCAACCCGACGAACGGACAACCGCTGCCATCCGTGTCGCAGGGCATGCAACAGTTCTGCAACGTGCGCAGCACGCCGACGTGCCTGCGCCGATCGCTGCAGGAGCTCGTGGCGCCGGCCGAATACTCCACGGCGATGGGACGCACCTGGCAGAACTCGATCGGCTTCCAGCATCAGATTGGTGCGACGACCGCGATTGAAGCGGATTACGTGTACAGCCAGGGACGCAACGAGAAGGACGTCATCTCCAACATGAACCTCACGATCAACCCCGCGACCGGCGCCAACTATCCGTTCTCGGACATCGCGCATCGCGCGTATCCGGACTTCGGCGCGATTTCGATGGTGGTGCGTATGGGCCGTTCGAGTTATCACGCGCTGCAGACTGCGGTCACCAAACGCTTCAGCCGTCGCTGGCAGGGATCCGCGACCTATACGCTCTCGGGCCTCTGGGATGCCTTCCCGCCGATGTTTGCCGGCGTCAACCCGGCCCCGATCAAGACGACGCCCGATCTAGGGGGTGAGTGGTCGCTGTCATCAGGCGATTTGCGGCATCGAGCTGTGTTGAACGGCATCTGGGACGTGGGCCGCGGGCTGCAGGTGAGCGGCGTGTTCTATACGGGCATCGGCGAGCGCGCGACGACCACATACGGCACCGACGTGCGGAATATCGCCGGTGTCGGCGGACCCGAGTCGTCGAGCCGTCTGCGGGCGCGCGCGGACGGCTCGATTGTCCCGCGCAACGGGTTCACGCAGCCACCCCGGCGCAAGGCCGACCTGCGCGTGCAGCAGAAGATTGCGCTTCCGCACCGCGTCGCGCTCGAAGGGATCGCGGAAGTGTTCAACGTGTTCAACTCGCCGAACTGGACGATCACAACCGTCGAGACGAGTCCGCAATACCTGCAGAGGACCTCTGGACAGAACCGGACCGCGCAAGTCGGTTTTCGCATTACCTTCTGATGACGTGCCATGGATTGCATGCCTTTAACCGGGAGGCAATCCATGGCTCTTCGCGACAAGTACAGCTACGCGATTCAAACGGCGAAAAGCCTCGGTTTCCAAGGCGGGGCCGAGGAGCGTGAAGGCAAGCTCCACTTCAAAGGGACCGTACATACGCAGGAAGAAGCGAACAGAATCTGGGATGCCATCAAGACCATCCCGACGTGGCAGCAGGAGATCGACGCGGACATCCGCGCGACCAGCCCGACATCGCAGCCGCAGGGCGAGCGGACGTATACCGTGAAGTCAGGCGATACACTGAGCCGCATCGCGAAGGAGATGCTCGGCGACGCGAATGCCTACACGGATATCTTCAACGCCAACCGCGATCAGCTGTCGGACCCGGACAAGATCAAGCCGGGACAGGTGCTGAAGATTCCCACGCACACGCACAAGTAGTCAGTGAGTGCTCACGCGGCGTGGTAGTGATCCGGATCCGTCGAGCGGCGCCCGCCATGGCGCCGCTCGAATTCAACGGCTTCGCGCTTCTCGCGCAGCTTGGTGTAGATGTCGTTGGCGGACCATGACGATTGCCGCCGATCGCTCGAACGGCGGTCTTCAATACTCGCGACGTTGGGTCGCGGCTGCGGCGCGCGGATCACTCGTGCTCGCGCCGCTTCCTTGACTGCCTGGACGATTTCAACAAGGTCGCTCTGCTTATCGACGACTTCGTAAATCCGATCATCCGAGCGCGCCAGCTCTTCGACGCGCAAGGCGTTGACCGCGGTGATCACGCACCGCCGATGCCGCATCGAGGTGCTCGCGCGGAGCTCCTCGAACATCTGCCAGTTCTCTTCGTACGGGGGGCCGATGTCATAGACGATCACCGACGGGTCGTGGCGATCGAGCATCGCGTTCACGTCATAGCGTCCACTCCGTAAGTCGGGTATCAGTGCCGATATGACCGTGAAGCCGGCGCTTTCGAGCAGCTTGCCGAGCATGACGAGGGCGTCGAGATTGGAATTGAAGAGCGCGATGACGCCGAGAGAACCCATCAAAAGCGGACGTGCACGATCTACGCCGCCGGAAGGGCCGGGTCCGTGTGGACCCGGCCTCGGCATTACTTGGCGACTGGAATGGCGGCCGCGGTCGCGTTGGGGTTACTGCGCTCGCCCCACTGATTGTTCTCGATGCAGAAGTATTCGATGATCTCGCTATCCGGCTCGCCGAGCTTCGCGGTGTAGGTCACCTCGAACGGCTTCGTGAACGTGCCGGGATCGTCGATCGTAACCACGCGCTGCAGGGTGTTGTAGTCGGTGCGTGTGTAGCGCTCGATGAGATGCAACTTCTCGGTATGTGGAGTTCCTGCGCTGTCGAGCCAGAACTTGTCGTTCAGCCCGACGGTATCGACCACGAGCGTTTTTCCTTCCCAGTGGCCCACTGAATGGCCATACCAGGTCGGGTTCGGGTCATCGGGATGCTTGCGGCCATCCATGAAGATCTGCCGGAAGCTGTGCGCGTTGCCTTCCTGCAGCATGAAGATGTACTTCGAGCGCTCGCCTGCAGGCTGCACGAGTCGCCACGCAAAGCCGCCGGTGATGCGCAGCGGACCGCCCGGCATGCAGTAGAAATACGGGTCGTCCGCTTCCTTCACCGATGCCATCTTCTGTTTGGCCCACGGCATCATCAACGCCTCGAGCTTGTCTTTCCCGAGCAGGCGCGGAATCGGCGCATCACCACCACCGGTCCAGACACCGGAGAGATCGACAGTACCGTCCGCCAGCATCGGTGCGGGACGCTTCGCGTCCGTGGCTTTCTTCGGGCCGTTCTCACCGCCAAGACGTCGCGGCAGCTCCTGCGCGCGTGCGCCCACGGGCAGGGATGCGACGAGACCGAGAACGGCGATCGCAGCGACAACTATCCTTCTCACGGCAGCCTCCGGTAGTCGCGGACCTCGAGGTCCGCCCTACAACTAGTTCCCGAGTTTCGGAACGAAGAACTCCTTGCCGTCCGGACCTCTGAACGCGGTGACGATTGCGCGCTCCGCGACCGACCGACCGGCGAAGCCTTCAACGGTGACCTGCGTGCCGACAGGCAGCGTCTTCCGAGACCATCCCCCGCGCTCGAGCGCCGGCGTGCTCGCCATCTCGAAATTCCACGTCGTCACTTTGCCGCTGGCGTCGGTGACGTCAATGTAGAAATGCGTGTGAGGGTTGGTCCACTCGACCTTCGACACGACACCGCTGATTTTGATCGGCTTCTTCGCGTCGTACTCAGCGGTCCATGAGTGATGGGCGAACACGGGAACTGCGAGCGCCGAAAGGGCGAGCCCCAGAACCAGAACCCGAAGCTTCATACGCTTTTCCTCCTAGAACCCGTATTTGATGCCGAACTGCATGATACGCGGATCGCCGGCCGACGAGGTGATGCGACCGAAGGTGCCGGCATCGAAATTCGTCACGGGGCTACCCCAATTGAAGTTGTTGAACAGATTAAAGATTTCGAGCCGCAGCTCCAGCTGTCGCGTCGCGGCAAACGATACAAGGCGCGATAGGGCCATGTCCACTGTCCAGAATCCCGGCCCTTCGATGCTGTTGTTGACGTGGTTCCCGTATTCACCGGGGCCAGGAGCCGCAAATGCCGCGGCGCTCAGATAGTTGTTCAGGCTCTTATCACCATACGGGTCCGCGTTGACCTGGTTGACACGCTGCGGCGTGATGCCCGTGCCCGCGATGTCGCGCGTCGTTGTCACCGTCAGCCAGGAACCCGATCGGGCGGAGACGATGCCCGAGGCCCGCCAGTTCGAGGCGATGATGCGCAGTGCGTCGTTGGCGAAACGGGGCGTCTCGGCGCCGACCGACAGGTTCGCGATCTGCTTGCGGCTCTGCGAACAGTTGCCCTTGTCGAACGACGGATCGTCAGGTTTCGTGTACCCGCCGGTGAACTGACTGAATCCGCCGCTGACGTCGGTATCGGCGACGCAGTGTGACAGCGTGTAATTGCCGGCGAGGCTCAGGCCGGTGGCGGCGCGGCGGCCGAACGCGAGCTTCAGTCCTCGGTAGCTCTGCGTGCCGACGTCGCGGTACTGCACGATCGGACCGAGCCACTGGCCGGCAGTCGGATTTTCAAGATACAGCACACGGCGCCGATCCGTGTTCGAGCTCACCGTGCACGACGGGTAGCTGACGCCTGCAATCGTGCACGGACCAAGACCCATGAATCGAGAGGGATTGATATGGGACTGTCCCCACATCCGATCCGCGTAGCTTCCGAGATAGCTCACCGAACCCTGCCACGCCGATCCGATCTGCCGTTCAAAGGTGACGTTCCATGACTGGACGCGCGTCGAGTTGATGTCCGGGTCGATCACCCCGTAGGCGCCGAAGCCGGGGAACTGCGCATCGAACGGCGGGTCGCGCGGCAGTGGATGTGTGTCGCCGCCGGGCACGTTGCGGTAGGGATCCTCGAATGGGACGCCGTTCAGTTCCACGCGATTGCTGAACGGTGATGCGGACGCCGCGATGTAGAGGAACTGCGCGCTGGGGAAGTCGTAGTTGAGACCGTATGACGTGCGTATTGCGGTGCGACCGTCGCCCCTCACATCCCATGCCAGGCCCGCGCGCGGCGACATGTTCGCCCACTGCTTGTTCATACCGGTCTTGCCGGCGGGGAAACCCGGATCTCCCGGATAAATGAGACCGACCGGTGCGTTGGCGAAACGCGTCGTCTTGATGCCCTGACGGAAGTTGTCGAGGACGAAGTTTGCGATCGCGCCGTTCTCCACGTTCTGTCCGAAGTAGGGCTCCCACCGCAGACCGAGATTGAGCGTGACCCGATCCTGCAGCCGCCAGGTGTCCTGACCATAGGCGCCGAAGTACCACTGGTTCATGTTCAGAATGCCCGGTGCGCCGTGGCGCACGAGCGACGCCTGACCGGTCAGGAAGTCTGCGAGCGCGAGGCCCGTCGTTTGGCCATTGAAGTTGAAATCACCCGCGGCGCGCGCATTGTCCTCCGTCGCCGAGGTCCAGTACGACATCGTTGCACCGAAAGCAAGCTGATGGCGGCCCCGCACCCACGAGAAATCCTCGCCGGCCTGATACGACTCGTTCGCCAACCGCACCTTGACGGAGTTGCCGCCGGAAATGGTGAACGCGTTGGTCACCGCGATGCCGATGACACCAGGGACGTATGTGTGCAGCTTGATGCCGAGATCCGGAGCGTCGAAGAACTTGTCAGGCGGATCGTTGAGGTGATTCGACGTGCGGTTCCACGTCACGCGGAACGAGTTCACCTTGTTGGCCCCAAGCACCAGGGTGTCGCCAAAGGCCGAGGATTGTGCACGAGCGCGTTTGTTCGCGCCGAACTCGCGCCGAACGGTGAGCACGTTACCGGTGCGCGACAGCGTCGGCAGCCGGCGCTCGAATGTATCGATGTAGCGGCCGAACACCGTGTGGTTGGCGCTCAACTGGTAGTCGATTCTCGTGACGTACTGCTTGTCATTGTTGTCGAGCGGCACGCTGTAGTTGATCTGGCCGCACGGGTCGGTCGCAGTCGGCAGGTGCTGCGCCACGAGAACGGCGGGACGGCTGAAGAGATTCGGGTCAATCCGATTGTTCGCAAACGGCGCGCGCAAGCTGATCGCGCGGCCTGCGTTGCATGCCGGCGACGCATACGCTGTGAAATCGCCCGCCATCATCGCCGCGGTCGGCACGAATGCGATGAAGGACGGAGGCGTCTGACGCGTGCGCGTTCCCTGATAGGCACCGAAGAAGAACAGCTTGTCTTTGAGGACCGGCCCGCCAAAGGTGCCGCCGAACTGATTGCGATTCAAGCCGTCGTTTGTTCCAGGCGGTGCGAAATGGTCGACGGCGTTGAAGCGGTGGTCGCGCAGGAACTCGAACACATTTCCCGACCATTTGTTCGTGCCGGACTTAGTGACGGCATTAACCGTTGCGCCCGAGTGTGTGCCGTTTTCAGCCGAGAGACCGCTTGTGGCGACGCGGAACTCCTGCAGCGCGTCGGGGAAGGGAAACGGCAGGTTCAGGTTGTCGTAGGTGTCGTTGTGCATCGCGCCGTCGAGCACGTACGTCACGCCTGAACGGAGGCCGCCCGCGACCGATATCGCCACCGCATCGGATCGGTTGCGCTGTCCGCTGACGTCACCGGTATTCACCGCCGCGCCGGCGAGGATGATCAGGTTCGTCACCTGCCGTCCCTGCAGCGGCAGCTCGACGATCTTCTGGTTGTCCACGACCTCGCTGATGCCGGCGCTGCGCACATCGACGAGCGGCGTCGCGCCCTCAACCGAGATCGTTTCGGCCACATCACCCACAGCAAGGGTGATGTTGATCGTCGGATTCGCGTTCACCTGCAGGACGATGCCCGTCTGCGCGTAGGTGCGGAATCCTTGCAACGTCGCTTCGAGCTTGTAGGGTCCCGTCGGCAGGTTCGGCACGACGTAGGTGCCGCTGGTTTCAGTAACGACCGTGCGGCTGAAGCCGGTGTCGGTCTGCGTGACCGTCACCGTGACGCCAGGCAGCACGGCGCCGCTCGAGTCCTTGACGGTGCCACTCAGTTGCGCGGTTGCCTGCGCCCACGCGCTCGAATGCGCGAGGAGAACAAGTAGTACGGTGCTAACGCCGTTCCGAATGACACGCGCCATGGATCCTCCGTGGGCTGCGAATCCTACAGTACTTCGTCGCCTCTTTGGGAGTGTGCATGCTCATGAGCACGCCTTTCGGTTAATCGGCTGCGCGGAGAATCTGCAGGAAGACCGCTTCGGTCTGCGGGGACGGGGTCGCGCCAAGTTCGTCGCGGAACAACTTGCGGCATTTGGAGTAGACACGCAGCGCCTCAGCACGATTTCCGGCCGCCGCGTGTGCTCGCATCAGCGCCTGACAGGCGAGCTCGTCGAATGGTTCGGCGCTCAGCGCTTCAGCCGCATGCTGAATCCCGAGCTCGTACTCGCCGTTTCTCGTGCTCACCACCGACAATACGAGCAGCGCGCGCCGCAGCACACGAGCGAGTGTCTCGCGCTGTCGGTGCACCCATGGGTGCTGTTCCTCCGGCAGAAACGATTGCGACGCGATCGCTGCTGCCACATTCGCATCTGGCCATGCTTCCCCCGGCGCATCCCGACGCAGAGCGCCTTCGGCGCGGTCAATGGCCATCCGCGCATGCTCGAGGTCAATCCACGCATTGGGTACGAGCAGCTGGTATGTGCCGACTTCGGTCGCGACGCCGTGCGGCGCGGGGATTCCGAGCGTCCGAAGGGCAGCTCGCAGCTTGCTCGTGATCGCGTTGATCGTCGTGTCGGCCGAAGGCGGCGTTCGAGTACCCCACACGGCGTCGATCACCTCGGTCTTCGAGATGGGCTGATTGCGACGCGTTGCCAGGAAGGCAAAGAGCAGCCGACCTTGCGGTCCCGCAAGGGCCCCATCGCTAAGCACACGGTCGCGCCGTTCGATCATGACGCGGCCGCACACATAGACGCGACACTCGATCGGCTTCGACGTGACTCCGCCAACTTTGTTGCAACCGGGCTGCAACACGCGTCGTTATGATACGGCGCACCGGAGGAGACGAGATGAAGAAGGTCATCCAATGCCCGTGTGGATCGGTGATCGAGGGTGAAGATGATGAAGAGGTCGTGAAGAAAGCGCAGGAACACGCCAAGACGACGCACGGAATGGACCTGTCAAGGGATCAGGCGCTGGCGATGGCGCGTCCGGCATGAACGGGAGGCCCGTATGGCGGCTAAGAAAGTGACGTGCGACTGCGGGAAGACAATGCGCGAACTGGATGACGAGAAGCTGGTATCGACCGTCCAGAAGCATGCGAAGGACGTTCACAACATGACGCTCACGAAGGACCAGGTACTTGCCATGGCAGAGCCGGCGTAGCCAGGTTTTGAGTGCGCGTCTATCTGACCGGAGGGCTGAGAGTCGAAGGCGAGGGCTCGCTCGTTCGGCAGGGTAGCTTCTCGTTTCCTCTTGCCACGCTCGCTTTCGCGTATTTCATCTGCGAGCGCAGCAGACCGGTTCCTGCTGCGGAGCTGGCGCGAGTATTCTGGCCAGACGAATCTCCACCGGACGCCGCTGTGGCGATCCAGGGTATTACGCAGAAGCTGCGGCGCACGCTCGTTCGACTGGGTCTCGCCTCCGATTTGCGTCTGAGCGGTACGGACATCTACGAGCTGGAATGCACAAGCGACCTCTGGGTCGATGTGGAAGCCGCGGCGGACGCAATTCACGATGCCGAGGGCGAGTTGCGCGCTGGCCGGCCGGCCGGTGCGTTCGGACCCTCAGCTATCGCGCATCACATCGCTCGTCGACCGTTTCTTCCCGGTGAATGCGGCCCGTGGGTCGACTCGCAGCGCGATCGCCTGCGCGGCATCTTGGTACGGGCGCTGCAATGCCGCGGTGAGGTGTACTTGTGGAACCGCGAGATCCCCCTTGCTGTGGAAGCGGCGAAGGAGGCTATCGCGCTCGAGCCGTTCCGGGAAACCGCACACCAGACCCTGATTCGCGCGCACGCCGCACTCGGGAACGCCGCAGAGGCAAAACGAGCATTCACACGCTGCTGCGAATTGCTGGCCAGCGGCCTTGCCATGTCGCCATCCTCTGAGACGCAGCGTGTGTACCGGTCGGCGCTCGGCATCGATCATCGGAGCGCTCACGGTCGTCGAGGCAGACGATCCGCAGTTGCAACGGATGATCGCCGTCCCGGCGCAGACTTGAAGACGGAGCTGCGGCGCCTCCTGCGCGAATCGTACGACATCGAGCGCGAGCTTGGCGGCGGAGGGTTAAGCCGAGTGTTCCTCGCCGTGGAGCGGGCGCTTGGCCGACAGGTCGTGATCAAGACGTTGGCTCCCGACAGCGCGGCAATGCTATCCGCGGAGCGCTTCGCTCGAGAGGTGCGGCTTGTTGCCAACCTGCAGCAGGCCAACATCGTGCCGTTGCTGTCAGCCGCCGTTGTTGGCGGTATTCCCTACTACACGATGCCCTTTGTGTCGGGGGCTTCCTTGCGGCCCCTATTGTCAGAAGACGCGCCGGTCCCGATTTCACGCGTCATCTCGATTTTGCGAGATGTGGGGAGGGCGTTGGCGTTTGCCCACGAGCACGGCATCGTCCATCGTGACATCAAGCCGGAAAATATTCTGATATCTGGGGCCACGGCTGTCGTCACGGACTTCGGCATCGCCAAGGCAATCGAGAGGGCGCAGAGCACCGCCGTTGAGACGCGCATGTCACTGACGGCGGTTAATGCGTGCATCGGAACGCCGGCCTACATGGCTCCGGAACAGATCGCCGCGGATGGCGCGATCGATCACCGCGCCGACATCTACAGTTACGGCATCGTGGCGTATGAACTGCTCACCGGCCGGCCACCATTCGGTGATCCGAGCGTGCAGGCCGTGTTCGCCGCGCATTTGCTGGAACGTCCGCGAGACGTCCGTTGCATACGGACGGATACTCCGCCTGCATTAAGCGACCTGGTGATGCGGTGCGTGGAGAAGGATCCCACGTTGCGGCCGCAGACCATCGAGGAGGTGCTGTCGGTGGTGGCGTGATTGATCAGCGTTTTGCTTCTTTGGGGGGCTGCACCTTGATGCGGCCTCCCTTCAGAATTTCGGCAGTGCGGTTCGCCAGCGATCGTTCGAGTGCGCCGTCCCATTCGTCGGCCACACGTCCGCGCACCGGCTCCGGCATCTGCAGCACGGCGAGATCCGAAGCGACGCGATACAGTCGCGCGCGCCGCCTTCGCTCCTCTTCAGGCATCGGCGCCCAGTCGGACGGGACTTCGGCCAGCATCTGCGCGAGCGCGGCAAGATGGCCGTCGATCATCGTGCAGAACACCATTCGGAAACCGTTCGATTCGAGCGCCCGTACCGCCGAGGGCGTGTTGAACGTCTGCATGTGGAACGGGTTCATGGTGTTGAACATCGAGTGCGGTTCGTCAAGGAACTCGGCTTCGACGAATTCGGAATAGATATATAGGTGTCCCCCCGGCCGAAGGTGGCGCCGTATGGTTGCCAGGAATTCACGCGGGTGCACGGCGTGCGTGAACATGTGCTTGGCGACGATCAAATCGAACTGGCCCTCGAACGGGATGGAGAACTCGTCGAAGTCGATCGGGCAACTGGTCGCGAAGCCGTACACCTCTTGGATGAGAAACTGCTGATTGTCAAAAAGCGTCATCACCGAGCAGTCCGCATTGTAGAGACGATGCAGCGCGGCGGAAATGCCGCCCAGGCGCGAGCGAATCTCCAGCATGCGCGCGTTCCGCAGCGGGATGAGCGACCCTATCAGCTCCACATGCACCGCGTTGGCAAAGCGATCGACCATCAGCGCCGGTACGAATTCCTTGCGCGTGACGCCGGAGTGATCGGAGACGAACACCCCGCGTGCCGCCAGGCGCCGCAGGTTCTCGCGCATCTGATCGGTCAGTGCGTACGAGCTGAGCGTCAGCTTTCCCGACCGCTGCTCGCCGCGTGCGGTGCGGCCGATGGTTTCCTCGAAATGCTCGAGCAGCCAGTCGTAGCGCGCGCCGCTCGGCCGGCGTGTGGCGTAGACGATGCCGCATTGGTGGCAGAGGGAGAAATCGTAGACAGGCGAGACCGCGTCCGGCATCCGCTCGTAGGTGATGAACTTGTTGTAGCGGCAGACATGCGGCGTCGCGTCAGGGGATCCACACACCGGGCATCGATCGAGGTGCAGAATGGGCCCGGGAGGACATGACGAGTCGAATACTTCTTCAACTGGCGCAGGCGCTGTTGGGCGCACTCCGCCTTCGCGCCCGCGCGGTGCCCCGTCGCGCTCGCGCTTCGGCAGGACAGGCGTTACCAGCTCGCGCGCCGCTCGTCGGATTCGGGTCAACATCTGCTTCCCATCCTACTTCCATATAATCTGCGGCATCACACAACCCGAAGACACGAAGACACGGAGTAGTCCATGAAGCATCTGCAGCGCATTGTCACGGCTATCGCCGTGCTTCTGTCCGGCGTCATCATCCATTCGCAGGGCGGCGCGCCGACGCGCTTCGTGACACCGCCGGCGCAGGTGATTGCGATTCGCGCCGGCCGGATGTTCGACAGCCGCGCCGGCACGCTGCTGTCGAATCAGGTGATCGTCATCAGGGGCGACCGCATCAGTGACGTCGGCGCCGGCGTGGCAATACCGGCGGGTGCGCAGGTGATCGATCTGAGTTCCGCGACCGTGCTGCCGGGCATGATCGATGCGCACGTGCATCTCTATCCTGCGGACAACCTGCCGGAAGCGACGCGGACGATCGTCGCCCTTGCCAATGCTCAGACGGACCTGAATGCAGGCTTCACCACCGTACTCGACATGGACACGCGCGGCGGCTATGGCACGGTGGATCTGCGAAACGCAATTAATCACGGCCTCGTCATGGGGCCGCGCATGCAGGTCGTCGGACAATCGCTCAACCAGCGCGCCTCCGCAGCGTATCCGGCGTTCTTCGAGCGGTTCGCGGATCGATTCACGGAAGACAAGAACCCGAATTCGCCATGGCTCGGTCGCGCCGCGGTGCGCGAGGCCAAGCTGCACGGCGTGGATTGGGTGAAGATTTACACGACGCAGGATTTCGTCGGCGACGAAATCGACGTCTGGAAGCCCGATGCGACGTTGATCAACAGCCCATCGCTGACGGAAGAAGAAGTGATGGCGATCGTGGATGAGGCGCATCGTCTGGGCCTGAAAGTGGCGTGCCATACCTACGGCGGCGAAGGGCAGCTCAGTTGCCTGAAGGCGGGCGTGGACGCGCCGAATCATCTCACCGATCTCGACGACGCCTCCCTGAAGCTGCTCGTGGACAAGCGGCTGCCGTTCGAGATCACGATCGATGATCTGGTGTCGCTCGAGGCCGGCGATCTGAAGACGACCGGCGGCCGGAACAGCCGCCTGAAGATGGCGGAGCAGTCGTTCAAGAAGGCACGCGCGGCCGGTGTCCCGATCGTCTTCGGCAGCGGCGCGACCTCGGCGACAATTCCCCACGGCATCGGCGCCGACCAGTTCGCCTACTTCGTGAAGTGGGGGATGACACCCACGCAGGCGCTGCAAACCGCATACATGAACGCCGCGACCATGCTGAACTATCACTGGGAACAGCAGGTTGGCAGCATCGAGAAAGGGAAATTCGCCGATATCATCGCCGTTGCCGGCAATCCGCTGGCCGATGTTACGGAAATGCAGCGGGTGCGTTTTGTCATGAAGAGTGGTCTGATCGTCAGAAACGATCGATGAGGAAAAGCGATGAGCACCAATGTTCTCGACGTTCCACACACAGTGGTTCCATCACGCCGGGGGACTGCGATTCTTCTTGCGCTCACGGCATTGGCCGCGGTGGTGTTCGTCGCCGGCGTCGCGGTTCCGTATTTCCTCTCGTCCTCGTACGGGCCGCCGGAGTACGCGCCGCGCCGCGGATGGCTGCTCCTCCACATCGTCGGCGGCATGATCGCGCTGCTCACCGGTCCGGTGCAGCTGTGGCTCGGGCTCGCGGACCGCGGCATGACGTGGCACCGGCGCATGGGATACGGCTACATCACGGGCATGACGGTCGGCTCGATTGGCGCCTTCTACATGGCGACACACACCGACTTCGGATGGATCTTCGGTGCGGGTCTATTCGGACTGGCGGTTGCGTGGGTGACGACGACCGCGCTCGCGTTTCTCGCCATCAAGCGGTCGCTCATCGAGCAGCACAAGGAATGGATGATTCGCAGCTACGTCGTCACGTTCGCGTTCGTGACGTTCCGCGTGATTCAGCCGGCGCTGCAGGCGGCGCACATCGGCACGCCGCTCGAGGACCTTGCGCTTGCGGCTTGGGCGTGCTGGGCGGTGCCGCTGCTCGTCGCCGAGCTGTTCATTCAGGGCCGCAAGATTCTCGCAGTGCGCGCTCTGTAACGAGGCCCGCAACGCGCGGACTTTGCGCGTCGGGGTGTTATCGCGTGGACTGTGTTTCGCCTTCCGACAGCGTGCCCTTCGTCGAGAAGAGCCAGACGCTGTCGCCCTTCGTCGTTCCGGCGAACAGGCTCCCTGCTGAATAGGCGACGACGTACTCGTCGCCTTCGTACTCGAAGATGCTGACGGGCGAATTCATGCCGGCGCCGGTCTGGAATTCCCAGAGACGTTTTCCGTTCGACGAATTTAAAGCGGTGAGCCGGCCGTCGTTGCGGCCGGCGAAGACGAGGCCGCCAGCGGTCGTCACCGAACCGCTGTAGCACGACTCTTTCCACCGCTGCTGCCACACCAGCTTGTTGGTCTTCATGTCGAGCGCCGCAAAGATGCCGGCTGCCGGAAGCGGCGCACCGCCGAACGCGCTCCCCAGGTAGCGCTGTCCTTCAGGCGTGATCTGCTGATCGTCCTCACCGCCGCGGAACAGGTTTGCCGCATCCGTCGCGCAGACGTAGAACAGGCTTGTCGCCGGATCGTAAGAGCTCGGCGGCCAGTTGGCGCCGCCGCGAGCGCCGGGTTTGGCGACGATCGGCTCTTTCCAGAACGGCGTGAAGATGCGCCCCTGGTTGACGAGTGGGTAATCCTCGGGCGCGATGTCTACGAACTGCGGCACGAACGAATCGCCGCGCGGGATCGGCTGCGTCTTCGAGGTCCCCTGTCGCGGCTCCTGCGGCACTGGCTTTTCGTCGATGCCGATGAGCGGCTTGCCGTTGGTTCGATCGACGATGTATACCCAGCCGGCTTTGTTCGGCTCCGCGGCTGCCTTCCGCAGCGTTCCATTGATCATCACGTCGAAGAGCACCACCGGACTCGGGCCGTCGTAGTCCCACAGGTCGTGGTGAATCTGCTGGAAGTGCCATCGGTATTTGCCTGTTGCCGCGTCGATGGCCACCATCGATGTCGTGAACAGGTTGTCGCCGGCGCGGATCCTGCCGTTGAAATCCGGGCCTGGATTGCCGGTGGTGAAGATGATCAGCCCGAGTTCCGGATCGACCGCCGGCGTCTGCCACACCGTTCCGCCGCCGTGCAGCCACGCCTCGTTGTTTTGCGGCCACGTGTCGTGGCCGAATTCGCCGGGGCCGGGAACTGTGTAGAAGGTCCAGAGCAGGTGGCCGTCTTTCGCATCGAACGCTTTGACCCGGCCGCGCGTGCCGTTCTCGCCGCCGGAGAAGCCGACGATCACCTTGTTGTCGTAATAGAGAGGTGCAGCGGTGATTGTGTAGCCGTTCTGCCATCGCTCCGCCTGCACTGACCAGGCGACGTCGCCGGTCCGCTCGTCAAGCGCGAGCAGGCGGCCATCGAGCTGTCCCACGTAGACGCGGCCGTCGCCCAGCGCCACGCCGCGGCTGGTCCATCCGCAGCACACGGTCGGAATCGCGTCGGGCAAACCGCCGTGGTGCGTCCACTCGATGTGTCCGGTCTTCACGTTCAGTGCGAACACATCATCCGCGCCAGTGACGATGTAAATGACGCCGTCGTGCACGACGGGCTGCGCTTCGCCCGAGTATTTCGCGCCGATGCCCGAACCATTCAGATGCGTGCGCCACACACCTTTCACACCCGCCACCGTGTCGCGATTAATCTGCGTCAGCGGCGAGTAGTTCTGGTTGAACAGGTTGCCGCCGTTCTTCAGCCAGCTCGCTCGCGGCGCCGCCGACAGTTCCTTCGCCGTGAAAGCGGCGCTTCGCTGCTGGGAGTTGACCACGACGCCCGCGACAATCACGCCACCAACGATCAGCACCGCGATTCCCGCTCTCATGATCGCGGCACCGGCGGCTTGCCGACCATCAGCTCCGCGCGCGCGCCGCGCCGCGGCGCGAACTTCTGAACGCGGCCGTTGCCGACCTCGCAGATGTAGAGATTGCCGTCCGGGTCGACGGACGCGCCGTGCATGTTCAGGAACGCGCCGGGATAATCGCCGAGCGCTCCCCATGCATAGAGCAGATGCCCCTCACGGTCGTACTTCACCACCTTTGCCGTCGGATCCTCGAACGCCCAGATCGCGCCATCGCCGTTCGAGTAGAGGAAATTCACCGACGAGGGATTATTGAACGCCCACTGATCGAGGAACTTGCCGTTCTCATCGAATACCTGCATCCGGCGGTTGCCGCGATCGCTGACGTACACGCGTCGCGTCATCGGATCGACGGTGATCCCGTGGACGACGTTGAAGTAGCCCGGCCGCGTCTCGTTTGGCGGGTTGCCGCGCTCGCCCCAGGCGGTGACGTATTTGCCGTTCTTGTCGAACTTCACCACGCGATTGCCGTTGTAGCCATCGGCGACGAACATCGTGCCGTCTGGCAGAAAGGTCATGAACGTCGGCCGGTTGAAATGCGACCCGTCGGCGCCCTTCTGACCGACCGTGCCGATCGTCTGCACCAGCTGTTTGCCGTCGTGCGTGAATTTGAAGATGGCGTGGTTATGATCGTCGACAATCCAGACGAACTTCTGCGGATCGTACGGGCTGACGTAGATGGCGTGCGGCCGGCGCAGCATCTTGTCCCACTGCGTCCATTGCTCGACGATGTCGCCGTTGCGATTGAAGACGAGGACGAGGTGTTCCCATCTCGAGTCGATGCCAGGCCGGCCTTTGTACGCCTGCGCCGGATCGTCAGGATCAGCACCTGGAGCGCCGCCTCCCGGCGGGCTCGCGTACTGACCTTGAGATGCGTGACGGAACGGGACCTCGCCGACAGGGAAAGACAAGCTGGGACCGATCTGCGGAATCGCCTGAACCGGCGGCCGCGTCAGCTTTGGCAGCTCGCCCATCTGGATGAAGAAGACGCGATCGGCGGTCTCGGCGAAACATGCTTCACCGGCGCCCCACGTCCACTGCTCGTGGCCGGGCAGCTGCGACAGTGGCTTCGGCCAGTCGCGCACGACTTCGTACGGACCGTTGATGTCCCAGCCGCCTTTTTCGCCGGGCACGGCTGCGAATCCAGAACCCGGTTGCGCCTGACTATGGAGAGAAAGTGTGGTCAGCGCGGCGAACAAGCCGCCGCCAAACGCCACGATCGCCGTGGCGAGAAGCGCTGAGTGCTTGCGCATGAGACCTCCAACCGGCAGGAAGGTCTCATGCGGCGGTGTCGCACGTCAAACGGATTTGCTTATGGAGTAAGCAACCTGACCCACGGGCCGCTTATCTCGAGCGGTTCGCCGGTTTCGTCGCGCCCTTTGAAGCGCGTCTGTGTGTAATGCGGCTTCGGATAACCGCTGCACCAGCGCGTCTGAATGCGGACGGTGCCGTTGCCGCGAATCTGAATGACCTCGGGATTGGTGCCCGTGTAACGGCCGTCGAAGAAGTTCTCACGCTGCGTGAGCGTGAGCGCCAGGCCGGTGTCGTTGATAAGGACCTGGTCGTAGTACCACGTGTACGGGTGATTGGTAGCGCACGAGACTGTCGGCACCGGTACGCCGCTGTGTGTCACCGGTTCGGGATCGATCACGATGTGCATCTTGGGGCTCGAGGTCGGATCCGTCGGCACGGGAACACCCGGCTGTGCCTTCGGCGGTGGTCCAGGCGGCCAGGGCTCGTAAGCCGTGCCCGGCGCATACGCCTCGACAGCCAACGTGCTGAACGTTGGCTCAGTCGGGTCCGCGAGCATGTCGACAAGAGTCGGCGTTTGAACCGCACGTATCACGCTGGTCGGCGGCGCGATGGGACTGGCGACGGTCGGCGACGGCTGCTCGCCGCACGACGCAATCACCACACCTGCAACTGATAACGCGAGTAGGGAAGCAAGCACTCTGGGCGAAGACATTTCCACTCCTGACGTTCGAAGTTCGACACGTTTTCTCGCGCCTCGCGTCGGCAAGAGGTGATCCATGAGCGGAAGCGGCAGAAATGCTCGAATTTCGGCCTATGCATTCGTTCCGCGCACTTGAACGCCGAAACCCGTCGGGAGTTTTGGGAGACTGCCTAGAGATAAGTGGAAAAGGTGGGTAGCCGGAAGCGAGCGAAGTCCATGTCGGTCCTCGTTGTCATATCGAGTCCTCACACTTTACGCCGTCTCTGTTCCGATCCGGCACAGGCCTGAGGCTCTAACGACCTCGTAATTGCCGCTTAACTAGTTGCTTCGGCGGCGCTTAACTCGAATCGTCGGGCTGGAGGACTTATTGCTCAACTAGCGGTCCGAATGACTCGACTACGACTACGCGCGTTGGCGATCGCCGCTCTTGTCATCGCCTACTCCCCCGCGATGCTTGCCATCAACGGCAGCGCATCGTCACATAAAGCTTCGGTCGACCACGAGCTCGAGCAGCTAACGGGCGACGGCACAGTCAATGTCATTGTGCGCACTGACACGAAGACGGACTGGGCATCGCTGCTGAAAACGCTGCGCAGCCATGGGATCAAAGTCGGCCAGCTGGCACCACGCGTCAACTCGATCTCGCTGACGATTTCGGCCAGCGATCTCGACTGGCTTCAAACCGTTCCCGGCATCGCATCCATCTCCATCGACTCGCCCGTGTACGCCGACCCGGTATCGGCGGACTCACTGCTCTCGCCGGGCAATACGAACAACCTGGTGAAGAAGGCGAGCGACCTTCGCGCGCAGCTGGGCCTCGCCGACTCGGATCCGACGGGTAACGGCATCGGCGTCGCCGTCATCGACTCTGGTATTGCGCCCGTCGCGGATCTCTCGAGCCGCATCACCGCGTTCTACGACTTCACAGCCGGACTGGGCCCCGTCGCCACAACACCTGTCGACGGCTACGGACATGGAACGCACGTCGCCGGCCTGATCGCTGGCAACGGCAGCCTCTCCAACGGGCAGTACAGCGGTGTAGCGCCGAATGCACGTCTGATTGGCCTGCGTGTCCTGAACAGCCTTGGCAGCGGGTCGTCGAGCAACGTGATCGCGGCCGTTGAATTCGCGACCGTCAACAAAGCCGCACTCGGCATCGACATCATCAATCTGTCACTCGGCCACCCGGTGTTCGAACCGGCGGCGACCGATCCTCTCGTTCAGGCTGTCCAAGCGGCCTCGCAAGCGGGCATCCTCGTTGTGGTGTCGGCGGGCAACGTCGGCGTGAACCCGCAGACGGGTTTGATCGGGTACGGCGGAATCCTCTCGCCTGGCAACGCGCCGTCAGCATTCACGGTGGCCTCGGCGAAGACGCAGGGCACCATCGATCCGAACGACGACCTGATCGCGAACTACAGCTCGCGAGGTCCGTCCTGGATCGACGGATTCGCAAAGCCCGACTTCGCGGTGCCGGGGCAGAACCTCGCCGCGCCGGCCGCGCCAGGCAGCTATCTCGCCGTGACCTATCCGTCGCTGCTCGTCAACGACAGTTACGGCGGCAAGAGCTACATCGCGCTGAGCGGCACCAGCATGGCCGCGGGCGTGGAAAGCGGACTGCTCGCGGTCGTGCTCGAAGCGAGATCGACAACGAACGGTCCGCGACTCAGCCGCAACGCCATCAAGGCATTCACCGAATACTCGGCGATGACGATGCACGACGCGACGGGAGTTGTTTATGACCGTCTCACGCAAGGCGCAGGTCGCGTGAACGGACAGGGACTCCTGAAGCTTGTGCGATCTGCCAACACCTCCGCACAAATCGGTACGCCCTGGCTGACCAATTCGATCACGCCTGACAGCTCCTACGCCGGGGTGACGGTGCCGTGGGCGCAGAACATCGTGTGGGGCGAGAACATCGTCTGGGGCGAAAACATCATCAGCACGAACAACATCGTCTGGGGCGAGAACATCGTCTGGGGCGAGAACATCGTCTGGGGTGAAAACATCGTCTGGGGTGAAAACATCGTGTGGGGTGAAAACATCGTCTGGGGCGAGAACATTGTCTGGGGCGAGAACATCGTCTGGGGCGAGAACATCGTCTGGGGAGAGAACATCCTCTGGGGCGAGTCCCGGTCGACCGATCGCGGAAGGAAGGTGCGGTGATGAATACGCACATTGCTTCCAACCAGCAGACCATGACGAACCTCGAACCGATTCGTTTCGATGCGCCCGGCACCGAGCCGATCATGGAAGTCGTGGCGGATTGGACGAAGGGTCTTCCAATCTTCAAGGGCAAGCGCATGATGCTGCGCGAGCTCGTGAAAAGCGATGCGACGACACTGCTGACGATGCTCGCGAGCGAGGAAGTGGCGAAGTTCATCTCGCCGCCGCCGACCACGCCCGAGGGCTTCGAGAAGTTCATCGCATGGGCGATTCGTGGACGTGAGGCCGGCAATCAGATGATGTTCGGCATCGTGCCGGAAGGTTTTGATCATGCCGTTGGCCTCGTGCAGATCCGCGCGATCGCGCCGAGATTCTCGGTGGCGGAGTGGGGATTTGCGATCGGCTCTCCCTTCTGGGGAACAGGCCTCTTCCTGGCGAGCGCGAAGACCGCGGTGGACTTCGCGTTTCAGCATACGGACGTCAACCGCCTCGAAGCGCGTGCGGTCGTGCAGAACGGCCGCGGCAACGGCGCACTTCGCAAGATGGGCGCGGTGCAGGAAGGCGTCCTTCGCGGATCGCTGTTGAGGGACGGGAAGCACCTGGATCAGATTATGTGGTCGATCGTGGCCCGCGACTGGTTCCAGGCAAAGGCGGTGTGGGACAAACCGGTAAACTAGCGTCACGCTGCGCAATCGCGACAACAGACTCCCAGGTGTGTATGTCCGGGCCGCTTTATTCCAGTGAAGCGGCCCTCTTTTTTTGCCGAAACACCTTACGTGTCCGCCTCGGCTAAAGGCTGCGGCGCGACAAGCGGATCATCAATTGAGGGGGAGAGGAGACATCTGATGAGAGCGACCGTGGTGAGCGTGTGCGCGGTGCTGATGCTGATGTGTCAGGCGACCGCCGGCCACACGCAGACGATGACCGGCGGCATGGATGTGAAAGTCGGCGTTCTGGGAATTGGATTCGACGGCGCGGTCGGCGTCAACGATAAGTCGGCCGTTCGCGTGGGCTTCAACTTCTTCAACTTCAATCACGATTTCGATGACGACGGCATCACACTGGCGGCGCAGTTGAAACTGCGCTCAGTAACGGCGCAGTACGATTTCTTCCCGACGGGCGGCGGCTTTCACGTCAGCCCCGGCCTGATGCTCCACAACGGCAACCGCGTCGAGGCACACACGTTTGTACCTGCGGGCAGTCAATTTACGCTCGGCAACTCGAGCCTGATGAGCAATCCGTCGAACCCTGTGCGCGGCGACGCGAAGGTGGCGTTCGAGAAGGTCGCGCCCGTCATCACCATCGGGTGGGGCAACATCACGCGCGGCGAGCGGCGGTGGACGATTCCCGTGGAATTCGGCGTGGTGCTGTCACGCGCTCCGACGGCGACGTTCAGTCTCGCGGGCAGCGCATGTCTGCCGAATGGCACGAACTGCCGCGACGTCGCGACCGAGCCTGTGCTGCAGGACGAAGTGCGCAACGAGGAAGCGGACCTGAATCACAGCCTTGAAAAGCTGAAGATGATTCCCGTCTTGTCGTTCGGATTCGGTTATCGCTTCTAGCTCAGGTGATTCGGATCGTTCGAGGCGTTCGGATCGTTCGAGTCGTTCGGATCGTTCGAGCCGTTCGGATCGTTCGAACGTTCCGAACGGACCGAACGTTTCGAACGTTCCGAACGTTTTAGTGCACGAACAGAAAGAGCGTTCCCACCATCCCTACAATCAGCAGAATACCGACAGGAATTCCTAACAGAACGAGTCCTGGATTTGTCATGGTCCGCAACCATCTTACTAGATGGCTGCAAACTGAATGCAGACGGGGCGCGGCACCTCCGCCTTCGCGCCGGTCGGTGTCATCTTCCCGGTCTCGCCATCCACGGCAAACGTAACCACGTTGCCGGTTCCCTGATTTCCGGCGAACAGGAAGCGTCCGCTCGGCTCGAACTGGAATCCGCGCGGCGTCGCACCCTGCGTCGAGACGATATCGACGAGCGCCATGCGTCCGCTTGCCTCGTCGATGCGGAAGATGGCAATGCTGTTGTGTCCACGATTGCTGCTATAGACGAATCGGCCGTTCGGATGCACGTGCACGTCTGCCGGCGAGCTGTTCATCTTGTAATCCGCCGGAATAGTCGGGACCGTTTCGACGAGGTTGATGTCCGCGGTTTTTGCATCGTAGCGATAGCACGACAGGCTCGACTGCCGTTCGTTGACGACATAGACGAACGGCAGCCGCGGATGGAACGACGAGTGTCGCGGGGCGATGCCGGGTTCGCTCTTCAGCACCTTGCCTTCGGCGATCGACTTCGAGCCGTTGCCGACGCGGTACGTGTAGACGCGATCGCAGCCCTTATCGCAGGCGAGGATCATCTGCTGGCTCGGATCCCAATTGATCGAGTGCGCGTGCGCGCTGCGCTGGGTCACTTTGTCGACACTCGTCGTCCGTTCGAGAACCGCGACATCCGACGGATGGTCGAGCGTGCCGTCTTCTTTTACCGGCAGCATCGTGACGGTGCCGTCGTCCCAGACCTTCTCGATTTCGGGAACACCGTTCTTCTTGATGACGCGAACGGACGGATCGTAGTTGCCGTGATTGGCGACCGTGACGCGCGAACCGGCTTTGTCGATGGAAATGTAGGCCGGCCACACCCCCATTGAGGGCTGGGTACCGATGTGGGTGATGGTGCCGTCGCTCTGGTTGATGGCGAAGGTCAGCACCGCGCCGCCGCCGTACTCGTTGTCGTAGCTTTCGACCTCGTTGGTGGCGTAGAGGAACCGGCCGTTCGGATTCACTGCCAGGTAGCCGGTGTTCATCTTGTCGAACTCCTGGCCGGTGCGCATCACGGGCGTCAGCGTGCCGGTCCCGGTGTCGACGGAGAATACGCTGATGCCGCCGCCGTTGCCGACGCCAATGCCCGGTCCGGATGTCCACGACGCGACATAGGCGAAGAGCCGCTTGTTCACCGATTGCGCCTGCAGCACCGTTGCACTTGCCGTCAAAGCGGCCCCTGCAACCGCAAGGAAGTCGCGCCGAGTGAGGTCGTTGTTCATGGCGCGCAATTCTGGCATGGATCTGGGAACAGGCGCGGTGATGACCGCAGCTCGTCACCTCATCGTCTGCGCGCTGCTGCTGGGATTGTTCGCCTCACCCGCGCGCGCCGAACGCCTGAAGATCAACTATGTGTTTCTGCCGGAGCGGCCCCTCGTCGCGGCGAAGATGCACCCATCGGCAAAAGGCGCGCTCATTGGCGGCGCGATTGGTGCGGGGTTCTGGGGCGGCGTTGGCATCTGGTACTGCACCATCGGACCGAATGAGGCTGGCGAGTGCCGCAATAGTGGCCAGTGGGCGCGCGGGATGCTGTTGTGGGGCGCTGTGGGTGCCGGCGTCGGTGCGGTGATCGGTGCGCTGCGCTAGGCCGCGGCTTTACAAAGTCCGCGGCGCTATTGGCCGAACGCGCGGGTCAGCACAGGCTTCAGAATTTTGGTGAACCCTTCGTAAGCCGGCGGCCGCAGGTGCAGCTCGTCGGGCATGTAGAAGTCGAAACGCGGCTTGCCGTCGGTGGTGAAGAGCACGGGATTGACGTCGACGAATTCGACGTGCGGATGACTCGAGGCATACATCTGCATGCGCCGGTTGACGTCATCGACCACGTTCCAGAGGTCCTGCTTTTCCGGCGCACGGTTCACGGAGACGAACACGATACGCGTGGACGGCAGCGCGGCGCCGACGCGATCGATGAACTGCACGATGCGGCCGACAATCGCGTCCGCGGAGTCACCGAGGTCGACGTCATTGCTTCCGCAGTAGTAGGCGATCACCTTCGGACGCAGCGGGATGACGCGCGAGTTCACCATCGCGAGCATGTCGGCCGTGACGGTGCCGTCGATCGCGAGGTTCGCGATTGGCAGCGGCGCCATCTGTGAAGACAGCGCCGTCCATCGATGAAAGATGCTGCTGCCGACGAAGACAATTCCGCCCGTCGTGGGCTGCGCACCGGCGGCGATCGTCAGCCCGAGAACCGCAAGCGCGATGAACGACCGTCGGCTCATCGCACCTGCGCCGTTGTTCTCGCCGCATTGTCCGGCACCAGCATCCGGATCCATCCATCCTGCCGCGAGGTGATGAACAGCTCGCCGTCGCGGCTGCGCCCGATGTGCAGATCCGCGCGGCTGATCTTCGCACCCATCGTCTTGTCGATCAGCTCCTGCAGCGTCACGTTCGTGCGTGTGCCGTTGGCATCAACGGTGTAGAGCTGAATCTCTTCGATCGGCGCGACCGTCTGCGGGATGCCGTCATCGGCCTTCTTCAGCGCGGCGATGTCGGAGGCAAATAGACGTCCGCGCGCGATGTCGCCGAAGACGAACTTGCCGCGCAGCTGCGCGATCCGTCCGTGATAGGCAAATCCGTCGGTTACCGACAGCCCCTCGTCGTGGTCGTAGATCGCCACCGGATAGGTGAAGCCGTCCTTCTGGCGACCGCTGAGAATTTCGGCGGGTAGCGGAAACAGCTGGTTCAGCTCGCCGCGTCCCGTGCCGCGGCCGTTCTCGAAATATCCTTCGCGCTTCATCCAGCCGTAGTTTTCGCCGTTGCGGACGATGTTGATCTCCTCGATCTGATTCATGCCGATATCCGAGGCGTACATCGTGCCGTCAGTGTCCCAGGAGATGCGGTGAGCGTTGCGGAATCCGTAGGCGTAGATCTCGCCGAGCGTCTTCGCATCGCCGTCCGCCGCGAACTTGTTCGCCATCGGAATCGTGTAGTCGCCGAGTCCTTTGACGCCATGCGTGACCGACGGGCTGCGCGGATCGATCCGCAGGATCGCCGTCATGATCGAATCGAGCCGCTGCGTCTGACTCGGGTTGTTGGCACGTGGGCCGCCGCCATTGCTGAAGCCATGATCGCTGCCGCTGGTGTAGAGCAGGCCGTAGTCGGCATCACCGGGCTTTGCCGTTGGATTGAATTCGAGCGCGCCCAGTGGATGCGTCAGGTTGGCGACGACATGCGCTTCGCGCAGCAGCTCGCGCCGCGTACCCTGGAACGTGTTCGCCGCCGGATTCGTCGCGTGCCACTCGGTGATGATGTTGTGATACGTCACGTCGGCAATCGTGTAGCCCGGAGGAATGAAGTCGGGCTTCTTCGGATTGTCGGGGCCGCGCTCGGCGTGGACGGTATAGAACAGTCCGTTGCGCGCGAAATCCGGATGGAATGCGAAGCCGATGAATCCGCTCTCGAGCCGGTTGTACACCGCGAGCGGAAACGCGTCGCCGACGTTCGCGTAGACGTGCGGCTGATTGTTGGCGTCGAGCAGATACAGGAAACCGCGCGAGTCGTTGACGAAGCGGCGGCCGTCCGGTAGATCGCGAACGAAGCTGATGCGCGCCCATCCCGACGGCGAGACGTCCTGCTCGACTGGGCGCAGGCCGCGGGTATCCGGCAGACGCACCAGGTCTTTGATCTGCACGGCGAGGCCGCGCTTCTCGATCGGCGCCGGGATCGGGTTGCTGGTGATTTGTCCGGCGAGCGGAATCGTCAATCCCGCCAGGACCACGGCAACGATGAGCAGCCTTGATGCGCGCATACCACCTCCACGTCAACGAAGCTTATACCTTACCGGCCTGCCAGTTGCCGCGCGCGATGGCGGCAGGATTGTCGTGACGGAACGAGCTGAATACAAGACCTGTCACGCCGGGAATTGCACGCAATTCCCGCTCGTCCCCGTCGGAGCGTTCACACCATTGGCGCGCGACGAAGAGCTGCGTCCCGCTGCCGGCGACAGCGGCCGCATAGTCGCGTTGCAGATGCTCAGTCAGCGGCGGCATCCCGAAGCCATCGAGATAGTTCTGCACGTAGCCGTTGCCGCGATGCATCGGCCAGAGCTGATGCCACATCGACGGACACTGCGAAGAATTCTGATTGATGATCAGGTGATCGACGAGGCCGCGGCGGATCCACTTGCGCCACTGCAGCGTCGCATTGCTCAACGGCGGTCCGAGCACGTCGCCGCGTGCGATGCCGACACCGATACGCCGATCGAACGCCGCGCGCAGCTCGTCGAGCAATGCAGTGATGTACGTGCCGAGCAAGTCGCGCCACGCCTGCCGATCGAAGTCGTCGCGCAGGATGTCAGCGCCATGGCACCTCTGAAAGTCGGCACGCACGGGTTCGTTGAACCCGAATTGATCGCCATGCTGGGCTGGTCGTGACTGCGATCGGAAGCAGATGAACAGCCCATCGAATCGAGTCGGTGCGATGAGCTGCACCCAGCGCTCGATGAGTGCGCGCCGAACCTCTGGATAGGCGAGCGACAGCACGCCCCGCTGCCGGATTCGTCCGCTCCGATCGCACGTCAGCCACTGCGGATGCGTGCGCGTCAGCTCGCTCTGCCACGCGACATGCTGTCCGTGCATGGCATTGTGGTGGCTGCGCGAGCGCTCACCAGCGGAAGCGAGCGGCCATCCCTCGTCGAACAGAGGGACGTAAAGCCACGCTTCGAGTCCGGTGTCATGTGCCAGTTTCGGCACCTCGGCGAAGTCGTCCCACGACAGCGCTTGCGCTGCCATGAGCGACGGATGCTGGTAGCCGCGCGCAGCGTGGAAACGTCCGGGAATGCGGGTGCGCAGCACGCGCCAGAGCAGTGCGCCGGCACTCAGCTCGTCGCGCCATGCGCGCATGCGGCGCGCCGCTTTCCCCGCCGTGTCGAGCCGGCCCTCGCCTTCGCCGAAGGTCAGGTGATCGGCCCACGAGACGCTGACGATGTTCATGTATGCTGTCGCCTCAATGAGACCGCGTGTGCTGTTCGCGCTGCTGCTGATCGCCGCCGCCGGCCGCATCGGGCTCGCGTGGGATCTTCCTCAGGATACCGGCACGCTCGATCGCGCCGCGATCGCCGAGATTCTCGCCGGCCAGCAGTATCCGGAGACGAGCTCGTACACGCAGCGTGTCGATTTTATTGACTTCACCGCCCACGGACAGCCGTTCACCCAGGTCGTTATCACGCTCACCCCTGACAAGCCACGCCTGCACAACGGCCGCCGCCTCGTCGTCGTCGGTGCCGAGCCGGGTAGTGAGTACGGGATGGACTTCATCTCGACCGTGGAGAAACGGGACGGCCCCGCAATCTGGCTGGCGCGTCGCGGCGTGACGTTCGTTGCATTGACCCGAGTCGGCCGCTGGAACTTCCTCGCGCCGACGCACGATGGCTCCTGGGAGGACGTGCCGCTCGGACAGCGGATGCCGATCTTTGCGCGTACGCAGAAGACGTACTGGTCGCCGGGCGATTACGAGAAGAAGTCGTCGGGCATCTCGGCGACCACGGCGCCGAGCGCCAGTGCGTTCTACCGCTTCCCAAAGAAAGGAACGGCGCTCGAGCATCAGATGCTCGCCGCCACACCGGCTGTGTTTCTCGAAGGGTACCAGCTGGCGCTCGACAAGGCGATCGCGGATCGGCGCAATGCGTTCGTGCTGTTCTGGGGAATGTCTACCGGCGGTGCGAGTTTGTACCCGCTCGCCAAGTACTACACGCCTGACGGCTATCTCGGTTGGGGCACGAGTACGACCGGACTTGCGTATCTGAACAACCGGGCGCGTGTTGGAAGCCTTAACGATCTGTACGAGCACAGCGCGCTGCGTGTGCGCGAGCGCGGGCTCGACGATTTCGAGGTGTACACGAAACACATCGATGCGGCCACGCGTGCGACGTGGTGGCGCGCGGCGCTGCGGTCACCGCGGTTCAAGAGCACCGAAGACGCCGCGATGTATCTTGATGCCTCGGCACTTGCCGAGCAGGGCGTTCGCTTATGGCAGTCGTCGTTTCTGCCGGCGGCGGATCGGGGCCGGGGCTTCTCGGCGCTGATGCAATCGATGTTCGAGCCAAGTTACCCGCCACAGGAATTGAAGCGCGTCGCGGTCCTCGATCTCAACGGCACGGCGGACGAGACGCTGCCGCCCGCAACCGTTGACGCGAACCGCACGGTGATGGAGCCGTACGCGAGGAAGTACCGCGTTGGGCGCGTCGAGGGTTTTCATCACTATCTGTTTACTCAGGACAGCATCAAGGTGGTGGGCACACTATGGCTGCGATACATCGATTCGGGCTTTTTCGACTGACATCCCGTCGCGAATTCGTCCGCCACGCGGGCCTCGCGCTCGGCGCGGCCGCGCTGCCGTCGGCGAGGCTGCTCGCGCAGGCGATCAGCCCCGTGATGACCACCCTGAGCGGCTACATGGCAGCCGCGAAGGATCGCGCGCTGCCGGCCGATGCCGCCGAGAAGGCGAAGCATCACATCCTCGATACGTTCGCGGCGATGGTCTCCGGCTCCGAGCTGCCGCCCGGCAAGGCAGCACTCGCGCTGGCGCGCGCACAAGCGGGGAAAGCTGTCGCCACCGTCATCGGCTCGAATGTCGTCACCGGTCCGATGGACGCCGCGCTGGTCAACGGCGTGCTCGCGCACTCCGACGAGACAGACGACTCGCATGGTCCGTCGCAATCGCATCCCGGGGCCTCCGTCGTGCCAGCGGCACTTGCGGTCGGCGAGGATGTTGGCGCGACGGGTCAGCATTACCTACGCGCCGTCACGCTCGGCTACGATGTCGGCACGCGGCTCACCATGGCGCTCGGCGCCCTCGATTTCAGGAATGACACACGCCGCAGCACCCACTCGTTCGCCGGCAACTTCGGATCGGCGGCTGCAGCGGGATGCATGGCCGGCCTCACCGCGCAGCAGATGCGATGGCTGCTCGACTATGCGTCGCAGCAGACCGGTGGATACGCCATTTGGGAGCGCGACACCGATCACATCGAGAAAGGATTCGTCTTTGCGGGCATGCCGGCCCGCAACGGCGTCACCGCGGCGCTGCTCGTCCGATCCGGCTGGAATGGCGTCGACGACGTGTTTTCCGGTGACGACAACTTCTTCCAGGTGAATGCGCCGGCGAAGGGGAAGCCGATGCTGCTCGTCGACAAGCTGGGCGAGCGTTACGAGATCGCCAATACCGACATCAAGAAGTGGACGGTGGGGACGCCGATTCAGGCGCCGCTCGACGCGGTGGAGAACATCCGCAAGAAGCGGCCGTTCGAGGCGGACGACGTGAAGTCCGTCACCGTCCGCCTCGCACCCTCAGTCGGCAGCGTTGTCGACAACCGCGACATTCCGGACATCTGCCTGCAGCACATGGTGGCGGTGATGCTGATCGACAAGACCGCGTCGTTCCGCGCCGCGCACGACAAGCCACGAATGAAAAACGCGGCTGTGCTCCGCCAGCGAAGCAAGGTGACCTATGTGCCTGATGCGGAGCTGACCAAGCTCCTGCCTGCGCGCGTCGCCATCGTCGACATCACGTTTAGCGATGGAACGAAGGTGTCGGAACGCGTGGAAGCGGTTCGCGGAACGCTGCGCAATCCGATGACGCGCCAGGAAGTGATCGACAAGGCGAAAGACCTGATGGGGCCGGTGCTGGGGAGCGCCAGCGCCGGGAAGTTAATCGAGACGCTGTTGTCGATCGAAACGGTTAAGGACGTTCGGACGTTGCGTCCGCTTCTGCAGCGGACCTGAAGGCACGCCTCGACGTCCGAACGATCATCGCCACGCCGCGTAGACCGGCGGGCCGACGAGCAACGCCTTGTTCGCACCCATGCGCGGGCGGAACTTCTGCAGGCGCCCGTTGCCCACCTCGGCGATGTACAGGTTGCCCTGCTGATCGACGCTCGCGCCGTGCATGTTGAAGAATCCGCCCGGGTAATCGCCGAGCGTGCCCCACGAGTACAGATAGTGGCCGTCGAAGTCGTACTTCACAACCTTCGCGGTGGTGTCTTCGAACGCCCAGATGCCGGATCGATCCGCCGGGATGATCAAAAACTGTGTATTCGACGCCGGTGAGAACGGCCACTGATCGAGGAACTTGCCATTTTCGTCGAACACCTGCATCCGTTTATTGCCGCGATCGCTCACATAGACCCGTCGCGTCATCGGATCCGCGGCGATGCCGTGCACGACATTGAACTGGCCGGGCCCGTTGCCGCGCGTGCCCCATGCGGTCATGTACTTGCCGTCCTTGTCGAACTTCACCACTCGCGTACCGTTATAGCCGTCGGCGACGAACAGCGTGCTGTCGGGAAGCCACGTCAGGAACGTTGGACGGTTGAAGTGCTTGTCGTCCGCTCCCTTTTGATTCGGCGTGCCGATGGTCTGCACGAGCGTCTTGCCGTCGTGCGTGAACTTGAAGATGGCCATGCTGTGGTCATCCACGATCCACACGTGCTTTTCCGGGTCGTATGGATTGATGTACACGGAGTGCGGACGCCGCATCATCCTGTCCCACTGCGTCCACTGCTCGACGATGTCGCCCGCGGAGTTGAACACGAGGATGGTGTGCTCCCAGCGCGCGTCTACGCCCATCCGCCCTTTCCACGCCTGCGCGGGATCATCCGGATCGGCGCCCGGTCCGCCGGCGCCCGGCGGGCTGGCGACCATTCCCTGCGACGCGTTTCTGAACGGCGCCTGGCCTACAGGGAAGGAAAGGCTCGGGCCCATCTCGGGGAACGCTTTCGGCTGCGGCCGTTCCATCTTTGGGAGCTCACCGCGCTCGAGCATGAACACGCGGTCGGGACTCTCCGCGAAGACGCCTTGCACCGCACCCCACGTCCAGTTCTCGTGGCCAGGGAGCTGCGAGAGCGGCTTCGGCCAGTTGGCTACCACTTCATAGGGCCCGCTCAAAACATCGAGCCCGCCCTTGTAGCCCGCCACCGCTCCTGAGTTGATGTTGGCGCTTTGACCCTGAACAGGGTTCGTCGACTCGCCGATGAGGAAGCCGACGACGAGCGCGGCAGCAACGCCGGCAACGACGGTAATAGACTGGCGCATAGCGCGACAGAGTATATGTCACGTTTCGCGCGCGTCATTCGTCTTGTGGGCATGACGAGAACATCGAATCGTGCGTGGAGATGGCTCGGCGGTGTGGTGCTCGCGCACCTGGCGATCTCGGTCGTCCATGGAACGGCGCACGCTGGCGCCCAGGTCGAGATGTCGGTTCCCGCAAACCTGTTCGTCTTCGTGGTGATTCTCGCGGGACCGCTGATCGGGCTGGTCTGGGCTCTGCGCTCCGCGCGAATCGGCGCATGGCTCATCGGCCTGACGATGGCCGCGTCGCTGGTATTCGGATTGGTAAATCATTTCGTCCTGGCGTCGGCCGATCACGTGTCCCATGTCGAGCCGCGCTGGCAGCCGTTGTTTGCAACCACCGCCGTCCTCCTGAGCATTACGGAAGTGCTCGGGTTGGTCTTGGCTGTACGACTTGCGCGCGAACGGAGCCTCGCGTGAAAGTGTTTGTCGCCGGCGCATCGGGAACCATCGGCATCCCGCTCGTTCGAGCTCTCGTCGACGCTGGACATCACGTCGTCGCGTTGACGAGATCGCCGGGAAAGCGCAGCGCGCTCGAAGCACTTGGCGCCTCGGCTGTGGTGGCCGATGCTCTCGATCGCGATGCGCTCGTCGCGGCGGTGTCGGCGGCGCAGCCGACACACGTCATCCATCAGCTCACCGCCCTGCCGAGGGAAGGACCGCGTCGGCCGAGTGACATCGAGCCGACCAACCGGCTGCGCGTGGAGGGGACGGCCAATCTGCTGCACGCCACGATTGGCGTCCGCGCACGACGCTTCATCGTCGGTTCGTTTGCGCCGTTGGCGGGGATGGGTTCAGCTTCGACGCAGGGCGCAGCAGCTGCCGCTGTTCGATCCATGGAACGTCAGGTGATCGAAGCGGCGCGGGAAGGACTGATCGAGGGAGTCGTGCTTCGCTACGGCATGTTCTACGGTCCGGGCGTACCGTCGACGGCGGCTCTGGTCGACATGGTGCGGAGACGCCGTTTGCCCGTGGTCCGTAAAGACACCGGACAGTTGCCGCTGATCCACATCGACGATGCCGTCAACGCAACGGTCCTCGCCTTGGAACGCGCGACAGCCGGCGCCACATACGACATCGTCGACGATTACCCGGCGAGCATGACGGAGATCGTGACTACGTTGGCAAAATACGCCGGGTCGAGTGCGCCGTTCCGCGTTCCCGCGTGGCTGCCGCGGCTGGTTGCTCCCTACCTTGCTCGCATGACGGCGATGCGAATGCCGCTCTCGAATGCGAGGGCGAAGGCGGAGCTCGGATGGGAGCCGAAGTATCCGACGATCCAGCAAGGGCTGGCGGAGATGTTCCGGCGCGCGGCGTGACCGATGGACACCGACGTCTTCAACTCCGATCGTCCGCTGCTGTTTTCGATTGCCTACCGCATGCTTGGAAGCGCGTCGGATGCGGAGGACGTTCTGCAGGACGCATGGCTTCGCTACCGCGGCGCCGAGGAGACGGCGCTGCGATCGCCGCGAGCGTTCGCCACCACAATCGTGACGCGCCTCTGTCTGGATCGTCTGAAGTCCGCGCGCACATCGCGTGAGAAGTACGTCGGGCCTTGGCTTCCCGAGCCCGTGCTCACCTCCGAGCTGGAGCGGCCGGACTGTTCCCTGCAGCGCGCCGAATCGGTCACCTTCGCCTTCCTCGTGCTGCTGGAAACCATGTCGCCGGAAGAACGCGCGGTCTTTCTGCTCAAGGATGTTTTCGAGTATGCGCATTCCGAAATCGCGGAGATGCTCGGCATCACCGTTGACAACTCGCGTCAACTGCTGCACCGCGCCAAGGCGCGGCTCGCCGACGCACGGCCGCAGCTGAGCGGCACCGATCAGGGGCGACGTGCGGTTGCCGAGCGCTTCGCGCGGGCGTTTGCGTCCGGCGACGCAGCAGCATTGACCGCGCTGCTGACCAGCGACGCCGCCATGTGGAGCGATGGTGGCGGAAAGGTGACCGCGGCGCGGCGTCCAGTTGTCGGACGCGAAGCGGTAGTGAATTTCCTGGTTGGCGTGCAGCGCAGCGCAACGAACGCCGGAGCGACGCGCGATGCGTCATTGGCGATCGAGGACGTCAACTCCGAGCCGGCGCTCGTGGTGCGCGTCGGTCGGCGGCTCGAGTCCATATTCGTGCTGTCCATTGAGCACGACACGATTTCTGCCATCCGCGTGGCGCGCAATCCCGACAAGCTCGCACACATCGATCGCCAGCTACGGCATTGACGTCCGCCTGAACACGCACGTTACGGTTATTTCGCGCGGCCCTTGATGCCCTCGGCGATCATCGGGACCTTCCATACGGCGCCGCCGCCGACAATGTAGAGCGTCTTCTTGTCGGGTCCGGCGAACGCCACCGCCTGAGCGCCGAGCGGCGTCGGAATCGTTCCCAGGTGCTCGCCCGTCGGACTGAACACCTGCACGCCGGCCATGCCGCTTCCGACGTAAAGCCGCCCCGCGTTGTCGACGCAGATGCTGTCCGCGTTGCCGCCCTTCAGCATTGCGAACTTCCGGAAGTTGCGCAGCGTGCCGTCGGGCTGTACGTCGAGCGCGTCGATGGCCGGACCATCGGAGGCGTAGAGGACGTTGCCGTCGGGACTCAACGTCACGCCGTTCGGCCGTTCCACCTCCTCGCTCACCGGCATCGCTTTGCCGTCGGGACGGACGTAAACAATCCACTGCTTGGTTCGGCTCGGCGGCGTCGGTCGGAACCGGCTGTTCAGCGGGTCGCTGAAGTAGACGCCACCCTTGCGATCGGCGACGAGATCGTTTGGCGCGACCAGCGGCAGCCCGTTCACCTGTTCGACGAGGGTCGAGCGTGTCGGCGCAAGCACAGCGACGCGCGCAATATTCGACTGCACGCCAAGCAGTCGGCCCTTGGTGTCGTACGCCAGCCCGATCGTTCGATTGGTGTTGGTAAGGAAGACCGAGACGTTGTCGTCCTTGTCGATCTTCACCAGCTGTCCATCGCCTGCATCCTGCTCGGTGAAGAGCAGCGAGCCGTCCGGCATGGCGATCGGTCCTTCGGTGCTGTGGAACAGATCGCGAATCAGGTGGACCTTCGTCCCGCCGCGGACAACGCCCGGAATGTCTGGAGCAGTCGTGTCAGGTGGAGATTTGACGGGTGGCGCCGGCAGCCGCGGATACGGCTGCTCGTCTTGACCACGTTGACCCGAGAGCGTCGCCGACAGAATGACCGTTGCGACCAGGACCAATATCGCGGATTTCGTCATCGTGCGCGCAGTATGGCTTCAGCGTAGTGGTCGCCGTCAAGTAGGAGCGGGCGAACGGCGTGCGCGCGCGTCCGCCCGTACCCGGACCTACCGCTTGCCTGCCGTCTGCGGAGGAGGTGTGTCGGTGAGTCCCAGTTGAGAATTGGCGCCGCTGCGCGCCGATCCGACCACGTCCCGATTGACTTTCAGGTGGTTGCTGACGTCTCGCACGCCCATCACGTGTTCCACGACGTCTTCGGCATATCGCTTCTCTTCACGACCGCGCACGCTGCCGTTCAGTGTCACTTCGCCGTCCTTGACGATCACTTCGATGTCGCTCGCATCGACGCGAGGATCGACCGTCAGCCGGTCGCAGATGTCCTCGAACACGCGCGCATCGGAGCGGCGATAGCCGCGCGGTCCCATACCCGTGTAATCCGGCGCGTCCCAGTCGCGGCGCGCGTACGCCGCTTCCCGTTCGGTCCGCGTGTAGTACGGGCGTCCTGCTGGTGCATACGGATCTGCCGTCGCGTAGCGGCTCGTGTCACCGAACGTGCGCGGCCGATCGTTGTCATTCCATTCAGACAGACCGCGGCGACCGTCGTGATCGCGGTCGGTGGCGTCGCGAACCGTTTCACGCGAGCGATCCCATGCGCGCTCGGCTGAGTTGCGGTCGCGTTCACTCCAGTCGCGATCGCGGTCGTCTCGCGTTTCGTCGAGTCGTCGCCTGCGCGCCGCCTCGTCGTCACCAAACCACGACCGCACTTCATCTCCCGCGCGTTCCATCGGCCCGCGGCGGCCGCGATCGTAGTCGTATCCACGGGCCTCGTCGCGGTTTCGATAATCCCAGCGCTCTGGCATGCGCCCTCCTCAGGTGGTGAATTCGTTCAAGACAAATCGGGGAGCGTGTGAACGGAGGAAGCAAGCCCGACGCCGGTGTGGCATAGTGTCTCGCTCGTGCGACCCATCACGAAACTCCTCGATACGCCGCTCAAGCTGGTCGGCGCCGCCACGGCGGTCATATCGCTGATCCTCGCGGGCAACGAAGTCACGAAGGTGGTGGGCGAAGCGCGGGAGAACCGCCGGCACATCGCCGAGCTGCAGCGCGTCGCGTCGGAGCAGCAGAAAAGCGGCGACTATGCCGCCGCCTGGGCAAGCCTCTCGGCGGCATCGAAGATAGACGATCAGGCAGTTCGCACCTCGCAGGAGGACCTCGCGATGGCGTGGCTCCGCGACGTCAGGATTTCCGAGGGCAGCAAGTTCTCGGACGTTGTCGACCCTCTGGCTGCAGTGCTGACGCGTGGAACCGTCAGCGCCAGCGGAGTCCGAAAAGCCGACCTGCTGGCGCATGTCGGGTGGGCGTACTTCCTGAAGTCACGCGACGGTTCGACGACTGCGCGTCCGGAGGATTCGTATCGGGAGGCGATCGAGATCGATCCGGGCAACCCGTTCGCGCACGCGTACTGGGGCCATTGGATCATGTGGATGCGCGGCAACGTCGACGAGGCGAGCCGGCACTTCGCGGCCGCGGTCGCTTCAGGCCGGGAGCGGCCTTACGTTCGGCAGATTCAGCTGGCGGCGCTGAACCTGTTTCGTTCCGACGGTGCGGATGTGGCGCTGCTGCGCGCGGTGGACGAGATGCGCCGTAATGGCGAGCCGATAAACGCGCGGACGCGACGCGACATCTACAATCTCTATTACTCCTCGTTCAGCTCGGACGTCGACCTGCGCCGCCTGATCGAGAGCCTGCCTCCGCGCGAACACATCGCGACGATCCGCGCGCTCTTCTTCGACACCGATTTCGAACCCTACAAGGCGCCGCTTCGCGACGCGATGCTGGCGATGCTCCAGGAAGCCGCCGGGTCGCATGATGAAGCGCTCGCCTCATGGCGAGCAGTTCGCGCGGAGGTGCGGCCCGACTATGATCGACGCGTCACCACCCGCGCGGATGCCGCCATCGCGCGCCT
>DATJJE010000055.1:0-105089 GCA_035492455.1 Vicinamibacterales bacterium | reverse complement strand
ACGGATCGCGGCACTGCCGCGGTGCATATGACCACGCCCGACCAGGCGGGCGCCGCGCTCGTATGGCATACCGGTTCAACCGCGCACGTCTTCGCCCTGCGCGCCCGCGCCGACCAACGCGGACTCCGATATGAGGATGCGCGCCTCACCGATCGGGACGATCGCATCGTACGCTGCCCCTCGGAAGACGATCTCTACGATCGGCTCGACCTGCCCTTCATCCCCCCGGAGCTGCGCGCCGGGGTCGAGGAAATCGAGGCGGCAGAGCACAGCGCGCTGCCAGGCCTCGTCCTCGAACGTCACATCCGCGGCGACCTGCACATGCATTCCTCATGGAGTGACGGCCGTGATTCCATCGAGTCGATGGTGCTGGCCAGCAAGCAACTCGGTTACGAATACGTCGCGATCACCGACCATTCGCAGCGCGCCTGGTCCAGCCGCAAGCTCGCGCTGGAAGACATTCCGCGTCAGCGTCATGAAATCGAAGCGCTTCGAGAGACGATTCCCGGGGTCGCGATTCTCCACGGCATCGAGGTCGACATCATGGGCGACGGCACTCTCGATTTCGACGACGCGGTGCTTGCGCGATTCGACATCGTCCTGGCGTCGCTGCACGATGCATGCGAACAGGACGGGCCACAGCTGACCGAACGCTATCTCAAGGCGATCCATCACCCACTCGTCAACATCATCACGCACCCTGCCAACCGATCACCCGCACGATCGCCCGGATTCGACGTCGATTTCGAGACAATGTTCGAAGCCGCCGCGGCCACGGGCACGGCGCTGGAGATCGATGGCGCGCCCGGTCATCTCGACATGGACGGCGCGATCGCCCGGCGCGCGGTCGCCGCCGGCGTGACGATCACGATCGACAGCGACTGCCACCGCGCCGAATGGCTCGCGCGGCAGATGCGCTTCGGCGTCGGCACGGCGCGCCGCGGCTGGATCGAGCCGCGCCACGTGCTGAACGCCGGCAGCATCGATGACGTGCGAGCATTCGTGGCACGCAAACGGTCCCATGGCTGACCGGATCCAGGATCCCGGATCCCGGATCCCGGTCTTCGTTGCCGCACTCCTCATCGCCACGCTCGTCTTCTGGGCCTACACGCAGACACTGCTGCCAGGCGTTGATCTCGGCGACACCGGCGGGTTTCAGGCGGCAGTGCTCTGGCCGGAGGTAAGCGCCCGACAAGCGTATCCGCTCTATTTCGGTCTCGCGCGACCGTTTGTCGGCGTAGTCAGTGCGGTGAATCCGGCGCGCGGTCTCAATTTGTTTTCCGCAATTTGGGGAGCGGCGGCTGTTGGCCTTCTAACGTTCGTGGGCGCGGCGCTTAGCGGATCCCTGATGAGTGGAGTTGTGGCGGGGTTACTGCTGGCGTTCTCGTACACTTTCTGGAGCCAGGCAATCATCGCCGAGGTCTACACGCTGCACCTCGCTATCGTCCTCGCGTGCTGCCTCGCTCTATACATGTATGCTGCGCGTCCCACGCGGGCGCGCCTCGCGGTGTTCTTTGCGGTGTACGCGATCGGCTTCGGCAATCACCTGTCGATGATTCTGCTGTTCGTGCCGTTCACCGTGTTCCTCCTGCAGGTGACACCCAATCGGCGCACGCTGTTCAGCGGCGCGACCATTGCGCTGGCGATCGGCTTTGCCGTCGTCGGCGCGCTGCAGTACTGGCCCAATTTCATGTCGACGGCACACACCGCGAACGGCGGCATCGCGCCGTTCAGCGATCGCGTCGCGAACTTCTGGTTCGACACGACTAAGGCTGATTGGCGGGACACGATGGTACTCGGCGTGCGCGGGGATCAGCTCACCAGCCGTGTCGGCATGTGGTGGTTCGACGCGCGGCAACAGTTCGGCATTGCCGGCCTCGTGCTGGCGGCGATCGGAGCGGTGCGCCTGTGGATGATCTCGAGGCCGTGGGCAACGCTCGTGACCCTCGGTTACGCGATCAATACCCTGTTTGCGTTCACCTACAACGTCGGCGATACGCATGTTTTTTATCTGCCCAGTCATTTGTTCGGAGCACTCGCCGCCGGAATGGCCGTCGCACAATCTGCCGGCAGATCTGGCGGGTCCCACAGGACTCGCCCTTTCCTGCAGATTGTGGCAGTCCTCGCGATCGCTTTCGCCGGATGGCGGGCATGGGATACATGGCCGGCGATCGATCGTCATGACGATCGACGCGCCGAAGCGCTGGTCGCGCGGCTCGCGCTCGGGGTCAACCCTCAGACCAGCCTTCTCGTCACCAACGTGAACTGGCAGCTTGAAAACGCCTTGCTTTACTACACCCGGTGGGAGCGCCGCGATATCCCATGGGTGCGTCTTCCAGATGTCGAGCTGCACTTTCCACTTCTCGTGCGCGACAACGAGGCCATCTCTCGAGACCTCGTTCTCGATCGCTACTCGGCACGAGAGGTCGTCTCGGCGTTCGGCCCGCTCTTTCCGATGCACCCGGATCCGATTCGCGCCTCGTCTGATCTCATGGAGGAGATTTCCCGTCTGCCACCCGCCACGCCCTACGTGCTTTGCGTGCTGACACCTCCGCGCGAAGAGACTCTCGATCCGCAGATGCTGGAGACGACGATCCGGACTCTGACCGGCGGTACACGGGATCCGCGCAGGGTTCCAAAAGCCGGCGGCATCGGCCCGGGCGGACCGGCCTACCAGGTGATGGCGGGCCTTACCGGTGAAGCGCCTCTCATCACGCGGGCAGAAGATCATCCTTTTCGACAGGGTTTTCGCCTGCTGGACGACGCGTTCATCGTCCGCATGGAGTCGTGGCTGCCGTCCGATACCTTTCGCCGGGCGGGGTTCGGCCGCGTGATCCGGGATCGCGAGCATGTCCTCACCTTGGAACGCGGGATCAATCTGGTGTGGTTCGATCGCAACGCTCGCCCGTCGAACGCGGTTTACGCGGCGAGCATCTACGCGCCTGGCGAGCGATATCGCATCTCATCTGTATCCCCGGCCTTAGCGCGGCTCTTGCAGCAAGGCTCGTATCGTAGGTTCCAGTGACCACTTTTACGACAACTCGACTGTTCACGCTGGCCGTCGCTGTATGCGCAGCGGGGTCGTTGGTTGCTGCGTCACAGACGCAGAACCGGCCGGCACCCGAGGCGCTCGCGAGATCCCTCCAACAGCGGTACCAGGGCATCAAGGACTTCTCCGCCGACTTTGTGCACAACTACCGGGGCGGCGCGCTTAAGACGCAGACGCAGGAGCACGGAAAGGTCACCGTCAAGAAACCTAGCCGCATGCATTGGACCTACACCGACCCCGAGAAGAAGGAGTTTGTCTCGGACGGCGTCAAGATTTACTCCTACATTCCGCAGGACAAGCAGGTGATCGTCTCCAACGTTCCCGCCGACGATCAGGCCACGACGCCCGCCCTCTTTCTCGCCGGCAGAGGGGACATCGTCCGTGATTTTTCAGCGAGTTACGTGGACTCGGCAATCCCCGGCACTCTTGCCCTGAAGCTGACGCCGAGACACAGCGAGCCCGATTACGAGTACCTGGTCGTCGCGGTGGACCCGGCTTCGCTCCGCATCCGCGCGCTGACGACGAAGGATCGCCAGGGGGGCGAATCGACCCTCGTCTTTAACAACTTGAAGGAAAATCAGGGAATATCCGATAAGGAGTTTGCATTCAGGATTCCACGCGGCGTAGACGTCATCACTGATGGCTCACACAATTAGCCCCCTGACCTCGATCACGGCAAGCCGGCTGACGGCCATCCTGGCGCTCTCGCTTGCGCTAACCGCTTGTGCCACCACGGCTTCGCTTCGCTCCGGCCAGCGCGCGGAGCAGGCGCAAGACTACGATCGCGCCGTCGCGGAGTACACCTCGGCGCTCAAGAAGCACCCCAACGACCGGACGCTGCAGTTGGTGCTGCAACGCGCGAAGCTGCGCGCCGCCCAGGACCACCTCGCGCGCGCGAGACGGCTCGAGGCCGACAACAAGCCGGATCAGGCGCTGGTGGAATTGCAGATTGCCGCGGAGTTGAATCCGAGCAGCGGCGACATAGACGACGCGCTGAAAAAAGTACGGGAGCAGCTGCGCACGAAGATCGTCGTGCGCGGTGAGGGGAAAACCGAGCTCGAGACGCTGATCGATCGGTCGCAGAACCTGGGACCCGCGGGGTTCGAGCTGCCGGCGGACGTGCGACTGCCTTCGTCGCTCGTATTCCGCGACGCCAGCGTGCGCGACGTTTATACCGTGATCGCCCGCTACGCCAACCTGAACATCGTCTTCGATCCGTCGTTCCGCGACGACCGCATCAGCATCGATTTGAGCAACGTGACGCTCGACCAGGCGCTTGCGGCTGTGTCATCCGCGACCCACAACTTTTACAAGGTCACGACCCAGCGCACGGTGACGGTCATTCCGGATACGGCGGCCAAGCGGCGCGAATACGAGGAAGAGGTCGTCCGCACGTTCTATTTGAGCAATGCGGATCTGAAAGAAACGATCGACCTGCTTCGCATCGTTGTCGATGCGCGACGCATTGCGCCGCTGACTGCGACCAATGCCCTGACCATCAAGGACACGCCGGAGCGCGTGGCGGCCGCAGGACGCATCATTCAGGCGATCGACAAGGCACGGCCCGAGGTGGTCATCGACGTCGAACTGCTCGAGGTAAACCGAACGAAGCTGCTCGAGTACGGTCTGCAGATCGCCAGCCCGGGTTCACCGGGAATCAACGGGGCCGCCGACGTCAACCGCGACAAGTTGACGCTTGAAAACCTGATGAACCTGTCGCAGACCGACATCATCCTGACGAACCTGCCGGCCCTCTACTATCGCCTGCTCAAGAGCGACTCCAATACACGAACGCTGGCGAATCCGCAGCTGCGCACGTCGGAAGGTGTCGCGGCGCAAGCACGATTCGGCGAGCAGGTGCCGGTGCCGGTCACCACATTCGCACCGATTGCCACCGGCGGCGTCCAGCAGCAGCCGATCACGTCGTTCCAATATCAGAACATCGGCGTGAACATCGACATCACACCGCGCACGCACCATGACGATGACGTGTCGCTTGCTCTCAAAGTCGTGGTCACGAGCTTATCGGGAACCGGGTTCGGTGGGCTGCCGACGTTCGGCAACCGGGAGATCACGACCGCCATCAGGCTGCGCGACGGCGAGACGAATCTGCTGGCAGGTCTGATTCGTGACGATGAGCGAACGGTGCTCGAAGGAGTACCGGGCCTGAGCGATCTCCCTGTGCTCGGCCGTCTGTTCGCGCACAACCGCAAAGAGACGACGCAAACCGATGTTGTGCTCACGCTGACTCCGCACATCATTCGCGTGCTCGACCTGAGTCAGGACGATCTGCGGCCGTTCCGCGTGAGCAACGACGCAAACGCGCCGTTAATCGAGCTGCCGATCATCCAGACGCCACCCGTCACAGTGCCGCCCGTTCCTGCTCCGCCGGTTCCCGGTGCTCCGCAGCCGGCGCCGCCCGCGCAGTCGCCGGGTCAGCAACCGCAGCCTGCACAACCGATCCCCGGGACGCTCGCGCCCGCACCGCCGCAGCGCTGATCGGCGGTAGAATCCGCTTAGCACGTGGCGGACGCCTCCACCATTTCTCCAAGCTCGACGCTGGTCACGCGCCGCACGACGCTTGACGGCTTCGTCGGCGAGCTCACCGATGCCCCGGGCATCTACCTGCGCGATCTCGACCCGCTCACCACTCTGCTAGTGCGCACGCGCAACTCCACGTATCGGGTGATCGTTTCGCACGGCACCTCGGTACTCGTGCAGGGCGGACGGTTCTTTCGCGACGCCACCGCCGCGCGCATCGACGGGTCAGGGTTCGGCGGCAGCCTCCTGAAGACCGGATGGATTGGCGTTGGGTTCCGCATGGAAATCGTCGCTGACGGCGAGCGCATCATCACGACGCCGGTGCGTGAGGTGACGGTCGACCGCGGCCGTCCGGCGCTGCTCCACTAGCGCGCGGCGTCCCGCTGCAGCGGCTCAGCGCAGTGTGGGCGAACCGCCGGCGACCATTGGCAGCGGGATCAAGTCGCGACGCAGCGGATCGAGAACGAATCCGAGCGACTCCAGCGTCACCGCGCCAAGCAATGCCGCATCGCCAGGCTCCCCGAAAATAACGGGAGCAGCACCGCGCTGGTTCTTGTAGAAATAGAGCGCATCACCGCGTTCACGGTCGATTGACGATCCATCGGCCAGGCGGAAACGCTGCGTCGAGTGAGGCGTAATGCCGAGCGCAGTGAGGACATGGCGCGGGACAAACGAGTAGACGGCGCCCGAGTCGATGAGGAAGTCCACATTTGTCCGAGAGTCCGGATTCGCCGGATTGCCAACTTCAATTGCAAGCGTCGTCAGACTCATCGAGCCCTCCATCGTAGCATCGCGCGTTCACGGGTCTCGTTTGCGCGTATCGTGCCCACTCGCGAATACGCGGTGTTTGGCGGCCCACCTCCGAGCATCCAGCGATATTCAAAAATTTGCCATCGAGGCGTACGTCATCCGTGGCAGAATTCGCGCGTTCAGAACACCCCAATGGCTCTCGGTCCCGGCACTCGTCTCGGGCCGTATGAAGTCGTCGGTGCCATTGGCGCCGGCGGGATGGGCGAGGTTTATCGCGCACGCGACACGCGGCTCGCGGAGGGGTGCATGCACGCTGGCGACGCGATGCCAAGGAACTCTATTACTACGCGTCGGATGGGCATCTGATGGCTGTCTCCATCAGCGGCGATTCCGCAGCGAACGTTGGAACGCCCCATCCGCTCTTTGAGGCCAATTTTCTCAACGGGCCACAGGTGTCTGCCGGGTTTCGCGCGCAATACGAACCGTCCGCCGACGGACAGCGATTCCTGATAAACGTCCCCATCGAGGGCACTGTGACCGTGCCCATGACCGTCGTCCTCAATTGGCGTGAGGCCTTGAAGAAATGACGCGTGATGAGATTGCGGCGATGTTCGCGCGCCGCGAGGAGACCTTCGGCGAAATGGATGCCGCGGCGCTCGCCTCCGACTATGCCGACGATGCGCTCATCGACAGCCCGACGGCGGGGACGCACCACGGTCCCGCCGCTGCCGCCCAGGCGCTCGACGCTCTCTTCCACGCCTTCGCCGACATGACGCTGACCATCGAGCATCGGCTAATCGACGCCAACCAGGTTGTCGAGGTGCTGACCATCGAAGGGACGAACGTCGGCGGGCTGATGGGACTGCCTGCGAGCGGCAAGCATTTTCGCGTTCCGGCCGTCTTCATCTACGAGCTGCGCGGCGATAAGATCGCGCGCGAGCGGCGCATCTACGATTTCACTGGCATGCTGGTGCAGGTTGGCGTACTGAAGGCGCGCCCTGCGTGAGAGGACACATATGACTCGAGAGGCCATCGTCGAGCTGTTCGAGCGGCGGATGCACGCGAGCAACGAGCATGACGTGGAAACGCTCGGCGAGCTTTACGCCAACGATGCGGTGGTCGAAAGTCCGCTTGGCGGTACGCATCAGGGACGAGAGGCGATCATATCGGTGTTCGCCGCGTTCTTCGGCGCGCTCACTGATGCCAGAGTCACTCAGGACGCTCTGATCATCGATGGTGACAACGTCGTCCAGGTCGTGACGCTCTCCGCAACCGATACCGGCGGCTTGATGGGGATGGCACCGACCGGCCGCCCGGCGCAGCTACCCATCGTGCTCGTGTGCCGAGTCGAGAATGGTCTCTTCGTGCACGAGCGGCGCATCTACGACTTCACCGGGATGCTCGTGCAGATCGGCGTGCTGAAGGCGAAGCCGGCCTGAGCGTCAGGTCCGCGTTGGCGTATACCGCACAATCAGCGCGGTAACGTCGTCATTCTGCGGCGCGCCGTGCGCGAAGCCGCGGACCGATTCGAGCAGCGTCTGCAACACCGCGTCGCTCGGTTCCAGCCAGTTCGGCTCAATCACCTGCTGGGCGCGCGCTTCGCCGTATTCCTCCCCCGCCGGGTTCATCGCTTCCGACACGCCGTCGCTGAACACGGCGATGAGATCGCCGGCCGCCAGCTGAACGTCTTCCTGATCGTAGGTGGCGTGCGGGAACAGGCCGACGATCATGCCGCCGGTTTCGAGCTTCTTCACCCCGCTCGCCGTGAAGAGCAGCGGCGGACTCTGGCCGGCGTTGCAGTAGGTCAGCCGGCCGTCCCGCCTCAGGATGGCGAAAAAGATTGTGGCAAAGCGGCTCTCGATGCCGCGCGCGAGCAGCGCCTTGTTCACGCGTGTCAGCATCGCCGCTGGCTCGACCGGCGCAAACGACTGCGTCGAGAAAATCCCCTGCAGCATCGCCGTCAGCAGCGCCGCCGGCGGCCCCTTGCCGGAGACGTCGCCGAGCGCAAAGCCGAAGCTGCCATCGGGCAGATCGATGTACTCGAAGAAATCGCCACCGATCGCACGACATGCGATCGATGTGGCACTCGCGTCATAGAAGCTGCCGCGTGTGCGCGCCTTCGGCAGCAGCGCCTGCTGAATCTGCGACGCCATCCGCAGCTCTTCCTCGATGCGCCCCTTCTCGATCGCCTCGCGATACAGCCGCGCGTTCTCGATAGCGACTGCGGCCTCGGCGGCCAGCGTCTCGAGCGCCGTCCGCGTGCCCTGCGACAACAGCGCGCCCTTCTCCCGGCTGTCGAGATACAGCACGCCGATCGGCTTCGCTTCGACGGGCGCGCCGGGCGAATCCACGTAGCGCACCAGCAGCAGCGGCACGCACAGCACCTGGCGGATGCCGTGCGCGATGGTTGCAAGATGATCCTCCTTGAACTGGACGTCCGGCAGGTCCGCGATCACCATCTGCTTCCCCGTCGCAAACACCTGCTCCGGGATTTTGCGGCTCGTCTCGAAGCGCCCGCCGGCAATCGACATGCGGCCGCGCATGCGCGCGACCTTCGGCTCGAGCTCTCCGGCGTCATTGGCGAGCATCACGAATCCGCGCTCCGCGCCGGTGACGTCGATTGCCGCATCCATGACCAGCGTCAAGACTTCGTCGAGCACGCGGTTGCCGCCGAGGCCGCGCAGCGCTTCGAGCAGTGTCGCGATCTGCCGGAAGCCGCCGACGATGGCGGATGCGCCGCCGCGCGATTCCGTGTCGCGCGTCTCGTGCGTCAGGAACAGCAGCTGCGCGCCGGCCACGCGTCCGACCTGGATGCGATCGCCATGCGCCAGACGACGTTCCGTCACCTGGACGCCGTTGACGTAGGTACCGCACCGGGAGCCGCGATCACGCACCAGATACTGGCCGTCGTTACGGAGAATTTCCGCATGGTCGCGCGAGACGTCCGTCCCCGTCAGCTGCAGATCGTTGACGGACCGGCGCCCGATGGTGAAAGTGGGCTTGTCCAGAACGACCGTCCGGCGACCGAGGGCATCGGTGACTTCGAGGCGTGCGTCTTCCATGGCGGGTTGCAGCGTGCGCGGATTATAGCGAACGGCTATAATCCGCGTGCTTTAAACCACCGAATTCAATCCGGAACACCGCAGGAGAACGACATGACGATTCAGGAGCGCGCCGTAGGTTCGGTAACGGTGCTCGATTGCGACGGCAAGCTGGTGCTCGGCGACGGCGACGCGCTGTTGAAGGACAAAGTTCACAGCCTGATGTTTCAGGGGCGCAAGCAGATACTTTTGAATCTCGGCGGCGTCTCCTACGTCGACAGCTCCGGTCTTGGCGCGCTGGTCGCGTCATCGACGACAGCGAACAATAACGGCGGTCAGATCCGTCTGGTGAACCTGACCAAGCGGCTGCACGATCTGCTGGTGATCTCGAAGCTGGTGAACGTCTTCGAGACGTTCGACTCGGAAGCTGATGCCATCCGCAGCTTCGCCGGCGCGACGGCGTAAAACACAACAAGCATCCAGCTGATGCCGCTCGGTCCCGGCACCCGACTCGGACCGTACGAGATCGTGTCCGCCCTTGGCGCCGGCGGCATGGGCGAGGTGTATCGCGCACGCGATACACGTCTAGGTCGTGATGTCGCACTCAAGATCCTGCCCGGATCCTTTGCGGCGGATCCGCAGCGGCTGGCGCGTTTCGAACAGGAAGCGCGTGCGGCGGCGGCGCTCAACCATCCGTCGCTTCTGGCCGTCTACGACATCGGCAGCCATGACAACTCCCCGTACATCGTGTCGGAGCTCCTGGAGGGGTCGACGCTGCGCGACCGCATCACGGGTCCGTTGCCAATCCGCAAGGTGCTCGACTACGTGGTGCAGCTTGCGCATGGTCTGGCAGCGGCGCACGAACGCACGATCGTCCACCGCGATCTGAAGCCCGAAAACATTTTCATTACGTCCGACGGACGCGTGAAGATTCTCGATTTCGGTCTTGCCAAACTCATACAGCCGGACGTCGTTGCCGCCGGTATGAGCATCATGCCGACCGGCTTCGAAGCCGCACGGGTCAGCCCCGATACCCTGCCGGGCGTGGTACTTGGCACTGTTGGTTACATGGCGCCGGAACAGGTGCGCGGACAGGCTGCCGATCACCGCGCCGACATCTTCGCCTTCGGCGCGATTCTGTATGAAATGGTCACGGGCCTGCGCGCGTTCCGCGGAGACACGACTGCGGACGCGATGAGCGCAATCCTGGCGAAAGACCCGCCCGACATCACATCAAGCGATGGTCGTGTCCCACCTGGTCTCGCGCGCATCGTCGATCGGTGTCTGGAGAAGAGCGCCGCAGCGCGATTCCAGTCGACGAGGGATCTTGCGTTCGCGCTCGAAGCGCTCACCTCGCTTTCGGAGCTGCGTGCGGCGCAGGCCGTCCAGGCGGACACTGGGCCGGGGACCTCCGAACAGCGCCGGCTGTGGGCGGCATGGTCCGTTGCAGCGCTCGCCGTCGTTGCGGCGGCTGTGTTCGCCGGCCTCTGGATGCGCGCCGGCACGCCCGTGTCGGAGCGCAGCCTGAGGTTCCAGATTCCACCGCCAGGTCCAGCAACGGCGGAGCTGTTTACGCTATCGCCGGACGGCAGGGCGATCGCCTTCGTGACATCGAAGGGTGGACCGGATCAGATATGGGTGCGTTCGCTTGAGGCTTTGGAAGCGCGGCCGCTGCCGGGAACCGACGGCGCGAGCTATCCCTTCTGGTCACCCGACGGCATGTACCTCGGGTTCTTCGCGCAAGGCAAGTTGAAGAAGATCGCGGCCGGAGGCGGCCCGCCGCAAACACTATGCGATTCTCCGAGCGGCCGCGGCGGGACGTGGAACCGGAACGGAATCATCCTGTTTTCAGCTGGTCCCACCAGCGCCATTCTTCGCGTGTCCGATGCCGGCGGCATGCCGACACCTGTGACGCAGCTGACGCCCGGCGAACTGGACGGACATCGCTTTCCGAGGTTTCTACCCGACGGCGTGCATTTTCTCTACAACGCGGGGTCGAACAAGGCCGAGAGCGCCGGCGTTTACGTCGGCGCTCTCGACGGATCGGGATCTGCGCGCTTATTACCAGATCAAACAAACGCCGCCTACACCATCGGGGATGACGGGCTGGGTTATGTGCTCTTCCGCAGAGACGAAACGTTGATGGCGCAGCGGTTCGAGACAGGAACGCGCAGCTTTGCCGGAGACATATTTCCAGTGGCGGAACACGTGCCGTTCACCGTCAACACGGGGAATGCCGCATTCTCGGTTTCCGACCGTGGCGTGCTCGCATATCGCACCGGCGACATCACGACCAACCGCGAGTTGGTGTGGGTTGATCGATCCGGAAAGCGTCTGGGCACGGCGACCAAACCCGGCAGCTACGATGGGGTTGGGCCCGCCCTCTCACCGGACGGCCGGACGATAGCCTTCGGTGTTCGCGGCGGGTCAACCTCCGACATCTGGCTGCAGGACGTGAACCGCGACGTGATGACGAGGTTCACCTTTCGGCCTGGCGCCAATCGCAATCCGGTCTGGTCACCCGACGGCACGCGGCTCCTGTTCGCGATTCAACCGGTTAGCGCCTATTCAGCGGGGCTTTACGTGAAACCTGCGAGCGGAGGCGGCACCGAACAGTTGCTGCTGCAGGGCGGCGTGAACGCATTCAGCCTCGACTGGTCGAACGATGGCCGCTGGATCGTCTATCAGCAGCAAGGCCAGACCACAGGGCTCGATCTGTGGTTGCTGCCCCTCGAGGGCGAGCGCAAACCGGCGTCATACCTGCAGACGCCGTTCGAGGAATCGGACGCACGGTTTGCGCCGTCTCCCGGGCCGCCGCGTTGGATGGCCTATCAGTCAAACGAATCGGGCCAGACACAGGTGTACGTGCAGTCGATTCCGGCCACCGGCGCCAAGTATCAGCTCTCAACGACGGGTGGTGAACAGCCAACGTGGCGCTCGGACGGCAAGGAGCTCTTCTACATCACGCCTGATCGCAAGCTGATGGCGGTGTCGATTGCGCTCGACCAAAGCGCGGAAGTGTCCACGCCTCGCGAGTTGTTTGCCAACGCGGGCATGTCGACTTACGCCGTCGCACGCGACGGCCAGCGCTTCCTTGTGAACGTCCCGGTCGGCGGCGACAATGCCGTCGTCCCACCGATCACTATGGTCGTGAACTGGATTTCAGCACTGAAGCTGCGCGCCTCGCGCTGACGTTAGTTACTCCACTTTCGCGATCTTCGCGCCGAGCGCCTTGAGGCGATCGACGAGGTGGCTGTAGCCCCGCTCGACGGTCTCGAGCGGGGCGACACGCGTTTGCCCATCAGCCGCGAGTCCCGCGGCGATCAGCGACATTCCCGATCGCAGATCGCGCGTATCGAGCATGCGGCCGCCGCGCAGCCGTGTCGGCCCGGTGACGATGATCCGGTGCGCGTCCGCGAGAAAGAGATCCGCGCCCATGCCGCTCATCTGCTCCAGAGCGAACAACCGCAGTTCGTACATCCAGTCGTGGACCAGCGTACGTCCTTCGGCTTGCGTCGCCAGAACGGTCACCAGACTCACGAGGTCACTCGGGAATCCCGGCCAGAGACCGGTTGTGATGCGGCGTACGGCTCTCGGCTTAGACTGCTTGACTTCGAACGTGCCGCCGTTCATCCCGCATGTGACATTCATCCGCTTCAGGACCGACCCGACAACCTCCATGTCTTCATCGCGTGCGCCGTCGATGGCCATCTCACCTCCCGTAATCGCAGCGATGACCGCCCAGCTCCCAGCCTCGATGTAGTCGCCACCCAGCCGATGCTGCGCGCCGTGCAGCCGCGGGACGCCGTCAACACGGATCGTCGAGCTGCCGATGCCAGTAACACGGGCGCCCATCTTGGCCAGGAATTCGCACAATTCGACGACATGAGGCTCTGTTGCCGCGTGGCGGATTTCCGTGCGCCCCGGTGCACTGGCCGCAGCCAGCAGCACGGTCTCAGTGCCCGTCACGGACGCCTCGTCGAGGTACATCGACGCGTTCTTCAGGCCCTCAGGCGCTTCGAGGAAGTGATCGTCACCGGAAACTATCCTGGCGCCCATCGTCTGCAGCGCACCGAGATGCGTCGAAATTGTGCGCCGCGCCGGAAAGTCGCCGCCAGGCGGTGCGATATGCGCCCGTCCCTTGCGCGCCAGCAGCGGACCCAGCAGCAATACTGACCCGCGCAGGCGGCCGACCAGCGACCGATCCGGTTCGTACGTGTTGACGTTCTTCGCTCGAATGCGAAGCGTCGTCGTGCCGATTCCATCCACCTCGGCACCAACATCGAGGAGGAGCCGAGCCATCACTTCGACATCGCCGATGCGCGGGACGTTGGTGAGGACGCATTCATCTTCGGTCAGCAGGCATGCCGCCAGCAGCGGCAGCGCAGCGTTCTTGTTGCCCTCGACTGCCACACGACCAACGAGGCGATGGCCGCCTTCAATCAATAGAGTCGACATCTTTCGGACCGTCTCAACAGATGGTAATGGCGCCACGCCAGTCCTGCGCCCGCGTTCTTGGGCCGTGCCATCGGAACGGCCTGCAGGAATGATCCGCGCAACGTCTCCACTAACCTCTCAGGTACGACACGTCCGGATCGTCGCCGAAGCCGACGAAGACCGGTTCAGGGCGGAGGGCCACGCCGAACTTCTCGATGACCGTCCGCTTGATGCGGGATGCAAGGCGGACGACGTCGCGCGCGCTGGCGCCGCCGCGATTGATGATGGCGAGCGGGTGCTTGGATGACAAACCGACGGCGCCGTCCACGTGGCCGCGGCGAAAGCCGCTCTGTTCGATGAGCCACGCCGCCGGAATCTTCACGGTGTCATTGTCCATCAGATAGTGCGGAGCCGGAGCGATTCGATCGAACGCCGCGCGATCGAGAACCGGATTCATGAAGAACGACCCGACGCTTCGCGTGTCCGGATCGGCGGAATCGATGACCATTCCTTTACTGCGACGGATCTCCAGAATGGCCTCCCGAACTGCGCGCAGATCGGGAGAAGCAACACGCCGGCGCTCGAAATACTCGAAGACGTCACGATACGTCAGCGTTGGAGGCGCATCGCGCCGCAGACGGAAGGCAACCTCGGAAATGATGAAAAGCGGACCCTTCTTCTTGAAACGGCTCGTGCGGTACGAGAAGCCGCACTCGGCAGCGGTGAACGACGTCATGCGACCCTTAAAGGGATCAAACGCGCGAACGTATTCGATGACCGACGAAACCTCCTGCCCGTACGCGCCGACGTTTTGAATCGGCGTGCCGCCGACAGTTCCTGGAATGCCGGAGAGGCATTCGAGACCGGCAAGATTACGCTCGACGGCAAAGTTCACCAGCGAATCCCAGGATGTTCCGGCGCCCGCGCTGATAATCGTGTCCACACCGTCGGCGCGTTCGCTGATGCCCTGAATCGCGATCTGCAGCACCAGGTTGTCAATGCCTTCGTCAGCGATGACGAGATTGCTGCCGCCACCGAGTACATAGGGAGATCCATCGTTCCGCAAGGTTGCTGCAGCGATATCTTCGACACGCTCAACACGCGCGAAGCGGCGCGCTAGTCCGCCGATGCCAAGCGTCGTCAATGGCGCCAGCGGCACATTCTGCAAAATGGCGTCAGAACCCATTTTCCAGTTCGTTCAACGCGGCAATCGCGTCGCTGCGCGTGCACTCGGTGAATTCGATCCAGTCACCAGGAGCCAGCTGGCCGGCGAGCGGCAGATCGGCGGTAATCACAGTGGCGATCTGCGGATACCCGCCCGTCGTCTGCCGATCCGCCATCAGAAGAATTGGATCGCCGGAAGGTGGGATCTGCAGTCCGCCGGTGAATGTCGCGTCGGAGATCATCGCGCCTTCGGCGCGCGCCGGCATGCGGGATGCGGGATCGGGAATGCGAAGGCGATAACCCATTCGATCCGACTGTGGGGAGATTGTGAAGCGTGTGCGCTGCAGGAGGTCGAGCGCGGACTTGTCGAAGTGGTCGTCCTGCGGACCGCGCATGACACGCAAACGTGCTCCACCGTTCGCCACTCTGAAAGGTCCCCGCGGCGGTGACGTTGACATTTCAGCGCGCGGGCCAAGTGCGAGCTGGTCCCCCGCCCTCAACGCGCGGCCGTCTATCCCACCCAGACCGCTGATGACATGGGTGGCACGGCTACCGAGCACCGGCGGCACGTCAAACCCGCCGTCAACAGCAAGGTAAGTCCGCGCACCACCGTGCCGTTCGCCGAACCGCAACACGCTGCCGGCAGCGCATTCACGTGCCGAATGGATCGGAACTGGTGACCCGTCGAGCGTTGCCTGCAGGTCTGCGCCGGCGATCGCAATCATCGTGGGCTGCTCGAAACGCAGCTCCGGCCCAACGATCGTCGCTTCGATTGCCGCGGCATCAGCCACGTTGCCGACAAGCGCGTTCGCCAACCGAAACGAGTACCAATCCATCGGCCCGGCCACCGGCACGCCGCGATCCTGATGGCCGAAACGCCCACGGTCCTGGATCGTCGTGAGGAGGCCCGGGCGCAACACCGTTACGAGGCGAGCGGCGTTGTCGGTTCGGTGGGTCGGTGGGTCGGTGGTTCGAAAGTTCGCGGGTTCGAAGGTTCGTGCTTCGGAGCTTCGGAGTTCGTGGACGAATCGCACTCGATCGCCGGGGGCAAAGAGAGACGGCCGCTCTCGAGATGGATCAAATACCTGGAGTGCCGTGCGTCCGATGAGCTGCCACCCCCCTGGAGACTGCCGCGGATAGACCCCGGTCTGCCGACCGGCAATGCCGACGCTACCCGACGGAATAAGGATACGCGGCGTCGCTCTCCGCGGTGCCGCGATCTTTTCGTCCACGCTTCCCATGTAAGCGAAGCCTGGCAGAAACCCGAGCATGAAGACGCGGTATTCCCGCGCGCAATGCCGCTCGATCACCTGGTCCGTCGTCAGACGCGCGAATGCGGCGACGTCCTCGAGATCGGGGCCATCCGTGCTGCCGTACGCGACGGGGACCTCGATCAGCCCACCCTCGCGCGCGGCCAGAGAGGTTGCGGCCGCGCGACGCAACTTTGCGCGCAGCGAGTCGACGTCTGTCATCAGCGGATCGAAGTGCACGGCGACCGACCGATAGGTGGCAATTACATCGCGCACCCCTGCGATCTGATGTGTGGCAATCGCCTGTGCAATGGCGATAGCCCGCGCGTTCACAACGGGGTCGATGACGGCCTCGAGTGCAAACAACAACGCTGCGTCACCGGCGTCACGGATCCCGGATCCTGGATCCCGGATCCCGCTCGTCACGACAGAGCCTGCAGGAGCTTCCGATGGATGCCGCCGAAGCCGCCATTCGACATGAGCACAACGATGTCGCCGTCGCGATGTTCATCGACGATGGTGCGGATGATGTCGTCTACGGCGGGAATGTATCGGGCTCGCTGTTTCCTGGCACGAAGGTCGTCGACGAGTTGTTCGGCGGACAGGCGCTCCGATTCCGGCAGCGATGATCGAAACACCGCAGCGACCACGACTTCGTCCGCAGCGCCGAAGGCGCGCGCAAAGTCCGCCTGAAATACTCTCCGGCAGGAGGAAGCCGACCGCGGCTCGAAGATTGCCCAGATCCGCCGATCCGGGTATCCCGTGCGCAACGCTGCGAGCGTTTCGTCCACCGCGGTCGGATGGTGCGCAAAGTCGTCCAGTATAGTGACGCCGTCCGCGCGACCAACGACTTCCAGGCGCCGCTTGATGCCCTTGAACGCGCGCAAGCCATCCTGAAGATCGGCCGCCGGCACGCCGACGTAGTTTCCGACGGCTATCGCCGCAACTGCGTTCCGCACGTTGTGCACGCCGAGCAGCGGCGAAGCGAAGCGTCCGAATAGCTCTCCTCGCCGATGCACGTTGAAGTGCGTGAGACCATCCACCGCTTTGATGTCTGTGGCCTTCCAATCGACATCCGCGCTTGTGCCGAACGTCTCGAGAGGACTGACGGCAGACCTCGCCAGACCGGCGGCGTGGGGACTGTCGGCGCCGAGCAGCAGGAGGCCGTTGCGCGGCACGAGGTTGACGAGGCGTTTGAACGCCAGCAGGACGGCGTCGAGATCCGCATAGATGTCCACGTGATCGAATTCGACGTTGTTGATGACCGCCACGTCCGGCAGGTACTTCAGGAACTTCGCCGTCTTGTCGAAGAACGCGCTGTCGTACTCATCACCTTCGATGACGAAGTCACGCCCCGCACCCACACGGTAGCTCGAGCCACCGTCGCCGAAGTTCAGAGCGATCCCGCCGACGAGCACGGTCGGATCCAGTCGCCCATACGTCAGCAGCCAGCCGGTCAATGACGTCGTCGTGGTCTTTCCGTGTGTGCCGGCGATGACGACAGACCTCGCGCCCCACAGAAAGTGGTCGCGAACCGCTTCCGGCAGCGAGCAGTACCGGATCTTCCGCTCCAGCACGCTCTCGAGCTCCGCGTTGCCACGCGAGATCGCGTTGCCCACGACGACGATATCGACATCGCTGCCGATGTGATCAGCCGAGTAGCCCGTCATGGTGCGAATGCCTTCGGCAGCGAGGAAGTCGCTCATCGGCGGATAGACGTTCTGATCCGAGCCGCGTACGTCGTATCCGCGCCGTTTGAGCAGCGCCGCCAGCGTGGCCATGGCGGTGCCGCAGATGCCGATCAGGTGAATGACCCGGGATCCGGGATCCGGGATCCGGGATGCGTCACTCAACAGGCGACTCCTCAACGATCAATGCGGGACGCGGGGCTGTGACGACACGCACGCGGACACCGAGCGGCAGCGTCCAGCACGGTCCGGTGGTGTGGCCGGATGGAAACCCGCTGATGACCGGGCGGGGAAACTCCTGCGCGAAGGCGCGAATGACGTCGACCGCACATGGCGGCCCGTCGCCTTCATCGCACCCGCGCATCTCACCGAAGACGAGCGCGCACGCCCGTGAAAGGATGCCGGCGAGGCGGAGCTGCGTTAGCATCCTATCCAGCTTGTAGGGTCGCTCGTTGACGTCTTCGAGAAACAGTACGCAGCCGGCCGGTGGATCGAAGGCGTATGGAGTGCCAAGCGAGGCCGTCAGCTGCGTCAGCGTGCCGCCGAATAACGGACCGACGGCTTCCCCGCCGCGAATGACGGCAAGGCCGTCCGGGCTTAGTGCCCTGCCCAACCCGTCCTGCAGGAATGCGAGCATCGATTCGCGATCGAACCCTGCGGTGCCTTTCGCCAGCCTCCCTTCGATCATCGGTCCGTGCAGGGCCGTCATGCCGCAACGGCCGGTCAGCCACGAAAGAATCGAGGTGTTGTCGCTGTAACCGATGAACAGCTTGGGCGTCCGTCGAATCAGCTCCGGGTCGAGCAGCGGCAGCATCTGTACGCTGCCGTAGCCGCCGCGCACGGCGATTAACGCGCCAACCGAGGGATCGGCCCATGCGCGTGCGAACGCAGCCGCCCGCAGTTCCGCGGAGCCGGACAGATAGCCGGCGCGCGCGAACACGTCTTCTTCGTACGTCGGCTCGTAGCCGAGTTTCCGCAGCTCGTCCACGCCGCGATCGAATTCCTCACGCGAGAAGGGGCTGGCAGGCGAGACGACGGCGATGCGTGCACCCGGCGTGACGGCGTGCGGCTTCAGCATCTAGACGTAGCGGGCCATTTCGTCGGCGATGCGTCGATGCTCGTCGTTGCCCAGCACTTGACGGAGCGGGGCGCGGCGGCCAGGGAGGACCGGCGCAGCGAAGAAGCGCTCCTTCGCCTTTCGATTGCGCGCCAGCGCGTCCTCCGCTCGTTTGAACGGAATGCGGCCGTCCTCGACGGCGTGCACGATCGCCTCCAGGACCGCCGCCTGCACCTCGGCATCCTCTACCGCGTTTGTGGAATGCGCCCGGCAGACCAGCACGCCGTCGCAACCGGCGGCAATCGCCTGCACGGCGGCATCGGGAACGCTATACGTGTCGGCGATGGCCTTCATTTCGAGATCGTCGCTGAGAATCACGCCGTTGAAGCCGAGCTCTTCACGCAGCATGCCGCGGACGATGGCCGGGGACAATGTCGCGGGCTTCTGCTCGTCGAGTGCCGGCACGAGGATATGCGCGGTCATGATGAACGCGACATCGTTGCGGATCGCTTCGCGAAAGGGGACGCATTCGACGCGCCGAATCCGATCGGGAGGATGCTCGACGAGCGGCAGCGCGAGATGCGAATCGACAGACGTGTCGCCGTGCCCGGGGAAATGCTTGCCGCACGCAGCCACGCCATTCTCCTGCAGGCCACGGATGATCCGGGCGCCCAGCTTCGCCACGGTCTCTGCGTCTTCCGCGAGTGCGCGGTCGCCGATGATCGGGTTTTTCGGATTGGTGTGGATGTCGAGCACCGGCGCGTAATCGAGCGTGATGCCGACAGCGGTCAACTCCGCCGCCAGCGCCGAGGCGAAACGATGCGCGAGTGTTCCGTCGCCGGCACGTCCGAGTGTTGCCATCGGCGGCCACTCGGTGAAGGGCGCGCGAAGGCGAGCGACGCGCCCGCCCTCCTGATCGACGGCCACCCAGAGCGGCAGTTCCGACGACAGGCCCTGCAAATCGTTACTGAGCTCGGCGACCTGCTCGGGCGCCTCGATGTTGCGCTTGAACAGCGTCACACCGCCGAGCTGAAACTCGCGCGCCAGCGATTGCATCTCCTGCGTGATCGTCGTGCCGGGCAGACTGCCAATGAGGAGTTGACCGATCTCGCGGCGCAGAGACGAAGGCACGAAGTAATTTTAACCGCGAAGAACGCGAAGAACACGAAGTATGGTTTACATTTGCTTCGTGACCATCGAAACCTCCGCACCGACGCGGATCGATCTCGCCGGCGGCACCATCGACATCTGGCCTTTGTATCTGTTCCACCCAGGTGCCCAGACCTTGAACGCCGCGATCAGTCTGCGCGCGCGCGCACGCCTCGAATCGCGCTCCGACAATCGCGTCGTCATTCGGTCCGAAGACACCGGCGCGACGGTCGAAGCGAACGACTGGAAAGAGTTGCGGGATCGAAAAGAGCTGCGCTTGCTCTCGCTGCTCGTCCACTTCTTCGAAACGCGCGGCATTACGCTCACCACGTCATCGCAGTCGCCGGCGGGGGCCGGAATCGCAGGGTCGTCCGCATTGAATGTCGCGGTGTGCGCTGCGCTTGCCGACTGGAACCGGACTCATTTCGATCCTGAGGCGCTGCTGCAGGTGGCGATGAATGTGGAGGCACAGACGATCGCCGTTCCAACCGGCCTTCAGGACTATCGGCCTGCGCTCTACGGCGGTGTCGCGGCACTGGAGCTCGAGGTGGACGGCGTTCGTCGCATCCCGTTGCAGGTGGATTTCCGTGCGCTGGAACACCGGATCGTCCTCTGTTATACGGGCGAGCCGCGAAACTCCGGCACGAACAACTGGGAAATCACGAAGAAGCACATCGACGGCGACAGGCACATCTTCGACTGCTTTGAACGCATCCGCGACACCGCCGTGAATATGCGGGAGCGCCTTCAGCGCGAGGATTGGGATGGCGTCGGGGCGGCAATCGCCGAAGAGTGGGAAAACCGGAAGCGTCTGGCGCCCGGTGTCACGACTCCCGCCATCGATGCGCTGATCGCTCGTGCCGCCGCCGCTGGCGCGACGGCTGCGAAGGTGTGCGGCGCCGGCGGCGGCGGATGTCTGTTCTGTTATGGCCCGCCGAACAAACGCGACGCGATCGCCTTAGCGCTTGCCGGCGGTGGTGCACGCCTGCTCGACTTCACCATCGAGCGCGACGGTCTGACGCGTGGATAACCTCCCGATCGCGCAGGTCTTTTCCGAGATCGCCGACCTGCTCGAGATCAAAGGGGAAAACGTCTTCAAGATCCGCGCATATCGATCGGCTGCCGACACGATCAAGACGTGGGCAGATCCCGTCGCGAGGCTGGACGAGAAACAGCTTCTCGAACTGCCGGCCATCGGCAAAGACCTGGCAAAGAAGATTCGCGAGCTTGCCGAGACCGGCGTATGCCGGTTTCATCAGGATCTGCTGCTCGAATTTCCGCCGACGATACTCGACCTGCTCCGGCTGCAGGGCGTCGGGCCGAAAACCGTGGCGCTCCTCTACTCCAGCCTGAACATTCGCAGCGTCGACGAGCTCGTCGAGGCGGCGAAAGCCGGTCGGCTGCGCGCGCTGAAAGGCATGGGTCCGAAGAAGGAAGCGCTCATTCTCAAAGCCGTCGAGGAACGCGAAAAGGATCGCGGGCGACATCTTCTGTCCGATACGAGCGCGATTGCGGCGGAGCTCGTCGGCTATTTGCGGGAGCATGCGCCCTCCGCGGAGTTCACGCCGGTCGGCAGCCTCCGGCGCGGATGCGAGACGTGCGGCGACATCGATATCCTGGCGACGCTCGATGCAGGACCTGGCGCTGGCGACGCTGCAGGATTGATGGAACAGTTCGTCGCCTTTCCACGCGTCGAGCGGGTGCTCGGCCAGGGCGATACGAAATCGAGCATCCGCGTGGTTGGCGGTTATCAGGCGGATCTTCGCCTGGTACCGGCCGACAGTCGCGGCGCGGCGATGCAGTACTTTACCGGCTCGAAGGCCCACAACGTGACGCTGCGGGATCGCGCTATTCAGCACGGCTTCAAACTGAACGAGTACGGCCTGTTCAGGGTGGATGACGACAGTCGCGTCGCTGGCGACACAGAAGAAGCTATCTACGAAGCGCTTGGCATGGACTGGGTCCCTCCCGAGCTGCGCGAGAATCGTGGCGAGATCGATGCGGCGATCGCGCGTCGGCTTCCCCGTCTCGTTTCCGAGACGGATCTGCGCGGCGACCTCCACATGCACACGACCGTCACCGATGGCCGCGACGACCTCGAGACGATGGCCGGGGCGGCGCACCGTCGCGGCTACAGCTACATTGCGGTGACCGATCACAGCAAGGCGCTGGCAATGTCGAACGGCCTTGACGAAGCCGGTGCGCTCGATCATGCGGCGCGTATTCGATCGCTGAACGGCCGCTTCGAAGGCCTGACGCTGCTCGCGGGCATCGAGTGCGACATTCTCGCGGACGGGTCCCTCGACCTCGCCGACGACTGCCTTGCCCAGCTTGATATCGTTATCGCGTCAGTGCACGCGCATTACAGCCAGGGCGAGTCACAGACAACGGAGCGCATCCTGCGAGCGCTGGAATGCCCGTGGGTCGACGTGCTCGGACATCCAATGAGTCGGCGACTGCTGCAGCGCGAGCCGCTGCAGGTGAATTTCGATCAGATCGTCGGCGCCGCGGTTCAGCACGGCGTCGCGCTCGAGATCAATGCGCAGCCCGAACGCCTCGATTTGAGCGACACGTTCGCGCGCATGGCGCGGGAACGGGGCGCGACGATCGTCATCTCAACCGATGCACACTCCACCATGGCGCTGGGCAACATGAGATGGGGCCTCCAGATCGCGCGGCGCGCGTGGCTGACGCCGGAAGGGGTTTTGAATACGCGGCCGTTGGACGAGATGCGCGGGATGTTGCGGAGGAACCGTCAATGACGGACCGGCCGCTGGGGTTCGTCGCGCTCAAATCCATAAAACAGGGGCCTGAAGACCCGAAGGCGGCGCTGGCGCAGATTCGGCAGATCTATTTCAAGACGACCAAACGGACCATCGAGCACGACATCGCACACGCCATCGAGCTGCTGAAAACGATGCCGGGCGAGGATGAACGCGATAAAGCGGCCGTTTACATGGAAGGACTCGCCCAGATGCGGAGCGACTGGGCTCGCGCCGAAAAGAAGAAACGGAAGACATGAACGAGCAGCCCCGCCGGTTTCTGCAGCGCGTCTGGAATTCGGTCCGTCAACCGCCGCCGGCCTCGGCCGACCGTGCCGCCGACACCCTTGTCGCGTTGTGCGATGCGCTGCTTTCGGAGCGCGGGGAGGTCTCAGGCGCACGCATTGCTGCCGAGGCGATGGAGGCCTATCAAGAGTTGAACGAGGCCGGTCGGGCGGCGTTCTTCAGCCAGCTCGCCAGCCACTACGCTGCTGATGCGAGCGCCGTCACCCGAGCGATTGACACCTACCGGAGTCATCCCACGCCCGCTCATCTGCACGACCTGCATGTCGCAGCCGAATCCCAGCGCCAGGAGCTGTTTCGCCGTCTCAATACCGCCCCGGGCGGCACGCACACGCTGGTGCAGATGCGCGCCGACCTGCTGCGCACGCTCGACATTCATCCCGACCGGGCTGTGGTCGCGGCGGATCTGCTGCATCTGTTTCGCTCGTGGTTCAACCGCGGATTCCTCGTCATGCAACGCATCGACTGGCGAACTTCCGCCCTCGTTCTCGAGCGGCTCATCGAATACGAAGCAGTGCACCAGATTCAGGGTTGGGACGACTTGCGGCGGCGGCTGGAAAAGGATCGGCGCTGTTATGCGTTCTTTCACCCGGCCCTGCCCGACGAGCCGCTCATCTTCATCGAGGCGGCGCTGACGAAGGGCATCTTCGGCCACGTTCGCCCGCTGCTGAATCCGGAATCGCCCGTCGAAGATCCGGCGGAAGCGCGCTGCGCCATCTTCTATTCGATCACCAACACACAGCTTGGGCTGCGCGGCGTCTCCTTCGGCAATTTCCTGATCAAGCAGGTGGTCGAAGATCTCAGCCACGAGTTCCGCAAGATCCGCAAGTTCGCCACGCTGTCGCCGATCCCCGGCTTCCGCGACTGGTTGATGGCGCATCGCGCGCTGATGTCGCCGGCGCTAGCCGCCGTGCCGCTCGACACGCCGGCGTCGCTTACGTCGGTAAGTGACAGCCAGCGTGACGAGCTGATGCGGCTGTGTGCGTATTACCTGCTGCGCGCAAAGCGAGGTCACGCGCCTGCCGACCCAGTGGCTCGGTTCCATCTTGCCAACGGCGCGCGCCTCGCCCGGCTGAACTGGGGCGGCGACGTGTCAGCGCATGGGATCTCCTCGTCGCTTGGTATCACGGCGAACTACGTATATCGGATGGCCGACGTGGAGCAGAACCACGAAGCGTACGCCAAGGACTACAAGGTAGTCGCGTCCTTCGGACTCGAGCGCCTCGCGCGCGAGGTAAAGGTCCCCGCCTAAGCGCGCCCGGCGAACTCACGCGTCTCGGTGTGCACCTTGACGCGCTCCCCTTCCTTGATGAACAGCGGGACACGAATTTCCAGTCCGGTCTCGAGCGTCGCCAGCTTGGTAACGCCGCCGCTTGCCGTATCGCCGCGGACGCCCGGCTCGGTGTAGGTCACTGCCAGCTCGACGTGCGGTGGCAGGTCCAGTCCGATTGGACGGCCGTTGAACCGCTGGATATCGACGACCACGTTGTCCGCCAGCAGCTTTGCCGCCTCCCCGACGATGTCCGTGCTGAGCGTAATGGTCTCGAACGTCTCCTGATTCATGAAGTTGAAGCCCGACGCATCTGAATACAGATACGATGCCGTCTCGACGCTGAGATCTGGCTCCTTGAACTTGTCGCCCGCCTTGAACGTTTTGTCGAACACCGCGCGCGTCAGAAGATTGCGCATCTTGATGCGTACTAGCGTCTGTCCGCCGCGCGCGGTCGGTTTCGACACTTCGACGTCGATGCAGTGATACGGCGTGCCTTCGTGCTCGAAAAACATCTTCCGTTTGATCTCTATTGCTTCAATCTGGCTGGCCATGTAGTTCCTGTGAGTGTATAAGACTCGCGAGGAGTCTTATCCATGCATCCTAAATCCATTCGGTTGTTGTTTCTGGTTGTTCTCGGCGCCGCGTTCGCGCAGAGCGCACACGCTCAGACGGTCGCCATTCGCGCCGGCCGCTTGTTCGACCCGAAGTCCGGCGCCGATTTGCAGAATCGGGTGATTGTCGTATCCGGCGATCGCATTGCCGACGTGGGTCCAGCGTCCACGGTGAAGATCCCCGCTGGTGCTCGCGTCATCGACCTGAGCTTCGCAACGGTCCTGCCGGGACTGATCGATGGCCACGTGCATCTCACCGATGGCAAGGGCGACCAGATGGCGGAAGCAAAAAAGGCAACGCACGACAGCCTCAACGCCGGATTTACGACGCTCGTGCCGCAAGGCTCGCACGGAGGCGCATATACAGATGTCGATCTGCAGAAACAGATCGACAGTGGCAAAGCCGTCGGCCCGCGTCTGATCACCGCCGGACCCATCGTCGGTCAGGAGCTTGCCGCCAAAGGTCCCGATCAGTTCCGCAGGGCGCTCGACGAGCTGCATGCGCACGGCGCGATGCATGCCAAGATTGTCCCGAACACGACCTATAGCTGGGACAAGCAGGGCAAGATGTCGAACACGAACGTTGTCTCGCTCGAGGAATTGAAGGCGGCGGTCGAGGAAGCACACAAGAACGGCATGTTCATCGCGACGCATTCGTACGGCGGTCCGGGCCTCAAGTACGCGATCGAAGCCGGCGTCGATGACATCCAGCACGCCACGGCGGCCGATGACGACGATATCAAGACACTGGTGGCGAAACATCTACCCGTCACCTCGACGATCCTCGACCTGCGGCAGGACGAGCCGGCCGACCTGCTGAAGTGGGCGCCGTTCAGCAAATTCCGCGAGATGCAGAAGACCTGGGTGAAGATGATGAAAGCCGGAGTCACGCTCGGCTTCGGCAGCGGCGCCACGCCCGTCACCAATGGCGCGGGACGCATCTTCGACACGGCGTGCCAGTGCTCGCACGGCGTGCAGGGCGAACACCTGGTGGTACTGACCGAGTGGGGCGCGACGCCGGCCTACGTGTTGAGGATGGCCACGAGCGTGAATGCTGCCATCCTGCACAAGGACAACGACCTTGGCTCCGTCGAGAAAGGCAAGTTGGCGGACATCATCGCGACCGACGGCGATCCGCTGCAGGACATCACCGAGATTCAGAACGTGAAGTTTGTGATGAAGGGCGGGCAGGTCATCAAGAACGAGCTCGCGCCAAAGCCAAGCTCGAATCAAACTCGGTAGCGGAGCGGCCGTCTCCGACGCGCCTTACTTATCGATGACGACCTTCTTGCGCGCGGCGAGGCGCAATACCTCCGGGATATTGCGGTTCGTGGACAGGCCGCGCAAGTCGCGATCGTTGATCCGCTGCAGGAAGTTCATCGACATCGCCAGCGGCGTCTTCGGATTTCTCACCAGCGCGTGGACGACGGAGTAACTCTTCGTCCACGCGCGCGACGTGCCGATCGTCCGCAGCACGTCTTCGGACACGTTCGCCATCTTTGCGATCGCTTCAATTTCGGCTTCATTCAGCTTGGGGCTGCTCAACACCGCGGCCGCCACGATCCTGTTGGGGTCGCGCACGAGCACGGCCCTTTCCTCGCGCGTCCCCTTCATCGCCAGTGACATCCGTCCGGCAATGTTCAACGCGGCAATCTTCTGCACGGTGGAATCGCGCGGCTCGTCGCCGCCGGGGACCTCTTCCCCGACAAGGTCCTGCGGCAGTTCGCCGTGGACATCGAGCAGCGGCTCGTCGGCATGCTGCGCCGGCGTGACGCCGGGCATGACGCCGCGATCGGCGAAGAACTCGCGCATCTCCGGCGTGGCGTCGGATCGCGCGAGAAACGCCTCTAGCGATGACCGTGGAATGATCTTCAGCGTTTCGTCGGCCGACGCCCGAATCTCCGGGTCCGCGTCGTCGACGAGCAGCATCAGCAGCGCGATCTGCTCGTGCGCGCGCGGCGCCATGCCTCCCTGCGCCGCCTGCAGCCGTATGTCGCGCGCCACATCACCGCGCCGGAAGAAGTCCAGTAGTGGAGTTCGGAGACCGGGATCCGGCACGTACCTATTTCAGCGTCCAGAAGATGATTGCCACGACGGCGAGCACGAGCGACGCGACGACCATCGTCGCTCGCGCGTCGAGCCGTCGCCGTTCAAGCGGTCCGTCGTCGATCAGCGCGTGAGGGCTGCCGGCGACGACCGAGTCGTGCGGGAACTGCGAGATAAAGTCCCGCACTGCCTGCTCCGGATCGACGCCGATTTCCGCGGCGTAGGAGCGGACGAACGCGCGGGAAAAGATGCCGCCGGGCAGCCGCGAAATGTCGTTGCGCTCGAGTGCGTCGAGCGCGCTCACCGAGTGTTTGGTCGTCTCGGCAATCTGGCGAAGCGATACTCCCCGCCGTTCGCGCGCATCGCGCATCCGCGCGCCGAAATCAGCCTCCGAGCCCCTTGTCATTGCCATAGAACGCGCGATCTTAGATCAATTTACGAATTCGCGAATCCGGCAGCCGGGGGATTGAACATACCGATTGCTGCGACACCACACGCGCCTGCGCTCATTACCTCATCTAGCCTCTCCGGGGTGATGCCACCGACGGCGAGCACCGGAAGACGTGTGACCCGCGCGACCGTCGAAAGGCCGACGACGCCGGACGGAGCCCGACCCGGTTTCGAGGCGGTCTCGTACACGGTGCCGAAGATCAGGTAATCGAGGCCGCCCTCGTCTGCGGCGGCAACCGCCTCGCTTACAGAGTGAACGGATCGACCGATCAGAAACGACGTGGGCGCAAGCGCTCGGGCGCGTGCCGCGCTGAACGAGTCCCCTCGCAGGTGCACGCCGTGCGCCCCCGCTGCAAGAGCCACGTCGAGTCTGTCGTTGACGACAATGCGTGTGCGGGTGCCGCGCACGGCCTCGACACACGCCGACACCAGTTGCGACAGCAGTGCGCCACCGAGGTCGCGTTCGCGCACCTGAACGAGATGAACGCCTTCGCGCGCCGCGAGCGCAATGCGCGACACGAGCGCATCGATGCCGCCGGCGCCGAACCGCCGGCGATCGGTGATCAGACAAATGACAGGATCCAAGCGAGCGATTAGCCGCGGAGGCCCGGCAGCGGTGCGGGTTCTGTATCCGTTTTGCGCGCCAGAAGAATGGCCACGAGCTCGCTGATTCCCGACAGCAGGTTGATCACACCCAGGCCCGACACGGCGCCGCGGACGAAGTTGTTCGTGATGAACGCATGAATTGCGGGCACCAGCTCGGCGAAGTAGTTGCGATCCCAGAACGCGGACCACGGTACGATCAACAGCGCGAACCCGAACTCGAAGAAGAACGCGACAACGAGGAGCCGTTTCACGATCGGCGGCTCTCCGTCTGCTGGACTCGTGACAGGTACATGATGCGCGTGCTCACATCGCGATAACCGTTAGCCTCGGCCTCCAGCTCGATGAGAATCGCCAGGGCCCGGGCCGATTCACCCTGCGCCTCGAGCGCGCCTGCGAGCTCGTAGAGCAGGTCGTAGCCTTCTTCGGGAGATGGTGCCGGCGCTTCGGCGGCGCGCTCAAGCCACTCCACACCTTCGTTCAGGTCGCCGCGATCGATCAGCAATCGTCCAAGCCGCGCCGCCGCTTTGAAGCGCAGCATCGGCACGCGCGCCGCTGCCTCGAGCGCCGTGATCGCTTCTTTATCCAGCCCCTGCTCGACAAACTGCAGGCCCTCTTCGTAGTGTTTCAGCGCCGCCGAGGCCTGCTGCTCGCGTGCCGTCTTCGCGCGCATCTGCGCGAATACATCCTCGATGTCGGGCGTGGGTTCGTCGATCACCGCTGGCGGTTCGGTGATCAGCGGAGCGGCCGGCGGCGCCTCCACAGGCGCAGTCGTGGCGGGCGCCGATAACGGCGGCGCGGGAGCTGACGACATCAGTGCGGTGAGCGCGGTGCTCAGATCGATCTCCGCCATCTCCAGCATCACGGTCCCGACCTCGTCCGCCAGCGGCGGATCCGGCACTTCCATGCTCGTCGACGGCGGCATCATCGGAATGTCCTCGATGTCGATCTGCGGCGCGCGCGGCGTCTCGTTCTCCGGATAGACGAAAACGTCAACCTCGGGTAACTCCTCGGGTGTGTCGACATGCGCCTCCGTGGCCGCAGGGCTGAGATCGTCGCTCGAGGGAGCCTCTATGCTCGGTGCGTGTGCCGACTCAATCGCGGATTGGCCGGCACGGACGCGCGTCACCGCCGCATCCGCATCCGGGATTCCACTGAGGGTGAATGCCTGGCGCAACAGATCGGCGTGCGCGTCGCTGGCTGGATCGTTGCGAACGAGATCCTCCGCAATGTGGGCCAGCTTTGCGACCGCGGGTTGATAAGGGCTCGCCGTCACAAACTTCTGGAGCGCCGCCGCTGCCGCGGCTGCGTCCCCCTGCAGCAACGCCGCGTCCGTGATTGCGTCCACGCACGCATACGCGGACTCGATGCGCGCCTTTGCCAGCAAATCATCCGCCAGCTTGACAATGTCCGGCTCGCGGTCGGGCGCCAGCGCGAGCACGCGCCCGACGGCGACGCGAGCGTCCTCCTCACGTCCATCGGCGAACTCCAGCATCGCCAGCGCCATCAGCAGCTCTACATCGTCGCCTGCCGTCTCGAAGTTTAGATAGACGCGCGCCTGCTTCAGGTGACCGGCACTCAGGAATTCGCGCGCGAGTCGGATGCGCAGCTCAGCGTCGAAGGGATCGATGTCCGCTGCTTCGGCGAGCAGTTGCAGCGCCTCGTGGCGCTTCTTTTCTTTCTCGAGCGTCTGCGCGGCCTGCTTCAGCAGTTCGACTGCGCGAAATCCGTCGCCGATCTGCTGTGCCGCGTGCGCCCCGGCAATCCTCGACTCGACGTCCGCTTCCGGCATCGAGCCGAGACGCAGGATGCATTCAGCGGCCGCGCGCGGCTCGCCGCGGTCCTCTCGCTGTTTCGCAACCTGCTTCAGATACTGCTTGGCATCGACGAATTTCCCCTGGCGCTCGCCGACGCTGGCCAACTGCAGGAGGATGTGCTCGTGACCGGCCTGCAGCTTCAGCGCTTTCTTGTAGAGCGCGGCAGCCTTCGGAAAAAAGCCTTCGGAGAACTGATGGTCGGCGATGCGAATGTACTGCTCGAGCGCTTTATCGCTGTTGCCGGCTTTGAGGTACAGGTCGCCGAGGGCGTTGATGGCGTTCCAATCAGTCGGATACTCGTCGATGAGACGCACGTACTCCGCAATCGCTCCGTCGAGCTTTCCCTGGCGGACCAGCTTGTCCGCCTGCTTTAGTGTCGCTTCGCGATCAATTGCCACTGGAGAACTTGGAGGGACTTACTCATCCATCGTATCAAACAGCGAGGGGGGTCTGAAGGAGCGGCGGTGGATCTGCGAATAGCCGTGCTGTGCAACGGCGGCAAGGTGATCTGCCGTCGCGTAACCCTTGTGACGGTCGTAGCCGTACCGTGGGTCCACGGCGTGCTGGGCGAGCATCTCGCGATCGCGGGTCACCTTTGCCACGATCGACGCCGCCGCAATGGCCGTGCATCGCCGGTCGCCGTGCAGTACGCCACGCTGCGCCATCAGCAGATCCGGGATGCGGAACGCATCCACCAGTACCATATCGGGCAGCGGCGCCAGCGTCATCACGGCACGCCGCATCGCCTCGAGTGATGCGCGATGGATGTTCATCACGTCGATCTCCGCGGGCTGCGCCGATGCGACCGACCACGCCACCGCCTTGCGGGTGATCACTGTGAACAGCCGCTCGCGCTCGAGTGCTGTCACCGTCTTCGAATCGTGAATGCCGGGAATGTAGCGGTCGGGATCGAGAATGACCGCGGCGGCGACGACGGGACCGGCCAGGCAACCCCGTCCTACCTCGTCAACGCCGGCGATGCGCTGGAACCCGTAACGCCGCAAGGCGTTTTCGAGCGTGCGCATCGCGCGGACTTTAACCATCGGGAAGTTCCAGGTTCCAAGCTCCAAGCTCCAGGATCCAAGCTCCAACCTTGGAATTTGGAACTTGGATCTTGGAACTTGGAGCTTGAATTCTACTGCTTCTTCGTCGTCGATTCCTTCATACGCGCCGCCTTCCCCTTCAGATCGCGGAGGAAGTACAGCTTCGCGCGCCGCACGCGCGCCGAGCGGACGATATCGACCTTCGCGATCGTCGGCGAGTGCAGCGGGAAGATGCGCTCGACGCCCTGACCAAACGACACTTTGCGGACGGTAAATGACGCGCGCGCGCCGCCGCGATGCATCCCGATCACGATTCCTTCGAAGATCTGGATCCGCTCTTTGTCGCCCTCGCGCACCTTCACGTGCACGCGCACGGTGTCGCCAGACTTCATCCGGGGCCGATCCGTCAGTTGCGACTTCTCGACCAGCTCTATGGCACTCATGACATCTCTCCGTCTGGCGGGCCTGACAAGGCCCGCCCTGCTCTCGACCGATCTACGATTTTTGCGGCGCGGACCCTTCGGGTCCGCGTTCCTTGATAATCTCTTCGAGCAGCGCTCGATCTTCCTCATCGAGCGACGCACGCTCGATCAAATCCGGTCGCCGATCCAGCGTTCGCGCCAGCGCCGTCTTCTTCCGCCACCGCCGCACGTCCGCGTGATGTCCCGACAACAGCACGTCGGGCACCTTCAAGCCGGCAAAGTCCGCCGGCCGCGTGTAGTGCGGATAATCCAGCAGTCCGCGCGCGAACGAATCCTCGGCCACCGACTGCTCGTCGCCGACAACACCGGGAACCAGCCGGCTGATCGCATCGACGACGATCATGGCGGGCAGTTCGCCGCCGCTGACCACGAAGTCACCGAGCGAAATCTCGCGAGCGCCCACCAGCCGCGGCACCCGCTCGTCCATCCCCTCGTATCGGCCGCACAGCAGCGCGATATGCGAGAGCTTGCTCAAACGCACCGCGTCGGCCTGCGTAAACGGTTCGCCCTGCGGCGAGAGCAGGACCACCGTATCGGGGATCCCGCGGCTTCGTCGAATCTCTTCGACCGCACGCACCAGCGGCTCGGGCTTCATCACCATCCCTGGCCCGCCGCCATAAGGAACGTCGTCTACGCTGCGGTGACGATCGGTCGTGTGGTCGCGGAGATCGTGGATCCTCACGTCGAGCACCCCGGCGGCAATCCCGCGGCTAACGACCCCTTCCGCCAGCGCGGCTTCGATCATCCGCGGGAAGATCGTGACGACGTCGAACTTCAGGGGTCGGGACTCATTACGCATTCCGAAATCGTGCATGGCGCTTCGTCCGTATTTCGGAATGCGTAATGAGTCCCGACCTCTTCTCATTCAGCTCGAGCAGCCCTGCCGGCGGATCGATGGCGATGCGCTTCTTCTCGACGTCGATCTCCAGGCAGATATCAACGGCCAGCGGAATCAGAATCTCGCCACGCGGTCCGTCAATCACCAGCCTGCTGCCGCCCGCGCCGCCTTCGACCTTCGTCACCTCGCCGACAACGTCGCCGCCTGATGTCTCGACCACGCATCCAACGAGCTGGTGCTCGTAATAGGTGCCCGGCTGCAGCGGCTGCAGCTCCCCTTCGGGAACTCTGAGCTCCTGACCCGCAAGCCCTTGGACATCCTCGATGCGCTCGAAGCCAACGAACCCGACAATCGGCCGGCCGCTCTGCATTCGCAGCGACGCAATCGTGAGCTGCTGCTCGCTGCCCGCCGACTTCGTCCAGACGCTCGCGCCCGCCGCGAATCGCTCCTCGACGAAATCGGTCTCAGGATTGATGACGACCTGGCCTTTCAAACCGTGCGGTCGGCCAATGCGTCCCACCACGGCCCAGTCGTCCCAGCTCACATCAATCCCTGATATCGAGCTGCGCTTTCTTCCCGTGCTTCTCCGCGGTGAGCGCCACGAGTGTCCGCAACGCCGCCGCCGTGCGTCCCTGACGACCGATGATTTTCCCCATGTCGCCCGGCGCTGTCGTCAACGAGTAGACCTTCATGCCGCGCCGCTCGTTCTCGGTCACTCTCACCGCGTCGGGGTGGTCGACGAGTGCCCGGGCAATGACTTCTACGACGTCCTTGATCGGGTCGGCCATTTACTGCGCTTCGACCACCGGTGTCGCGCCGAGATCGCGCGTCAGATGCTTACCGAGCAGCGTGCGCACGGAATCCGAGGGCTTCGCGCCCTGCTTCAACCAGTGCTCGATGCGCCCCTTGTTCAAGTTGACCTGCGCCGGCTTCGAGCGCGGGTTGTACGTCCCGACGTTCTCGACAAAGCTGCTGTCGCGCGCCGAACGCGCCTCGGTGACCACTACACGAAAATAGGGCTTCTTGGTCGAGCCCATCCGCCGCAAACGAATCGTCAGCATTTCCTCTCCTACGAACCGCGAACCAACGAAGCCCGAACCTACCGGGATTTAATCAACCCCCACGGGCCGCCCTTCTTCCGCTTCTTGCCACCGGCCGCCGCGAAGCTGCCCGCCTGCGCGGCCTGCGGCATTTTCGGCATCTTCGGCATGCCCTTCACGCCACCCTGGCTCATCATCGCCAGCACCTTGCGCATCTCGCCGAACTGTTTCAACAGCCGATTCACTTCCTCGACTGTCGTGCCGCTCCCCTTCGCGATGCGCTTGCGCCGACTCCCGTTGATGATCCTGTCGTTGCGCCGCTCTTCCGCCGTCATCGACGAGATGATCGCCTCGACGCGCCCCATCTGCTTCTCGTCGGGCTTGTTCTCCGCGAGTTGCTTGATGTTGCCGAGCCCCGGAATCATCCCGAGAATGCTTTCGAGCGGTCCCATCCGCTTGATCGTCTTGAGCTGCTTGCGGAAGTCATCGAGCGTAAACTCGTTTTTCCGCAGCTTCTCTTCGAGATCCGCCGCTTCGTCCTGATCGATTGCGGCCTCGGCCTTCTCGATGAGCGACAGCACGTCGCCCATGCCCAGCATCCGGGACACGATTCGGTCTGGATGAAACAGCTCGAGATCCGTGAGCTGCTCGCCGCTGCCGACAAACGCGATCGGCACGCCGACGACCGAGACAACGGAGAGCGCCGCGCCTCCGCGCGCGTCGCCATCGAGCTTGGTCAGCACGACGCCGGTTACGCCGACGCGCCGGTTGAATTCACCAGCGCTCTTGATCGCATCCTGCCCGGTCATCGCATCCGCAACGTAGAGCAGGTCGGACGGCTGCACAGCGGACTTGATCGCCTGCAGCTCGTCCATCAATTCATCGTCGATGTGCAGTCGACCTGCAGTATCGACGATGACCGTATCAAACCCTTTGGCCTTCGCTTCCGCGAGCGCCCCGCTGGCGCGCACAACCGGATCCATCGTGTCCGGCTCGTAAACCTTCACGTCAGCCTTCTGGCCGACGATCGACAGCTGCTGAATCGCCGCGGGACGCCGCACGTCCGTTGAGACCATCAGCGGATGCTTGCCCTGCCGCGTCAGCCACATCGCCAGCTTGCCCGACGTGGTTGTCTTGCCCGAACCCTGCAGTCCGAGCAGCAGCACCACCCGCGGAGTCGGCGCGTCCTTTCGCAGGCCTCCTTCGGTGTCCCCGAAGAGCGCCAGCATTTCGTCGCGGACGATCTTGATGACCTGCTGTCCGGGCGAAAGGCTCTTGAGGACCGTCTGGTCCATGGCCTGGTCGCGGACACGATCGATGAACGCCTTGACGACCTTGAAATTGACGTCAGCTTCGAGCAGCGCCAGCCGGATTTCGCGTAGCGCGGTTTCGACATGCTCGGGCGTGAGCCGGACTTCGCCGCGCAGCGACTTGAAGACATCCTGGATGCGCGTGCTCAGCGACTCGAACATGGGGACACCGCGACCCTAAACCCTACGGGCGCAAACGCTTAGTTTAGGGCGGGAAGGGTTGGAAGGGCAAGAAGGCCGGAAAAAAACCGTTCTCGCCTATCCCGCCTTTCTCGCCTAAACGGAAGACAGCTTATGTCCTAGCTTATCTTTCTTCGTCTTCAGATACTTGCGGGTTGATTCGGACGCTGGGATTTCGAGCGCGACGGCCTCGGAGACCGACAGACCATAACCCTGCAGGCCAACGAACTTGCGCGGATTGTTCGTCAGCAGACGCATGGTCGTGACTCCCAGATCGCTCAGGATTTGGGCGCCAATGCCGTAGTCGCGCTGGTCAGGTTTGAAGCCAAGACGCTCGTTCGCCTCGACCGTATCGAACCCCTGATCCTGTAGCTCGTAGGCGCGAATCTTGTTCGCCAGGCCGATGCCGCGTCCTTCCTGATTCAGATACAAGAGCACGCCCCGCCCTTCTTCAGCGATGCGCGCCATCGCCGTATGGAGCTGGGCGCCGCAATCGCACCGCGCGGAGTGAAACACGTCGCCCGTGAGGCACTTCGAGTGGACGCGGACCAGCACGTCCCTGCCGTCGCCGATGTCGCCGCGCACGAGCGCGACGTGTGTCATGTCGTCGATGAGGTTTTCGTACGCGTAGATCTCGAAGTCGCCGTGTTCGGTCGGCAGCTGCGCATGCGCAACCCGTTTGACCAGCCGTTCCGTGCGCATGCGGTACTGGATCAGATCCGCGATCGTGATCATCAGCATGCCGTGCTTGCGCGCGAACTTCGTCAACTCCGGCACGCGCGCCATGGTGCCGTCCTCATTCATGATTTCGCAGATGACACCAGCAGGGTACAGACCGGCCATGCGCGCGAGATCGACGGCCGCTTCCGTCTGCCCGGCTCGTACCATCACGCCGCCGTCGCGCGCGCGCAGCGGCGACACGTGGCCGGGCCGCGCGAAGTCGCCCGGCCGGGTCGCCGCGTCGACCGCGGCCAGAATCGTGGCCGCGCGATCCGCGGCTGAAATACCCGTGCCTGCCTTCTTGAGATCAATCGGTACGCAGAATGCCGTGCCGAAATTCGTCGTGTTGGAGGTCACCGCGAGCGGTATGTCCAGCTCGTCGAGGCGCGCGCCTGTCATCGAAAGGCAAATCTGACCGCGTCCGTGCTTCGCCATGAAATTGATGGCAGCAGCCGTTACCTTCTCCGCAGCGATGGTCAAATCCCCTTCGTTCTCGCGATCCTCGTCGTCGCACACGATGATCATCTGGCCGGCGCGGATGGCGGCGACCGCCTCCTCGATCGATGCGAAAGGAGACTTCCTGCGAGCGCCTTTGGCGATGCGGATGTTTTTGGTCATTTCTCTATTCGCGCACCTGACATGGTCCGCGCTGCTACGCCTTCAGTTTGCCGTCTTCCAACAATGCGACGGCTCTGGCGACGTGCTTGCCAATCATGTCGCATTCGATGTTCACGCGGTCACCGACCTTCAGCGCCGAGAGGGACGTGTTCGCCCAGGTGAACGGGATGATCATCACGTCGAATACGCTGCCGCCAAGCCCCGCGATCGTCAGGCTGACGCCGTCCACGGCAACTGACCCCTTGCGAATGAAGTAGGGCGACAGGCTGCGATCGAACGCGATGGTCAGCCAGTGCGAATCGCCGTCCGGCCGGATTTCGTCGACGGCGGCGGTCCCGTCAACGTGGCCCTGCACGAAGTGGCCTCCCACCAGTCCATTCGCACGCATCGGCCGCTCGAGATTCACCGATTGGTCCTGGCGCAACGATCCGAGCGTCGTCACTCGCGCGGTCTCGGGCCCGATGTCGGCGTGCACCTCCCCACTGTCGGCGGCAATGACCGTCAGGCAGACGCCGTTGACGGCCAGACTGTCGCCCACCGCGAGCTGCGACGCAAGGTCTGTGCGAATACGAATGCGGATGCCGCCCGCGCCCGTCCGCAGTTCCGAGACGGTGCCGACGGCTTCAATGAGGCCGGTGAACATACCCTTCGATGAGTGTATCCGGGCCGAGCATCTCGGCTTTCGGCTCGATCAGCGACGACAACGACCATGGCCGTCCGCCAAACAGCGGTACACCGCCGGGCCCCAGCGCGACTGGCGTCACATACAGTTGGACGTAATCCACCACGTCTGCGTCCCAAGCCGCGGCATGGAGCTGTGCACCACCCTCCAGCAGCAGGCTCTGGATGCCCTCGCCGGCCAACTCGCGGAGGATTGATTGTAGGTCTTCGCCGTCCGCTCCGACCACGCGCACTGGCCCTTGCTCCACCGTCGAAAACACCCGCGCGTGCGGCGGCGTACGGCGACGACGGTCGAAGATGACGCGCACCAGCGGCCGCTCGCGATAGACGTCACGTGCGGTCAGCAGCGGGTCATCAACGAGCAACGTCCCTGAGCCGATCCCAACCGCATCCACCTGCGCGCGCAGGTATTGCACGCGGCGGTTTGCCTCCTTCGACGTGAGCGGCGTGCGCACGCCTGGCGCTGCCGCGATGCGGCCGTCGATGCTCGTGGCAGCTTTGACGATGACGAACGGGCGCCGCTCGCGCACCGCCGTGAGGAACGGTTGGTTGAGACGCGCTGATTCATACCCGCCGACACCCTCGACGACATCGATTCCCTGCGCTCGCAGCGCTGCGAATCCGCGGCCGCTCACAACTGGATTCGGATCTTCCATCGCCGCGACAACTCGCTTTATTCCCGCTGCGATGATTCGCTCGGTGCACGGACCGGTCCGCCCCGTATGACAGCAGGGTTCGAGCGTGCAGTAGAGTGTCGCGCCTCGGGCGCGATCGCCCGCCTCGTCAAGCGCGTGGATCTCCGCGTGCGGTTCGCCAGCGCGTTCGTGCGCGCCGTCCCCGACGACGACGCCTTCGTCGGTGACGATCGTTGCGCCGACGACAGGGTTCGGAGTGGTGCGACCGATTCCGCGGCGCGCCTGCTCGAGCGCGCGGCGCATCCAACGCAAGTCCTGATCGACTACCACTTCTCCTGGAAGAGCGCGTCGACGTAGTCCTGCGCGGAGAACGGAATCAGATCGTCGATTCCTTCGCCGACGCCGACGTATCGAATGGGAAGCTTCAAATCGTTGGCGATGGCAACGGCAACGCCGCCTTTCGCGGTGCCATCGAGCTTGGTCAACACAATACCGGTGACGCCCGCCACGCTCGTGAACTCCTTCGCCTGCTGCAATCCATTCTGACCGACCGTGGCATCGAGTACGAGCAACACCTCGTGCGGCGCACCCTCGGCGGCTTTCGCCGCGACCCGACGGATCTTGTCCAGCTCGTTCATCAGGTTGACGCGAGTGTGCAGGCGTCCGGCGGTGTCGACGAGAATGGGATCACGACCCTTCGCCTTCCCTGACTGAATGGCGTCGAATACGAGCGCCGCAGGGTCCGCGCCTTCCTTTGCGCGGATGATGTCCACGTTTGCACGCTTCGCCCAGATTTCGAGCTGTTCGACGGCAGCGGCGCGAAACGTGTCGGCGGCACAGACGAGCGGCTGCTGCCCTTCGGCCTTCAACAGATTCGCGAGTTTCCCGACCGTCGTCGTCTTTCCGGTCCCGTTCACGCCGACAATCATTGTGACGTGTGGGTGATGGCCGTTCGGCGCCGGCCGTTCGACCGCGTCGAACACCTTCCGGATCTCTTCCTTCACGAGGTCGCGAAGGCTCTCGCCATGCCTTGCCCTCGAACGGACGGCGTTGACGATCCGCTCGGTCGCGGCCAGGCCGATGTCGGCAGAGATCAGCAGTTCTTCGAGCGCTTCGATGGTGTCGACGTTGACAGGACGAGTGCGCTGTTCTTCGGTGTCGGCCTGCTCGACGATCTCCTCGAAGCGGCTGACGATCTGCTGTTTCGTGCGCGTCAGGCTGTCGCGCAGCTTGTCAAAAAATCCCATGGTTTATCCGGCCTCGGCCTTCTGAGGCCGCAACATCAAATCGTACAGCGCCGTCCGCGCATCTTTACGGCCGGCGAGCAATTCGGCTACCTGGGCGGCAATCGGCAGCTCGACGCCATGACGCGATGCGAGGGCGAGCGCCGCGTCAGTGGTGCGAACGCCCTCGGCCACCATCTTCATGCCGGCGAGCACATCCGCCAGCGCACGGCCGCGCGCCAGCTCGAGACCGACGTGACGGTTCCGACTGAGCGATCCCGTGCACGTCAGCACGAGGTCGCCGAGTCCGGTCAAACCGGCAAGCGTTTCACGCTGCGCGCCAGCCGCGCACGCCAGACGCGCGATCTCGGCGAGACCGCGGGTAATCAGTCCAGCCTGCGCGTTGTGCCCGAGCCCTAATCCCTCGGCGACGCCCGCGGCGATAGCGATGACATTCTTCAATGCGCCACCGATCTCGACGCCGACGACATCGCGTGTCCCGTACAAACGGAAATACGGCGCTCGAAATTCTGCCTGCACCTGTTCCACAACGCGTCGATCCAACGAGGCAATGCACACTGCCGTCGGCAGCTCTCGCGCCATTTCGGATGCGAAGCTTGGCCCGGACAGCACGCCGACACGTACGCCAGACCCAAGCTCCTGCTCGACGATCTCGGAGGGCCGGAAGAGCGTGTCCCGCTCGAGGCCCTTCGCCGCACTGACCACGATGACATTACGAGGCACAAGTGGCGCAGCACGCCGCAGCACGTCGCGCATCCCGTGCGAGGGAACCGCCACGACGACAACATCGGCGCCATCGAGCGCTTCCGCGACGTCCGCTGTGCACTGCAATCCCGGCGGGAATGTGATGTCGGGCAGATAGACGGCATTGGCGCGGCGCGCGCGCAGTTCGCGGATGAGCGCCGCATCGCGCCCCCAGAGCCACGCCTCGTGTCCCATACGCACCAGGTGCACGGCGAGTGCGGTGCCCCACCCTCCGGCGCCGAGAACCGCAATCACAGACGCAATCCGATCCGGCGCTCGGTGCCGGCGATGAGCCGCGACAGGTTGTCGCGATGCCGGTGGATGACCAGCAGTGCGGCGACGATCGCACCGGCGACGACCGGGCCTGGCGCGTCGGTGATTGCCGTAGCGACAGCGAGCGCCAGGGCTCCGGTAACCGACCCGGCGGAAATGAAACGTGTGATGAAAATCGTCGTGACGAACACGCCCACGGCGATCGCTGTAGCCAGCGGCGCGAGCACTCCGAAAACACCCGCCGAGGCCGCGACACCCTTGCCGCCGCGGAACCCCAGCCACGCAGGATAGATGTGACCGACGATCGCCGCGACGCCCGCAGCCGTGACGACCGCAAGGTTATCTGTCACCAGGCGCGCAAGGATGACCGCGGTGGCGCCCTTCGTTGCATCGAGCAGCATCACGGCGATCGCCCGCGACACACCCGTCGTTCGCAGCACGTTCGCCGCTCCCACGTTCTGGCTGCCGACATGACGCAGATCCACGCCGCGCGATCGCGTCAGCAGAAGCGCGAAGGGGATTGCCCCCAACGAATATCCGAGAACGATGGCGATAACTCCCATTCAACCCAATCGTGTGCGCAGAAGCGGCCTGTATGTCGGACCTTTCGGCGACAGCTTGCTCTGAAACAGTGTAATCGCGCTGACGCGGACCGTGCCGATCTCGCGATCGGTCAATCCCTCGAGGAGCCGCGCGGTTCTGAGACCGGCAGGCTCTCGCACGCGCGCGAGCGTCAGGTGGGGACTGTAAGCGCGACCCTCGTCCTCGATGCCGAGCGGCCTCAGCCGCGACGTCACCTCTCGCTCGATCGCGAGGAGGGCGTCACCTCCAGCCGTCACGCCAATCCAGAGAACTCGCGGCGAGCCGCCCTTCGGGAACGCGCCTGCGCCGCCAAGCGCCAAATCAAAGCTGTCGATTGCGAGCGGCGGCCGCAGCGCCTCGCAAACCGCCGCACCGGTTTGCTCGTCAACTTCTCCAATGAAACGGATCGTCAGGTGCAGGCGGTCGGACGGAACCCACGTGACCTTCGCACGCGGTGCCGCATCGGATGCTCGGCGCTGCAGCTCGTGGCTGACGTCGGCGGCGCGCGCGGCCAGAGTGTCACCGATCTCGACCGCCACGAACAGTCGCACCTGTGTATACTCGCACGCGTGCTGAAGTTGGAAGTGGGAAGTGGGAGGTTTCTGATGCGTCGTGCGTTCGCCATTCTCGCCTGCCTGTACCCGATCAGTGCGGCCTATGCACAGGCGCCGGCGCCCGCGATCGCTCCGGCGACGTACCGCGTCGTCTATCTCGAGGTTGCACCCGCCGAGACGAATCGTGTGGCGACCGCGCTGAAGGATTACAAGCGTGCGGCCGCAAACGCCATCGGCGCGCTGCGCGTCGATGTACTGCAGCAGGTCGGCCGCTCAAATCATTTCGCCATCTACGAGAGCTGGCGTGACAACGCGGCGCTCGAGGCGCACAAGACCTCCGCGGAAACCCGCAAGCTCGATGAAGTGCTCCAATCAACACGCGTCAGCCCGATCGATGAGCGGCTGCTGACCTCGGTCGGCGCGCCATCGGCGACGGTCAGCGGCACCGGCGCCGTGTACGTCATCACGCACGCCGATTCCGTTCCGCCACAGCGCGACACCGCCGAGGCCGCACTGAAAGACTTGACCATCCGTTCGCGCCAGGAACCGGGCAATGCGTTGTTCATCGCCACCGTCCAACCGAACCGCAACAACCACTTCACGATTGTCGAGATCTGGAAGGACGACAAGGCGCTGGATGCACACGCCGTCGCCGAGCATACGAAGAAGTTCCGCGACACGTTCGGCCCGTTCTCGGGAGCGCTCTTCGATGAGAGGATTTACAAGAGCGTCGGCTAGTCTCTGGCTTCTCACGGTCGCAGCCGTTGCCGGCGCGCAGACAGCGGCGGCGCCGCCGCCCGTCGCGACGGCGCGCGTCGTCTACCTTGAAGTGACGCCATCCGACGTCGGGCGGGCGATTGCCGCGTTGAAGACGTATCGTCAAGCGACGCAGAAGATGGCGGCTATCACCAGCGTCGCCATCCTGCAGCAGATCGGCCGGCCGAATCTCTTCGCTATCGAGGAGCACTGGAGCGACGCGGCCGCGCTGCAGGCGCACCAGGCGTCGGCCGACGTCAGGAAATTACGCGACGACTTGCAGAACGCTCTCCTCGCGCCCATCGACGATCGTCCGCTCGCGCCTGTGGCGGTTCAGTTGAGTACTCGCGTGGCGTCCGACGACGCGATTTACGTGCTGACCCACGCGGATGCGGGAGCAGGTCGCGAGATGGTGCCGGGGATGCTGCAGGAGCTCGCCGTGGCGGCGAGACGGGAGAACGGCAACGTGCTGTTCGACGCAACCCTCCAGCCGAACCGCACGAACCATTTCACGGTGATGGAGATCTGGAACGACCAGAAATCCTTCGAGGCGCACCAGGTGGCTGAACACACCCGAAAGTTCCGAGCCGCCTTCGCGCCGCTGTCGGGCGCGCTCTATGACGAGCGCATCTACAAGGGGATTAAATAGACTCGAGCAGCATCCGGCGGACCATATCCATCGCCGCCTGCGAGGCCTGAAACTTCACCATCTCCCGGCCGCCGACGAAGCGGAACGTCCGTACCCGCGGAGCGCCGGCCGACGCCGCGGCGATGCAGACGGTGCCGACTGGTTTCTCCGGGGTTCCACCGTCCGGCCCGGCAATGCCTGTCACGCCCACGCCGATGTCCGTGCGCGCCCGCGCGCGGATGCCTCCAGCCATTGCGGTGGCGACCGGCTCGCTCACCGCGCCGTGCGTCTGGATCATTTCCGCAGGAACTCCAAGCAACTCTGTTTTCGCAGCGTTGCTGTAGCTGACGACTCCGCGCTCGACGTAGCGCGAGCTGCCGGGCACGTCGGTCAGACGCGACGCAATCAGGCCGCCGGTACACGACTCCGCGACCGCGATCCACAGCTTGCGCTCGATGAGCATCGCGCCAAGCACTTCTTCGAGCGCACGGCCGTCGGTGCTGTAAACGTGCAGCCCCATGACACTCTTGACCTGCTCGATGGCGGCATCGAGCGCCGCTTCGGCCTCCTCTCTCGAGGCACAGCAGGCCGTCAGGTGCAGCTCGATCTGCCCAAGGGACGCGAGAATCGTCGCCGAAATAGGAACCTTCGCGCGCGCCCACTCCGCATAGAACGGCTGAACGGCTTCCTCGGTGTGCGACTCGCTGCGTCCGGTAATCTTGATGACGCGGCGAACGAGCGACATGCCACCCGCGCGCTCGCGCAGAAGCGTCTCGGTGACGCTCGTCATCATCGGCTTCAGCTCGCGCGGGGGGCCGGGAAGCAGCAGCACCAGCTGATCGCTGTTGTCAATCGACAGGCCTGGCGCCGTGCCGGCCGCATTGGGCAACACGTGCGCGCCCGTCGGCACCATCGCCTGACGACGGTTGATCTCCGGCATCTGCAGCCCCCGTCGCTCGAATCGATCGCGGATCTTCGCCGTGATCGATGCGTCCTCGATGAGCGGTCGATTCAAAACGTCAGCGACGACGTCGCGCGTCAAGTCGTCATCGGTGGGCCCCAGGCCACCGCAACAGACAAGGAGGTCCACACGCGCAAGCGCCTCCCGCACCGCGGCCTCGAGGTCGCCGCGGTCGTCGCCCACAACCGTCTTGAACGCGAGCTGGATGCCGATCAGGTTCAGCTGCTCGGTGATGAACAGCGAGTTGGTGTCCATCTTTGACGGCGTCAGCATCTCGCTGCCGACGGCGATGATCGCGGCACGCCGGATTGGCTTCATGTAAACCAGGTTGGCAGAAGACGGATGGAGGCCCACATCAACAGGTTCCCATAGATACCCGCCATCACGTCGTCGAGCACAACGCCGAACCCTCCGGGCAGCAGCTCGAGGCGTCGTGCCGGCCACGGCTTGACGACGTCGAGCACGCGAAAGATCAGAAATCCCAGAACAGCGCCCAACACGTTCACCGGATGCAGCGCCAGCGTGATCAACATCCCGATGACCTCATCGATCACCACCGGCCCCGGATCGATTCCACCAAAGTGATGTTCCGCCTCGGTTGCGGCCCACAACCCGACGACCATGATGACAGCGATTACGGCCAGTTCGACTGTCATCGAGCCCTGACGGCGGACGAGGTAGTAGACGAACAGGCCAACGGCGGAGCCCCACGTACCCGGGGCAACCGGCGCGTAGCCAACGTGCGCACAGGTTGCGATGAAGACGCCTAGACGCCGCAGAGACATGGCGGAGTCCCGCGGTCAGACGGACCGGAGACGGATGACGCGCGTGCCCGAGAGGCGATCGTGAAGCGCACGACCGTCCCCAAAAAGCGCGGGAACGAAACCCAGACCGAGCAGCAGGAACGAGAGGATGCCAGCCGACGTGCGCCGCATTGCGCGCGCCGCACCGACAGGATTGCCGTTGTCGCTGACGACGCACGTACCCGCGGCCATCTTGCCGATCGTCTGGCCGCCCACCGCGGTAAACGAATAGAAGTACGCGACCTTGAGAAACGCGAGGAACGAGAGCATCGGGACAATCGGTAGCAGCCGCCACTCTCCCATCGACAACCCCGCGATCCGAACGGTGAAGTAGACGACGCCAACATCGATGCCGAGCAGGATCGCGTAGTCGACCAGCACCGCCATAATCCGCGTACCGAGGTGGGTTGCTTCGCTGGCGAGGTCGCTCGACGGCAGTTGCACATCGCGTTTCGGCTCGGGCCGCAGCGAAGCCATCGCTTCCACGTACTCAGACGTGTCGGTGTCTTCGGCGAACTGCAATGCAGGCGCGGGAGACGGGCGTAATGACGGTCTGGGCATTGGGCGCAGCCGCGGCGTATCCGGAGTTCTCCGCACCGCAAGTGGCGGTCGCGGTGCTGCCGGCAACTTAATGAGCGGCTCGTCATCATCGACCTTGCGTGGCCGGAACAGCGGAAGCGCATCGACCGGCGTAGGAGCCGATGCCGCCAACGAAACAGCGGGAACCGATGGCGGCTCCTCTTCGGGCGCGATCGAAAGCCGCAACGAGTCGTCCATCACCTCACGACGATCGTCGATGAAGACGTGCACGGGCAGGTCGTCTATAGACGGCGGATCGATGTCGTAATCAGGCGTCGGATCGAGCGGAGCGTCCGCGACCGACAGCAGCGAGAAGTCGTATCCGCAGTTCTTACAACGGTCGCCGGTTTCGAAACCGAGGTAGTCGCATTTCGGACACTTCACCGGCGTATCCCTGCCGCGGTGTCGGATGTGTGCGTCGACATAGCCGCCAGCAGATCGCGCTGGATGTCGGCGCGCAGGCGATCGACCTCCGGACGAAGCGGATCTCCGATGCCGATGCGATCGAGGAGGCGCAAGGCATCGCGCAGGTGTCCACCCGCGTACAGCGAGCGCGCGCGATCGAGCAGCGTGTCGGCGCTGCGTACGATCGGCAGCGGTTCTGGTGCAATCGTCGTGGCCGCTTGCGTGCCGGCTGGAACGTCCGAGAGCCATGACAGCGCTGGCGCGGCGCCGTAGTAGACGGCAATGCCGAGCGATACACCAAGCAACGCGCCAACCGCCCACGGCCACCGCCGCGGACGTTCGCCCGATGTCGACTGTTCGGCAGTGCGGCGTGCGGGGATCGCCCTGCGCTGCGGCGGCGCGTCGAAACCGCTGCCGTCAAGACGACCGATGCGTTCGAGGAGGACCAGCGCTTCGTCGTTCGGAGCACCCTGATCCACGGCTCGCGTCAGCAGCTCGCGCGCGCTTTCAACGTCGCCGACCTTGTACGCATCGAGCCCGCGATGCAGCAGCTCCTCGGATTTGCGCTGCCGCTCGGCAATAGCCTTGCGCGCGCGGTCGATGTACGCGCGTGCGCGATCGTGATCGCGGTCGAGGAAGATGACGCGCGACCAGACATTGATCGCCTGTTCGTAATCTTCGGCGAAGTAATGATCCAGGCCGGAAATGAGGAGCTCTTCGATGCGCGCCTGGCGCTCGGCGTCGGCTGAAGCTGGCGTGCGGACAGAATCGCTGCGCTGTGGCTCCGTCATCAATCGATAGATGTGTCGGTCGAGAACGCCGCTGGGATTATGGGGGAAAAGATCTGATCCGTCAATGAATTGCCGATAACATCACTCGGTGCCGATCATCGAATGCGTCCCCAACATCAGTGAAGGACGTCGTACGACGGTCGTCGAGGAGATCATCGAGGCGCTGCGGCGGGTACCGGGGGTGCGGCTGCTCGACTGGTCATCCGACACGTCGCACAACCGTTCGGTGATCACGCTGGCCGGCGATGCGGTCGGACTCACAGCCGCGGTTCTCGTCCTCTTCGAAAAAGCCATCGCGGCGATCGATCTACGTACGCACACCGGTGAGCACCCGCGCATGGGGGCTGTCGACGTCGTCCCGTTCGTGCCCATCGAAGGGGTAACGATGGAAGACTGCATCGCGCTGGCGAAAGTTACCGCGCGTGCCGTCGCCGAGCGGTTCAACGTCCCGGTCTATCTCTACGAGGAAGCCTCGTCACATCCGCTGCGGAAGAATCTCGAGGACATCCGGCGCGGCGAGTTCGAGGGACTTGCGGCGAAGATGACGAGCGATGGATGGACACCGGATTTCGGACCATCGATGCCGCATCCAACCGCCGGCGCGTCGGTCATCGGCGCGCGGATGCCGCTCATCGCCTACAACATCAACCTGAACACCGATCGGCTCGACGTGGCGAAAAAGATCGCCGCCGCCGTGCGCTTCAGCAGCGGAGGGTTCCGCTACGTCAAGGCGATGGGCGTCACGCTCGCCGAGCGGAACATCGTTCAAGTCTCGATGAATCTAACGAATTACGAGAAGACGCCTATCCTGCGCGTGTTCGAAGCGGTTCAGCGTGAAGCCGCGAAACACGGCGTCAATGTTCTCGAGAGTGAAATTGTCGGCCTCGTGCCCGCCGCCGCGCTGCTCGATGTCGCCATCAGCACGCTGCAGCTGACGCAGTTCAGGCGGGACCAGGTCCTGGAAGCGCGGTTAAGAGGATCGGACGAAGTGGAAAACTTGAAAAGTGGAAAAGTGGAAAAGTAACTTGGCGCGCTCCCCTTTTCCACTTAGACCGCGTCCTCCTCTTCAGATTTACGTGCGGGCATGATTCCGAACGCACGCATCTTCCGATACAGGTTGCTCCGTTCGATGCCGAGCGCTTCCGCGGTACGTGAGATGTTGCCCTGCTGCGCCGCAAGGGCGCGGAGAATGTAGTCGCGCTCGAAGCGGTCCCGCGCGTCGTGCAGCGGCGTCGTCGTTGCTGACGGCGCCGGCGCCGCAACATCCGCGCCGGCGGCGACTCCCTGCTCGAGGAACGCGAGGTCGCGCGCCGTGATGCGCTCGCCCGGGACCATGATCATCAGCCGTTCGACGAGATTCCGCAGCTCGCGCACGTTGCCGGGCCACGGGTATCGCTGCAGCGCCGCCACCGCATCCGGCTCGAACACCTTCGGCCGCCGCCCGTACTCGCGCGCCAGCATCGCCATGAAGTGGTCCGCCAGCAACGGGATGTCTTCGTGCCGATCGCGCAGCGCCGGAACGAAGATGGGCACCACATTCAAACGGAAGTAGAGGTCCTCACGAAAACGGCCGGCCGCAATTTCCGCGCGCAGATCTTTATTCGTTGCCGCCAGCACGCGTGCGTCGACGCGAATGCGCGTCGAGCCGCCGACCGGCTCCATGACCTGCTCCTGCAGGACGCGCAGCACCTTGGCCTGCGTCTTCAGCGTCATGTCGCCGATCTCGTCCAGGAAGATCGTCCCGCCGTGCGCCAGCTCGAACTTGCCGCGCCGGTCAGCGACCGCCCCGGTGAATGCGCCGCGCACGTGGCCAAATAGCTCGCTCTCGATCAACTCTTCCGGAATGGCGGCGCAATTTACTTCGATGAATGGCCCGGTCCGCCTCCGGCTCATCGCATGGATATTGCGGGCGACGAGCTCCTTACCGGTGCCGTTCTCGCCGTAAATCAGCACGCGCCCGTTGGTCGGCGCCGCCATCGCGACCTGCTCACGCAGCTGCACCATCGCGTAGCTTTCGCCAACCATCGTGTGCTGCGCATCGACTTTGGCGCGCAGCGCCTGGTTTTCCACCTCGAGACGCCGTTGCCGCAGCGCATTGCGTACGACCAGCACCGTCTTCTCGAGTGAGAGCGGCTTCTCGACGAAATCGAAGGCGCCCATCTTGATAGCGCGCACCGCAGATTCGATGTTGCCGTGGCCGGAAATCATCACCACCTGCGACTCGATCTGCCGCTCGCGCATGCGCGCAAACGTCGCGAGGCCATCCATGCCGGGCAGCCAGATGTCGAGCACGACGACGTCGTAGGCCTGACGCGAGAGCCGCTCCAGGCAGGCTTCCCCGCTGTCAACCGCGTCGACCTCGTAGCCTTCGTCGCGAAGAACGCCGCCCAACGCGCTTCGAACGCCAGGTTCGTCGTCAACCAGAAGAATGGATGGCATCCGTTAACAGGGTAACTCGACCGCGAAGCGCGTTCCGCGCGGCGTATTGTCGGTGAGGTCGATGCTGCCGCCGTGCTCCGCGATGATGCGGCGAACGATGGCGAGACCCAAACCGCTGCCCCGCCTCTTCGTCGAGTAGTAGGGCAGGAACAGTTTGTCGCGCTCCGACACGGGGATGCCGGGGCCATCGTCAGCCACCACGATGCGGACCAGATTGTTCGACGGATCGTGCTGCGTCTCGATCTCGATCGTCCCGCGCTGCTCCATCGCTTCAATGGCGTTGTCGATCAGATTGATGACGACGCGGCGGATCTGCTCCGGATCGATGGCGACCTTGGGCAGCGATGGCGCGAAGCGGCGGCGAATCTCGACGTCCGGGAAAATGCCGACGTACAGGCTCAAGACGTCATCGAGCAATCCGTGCAGGTCGGTGGACACAGTGCGCGGCGCAGGCATGCGCGCGAATTGCGAGAACTCGTCGACCAGCGCCTTCAGCGACTCGACCTCGTCGACGATGGTGTTCGTGCACTCGTCGACCAGCGACTTGGTGGGCTCCGGCGAGGAGGACAGGTGCCGGCGCAGGCGTTCCGCGGACAACTGAATCGGCGTCAGCGGATTCTTGATCTCGTGCGCCAGGCGTCTCGCCACCTCTCGCCACGCCGCTACCTTCTGTGTCCTCACCAGTGGCGTCACATCGTCAAACACGATGACGATGCCATCCGATCCGCCGTCCTGGCGGCGAAGCGGCGTCGCCATGATCGCGAGGTGCAGCTCGCGGCCGCCGCGGGTCAGCGACACGTCGCGTGGAAGTATGTCCTCGCGGCTCCTCAGCGCCTCGTCGATCACGTCGGCCAGCGGCTTGAGCTCGGAATTGCCGAACGCCTCGTGGGCGGGAAGGCCCGCGACCGACGCGTCGATCCCCAGTAAGCGTACAGCGGCGGAGTTGGCAGTACGAATGCGGCCGAGCGCGTCAACGGACAAGACGCCCGTTGCGATGCGGTCGAGAATCGTTTCGATGTACCGCTTTCTCCCTTCCACGTCCATGTGCTTGCGTTCGAGCTCCACAGCCGATCGTTCGAGCCGGTGGCGGCTTGCCGACAGCTCGCCCGCCATGCTGTTGAACGCGTCGATGAGCGCGCCGAACTCGTCCTGAGTCTCGGGAACGACACGATGATCGAGATGCCCCGCGCCGATCTCCTTCGCCGCGGTCGCCAGCAGCTGGATGGGGCGCGTGATGCGTTTGGCCAGGTAGAGGCCCATCCACGTTGACCCGATCAGAATCATCAACGTGAGCATCAGGAAGAACGACAAGTACACCCCGGCCAGCGGCTGCTTCAGCACCTGCAGCTGCTGATAGTCCTCGTATGCCGCCGTCATGCGCCGCGCGCGGCCGGCGAACTCGCTGGTGACGTATTCGCTGGCGACGATGACGCCATGAACAGGCCCACCGTTGGCGGAGCGAATGGGCACTGCGGATCGAATCAGGTTGCCGCCGCCGGGAAGCTGGTCGACAACGTGCATCTCGACAGCAGACGTCGCGGTGCGCTCCGCGAGCGTTGTCGCAGACGCCGGCGAGTAGTCGCGCGGCAACGCCGTTGCGGACATGTCGACGACGCGCACAACGCGCGGCGTTGCCCCTGCGGATTCGACTCGATACACCTCGGCGAGCGCGACCCGCTCCTGCAGCACGTCATCGGCAATGACGTCGCGGGCGGTCATCGGCGACGCCGCGAGGTCAACCGGCGTCAGCGCCCGCGCCATGCGCTGCGCTTCACGCGACACCAGCCGCTGCTGTTGCTGGTAGTAGTCGCCGGCGATGGCGTTGGCCGACGACAGCACGTCGTTCATCGGCGCGTTGAACCAGCGATCGACGCTGTTCCTGATCACTTCGCTGCCGACGATCAACACGAGCACCGCCGGGATGATCGTCATGCCGAGCAGCACGGCGACGAGCTTGGCGCGGAACCGCGCGAACGGCAGGCCGTGCCGCCGCTCGACGAGCAGCTTGACGATGTTGCGCGCGAGGACGAAGACGAGCGCGACGAGAATCGTCAGGTTCGTCGCGGAGAGCGCATAGAGAACGAACTCGGTGAGGAAGTCAGGCGCGAGCCGCGCCGATCGCGCAGCAAGTGTCAGCAGGCCGGCGAGGACCGCCAGCAGAATGAAGATCCCAAACAGGATCAGCCGCGTATTGTCGCGGAACGGTCTGCGCCCCCGCGTCGGCGGCGGTGGTTGCGGCGGCGCAGCCACCTGCTCTTTCCTGCCCGCTACTGCCACCTGACCACTTCCCTCAACCCCTTCCCCTAATCCCTATTCTTTCGCGTTCAACAGATCCTTCAGCTCGGTCATGAACTCTCCGATGTCGCGGAAATGCCGGTAGACGGACGCGAAGCGCACATAGGCCACTTTATCGAGGCGCTTCAGTTCATCCATCACGACCTGGCCCACTTCCTCGGTGCTCATTTCCTTCTCGGGTCGCTCCTGCAGCGTGGACTCGATCCGATCGGCGACCTTCTCGAGCGCCGCGACGCTGACAGGGCGCTTTTCGCACGCCTTGAGCAGCCCGGCAATCACTTTCTGACGCTCGAACCGCTCGCGGGTACCGTCCTTCTTGATCACCATGTAGGGAATCTCGTCGATCCGCTCGTAGCTGGTGAACCGACGTCCGCAGTCGAGGCACTCGCGCCGGCGGCGGATGACCTCGCCTTCCTTGCTCTCGCGCGAGTCGACGACCTTATCGCCCAGATGGCCGCAGAACGGGCATTTCATCGGATGAACCTGCCGTTTCTTTCCCTCGAGCGAGGCGTTCCTGCCCCGCCGAGTCGAGGGGTTCGTCGCGGGCGGCGCCCGCGAGTCGACCGAGGCCGGCGACGCTCATGCCGTCGCGCGCCATGATGACTGCACCCGGAACAAGACTGGTCAGGAACGACACCGCGTGCAACACGAGCGCGGCGCTCACCGCCGCATTATTCGGCGCGTGAAAGAACGTCGTCACCGCAATCCGGTAGGCCTCGTGGAAACTGCCCACCGCGCCCGGGGTCGGCACGGCAACCCCGATGACGAGCATTCCCTGAATCAGAAAACTGGCGGATACCGGAATGACGATGCCGAAGGCACGCGTGATGAGCCAGGCCTGCAACGCGATGCTGAACCAGAGCGGAAACGACCAGACAAGCGCAATCGCAAGATCGCGCGGCTCGCGCGCAATGGCGAACCCCTCGCTGAACGTGCGCGCCAGCTGCGCGAGCGCGTGCGCGATGCGGTGCGGCAGGATGCGGTCGGTGCGCGCAACGAAGCGCGCGATGCGCTCGGGATGCGTGGCTAGCGTCCACATAATCGCCATCAGCATCACGACCGCGGCCGCGGCAAGCGTCGCCGACGCTTGGATCGGCGCCAGCATAGATGGAGGGAGAATTGCCCTCCCGTCAAAGAGCCACACAAACGAGGCGAGCAGCGTCAGCACTGCGATCAGATCGAGGGCGCGCTCCATCACGATCGTGGCCAGCACGGATGCTGTGTTGAGGCCTTCGGTTCGTGCAACCAGGTACGGTCTGATGACATCGCCGGCCCGGGCAGGCAATAACGCCAGCGCCGCGAACCCGACAATCGTCGCCTTCAACACGGGGACGAATCGTGTCGGGCCGATCGGATCGAGGAGATAGCGCCACCGCAGGGCGCGCACGACCGGCATTACGGCCGCGATGACGATGGACCATATGATGAGCCCGGTGCGCGCGTGCGCAATCTCGGTAGCGACCGCCGCCAAGTTCGCGCGACTGAGAAACCACGCGAACAGGGCAATCGCCAGAAGCGTGACCAGCGCCGTACGGATTGACATTCGCGCGTTCAGGGAACCTACACAATATATCAGGCTGGTTTCGCGGAGCGACCGGTGCTGTTGCGTACGGTTGCGGGCGTTTCATCACATGGATAAGATGCGCGTTCCCGCAACCACCAAAGGACCTCTACCACTTCTCCAACATGGCATTGGCCGCTCCCGTCATCGAGACACGTCTGAACGGGGTTGCGCCCCATCGTCAGGGGAAGGTACGCGACATCTACGAAGCGGGAGACGAGCTGCTGCTCGTCGCCACGGATCGAATCTCGGCATTCGATTACGTCCTTGGCTCCGGGATTCCCGACAAGGGCAAGGTGCTCACGCAACTGTCGGCCTTCTGGTTCGAGCAGACGCGGGATATCGTCCGCAATCACCTGATTTCGATCGATGTCGATGCACTGCCACAGGCATTGCGCGGCGATGTCGAGATGCTCGCCGGCCGCTCGATGCTCGTTCGGAAGACGAATCCAATTCCCATCGAATGCGTCGCGCGCGGGTATCTCTCGGGATCAGGATGGAAGGATTACCGCGAGACCGGCTCCGTGTGCGGCGTACCATTGCCGACCGGATTACGTGAATCAGATCGCCTCCCTGCGCCGATCTTCACGCCCGCGACGAAGGCCACCAGCGGCCACGATGTGAACATCAGCCAGGCCGAGGCCGGCCGCATCATCGGGGAGCAGCTCGTCGCCACGCTGCGCGAATTGACGTTGCAGTTGTACGCCTTCGGCGCGGCGCACGCGGAGGCGCGAGGCATCATCCTCGCCGATACCAAATTCGAGTTCGGTCTCACCGGCGACGGGAGCATCATGCTCATCGACGAGGCGATGACGCCGGACTCCTCGCGCTATTGGCCGAAAGATCAGTTTAAGCCTGGCGGTCCCCAGCCAAGTTTCGATAAGCAATACGTCCGCGACTACCTCGAGCAGATCAAATGGAACAAGCAGCCCCCTGTCCCCTCGCTGCCCGATGACGTGGTAATGCGCACGAGGGACAAGTACCTGGAGGCATTCAGGCGTCTGACCGGAAAAGAGGTTCGCTAATGCCGCTTCGCGAGCAGCTTGAAAAACTGGTAGACGAAATGGTGACCAAGGGGATCCGCTACGACGAAGCGCAGCGCGAGTTCGAAAAGAAATTCATCACCCAGGTGCTGGCAAAGGCCGACGGAAATCTGTGCAAGGCCGCGGATCTGCTTGGGATCCACCGCAACACGCTGGCGCGCAAGATGACCGAGTACCGCCTGAGACGGTCCGCCTGAAGGCGGACTCCGCCGTAGGGGTGGAGGTCGGCTTCGGTTCTGCACCCTTGACACCGATTTTTCCAGTTCACTACACTTAGCAGTTGCACACGGTGAGTGCTAACTGACCGTGCGCACCGCATCAATTTCAAGGATTTTGCCCGGGCCTTCAGGCCGCGGCAGTTACCAGACAGTCACAGTTGGAGTCGACACTCACATGAAAGTCAGACCGCTACACGACCGCATCATCGTCCAGAGGATCGATGAAGGCGAACAGAAGATCGGCGGCATCATCATCCCGGACACCGCCAAGGAAAAGCCCCAGCAGGGCAAAGTGATCGCCGTCGGCCTCGGCAAGAAGGAAAAGGGCGAGCGCGTGGCGCTCGACGTCAAGGAAGGCGAGACGATTCTCTTCGGCAAGTACTCGGGGCAGGACATCAAGATCGATGGGGAGGAATACCTCATCATGCGCGAGGACGAAGTGCTCGCGGTCCTCGACGGCAAGTAGAGGCGGATCGGCAGATCCGCCAGCAGGAGATCAATAAACATGGCAAAACAGATCATTTATGGCGAGCAGTCGCGTCAGGCGATTCTCCGCGGCGTGAACCAGCTCGCGGATGCGGTGAAGGTCACCCTCGGCCCGAAGGGACGCAATGTCGTCCTCGACAAGAAGTTCGGCTCCCCCACGATCACCAAAGACGGCGTCACCGTCGCCAAGGAGATCGATCTGAAGGACCCGCTCGAGAACATGGGCGCGCAGATGGTGCGCGAAGTGGCCAGCAAGACGTCCGACACCGCAGGTGACGGCACCACGACGGCTACCGTGCTCGCGCAGGCGATCTACCGTGAGGGCGCGAAGAACGTTGTCGCCGGCGCCAACCCGATGGAGATCAAGCGCGGCATCGAGCGGGCGGTCGAAGTCGTCGTCGAGGAAATCAAGAAGATGGCGCGTCCCGTCTCCGGCAACATGGTGGCGCAGGTCGGCACCATTTCCGCGAACAGTGACGCCACCATCGGCAAGATCATCGCCGATGCGATGGAGAAGGTCGGCAAGGACGGCGTCATCACCGTTGAAGAGGCCAAGACGCTCGAAACGTCGCTCGACGTCGTCGAAGGTATGCAGTTCGATCGCGGATACCTGTCACCGTACTTCGTCACCGACGCCGAGCGGATGGAAGTGGTCCTGGAAAACCCGGTCATCCTGATCCACGAGAAGAAGATCAGCTCGATGAAGGACCTGCTGCCGGTGCTCGAGCAGGTGGCCCGCATGGGCCGCCCGCTGCTCATCATCGCCGAGGATGTCGAGGGTGAGGCGCTGGCGACGCTGGTCGTCAACAAACTGCGTGGCACGCTGCAGGCCGCCGCAGTGAAGGCGCCTGGCTTCGGCGATCGCCGCAAGGCAATGCTCGAAGACATCGCCATCCTCACCGGTGGCCGCGCCATTACCGAAGACCTCGGCATCAAGCTCGAAAACATCAAGGTCGAGGATCTGGGCAAGGCGAAGAAGGTCACCATCGACAAGGACAACACGACGATCGTCGAGGGTGCTGGCACGTCGAACGCGATCCAGGGCCGGGTCAAGCAGATTCGTACCCAGATTGAGGACACGACATCTGATTACGACCGCGAGAAGCTGCAGGAGCGGCTGGCGAAGCTGGTCGGTGGCGTCGCCGTCATCAAGGTCGGTGCGGCCACCGAGACGGAGATGAAGGAAAAGAAGGCGCGCGTCGAAGACGCGATGCATGCCACCAAGGCGGCCGTCGAGGAAGGGATTGTCCCAGGCGGTGGTGTGGCGCTGCTGCGCGGCGGCAAGGCGCTGGAGAAGCTGAAGCTCGAAGGCGATCAGAAGGTCGGCCTGGAGATCATCCGGCGCGCCATCGAAGAACCAATGCGCTGGATTGCGACCAACGCCGGGCAGGAAGGCTCGATCGTCGTCTCAAAGGTGAAGGAGCAGAAGAGCCAGGACGAAGGGTTCAATGCGGCGACCGACACCTACGAGGACCTCGTGAAGGCCGGCGTCATCGACCCGGCGAAGGTGGTGCGCAATGCGCTGCAGAACGCCTCATCGATCGCGTCGCTGCTGCTGACCACCGAAGCGCTGGTCTCCGAGATTCCTGAGGAGAAGAAGGAAGCGCCCGCGATGCCGCACGGCGGCGGCATGGGAGGCATGTACTAGGCGAGGTGGTTTGAAGGTTCGAAGGCCAAGGCCGGCTGCAGCGATGCGGCCGGCCTTTTTTGTCGGTGCGTGTACCGATCGGGCGCACGCAGATGTGTGAAACGAGCGAACGGTAAGGGAAATTCGACGTGCATTGCGGGCACGAGCGTTGACTAGCTCGTCAGTGCAATGTCTTCGACGACGACGATTACCTGTCCCAAATGTGCGAGCCCGCAACCGCTCGAGATGGGCCAGTCCCAGGAAAACCCTCCAACGAGCATCCTGCGATGCGATCACTGCGGTCACGTCTGGATGCCGGGCGAGGCGTCCCCTCCGGCCGACGTGGAAACTGGACGCTGTCCGAAATGCGACAGCGTCCGCATGCGGTTTCTCGGTCGGTCTGCCTCAGGGGTGGCCTACTCGCGATGTGATGAATGCGATCACCTCGTGATCAGCCCGCCGCCGAAAGCCTGAAGCGCGAAGCTATCTGGACGCGGCAACAACGCCGCACGCGATGCGCCCGCCGGCATTACCCGCGGGATCGGTCATGTAGTCGTCCGCCATCGCGTGGAGCACGATAGCCGAGCCATCCGCGTCGAGCAATGAGCGCGGACCCGCAGCCAACGTGACGTTTGGTTCGAGGATCTCCATCGACAGTTTCCCGTCAGCCGGCACGTAGATGTTGGGCAGGTCTCCCGCGTGTGGACCCCCGGCCGCCAGCAGTCCGTGCTTCGTCATGCCCGGCGCGAAGTGGCCGCCGGCGGTCATGAACATCGGCGCGTCGCATTTGCCGGTCGTATGAACGTGCAGCGCGTGCGTGCCTGCGGGCGCAGCGGTGAAATCGACTTTGATCAGCACGCCGCTCGTCGTCTCCCGCAACGCGGCCGTGCCGATTGTCTTCCCCATCGCATCGTTAATCGTGGCTGATGCAGTCGCAGCCGGCGCCTGCGTATACACAAGCGAACCAGCAACGAGCAGGACACTCGTCAACGCAAAAGTTTTCATGTGGCGAAGACTATCAAAAACCGCTTTTCAGCGAAGAGTGAATTCGATTTCGAAGCTGACGAGGACGGCAACCGGCTGACCGAAACGGGTCCCCGGCACGAACCTGAACTGCTTGGCAGCCTTGATTGCTTCCTGATCGAGGCCGAATGTTGGATCGAGCGACCGCGTAATCTTCACGTCGCCGACGGTTCCATCCGGCAGCACGACGCCCTCGAGTCGGACGATGCCCTGCACTTTGGCGCGCATCGCTTCGGCGGTGTAGTTCGGACGAACGCTGCGAAGCAGACGCGGCGAATCGACGCCGTTGCCCGGACGGTAGACCCCGCCGCCCGTTCCACCGCCGCTTCCTTCCCCGAGACCTGAACCCTGGCCGTTGCCGATGCCCGTGCCCTGGCCCGTACCGGCGCCGCCTTGCGTCCCGGTACCTTGTGAGGTCGTGTTTTCCTTCGATTCGATGAGGCCTGGAGATGTTTCGTTCTCGGCACTCATCGTGACAGCCGGAATGTTAACCTTCTGCTCTTCCGGCGGCTTCACTTCCGGGAGCGGTATCGGCTCTGGCGGCTTCTGCACCGGAACCGTGATCTTCTCCTTGCCGGGAAGTTCAGCCTTCTTGATTGGCTCTTTCTGTTGATTGCCCCCACCCCCGCCGCCACCGCCGGCGCCAGGTTCGGCAAGCCAGACGATTTCACTTGGCGCGCGGTTGAGAAGCATCGCGTGGCCGTCGGGCTTGGGCGCAAGCCGCATGATCAACAGGATGAGCAATACAAATGCGCCGTGGCTGACAACCGACGCCATCATCGACCCGCCGAGGCGCTTTTGCTGCTGTTCGAAGAGGAAATGCACCTCCGGCGGCCCGTTCACAGCGTGGACATAGAGGTGTCCCTGGGCTGGAGCGCGGTCTGCGGACGTGCTCTGCGGTGCGGTTGGCGGCATTACGGCGGCGTCAGTATGGCTCATTGTCACCGAGCCTATTGATACCCCGCAACTGCAAAAGGGGTACCTCAACAGCGTCGGAGAAATTACGAATCACTCCACGCTCCCACGGCCACAGGTGACCCGTTATTACGAATTAAGACGTCGCGAGCTGCGTCGATGGTCGAACTCTCGACATGTGCCCCCACCAGAAAGGCGCCCGCCTCGATCCGCTGCTCCCATCGGGACGCCTCCGCGGATTCCAGGCCGGCGTGCTCGAGCGCTCGCGAAATATCGCCAGCAACGTGACCCGCGGCTTCACCGAGCGCCGCCGCCAGCGGACCATCCGCAACAATCGGTCCGACACCGGGAATGACGACGGCAACAGCAGCGACCAGATGCGCGGCCAGTTCGCCCAGGCGCGATGCGGCACGTGAGTCTTCGAGCTCCGACCCTGGCGATCCGTCCGACGCCTGCGCCAGGACCCCCTCTTCGTCATGCGTGCGCGCAACAATCGACACCCGTTGGCGCGGAATACCGAGCGCGCGCAAGTCCCTGGCCGCGCCGGCTGCCGCGGACGGATCCTGAAAGAGCGCGATAACGAGAGAGTGAGGCATCAGTCGGTCGTGTATCCGTCGCGTGCACGCAGGCGAAGGCCAGCATGATTCGCGGTGAGCGCCACCCGAATCGATCGCCATTCGTGAGTACCAAGCATGATCGGCTCGGATGGTGCGTAGCCTAGCAGGTATTGATAGCGGAGTTCCCGCGCGATGGTCGACAGCGTCTTTTCCAGCTCGGTCGCATCCTTGAGCATGAACGAGCGGCCGCCGGTCAAGACGGCGAGCTCCGTGAGGAAGGCGGGCCGTTGTTTGCCGATTGTGATCGGATAGATCAGGGCGTTGCTACGGCGCGCGCGCGCGATCACTTCGGCTTCGGTCGCACTGCTGTAGCGATCGTTGCCGTCGGAAAACAGCACCAGCGCCTGACGACCGGGTTCCGATTCCAGCCGATCCAGCGACGCGACGATGGCATCGCGCAGTGCGGTCGTGCTCCAAGGATCGAGCGTCGTGATCAGACGGGCCTGGTTAAACCGGTCCGCCGTGAGTGGCGCGATGATATCGGCGGTGCTGCTGATGGCGACGACCATCGAGCGGTCGCCAGTCTTCAGCTGATTGAGGAACGATTTCGATGCCTGCTTCGCGAGCTCGAGCGGTTTGCCCGCCATGCTCCAGCTGCGGTCAACGCCGAGGGCGACGGTAAGCGGAAATTCTCCGAAGGCGAACTGCTCGATCGTCTGAATCCGATTGTTCTCGTAAACCTGAAAGTCATTCTGCCGCAGGCCGGTGACGAGCTCTCCGTTTGCATCGGTGACGGTGGCGTACACCTCGACGAGCTGTGCCTGCGACGAAAACGTCGCCAGCGGACCTTCTTGTCCTTGATCCTGCTGCCGCCATGCAGCCGCGCTTCCACCCAGGGCAACTACGGCCGTCGCGACGATGAGCCGTCTCATTTTTGGGAACCTCCGCACGGACCGGTTCAAAAGCCATTCCGACCGGAGCCGCATGGTACAATTCAGCCTTTCCCCGACAAACCGCCTGCTTGAGGTGACGTTATGGGCCGGATTGGCCTCCCTGAGCTGCTCATCATTCTCGTTATCGTCGTCCTCATTTTCGGAGCCAACCGACTGCCCGAACTCGGTCGCGGCATCGGCAAAGGCATCCGCAATTTCAAGGACGGTATGAAGGACGAAGAGAAATCATAGCTTGCGCCGGGCGACGCGCTCGCGTCGTCCCGGTCGCTGCTTCCGCTTCTGCCGCGGGCGCGCTTCGCGGCGCGCCTCTTTCTTTGGTTTCGTCCTGCCGCGCGGCGCGCCTCGCCGTTCCTCACGGCGTACTGTTTCCAGAATCTCGACCAGCCCAAGTTCGACCTGCCGGCGTTCCATGTCGACGCGCACCACCTGCACACGCACCTTGTCACCGAGTCGATACGTCTTCTTCGTGTTCTCGCCGCGCAGCACGTGCTGCTGCTCGAGGAACCGATAGAAGTCGTCGGCCATGCTCGACACGTGCACGAGACCTTCGACGTAGTGCTCGATCAGCTCGATGAACAGACCGAACGGTGCGACGCCTGTGATGTAGCCGTCGTACTCGTCGCCGACTTTGTCCGCCATGAAGCGGACCTTCTTCCACTGCAACAGCTCGCGCTCGGCTTCATCCGCGCGCCGCTCCATCTCGGACGTGTGACGAGCGACGTCCGGTAAGTACTCTTCAAGCTGCTCGCGCCGCGCGTCGGTGAGAAGGCCGCGGCGCGACTCGCGCAGCGATCGATGGACCACGAGATCCGGATAACGGCGAATCGGCGAGGTGAAGTGTGTATAGTGCTCCGCCGCGAGCCCGAAGTGACCCAGGCTGACCGCGTCGTAGCGCGCCTTCTGCATGGTGCGCAGCATCAGGGCTGCAATCGGCCGCTCCTCGGGTGTGCCGCGGATGCGATCGATCAGCTTCTGAAAATGTCTCGGCCTCACCGTGCGACCGCTCGCGCCGAGGCCGTAGCCGAGCGGTTCGATGAATTCCTCGAACTCCGCCACCTTCTTCTCATCCGGCGGTTCGTGCACGCGGTGCAGTGTGGGGACCCCCTGCTCATCGAGATGCCCGGCAACCGTTTCGTTGGCCAGCAGCATGAACTCCTCGATGATGCGGTGCGCCACGTTTCGTTCCGCCGGAACGATCGCCTCGATTTCGCCGTACTCCGACAGGATCACCTCGGTCTCCGGCAGGTCGAAGTCAATCGAGCCGCGGCGGCGACGGCGTGCGTTCAGGATGTCGAACAGCTCGCGCATCATTTCAAACAGCGGCACGAGTTCCCTGTACTCAGCCATGGCGCCGGCATCGCGGTCTGTCAAAATCGCGTTCACCGCCGTGTACGTCATGCGCGCGTCGCTGTTGATGATGCCGTCGTGCATCTCGTAGCGAAGCACGTCGCCGCGGCGATCGACTTCCATCAGGCACGACTGCACCAGGCGATCGACGTGTGGATTCAGGCTGCACAGGCCGGTGGCCAGCTCGGAGGGAAACATGTGCACGGCGCGTTCGGTGAAATACACCGACGTGCCGCGCTCGTAGGCTTCGCCATCGAGCGCGCTTCCTGCCTTCACGTAGTGCGAGACATCGGCGATATGCACGCCGAGCCAGTAGTTGCCATTCGGCAGCTTCTGTAACGTAATCGCATCGTCAAAGTCACGAGCGTGCTCGCCGTCGATGGTGACGGTCGTGACCGGGCGGAAATCGGTGCGCCCCTCGATGTCGGTCGGTTTGACCGCCGTGCCAAGACGCCGTGCTTCTTCGACCGATTCCTCTGAGTGCGCGTCAGGAATGTTGTGCTTGCGGATGATGATCTGGGTGTCGACACCCGGCTCGTTGACGTTGCCGAGCACCTCGACGACCCGACCGACCGGCCCTCGCGTGGCGGTCGGCCAGCGTGTGATCTGCACGACGACCATGTCGTTCGGCTCGGCGGCTGACGTCTGTCCCGTCGGCACGTGAATATCCGCCTTGATGCGCCGGTCGAACGGAATGACGTACGCGAGATCGCCGGCATCGGTTTCGAATCGGCCAACGATCGTGTCGTGCGCGCGCTTGATGATACGGATGATGCGGCCTTCGAGGCCGCGCGGCGTCTCGCGCTCGATGCGTACGAGCACGCGGTCGCCGTGCATCGCCTCCGTGAGATTTGCCGCGGCGACGTAAACGTCAACGCGGCCGGAGGCGCTCCGCTGGCTCGGGGCACGCGGCGCCTCCATATCCGGCACGACGAAGCCGAAGCCCGCCGGGTTGACCTCGAGGCGGCCCTCCACTTCGCGTTCGTTCAAAACTTTTCGAATCTGTGTTGATGGCATTCAGGCGATTAGCGCGGCCTGGACATCTCCAACGTTCGTGCCGGTGGGTCCGGTTCGAAGCAGGTCGTCCAGCGCGCTGAAGAAATGGTAGCTGTCGTTGTTGTCGAGAAACCGCTGCGGATCGAGCCCAAGCATGGACGCACGTTGCGCGGTAGTGCTGTCGACGATGGCGCCGGCGGCGTCGGTCGGACCGTCAATCCCGTCCGTTCCGATGCTGCCGATGTAGAGGGCGGTCCTTTCCGGCCCTGCCAGATACGCAAGCGTCGCCAGCGCGAACTCCTGATTGCGTCCGCCGACGCCGTTCCCTTTCACCACAACCGTCGTTTCACCGCCACCGATGACGCATGCCGGACGTTTGAGCGTAGCGGCGGCTCGGAGCGCATTCTCGATGAATGCGCGCGCCGCCTGACGCGCTTCGCCAACAACCGGCTGCTCGATGACGTGCACATCGTAGCCATGCTCGCGTGCCGACTGCGCAGCGCCGTCCACAGCGGTGATGTGTCCACCGATGATCCGCGCAATCGATCTCGCCATACGCCGATCGTCAGGCTTCGGCGTCTCGGCCACCTCTCCTCGAGATCCGCGTTCCAGCAGTGCCACTACGGCGGCGGGATAGGTCGTGCGACCGCCGCGTACATCAAGCACGTTCAGCGCGTCGGCAAATGTACTGGGATCCGGCATCGTTGGGCCCGAGCCGATGACGGAAAGATCGTCCCCGACCACGTCGGAAATCACCAGCGTTATGACTTGTGCGCTCGTTGCGGCCGCAAGCCTGCCGCCTTTGATTCCCGACAGATGCTTACGCACGGTGTTCAGCTCGTTGATTGTGGCGCCGCCTTTCAGCAGCCGGCGCGATGTCTCTTGTTTATCCTCGAGCGCGATGCCTTCCGCCGGCAGCGCCATCAGCGCAGACGCCCCGCCTGAAAGGAGGACGACCAACAAGTCGTCAGCGCCGGTCGCAGCCGCGACATCGAGCGCGCGCCTGGCGGCATTTACGCTGCGTTCATCCGGCACTGGATGCGCGGAGTTGAACCACTCTGCGCTCTTCGGCAGTTGCTCGGGACGAACCGGGCCAATACCGACGATCGTCCACAGTGGCCGGCCAACATGGTGCGCGAAGGCGACGAGCATCGGCCCTGCCGCCTTGCCGACAGCAACGACATTGATGCGCGCGGCCACGTTCAAACGATCGACACACGCAGCCTCGGTGAGCGCTGTTCGAATGAGACGGGTGGGATCGGCTGCGCGTACGGCTGCGTACAGAATGTCGCGCAGGTCGGAACGAAGATTGTGAACGGAACGGGTCAGTGAATGTGTCTGGGGTCTGACCAGGCCGAAAGGCCGGTCACTACGTCGAACTGTCTGAGGAGGCGGCTGACAACCTGGTCGGCGTCAGCTTTGGTGCAAAGTCGATCGAGTTGCGACATCACCTTGGCGAGGGCTTTCTCGACATCGGTGATGGCACCCTCCGAGAAGAACTCGCGTTGCTGATCGAGACAGCGTTTGCACTTCGCAAATTCTTCACGGTAGAAGTTCGAGACGGAATGGAATACTGGATCGCACTGCGGGCGAGTATCGGCCAGGAAGCGCGACAAACGGTTCCTCGACGCAGGCATATCTAAGGTTTCCCCCAGTCTAAGCGGCCCGTCCGGGGCGTGTCAACGTGTGCGCATCCGGCGTATTCCACATGCGCCGGCGGCAGAGTTCATCCATTCAACCGGGCGTGCCTGGACGCGGCAAATCCGCCCGCGGCCCCCACCGCCATGCCGCCGGCGACGAGCAATCCGATCCAGGACAGCGGCACGAACTGCAGCGAGGCGCCATCCAGAACGGCCGCCAGCGCGGCTCCCCACCACGCCCGCACACCAATGAAGCCAACCCAGAGCAAGGCCACCGCGATAACCGCGCCGAAGCCACCCTGCAGGACACCTTCCGCGATAAAAGGACCGCGAATGAACCCGATCGGCGACCCGACGAGCTTCATGATTTCAATTTCGTCGCGCCGCGCGTGCAGTCCAAGCCGGACAACCGCTGCCACGGTCACCGCGGCCGCCACAGCCATCAACAGCGCGAGGGCGAAGGCGGCGCCGCGCACGGCATTGAATCCGCTCGATACCCGGGCAAGCCATTCACGGTCGTAACGGACATCCGCGACGCCCGGCATTCCCGCTATGCGTTTGACCAGCGCGTCAGCCTGCCCGCTTTGCTCCGCTTCGGGACGCACGCGCACTTCCAACGACGCGGGGAACGGGTTGTCGTCAAGATCGTCCGTCAGCGACGCAAGGTCCGCAAACTCGCTGCGAAAGCGCGTCAGCGCCTGCGCTTTTGAGACATATTCCCGCCCCGCGGCGACGCCGCTTTCATCGAGCGCAGCTTCGATCGCGCCGCGCTCTTCCGAGGTCGCATCATCCTGCAGGAAGACTGAGAATTCACTCGCCGTGGTCAACTGCGACAGCAGCCGATCGACGTTCCACGTTCCGAGGAGCAGCGCGCCTAGGACGACAGCCGCGAGCGTTATCGCGAGGACTGCAAACACGGTCGAACGTCCTGAGCGCCAGAGACTCGCCCACGCTTCGCGCAGTGCGTAATCAATGGCTCTCATGCGACTTCGACGATGCGCCCCTGGTCGAGCGTGATGGTGCGGCGGCCGACGAGCCGAATCAGCTCGCGATCGTGCGTCGCCACGAGGACGGTGGTGCCGCCGGCGTTGATTTCGCGCAGCAGATTCATGATTTCCAGTGAGAGATCCGGATCGAGATTGCCCGTCGGCTCGTCGGCGAGGATAAGCGCGGGATCGTTGACCAGCGCGCGCGCAATCGCGATTCGCTGCTGCTCACCGCCGGACAGATCGCGCGGATACGCATTGATGCGATGCTGCAGGCCGACCCACTTCAACACCTGAAATGCGCGGCGGCGCTGCTGCGACGATGGGACGCCGAGCACTTCCAGCACAAAGGCGACGTTCTCGAATACGGTGCGCGACGCAATCAGCTTGAAGTCCTGAAAGATGAAACCGATGCCGCGTCGATATTCCTGGATGTCGTTGCGCGACAGCGTCGTCAGATCGTGACCGTTGACGGTGATGCCGCCTTCGCTCGGCTTTTCCTGACAGAGAAGAAGACGAAGCAGCGTGGACTTGCCGGCGCCGCTTGGACCGGTGAGAAAAACGAACTCGCCCTTGTCGACGTTCAGCGACAGATCGCGCAGCGCGTACAAACCACGACTGTAAAATTTCGAGAGATGCTGCGTCTCGATCACGCTGCCTGTGCACCCGGGGCCAAAGGCTTACTTTGTCGGTTGGATGAATTCAGTATAACCGATTTAAGGATGGTAGGTTGCAAGCTCGACGTGCACTTGACCGAAACCGGCGGCGACGTCGAGGGCGAGAGGGACCCGATGCTCGTCATTGCTGAGCCAGACCGTTGAGACAATGGCCTGCCGATCTTCAATCCGGCGCTGCATGGTCGGCGTCACACGAATCGCGTCGACTGTCCGACCCTGCACTGGAATGCGTTCTAGTCCGTCGAAAGCCAGCTCGACCACGAGGTTCCGTCCTGCTTCGTTAATAGGCAGTTTCACGCGCGTGCCTGGCGTTGGCGGCAAGGTCCGCGCGTAAAACAGCGCGGCGATGGCGTCCCGTGCCTGCGGCAGCATCGGAAGGGTCACTGCTCCGCTTGCTCGAGCCTCATCAACCGTGGGTCCGCTCCGGACGACATGTGCCTCTCTGTCGTAGATGAAGGCGCGCATCACGTGTCGGGAACCTTCGTTCTGGTCCCGCTCATGGAGTCGAGGGAACAACATCCCATCTGTCTGCGTCGTGAAGACATCCCGCGCTTCGAAGAACCGCGCCACCCAGGGCGCCGTCGTCGCCTTTACCACAAACCGATAAGGCGGTCCTTCAACAGCGATAGAGATGTCGCCGGCTGAAAGGTTGACCCCCGCGCCGCCCCACGCGACTTTGTACTCCGCCAGCTCGCCGATCTTGAATGGAATCACGCCGGCGGGTGGCGGCACGATCGTCGCCGTCGCTCCTAGTCGCGATTCGAGCTCCTCTGTCCATACGAGCTGATAAATCGTCCCGCCAGCAAGACGCGCCCGCTCGACATAAGGTTCGATGGGTTCATTTGGTTCAATAGGTGCAATAGGTTCACGAGTGACGACAAAGCGGACACGGAGGTCGTGCAGCGCGATCAGCGATTCGCGCGACGGGAATGTGTTGATTGTTTCCGCCAGCGGACGGTAGAAGTCCGGCCGCTGCCCGCTGTAGCCGTTGACGATCGGGCGCCGATGCTCGAGCGATTGAACCATCGCCGGCGTCGCGTCCGCGTCCAGGCCGATCGGTAGAACGGCAACAGGGCCCTGCGCCGGTTCGTGCGCGAGCCACTGACCGACGTTCGTTTGCAGTGGCGGCGCGATTGTGAGCGCCTGCGGGACGTACAGGCATTCGATCAACACGGCGGCAACGGCCGGCAGCGCGTCGCGCCGCGGCAACGCGCGAACGCCGAGCGCCGCGAGCACGCTGAGGCCGAAGAGCACGAGCACGGCAAACCGCGCGGGGGCGCGGATCGCCGCAAACCCGAACACAAATCGATGGAGCGCCGCGTAGATGGTGCGGGCACCGTCTGGTCCGAGTGACAGCACGAATCCGACCACGCAAATCGCGGCCATGGCGAGCACCGTGGCCTTGGCATCGCGTCGCCATCCCGTCCATGCACCGAACGCTGCCAGCGCCATCAGGATGAAGCCGGGAAACAGCTCGCGCTCGGGCCCTTGTGCATGCAGTACGCCCCTGCGCGCGTAGGCGACGTTCCCCGGCGGCACGTGGATGTAACTCGAGATCGCAGCGGCATTCTGCGCCGCCTCGTACAGGTTGCGTCCGAACCCCTCGCGCTGCGCGACCCGGGAGTAGACGATGGCCACGGGCAGCACGAGGACGCCCGCAATGACTGCCGCGACACTTAGCCGGCGCAGCACCGCAAGGTTGCGCCACCGTCCTACCCCAATCGCGAGCGCCAGACCGCCGACGATGAGGGCGAGGCCACCAATGACGCCGTAATAGATCGACGAGATCGCCTGCAGCGCCGCCATCACACCGAGCAGCACGACGTCGCGCCGGCGTCGCCCGGCGATGACCCGATGCAGGAAGAGAAACGTGAGCGGCAGGAAGTAGAGGGACTGCAGCTGCAGATGGATCAGGTGGGCGAAGCGATAGGAGCCGAATCCCCACGCAAAGCCCGCGGCATATGCGCCCGGTTCCGAGTCGACAACGATTCGAACGAGCGCTTGCATCGCGAGCGCGCTTGCAACCAGCGACGCAATGAGCAGCACGTTGTAGCAGAGCACCACGTCATGCGTGATCGCGTACAGGGGCGAGAGCACAACGCTCTGCAGCAGCAGATGGTCCGAATACGCCAGGGTGCCTTTCGCGGGAAAGAAGATATTGGCGTTGAACACGGTCCCGTCGAACAACGACGCCGGGTTCGACAGGACCGCCTGCATTCCCCAGCCGAGAATCCAGAGATTGAGATAGGGATCGCCTGGGCCAATGGGCGCGCCGAGCAGCATACGCGGATGAAGGGCCAGCGGCCACGTCATGACCACCGCCGCGGCGAGGTACACAACGAGCGGCCGCAGCCACCGCATAACTAACTCTGAAGTTCTCGCCTGAGGAGCTCGTTCGCGAGCTTGGGATTCGCCTTGCCGGCGCTCCCTTTCATCACCTGTCCGACGAGGAAGCCGAAGGCCTTGTGCTGGCCGGCTCGGTACTGCGCCGCGGCGTCCGCATTATTCGCGATCACCGCGCGCACGATGGCGAGCAGTGCACCTTCATCGCTGTTCTGCGCGAGTCCATCCGCTGCGACGATGTCATCGGCCGAGCGCCTGGTGTCGTACATCCGGGCGAAAACGTCCTTCGCCATCGCGTTGCTGATCGTTCCTTTGTCGACGAGCGCAATCAGGCCGGCGAGCGCTGCCGGCTCGAGCGGCACCTGCGCGATGTCGACGCCTCTCTCCTTCATCGTACGCAGCAGTTCGCCCATCACCCAGTTGCTTGCAGCCTTCGCGTTGCCGCAGCCGGCGGCAACCTTCTCGAAGTAGTCAGCAAGTCCGGCAGACGAAGTGAGCACGCCGGCGTCGTACGCCGGCAGTCCGTAGGCTGCAACAAAACGCTGGCGCCGCGCCTCGGGCAGCTCCCGCATCGTCCGTTGCACGGCCGCAATACGAGCTTCGTCCACAACCAGCGGCGGAAGGTCTGGCTCGGGAAAATACCGGTAGTCGTGCGCTTCCTCCTTGCTGCGCATCGACAGCGTTCGACCCGCCGTGGAATCCCAGAGCCTCGTCTCCTGGACGACACGCCCGCCGCTCTCGAGCGTGTCGACCTGTCGCTCGATCTCGTATTCGAGCGCGTTGCGAAGATAGCGAAAGGAGTTGAGATTCTTGACTTCGGCTTTGGTGCCGAACTTCCCCTGCCCGGCAGGACGCACAGAGACGTTCGCATCGCAGCGAAGACTCCCCTCCTCCATGCTGCCGTCGTTGACGCCAAGCCACACCAGGATGTCGCGCAGCCGCTCGAAGAACTCCGCGGCCTCCACGGCCGATCGCATGTCAGGCTCGCTGACGATCTCGATCAGCGGCACGCCGCTGCGGTTGTAGTCGATATAGGTGCGCCGGTCGGAGTCGGGAAATCCCTCGTGCAGCGACTTGCCCGCATCCTCTTCCATATGGATGCGTGTCAGGCCGACGCGCTTCGAATCGCCATCGATCGAGATATCGAGGCCGCCGCCGAGCGCGAGCGGACGCTCGTACTGCGAGATCTGGTACCCCTTCGGCAGGTCCGGATAGAAGTAGTTCTTGCGCGCGAAGATCGACAGAGGCTGGATGTCGCAGCCGAGGGCGAGCGCCGCTTTGATCGCGTAATCGACCGCCGTGCGGTTCAGGACGGGCAGGGCACCTGGCATGCCAAGGCACACCGGACAGACGTGAGAGTTCGGCGGCGCGCCGAACGCCGTGCTGCAGCCGCAGAAGATCTTGGTGCGGGTCTGCAGCTGCGCGTGGATTTCTAAACCAATAACCGGCTCGTACCGCACGTTGTCTATCGGGCCCTCGCCCTGCTCGGGCTACACCTTCGGGCCAGCAGCCTTCACCGCGGCATCGACGTCGTTTTCGAACGTCTTGAAGTTTTCGACGAACATGCCGGCGAGCTTCTTCGCCTGCGCGTCGTACGCGGCCTTGTCGGGCCACGTCGTGCGCGCGTCGAGAACGCTGTCGGGGACGCCGGGGCACGTCATCGGGATGTCGAGGTTGAAGATCGCGTGTTTGCGGTACTGGACGTTGTCCAGCTGTCCCGACAGGGCCGCGGTGAGCATCGCGCGCGTATAGCCGATCTTCATGCGCGAGCCGACTCCGGGAGGCCCGCCGGTCCACCCCGTGTTCACCAGCCAGACGCGCGCGTTGTGCCTGGCGATCTTTTCGCCCAGCAGCTTGGCGTACACGTTTGGATTGAGCGGCAGGAACGGCGCGCCGAAGCACGTGCTGAAGGTTGCCTTCGGTTCCGTCACGCCCTTCTCGGTGCCGGCGACCTTTGCGGTATAGCCCGAAAGGAAGTGATACATGGCCCCTTCAGCGGTGAGTCGCGCAATCGGGGGCATCGCGCCAAAGGCGTCGGCCGTCAGCATCACGATGTTCTTCGGGTGACCAGCCATGCCGGACGGAATCGCGTTGGGGATGAAGGAAAGCGGATAGGAGCTGCGCGTGTTCTCGGTGTACGTCATGTCATCGAGATTCATTTCGCGCGTATCTGGATCGAGCACAACGTTCTCGAGGACCGTGCCAAAGCGGCGTGACGCATCCCATATCTGCGGTTCGGCCTCCTTCGACAGCTTGATGACCTTGGCGTAGCAGCCTCCCTCGAAATTGAAGATGCCGCGATCGCTCCACCCGTGTTCATCGTCGCCAATCAGGCCGCGATTCGGATCGCTCGACAAAGTCGTTTTGCCGGTGCCCGACAGACCGAAGAAGAGCGCCGCATCGCCGTCCGTCCCGACATTCGCCGAGCAATGCATCGAGAGGACGCCTTTGAGCGGCAGCTGGTAATTCAGAATGGTGAAGATCGACTTCTTCATTTCGCCCGCGTATTCAGTGCCGGCGATGAGCACGAGCTTGCGGCCGTAGTGGACAAAGATGGCGGTTTCGGTGCGCGCGCCGTGGCGCACGGGGTCCGCCTTGAAACCGGGGCAATCGATGACCGTGTATTCGGGCCGATGCGAAGCGCGCTTCTCCGGATCGAGCTCGGGGATGAACATGTTGCGCACGAACAGGTTGTGCCACGCAAATTCGGTGACGATGCGCACCGGGATGCGATACGCCGGATCCGCGCCGCCCCACGCGTCGAGGACGTACAGCTCCTTGTCCTGGACGTAGGTCATCATGTCGCGATGCAGCGCGTCGAAGTGCGCCTCGTCGATCGGCTTGTTCAGACCCCAGTGGACGTTCTTTTCAGTGGTCGGCTCTTTGACTGTGAATTTGTCCTGTGGCGATCGTCCGGTGTGTTGACCGGTCCGCGCGACGAGCGGGCCATCCGCGGCAAGAATCGCTTCGTTCCGCCGGACGGCAATTTCGTATAACACCGCCGGACTCAGGTTCCAGTGGACGCGACCAGACCGGACAATCCCTAATGCCTCGAGGCCATACGCCCGCTCAACCTGTGTGCTCATTGAACGCTCCTGGGGAAACGTCGAACAAACAAAAATGGAATCGTACTGTATAGTTGGAGCCGCGGTAAAGGACTGAACCGCGCTAGCCGTATTTCATGAGCAGAACGCCTCCTCGGCGGGCCCCCTCGACTGTTGCTGGCGCGGCTGCACCGCTTGCGCCGCTGTCGAGAGATTCGCAGCTCGCGGCCGAGATTAAAGGTCTCGTCGCCAGCGGCGACCGCGATGCCGCGCGCGACCGGTACGGCGAACTGGTCGCGCACCAGCAACGGCGGGCGGTGCGCATCGCGTACCAGTATCTGCGCGACGCGCACGATGCCGACGAGGCGGTACAGGATGCCTTTGTCAAGGTGTTCACGCACATCATCAGTTACCGCGAGGACCTTCCGTTCGAAGTCTGGTTTACGCGCATCCTGGTGAACGCGTGCCTTGACCTGCGCAAGTCGCGGGCACGACGGCTGCGGTGGGCGGTGCCGATGTCGTCGTCATCGGATACCCCGCCCTCGGATCCGGCGACCCCGGAACCGACACCCGAGCAACGGCTCGTGTCGCGGGAGCGCGCGGACGAAATTACGGCGGCGGTGGAGTCGCTCCCCGATCGCCAGCGCACGGTGTTTACGCTATGCCACGTGGCCGAGCAGACGACTGCCGAGGTCAGTCAGGCGCTCGGATTGAGCGAAGCGACGGTGCGCGTGCATTTGTTCCGGGCCGTGCGCAAGCTGCGGCGGCTGCTTGACCATGCGAGCTGAACATCTGACCGACGATCGTCTGATCGAGCTGTCGACGCTCGAGGCGCCTTCGGCGACCGAGCAGCGGCATCTGTCCGCGTGTGCGCGCTGCGACGCGCGGCGTGTGCGGCTGCAGCGTCTGCTCGAGGATGTGTCCGACGCCGCGACCGCTGCGGCGGATGCGGCGTTTCCGCCCGAACGCCTCGCGCGCCAGCAATCGCGCATCCTCGCGCGGCTGCTGCACGAAGGTCGGCCGGCGCGCGTCATTGCCTTTCCTGCCGGCCATACACAGCCCGAGCCGGTGGCGGCGCGAACCCGTCCGCGTTCCCGCTGGATCGCTGCCGCGGCCGTGGCCGGTCTCGTGGTCGGCGTCATCGCCGGACGTTTCGGCCACGATTACTCGTTCAGCCGCCCCGCCCGGGTCATCGTCGCGCACACCGCCGAACAGCCGGAACTTCGTGCGCCCGGCTCGACCGGGACGATCCGCGAGGTAACAGCCTCGATCTCGGAAGACGAGTTCCTCAACCAGCTCGAGATGGCGATCGATTCCCCCGCCGCCGCGGCGCTGCAACCGATCGATGATCTGACCCCGCGCGCCTGGGACGTTCGATGATTTTCAATCTTCAATCTGCGACTTGAGTATTGGAAAGAGTGCAGGCACGATTTTCAAATCAATCACCAGATTGAAAGTCGAAGATTGAAGATCAAAGATGCCCCCCCTGATATTCCGTAAAGGTCTCGACCTCAAGCAGGAGGTCGCCGGGACGCTGGCCGAGAGCTACCACAGCGATGTCGTCGCCGCGATCAAGGACAACGATTACCGCTACTCCGCTGGCCGGCTGACCGTTCACCTCGCGCGGGAGTTCGGGTTCTGCTACGGCGTCGACCGCGCAGTCGACTACGCATATCAGACGCGCAAGCGGTTTCCCGATCGCCCGGTGCTGCTGACGGGCGAGATCATCCACAATCCGCACGTCAACGAGCAGCTTCGCGCACAGGGCATCCGCTTCCTCACCGATCCAGGCGAATCGATTGATGCGCTCACACCAGACGACGTGGTCATCCTGCCGGCATTCGGCGTCACCATCGAGCTCCTCGAGCAGCTGGTCGAGCGCGGGTGCACACTCGTCGACACGACCTGCGGTTCGGTCCTGAACGTCTGGAAGAACGTAAAGCGCTACGCCGTCGACGGCTTCACGTCGATCATTCACGGCAAGTACTGGCACGAGGAGACGCGGGCTACCGCCTCGCAGGCGGTCCATGGCGGCAACGGCCATTACCTGGTCGTCCTGGACCGCGAGGAGGCCGCCGTCGCCTGCGACTACATCCGGCGCAAGGGCGAGCGAGCCGCGTTTCAGGCGCGCTTCGAGCATGCCGCGTCCCCTGGTTTCGACCCTGACCTGCACCTGCAGCGCATCGGTTGCGCCAACCAGACGACCATGCTCAGCTCCGAGTCGCTGGAAATCGGGGAGATGTTCCGCGCCGCCATCCGCGACCGCTATGGCGATGGCGAGGCCGCTACGCGCTTTCGCGCGTTCGACACGATTTGCAGCGCCACGCAGGATCGGCAGGATGCCATCGGCGCCCTGCTCGACGCGCAGCCCTTACACTTGATGATCGTCATCGGGGGTTATAACAGCAGCAACACGTGCAACCTGGCGCGCTTATGCGAGCCGCGGCTGCCCACGTACCACATTGCCGAGCCGGGCTGTCTGCTGTCGCCGTTCGAGATCCGGCATAAACCGGTGGGAGCGAAGGCCGAACAAGTATCCTCGGGATGGCTGCCGGCGGCGGGCGACCTGGCTATTGGCTTGACGTCGGGCGCCTCGACGCCCGATAACCTCGTTGGCACTGTTATCCGCCGTCTGGACGACCTCGCTAACTTGTCCAGGTAAACAACTTTAGGGTCCCGGGCGTATTGTCCGGGGAGCCAACCATGAGCTTTAGAACGATTTCCGCACGGTTCCCCACTCTCGCCGTGTCCGTGGTCGGCGTTGCCATCCTCTGTGCTGTTCCTGCGGCCCGGGCGCAGGGGTTCAAATGGTGGCAATCGGACACGTTCCGCCGGGAACTCGGTCTCACGCAGGAACAGAGCGTCAAGATCGAAGCGATCTTCCAGAAAACGCTGCCCGTCCTACGCCAGCAGAAGGGGTCGCTCGACAAGGCGGAAGCCGATTTCAATCAAATGGTTGAGGCGAGCGACGACGCACAGGTGATGGCGCAGGTCTCGGTCGTCGAAGCGGCACGCTCCGAACTGAACAAGTCGCGGACGATGATGCTGCTTCGTATGCGTCGCGTGCTGACGCCGGATCAACGCGTGAAGTTCGTGATGCTGCAGCAACAGACGCGCAATAACCATGGCCGTTCCGGCGATCCGCATCGCCAGTAACCAGGCCCGTTCGACGAAATATCCATGATCATGCAGGTTTCATTCGTCCGTTGTTTCCTTGCCTGTCTCCTTCTCGTGTGCGTGGCGGCCGGTCCGACCAGCGCTCAGCAGTCGGCCACCGATCGCGAACGGCTCGACGGCCTCGCGCGTGAGGCCGCGCGCGAGTTCGCCGCCGCGAGCAGCGCCCACCCCGACCAGACGCGGCCAACCGCGCCCGCCCCACCACCGGGCACCGCCGTTAATCTCACGCTGGACGACGCGACGGCGCGCGCGCTCGAGCGCAACCTCGACATCGCAGTCGAACGGCTCAATCCGCAGACGTTCGATCTGAACATCGCGCGTATCAGGGCCGCGTATCGTCCGACGGCGACGTCAACGATCGGGCAGCTCTCACGCGTGCAGCCGCCAACCAGCACGCTGAACGGCGGCAGCATCGTCGACAACACGACCACGACGTACAACACGGGCCTGCAGCAGCTCGTGCCGTGGGGTGGGGGCGCGTTCGCGTTTCAGTTCAACAACAACAAACAGGTCACGTCGAACAACCTGGTCAACTACAATCCGGCGTTCAACAACAACTTTGCGATGACGCTGACGCAGCCGCTGCTGCGCGGGTTCCTGATCGACAACAACCGTCAGCAGCTCGTCGTCACCGCGCTGAACCGCGACGCGTCGGAAATTCAGCTGCGCGGCACCATCGCCACGACGCTCGCTAACGTCCGGAACGCGTACTGGGAGCTGCTCTACGCGATTCAGGCGCTCGAGGTCGCGCGTGGCTCGCTCGATCTCGCCAGCAAGCTGGTCGCCGACAACAAGGCCCGCGTCGAAGTCGGCGCGCTCGCGCCGCTCGATGTCGTGCAGGCGCAGGCCGAAGAAGCCACGCGCCTGCAGGCCGTCGCGCAGGCCGAGGCGCAGCAGCAGACGTCGGAGCTCGCGCTCAAGCGGCTGATCGTCAGCGGCACCGAAGACCCGCTTTGGAACGCGACGATCAATCCCGTCGACCGTCCGACGTTTCTTCCCGAACCGCTCAACGTGGAAGCGGCGGTTCGCAAGGCGCTCGACAACCGGACCGATCTGCAGATCGCGCGCAAGACCATCGACAGCAATAACGTGACGCTGCGCTACATGCGCAACCTGACACTGCCCGCGCTCGATCTCACCGCGATGTACGGCGCCAATGGCCTCGGCGGCACGCAGTTCCGCCGCAACGGCACGGGCGTCACGAGCACGATTATCGGCGTCGTTCCCGGCGGCTACGGCGATGCGTGGCGGACGCTGACCGGCCGCGACTTTCCGACATGGAACCTCGCGCTGAACCTCTCGTATCCGATCGGTGCAAGCGCGCAGGAGGCGCAGTTGGCGCGAGCCAAAGTGCAGCTGAATCAGTCGGCGGCACAGCTGCGGGCGCTCGAACTGCAGGTCGCAACCGACGTGACCAACGCCGCCCTGCAGGTGCAAAGCGGCTTGACGCGGTATCAGGCGGCGACGCTGGCGCGTGACCTCGCGCAGCAGCGGCTGGACGCAGAACAGAGCCGCTTCGAAGTCGGTCTGTCGACGAACTTTCTGGTTGTGCAGGCGCAGCGCGATCTCGCGACCGCGCAGAACACGGAGCTCCGCGCGCTGCTCGACTACCGCAGGGCGCTCGTGGATTACGAGCGACTGCAGGAAACGCCGGCGCAGCGCGGCGCAGGCATTACCACGCTGAACGCGGCGGCCGCAGGTGGGGGCGGCAACGCCGCAGCGGCCGGCAACTAGTCGTAATAGTGTGTGATTTGGACTTTCTCATTCATATAGGACAACGCTTCATACTCGTGGCACCGGGACATCGATGAAAAAGATCGTAATCATTGCGGTCCTCGTTGCGGCCGCACTCGCCGGGGTGGCGTTCTACTCCGGCGTGTTCAGCCGCGGCAACGCGGCGCAGGCTGCCGGACAGGAACAGGCGGCGCAGGGAGCGCCGGCTGCGGGCGCCCAGGGAGCTGGGCGTCGCGGCGCCGGTCCTGCGGGTGGCAACGCTGGCGCGCGCGGCGGAGGACGTGGTCAGTTGACGGTGGAACTGGCGTCCGTCGTCCATGCCGACGTGAATCGCGAACTCGCGGTCGTCGGTAACCTGATCGGCGATCAGACGGTCTCGGTCGTGCCGAAGACCGCCGGGCGGCTGCAGGAGATCACCGTGAAGCTCGGCGACCGCGTCAGCCGCGCCCAGCGCATTGCGCGCATCGAGGATCAGGAGATTCTCGAGCAGGTCAAGCAGGCTGAGGCGGCCCTCGAAGTCGGCAAGGCGACGATTCGGCAGCGCGAAGCGGACCTCGAACTGGCGAAGACGAACGTCGAACGCTCGCGCAATCTCTTTCAACGCCAGCTGCTCCCGCAGCAGACCCTGGACGACGCGGAAGCGAAGTATCAATCGGCGCAGGCGGCGCTCGATCTGGCCCGCGCGCAGAATACGCAGTCGCAGGCGCGACTCGACGAACTGCGCTTCACCCTCGCCAATACCATCATCACCTCACCCGTCAACGGCTTCGTCTCCCGCCGTGCCGTGGATCCGGGCGCGTACGTTTCGGCAAACGCACCGGTCGTCGAGGTCGTCGATATCCAGCGGGTCCGTCTCGTAGCCAACATCATCGAGAAGGATCTCAAGCAGATCGGCGTCGGTGACATGGCGCGCGTCGAGGTCGACGCGTTCCCTGGTGAAAGCTTCATGGGCCGTATCGCGCGCGTATCGCCCGTGCTCGACCCGGCGACGCGCACGGCGCCCATCGAGGTCGAAATCGCCAACGATCAATACCGGCTGAAGCCCGGGATGTACGCCCGGGTCGGCATCGTCACCGAGTCGCATCGCAACGCGCTTGTCGTGCCGACCAATGCGCTCGTCGATGCCAACGGCGCGCGCGGCGTCTACCTCGCGGTGAACCAGATCGCGCAGTTCCGGCCGGTGAAGATTGGCATCGAAGGGAATGAGCGCACGGAGGTCCTCGACGGGCTGGCCGAAGGCGACCGCGTGGTCACGACGGGTGCCGCGGGTCTGCGCAACGGTGACCCGATTATCCTCGCCGGCGGCGGTGAAGGACGCGGCCGAGGCAATCGGGGGTCAAGGGGTTCAGAGGGTGCAAGGGGTTCATTAGGTTCTGGATCGGAAAGTGCGCGGGGTGCGCCGGGTGCAGCATTCGGAAGCCGTGGGACTGGCTTCCGCGGTCGCAACGGCAACGCCGGAGCAACGGATCCCGGATCCCGGATTCCCGATCCCGGCGAGCAAGGAACAGGAACAGAAGGCCGCCGCGGTGGCTTCCGCGGACGACGCGGAGGACAGCAGTGAGCATCCCACGCATAGCCATTCACCGTCCCGTCACGATGTTCATGCTGAGCGCAGTCATCGTGATGCTCGGCGCGATCTCCTTGAGCAAGCTTCCGGTCGACCTGATGCCGGAGTTCACGCAGCCGACAATCACCGTCAACACCACCTACGCAAACGTCGGTCCGCTCGAAATCGAGGAGCTCATTACGCGTCCCATCGAGCAGTCCGTCAGCGCGGTGGCCGGCATCACGCGCGTCGAATCGACCTCGCGTGAAGGCCAGAGCAACGTCCGCCTGAACTTCGGGTGGGGCACCAATCTCGATGCGGCAGCCGATGACGTACGCAGCCGCCTCGATCGCGTCCGCGGACGGCTGCCGGAAGAAGCAGATCCACCAATCATCTTCAAGGCCGACTCGAATGCATTCCCGATCATGCAGATTGGCGTCGAGGGCGATTACGACCCGGTCACGCTGCGCGAGCTCGCCGAGAACGATCTGTCGCCCCGCCTCGAGCGCGCGCCCGGCGTTGCCGCCGTGACCATCAACGGCGGACTGCGTCGTCAGATCCACGTCGATCTGTCAAAGGAAAAGATCACCGCGCTGAACCTCTCGGTCGACCGCGTCGTGCAGGCCCTTCGCTCCGAGAACCAGAACCTGCCGCTCGGCCAGATCGACCAGGCCGACTCCACCTACCTCGTGCGCAGCCAGGGGCAGTTCGCAAACATCGACGACATCCGCAGCCTCGTCGTCCTCACGCGCGAGAACGTGCCGGTCTACCTGAGGGACGTGGCGGATGTCACCGACTCGACGGAGGATCGCCGTCAATTCCTGCGCATCACCTCGCGCGACGCCAACGGGAAGCTTGGTGAAGGGCACGCCGCCGTGCGCATGCAGATCAACAAACAGTCCGGCGAGAACACCGTCGCCGTCGCACAGGCGATCCGCGCCGAGGTGGCGCGCATCAACCGTGACGTGCCGGGCGTTCGTCTCGTCGTGCTCGACGACAGCGCCATCTTCATCGAGCGCGCGATTAACAATGTGAAGGAGCACGCCGTCGTCGGCGGCATCCTCGTCGTCCTGATCATCTTCATGTTCCTGCGCGATTTCCGATCGACGCTCATCGTCTGCACGTCGATCCCCATTTCGGTGATCGGAACGTTCGCGCTTCTCTACTTCGGCGGCTTCACGCTGAACACCATGACGTTCGGAGGGCTTGCGCTCGGCATCGGCATGATCGTCGACGCCGCGATCGTGGTGCTCGAGAACACGCATCGCCACCTGCACATGGGCAAAGATCGAATGCAGGCGGCGATCGACGGCTCGGAGGAAGTGTGGTCCGCCATTCTCGCCTCCACGCTGACGCACATCGCGGTGTTCGTGCCGCTGCTGTTCCTGCAGGGCATCTCGAGCATCCTGTTCACTCAGCTCTCGTTCGTCGTGATGTTCTCGCTGTCCATGTCGCTGTTCGTCGCCGTGACGATCGTTCCCGTCCTCTGCTCGCGCTGGTTGCGCACGCCTGACGAGCACCAGCAGCATGCGGGAATCCTCGGCCGGTTCTACCGCGCGAGCGAGATGTTCCTCGAGGGGGTGGACGACGGCTATCGGCGCGCTATTCACCTTGCGCTGCAGCACCGGCCGACGGTCGTTGGCGTCGCCGCAGCGCTCGTCGCAGTCGCGGTCGTCCTCTACCCGCGCGTCGGCACCGAGCTGCTGCCGCAGACCGATGAAGGCCAGGTCAATGTGAACGCGCAGCTGCCCATCGGCACGCGCATGGAAGTCACCGAACAGGTGATGTATCAGCTTGAAGATCTGGTGAAACAGTACGTGCCCGAGGCAACGACCATCGTCACCAACGGCGGCGGCGGTGGCGGCGGCTTCGGCGGCGCGGGTAATACCAACCGCGGCGGCATGCAGGTCAAGCTGGTGCCGCGCGACCAGCGCACGCGCAGCAGCGACCAGGTCGCGCAGGATCTCCGCCGCCGACTGGCCGGCATTCCTGGCGCGATCGTACGCACCAACCCCGGAGGCGGCAACTTCCAGTTGAACCAGATCCTCGGCGGCGGCCAGGATGCGCGGCTTTCGCTGGAAATCCGCGGCCACGACATCGACGATGCGCGGCGCATTCAGCAGCAGGCGATCGGCTTGATGGGCGACACCCCCGGCATCGCGGATGTCCGTGTGGCGCAGGACGACGCGCGGCCCGAGCTCGCCATCCGCGTGGATCGCCCGAAAGCTGCGATGCTGGGATTGACGGTGAATGGCGTCGCGCAGACGATTCAGACCAACGTCGCCGGCACGACCGCCGCTCAGTTCCGCGACCGCGGCAACGAGTACCCGATTGTCGTGCGGCTGCGCGAGCAGGATCGCGAGCAGATTCAGGACATCGGCGACGTCCTGGTCAACACGCCGAGCGGCCAGGTGGTGCCTGCGCGCAACCTGCTCGCCGTCAACCGCGAAACGGGGCCCGTGCAGATCGATCGCAAGAACATGGAACGCATCATGCGCGTGAACGCGGAGCCGGAGGTCGCGCTGAGCGAAGCTGTGGACAACGTGCAGGGACGACTTGGACAGATCCGCGTGCCGCAGGACTTCTCCATCGGTTTCGGATCCGAGGTTGAGGAACAGGCCAAATCGTTCAACCAGCTGAAGATCGTGCTCATCCTCGCCGTGCTGCTCGTCTATGCGGTGATGGCCTCGCAGTACGAATCGCTGCGCGATCCGTTCATCATCATGTTCTCGATTCCGACCGCTTCGATCGGCATCGTCGGAGGGCTGCTGCTGACGCGCACCGCCTTCAGCATGCAGGCGTACATCGGCGTCATCATGCTCGCCGGCATCGTCGTCAGCAACGCCATTCTGCTTGTCGACTACATCAACACGCTTCGCCGGCGCGACAACCTGCCGCTGCGTGAAGCGGTCGAAGTCGGCGGTCGCACGCGTCTGCGGCCGGTGCTCATGACCTCGATCGCCACGATGCTCGGTCTCGTGCCGATGGCGATCGGCATCGGCGAAGGCGGCGAGCTGCAAGCGCCGCTCGCGCGCGTCGTCATCGGCGGGCTGCTGGCGTCAACGATGGTGACGCTGGTGCTAGTCCCCGCGGTCTACACGCTGTTTGAAGAGGGCTGGCGCGGCCTGCTGCACAAAGGCGAAGCCGCGCATTAGGATGTCGGCCGCGCCCGCGCGGCTTCTCTGACTGCCTGGACGATGGCGTCGATGTCGGCGCTGTCGTCCAGCACCTCGTAGACCTTCTCGTCCCGCCCCACAATCTTCACCAGCGCCACCGCGTTCGGTGTGGTCAGTACGAAGCGGTAACCCTTCAGTGAGGTCTCGCGCAGGTGCTGCAGAAAGCGGTAGTTGCGGTCGTAGGGCATGACGACGTCGAAGACAACGACCGACGGTTGATGCGCCTCGAGTACCGCGGAGAGATCGAGGCCCTGCCGAATCTCGGCGATGTGGAGTATGAGGACCACGAATCCGGCCGTCTCCAGCCGCGCCTTCAGTAACTCGACAAGATCGGGGTTCGTGTTGATGACTGCAACGACCGGCAACTTGGCCATTCAACCTCCTTCCGGTCGCGTTCAATGCGTGTGCCGCAACCCGTTGAGCAGCTGCGAAATCGTTTTGCCGGTTACGGGATCGATCCACTCTGCAGCGATTTCTGCGAGCGGTTCGAGCACGAACAGTCGATCGCGAAATCGAGGGTGAGGCACGATCAGGCTCGGCGTGTTGATGATCTGATCGCCATACAAGATCAAATCGAGATCCAGCGTTCGCGGCGCCCGTTCGTACGGCCGCTCGCGCCCGAATCGCCGTTCGGTGGCCAAAAGGACATCAAGAATCGCCGATGCCGACAGCCGCGTATCGCCGACAGCGGCGGCATTGAGGAACCGCGGCTGCGGGCCGGCGACATCGACCGGTTCTGTCTCGTGGAACGATGAAACGTGAAGCCGCGCCAGGCGAGGAGTGAGAGCGGAAATGGCGCCGCGGAGCTGCGCCTCGCGATCGCCCAGATTGCTTCCGAGCGCGATGGCGACCTTCATGGCGTCAGGCTCGAGGCTTCGGGCTTGAGCAAAAGCCTTCGCGAAAGCACCTGAAGTCCGTAGCCTTAAGCCCGAGACCTATTCCAGCCACCGCGTCGGCAGCACGCCGCCGACACGCTCGACGCCGCCGGTACGGCGGCCGAGGAGATCCTCCATACCTGCCGCGGCCTGCTCGAACAAGCGCTTGTGCTCGAGCGACTCGCCGAGGATGACATTCAGCATGTTGCGATGACGCGCGTGCATCACATCGTCTACGCGCGGCCGCCATTTCTCGACAAATGCGCCGAGGGAGCCGGCATCTTCGTCGAGAATGCTGCGGAATGCTGACGCCTCGACCTTCTTGCCGGTCTTCGGCGCCGCCGGTACCGCGAGCGCCGATACGCCCGCTGGCGGCACGACGGCTTTATATTCGGCGAGCGCGTTCTGCAGCCACGAGAGGTGCGTCTCTTCGCGGTTGATGACGTACTGATACGTATTGTTGAAGTCGTAGTGGCTGACCGCGCGGGCGCTCGCTTCATGACGCTCGAGCAGTGCGACGCGGCCGGCGGCGAATTCGGTGAGGAGCGCGGGAAGATCCGACATTAGGCCTTCTGTTTTTCCTTGCACGTGATGCAGACACGGGTCCAGGGGATGGCGTTGAGCCGCGCATCGGCAATCGGCTCGCCGCAATCGCGGCAGATGCCGAAGGTGCCCTCGTCGATGCGCCTCAACGCTTCTTCGATCGCCTGCAGGATCTTCGCGTCGGTCTGTTTCAACTTGAGGTGGATGTGAACCTCGTTGTTGCCGCTCGCCTGGTCGGCCATGTCGCCCTGCCGTCCCGAGTTGTTCTCCATGGTCCACTGGAGGGGCTTGGCGTTGGCGCCTCCGAGCAGCTCGCCGCGCTTCTGCAGCAACTGCGTCCGGTAGTTTTCGACTTCCATTGCGGTGGTGCTCCCACGGTGCCGGCTGGCGTCGGCTCCGTAACAGTTGATCTTAACCCAGGAGCGGACGGCCTGCTCTATTCGGCGCGGAGGGTTGCCAGCGGTTTGTGGCGGAGGACGTCCAGGCTGGCGAGTACGCCAATCGCGGCCACGCACACCGCCGTGGCGGAGATGCCGACGACAGTGATGGCAGGCACCGCGCGCCATGTGAGGTCGAGCGCGTAGCGCGCGACACCCCAGCTCAAGGCGATGGCGCCCAGTGCGCCGACGGTGCCGGCGATGGCACCCAGTACGCCGTATTCGAGCAGGAGCATCGCGCCGATCAAGCGGCTGCTCGCACCGAGCGTCTTCAGGATCGCGGCCTCGTACACGCGCTGGAATTTGGTCATCGACACCGCGCCGACCAGAATCAGCATCCCGGAAAACAGCACGAGCCCGCCGACAACGGTAACGCCAAGCGTGACACCATCCACGATCGTCTGAATCGTGTCCAGCACTTCGCGCAGGTCGATGACCGAGACGTTTGGATACCGCGCGACGAGCGCGGCCTGCATGCGCGATCGCGCAGCCGGGTCGCGTGGTCCGTTGACTGAGGAAATGTACGAGTGCGGCGCGTTATCGAACGGGCCGGGACGGAAAACGATCATGAAGCCGCCGGAGCGATAGTCCCGCCAGTTCACCTTGCGGATGCTCGTGACCCGCGCGGGGATGGCGCGGCCGAGCACGTCGAACTGCATCTGATCGCCGATGTTGATGCGGAAACGCTCCTGCAGGCTCTCTTCGATGGAGACCTCCGCCTCTCCGGTCGAGGGTGTCTGGTCCCACCACTTTCCCTGCAGCAGCTCCTCGTTGTCGTTCAGCTGCGGGCGATACGTAATGGTGTATTCGCGCGATAACGAGCCGCGGCCGCGCACCTGCTCGTACGTTTCGAGGTTCACCTCACGGCCTCGTACGGCGGTGATGCGCGCGCGAAGCACCGGGATGACGTTCGGAGGCGGCTCGGCGCCGTTCTGCTGGTCGATGAATGACGCCAGGGCCGCTCGTTGATCCTCCTGGATGTCGATGAGGAACATGTCGGGCGCGTCCTCGCCGATTTGCACCGCGAAGTCCTGCAGCAGGTTCGCCTGCAGCGTTCGTACGCCGAGGATGAAGAAGGTGCCAAGGCCGACGGCGAGCAGGATGACACGCGTCTGATTGCCGGGGCGCGCGATGTGCAGGACCGCCTGACGCAGCGCGAACGATCGCGAGTAGCGCAGCGGCTGTACCGCACGAACCAACGCGAGACCGGCGAGATGCAGCACGAAGGCTGTCGCCACGAAACCGGCGGACAGCATCAGCCCGACGCGAAGCGAGCCCGCCTGCCATGCGGCGACGCCGACGAGCGCGGCCGCCACTGCCGCCGTCACGATCCATTTCAGCCAATCGAATCGCCCGGGTCCCGGAAGATCGCGCCGCAGCAGCAGCGATGGTTTCACATGGCGCACGTCCAGCAGCGGCACCAGCGAGAAGAGCACGGATACGAGCAGACCAACCGCAAGGCCCTGCGTGACCGCGGCCGGCGTGAGCCCGTAGTCGACGTGGAACAGGGCCGAAATATTTCCGACGAACGCCGGCACGGCGGCGATTACGGCGGCGGCAATCCCTACGCCAAGCAAGCTGCCGGCCATGCCGAGCAGCAGCACCTGCGTCATGTAGACCGCGAGGATCTCGCTCGACGAGGCGCCGATGCATTTCAGGATGGCGATGCTGCGCAGCTTCTGCTGCACGAACACGCGCGTGACGCTGGACACGCCGATGCCACCGAGGATGAGAACAACGAGACCGACCAGGCTGAGATAGTTCTCTGCCCGCGTGAGGTTCTGCCCCATCTGATCTTCGCTGCGCCGATACGACCGGACACCGACGAACTCGTTCGCGAACGAGGAACGCAGGGAGTCGGTCACCAGATCGAGTGTCTGCCCCGGGACGCGAAGCAGCAGTTGACGCGATGCGCGGCTGCCGAACGCCAGCAGCCCGGTGTCGGCGAGCGCGTCGTAGTCGATGATGACGCGCGGGCCCAGACTGAATGCGCCGAGGCTGCGCCCTGGTTCGGAGGCGATGACGCCGCGAATTTCGAACGGGACGTTGCCGATGAGAATCCGATCACCCACCTTCAGATCAAGCTGTGAGAGCAGCTCTGGTCGAACAATGGCGCCATGATTCAGAAGCAGCGCGTGCGAGTACGTCCCGCCCGTCAGCGACAGCGTCCCGTAGAGCGGAAAGGCGCGCTGCACGGCGCGCAGCTCCACCATTCGCGTCACGGCCTTCGCCGGGTCCGCCGGTCGTACCATCGTCGGGATTTCCGTGGCACGGGAAACCTCGGTGACGCGGCCTGCGTGCTGTTCGGCGGCGAGCGTGTCGAGCACCTTGGACGTGAAATCGCGGTTGCTCGTCAGCAGGATGTCGGATGCGATGAGTGTCTGCGCCTGCTGCGACATGCCGGCGCGGACACTCTGAATGACGGAACGCAGCGCGATGATTGCGGCCACGCCGATCGCAATGCAGACAAAAAAGAACAACAGGCGCTGCCATGATGACCGGATTTCACGCATGGCCATCCGCAGGACGAACGCTTGCCCGCCGGAGCGGGAACCGCCAACGCGGTTCATCTGGCTGTCTCCATCTGCGTCTCCACCGCACGCCCGTCACGAAGCACCAGCCGCGAATCGGCGAGCGACGCCAGGTCGGCATCGTGCGTGACGAGCATCAGGGTCGTCTGTCGCATGCGCCGCACGTCCAGCAGCAGCTGCATGATTAGTTTGCCTGTCGTCGAGTCGAGGTTCCCTGTCGGTTCGTCGGCAAGGATGATCGGTGGGTCGTTCGAGAGCGCACGCGCAATCGCCACGCGCTGCTGCTCGCCTCCGGAAAGCTGCGACGGATAGTGGTGACCACGGTCCGCGAGGCCGACCTCTTCGAGCAATCTTCGCGCGCGCGCCGCGGCGTCGCGCCGCCCGGCAATCTCCATCGGCACAAGGATGTTCTCGAACGCGGTGAGCGAGGGCACCAGATGAAAAAACTGGAAGACGAATCCGATCTTCTCGCCGCGCAGCCTGGCAAGAGCATCCTCCCCCAGCTTCGTGATGTCGACGTCATCGATGATGATTTCGCCGCTCGAAGGCGCGTCCAGCCCGGCGACCAGTCCGAGCAGCGTCGACTTGCCGCTGCCCGAGGGGCCGAGCACCGCTAGAAATTGTCCGGACTGGACCGTCAGATCGAGTGCATGAAGGATCGTCAGCGGTCGCTCGCCGCTCATGACGGTCTTCGAGACACCGCGCAGCTGGATCATCGATCGTGCTTGCCGAGCAGCGGTTTGAGCGACCGCCACAGGTTGGCTTCGACAATCCGCGCGCCCGCGGGATTTGGATGCATGCCGTCGGCGATGTTCAGCGTCGGCACGCCGGCAACCTGATACAGATAGAACGGCATGAACGCGACCTTCTCTTCGCCGGCGAGGTCGCGGAAGACCCGCCGAAACTCGGTCGTGTATGCCTGCCCGTAATTCGGCGGCGCCTCCATGCCGGTGAGCAGCACGTCGATGCCGCGCATTTTTGCCGTCCTTATGATGGTCCTCAGGTTCTGTTTCATCTCGGCGACCGGCAATCCGCGGAGACCATCGTTCGCTCCGAGCTCCAGCACGAGGATGCGAACATCTCCATCGAGTGACCATTCGAGCCGTCGAAGACCACCGGCCGACGTGTCGCCGGAGACACCCGCATTGACAACCTCGTACTTGTAGCCCTCTGCCTCGAGCTGCTTTTGAACGAGCGATGGCACGCTGTCATCGATGTCGAGGCCGTAGCCGGCGGTGAGACTGTCGCCAAGGAATACGATCCGCGGCTTCGTATCGACAGGCGCAGTCGCCGCCGCGCCGCTGAACGCGGTGGCTTCGCGCGGCGCCGCGGCGGGCTCACTCGATCCACACGATAGCGGCGTCAGCGCGGCGACGACGAACAAAACGCGCAGCCGGAAACTCATATTGCGTGTGCTATAGGTATCGTATCGCGTGACCGACTTCTCCATCGAACCGGCCGACCTTGCTCCCGCGCTCGACATCGTTTTTTCACAACTCGATCGGGAACGCTTCGTCGACGCGCTCTGGGCGCGGCGCGCGGACATCTGGAGCAGCGATTACGCAATCAAGACGGCTATCTTCAATCGCCTCGGTTGGCTGGAAGCGGTTGAGTTCGCCACCAAAGAGCTCTCGCACGTCGAGACATTTGTGCAACGAGTGCGCAGCGCTGCGTTCACCGACGTCGTGCTGTTCGGCATGGGCGGCTCGAGCCTGGCGCCGGAAGTCTTTCACCGGCTGTTTGGACGCGACGACGACCATCCGCGGTTCCGTACGCTCGACTCGACCGATCCAGCGGCAGTGCGCGACGCGCTCGTCAACGCCCCGACGTCGCTATTCATCATCGCGAGCAAATCGGGCACGACCATCGAGCCGAACGCCATGGCCGCGGCGGCCCGCCGACGCGTCGAAGCGGCGGGCGTGAAGGATTGGGCGTCGCGCTTCGTCGCCATTACCGATCAGGACACCGAGCTGCACAGGCGCGCCGTGAACGACGGCTTCTTCGACGTCTTCATCAACCCGTCCGATATCGGCGGCCGCTACTCGGCCCTGACGCTCTTCGGCCTGGTGCCTGCCGGATTGATTGCTGTCCCACTGCAGCCGCTGCTCGATCGCGCGCGACGAATGACGGATTCATGTCGCGTGAAAAATCCACGCCAGAATCCCGGCGTCGCTCTCGGCGCGCTGCTTGGCGCGGCGGCACGCAACGGACGCGACAAGCTCACGCTACTGCTCCCCTCCCGCCTCGAATCGTTCGGCCTCTGGATCGAACAACTGATCGCTGAAAGCACCGGCAAGCATGGCAAGGGCATCGTGCCGATCGCTGGCGAAACGCCGCGAGCTGCGGTGGGCAGCGATCGAGTCGTCGTCGCGGTGACCGTAAATGGCGCGCCCGTCGATGACGATGTGCTGGGTCGGCTGCGTGAAGCGCGCGTGCCGTTGATGATGATCGACATGCCGCGCATCGAATCGCTCGGCGCGGAATTCTTCCGCTGGGAAGTCGCGACCGCCACGGCTGGCCGGCTGCTCGAGATCAATCCGTTCGACGAGCCTAACGTGCAGCAGGCGAAGGATGCGACGCGCGCGCTGCTGGACGCTTACACCTCGCGCGGACACCTGCCGCGAAGCGCGCCCGACTTCACCGTCGAGGGTATCGAAGTGACGTTCAGTGCGGCCACGCGCGAACAGCTTGGCTCGCGCAGCGCGAACGATTTTCTCAACCAGCTTCGCGCCGGCGACTACTTCGCGGTGCTCGCATATCTTCGACCGGACGACGCTGAGCTCGATCCGCCATTGCGCGCGTTGCGCGACGACGTGGCCGTCAAACAGCGGTGCGCCACGATGTTTGGCTATGGGCCCCGATACCTGCACTCGACCGGGCAACTTCATAAAGGGGGCGCGAACAACGGTGTGTTTCTGATCATCACCGCCCCAACCGCGAACGACATACCCGTGCCAGACGCGCCCTACTCTTTTGGCGTGCTCGAGACGGCGCAAGCACTCGGCGATTTCCAGTCGCTCGACCGTGCAAACCGGAGGGCAGCGCACGTGCACCTTCCCGATCGAGATCCCCGGTTCGTCACGCGCGTGGCGGAATTGCTCGGTATTTCACAGACCCCGGTCCAAAAATAACAATAATCGGACCTGTATACTCGGTATACTCCTGCCCGTGGCGACGGTCGCCGTCCAGTCCGTGCTTGCGCGAACCCACTCCACGCTCGAACGTGGGCGCGGGGCCGAAGCAGCCCAGCTGCTCCAGCCGACGCTCCGGCCGGGGGCGCTCTCGCGTGAAGACGAATTCGCTGTTCGTTGCGCGCTCGCCGAGGCGTGGCTCCTGCAGGATGACCTCGCTCAAGCGGCAACCGCGCTGGGGCGCCCGCCCGATTCGCTCCGCGAGCCGATTAGCGACGCGCAGCTCTCAACGCTGTGGCGCCTGCACGGTCGCATCACCTACGCACGCGGAGAACAGTCGCGCGCCATCGCGCTTCACACCCGCGCCCTGAAACACGCAGAGCTCGCCCACGACTCACGATCGATCGGCCTCGCCCATTACGAGCTGGCGCTCTGCTACAAGCAGGTCGGCGATTCGGGGATCGTCCGCGAACACCTCACCGAAGCTGCGTCGGCGTTGCATGCCGCCGGCGATCGCCGCCATCTGGCACTCGTCCACTCGCTGTCCGCGGTACTGCTTGCCCAGGCCGGCCGCGGAGAAGAGGCGTCCGCCGCGCTGCGCCAGGGCGAGCGCCTGGCGATGGCGATTCAAGCCGACGATGTGCTCGCGGGCATTGTGCACAACCAGGCGAACGTCGCGTTGATGCGGAACCAGCACGAGCAGGCGCTCGCGCTCGCGGAGCGCAGCGTCGCGCTGCACGAGACGCTCGCCTCGGGTCACGGCCTGGCCGTCGCGCTCGCCACGCTGGGGCAGATCTTCGTGCAGCTTGGCGATCTGGAACGCGCGGAACGCATTCTCACGCGCTGCCTCGAAGTGCGGAGCCCCGTTCAATTTCACGAAACCACCGGAGCCGTCTTCGACACGCTCGCGCAAATACACCTGATGCGCGGCTCGTACGAACGCGCGGAGGAATATCTGCGTCACGCCAGCGAGGCCTATGGAGCCTACGGCACGCAGACCATGCGGTGGTACGAGTGGTCGTTGAAAGTGCTTGGCGTCAGGCTCGCGATCAAGAGCGGCAAGTACGACGAAGCCCTCGCGATGGCCGACGAGCTCGCGCGAACACCAGGCATCCCGCCTGCGGAGTCGATTCAGGCGGACCTCGCCGCCTGCGAAGCGCTCGTCGCCGCCAACCGCATCGGCGAAGCGGAGCTGCGTGTGCTGTCGTGCGAGGGACGGCTCGATCCGCGCTCGGCCCCAGCGAACTGGGGCGAGTTTCTCCGTATTCGCGGTACGGTGCATGAGCGGTCGGCGCGTGCCGCCGACGCCTACCACGACTTCGCGCAGAGCGTGAATGTGTTCGAGCTGCTCGGTGAGCGTTATCAGGCGGCGCTCAGCGAGCTGGCGCTCGGCCGTCTCGGCGCCGCGACGGGTGCGCGCGGATCCGCACAGCGGTATCTGGATCAGGCGGCAGCGGTGTTCCGCACGCTTGGGGCGCAGCGCGATCTCGAAGAGGTCGATCAGGCGCGCGCCCGTCTGACGACGAGCGCGCCGGCCGACGTATCGGCCTCTCCTGGCGAAGCAGACGACGCGATTATCCGGCGGCTTGTGGAGGCCTCCGTCCTCTCAGATCTGCTCGCGCGCGAAACGGCGACTTCACTCCTCGAAGCCACCGAAGCCGACGCGGCGGTAATCTTCGTCGTTCCAACCGTGGGCGAAGTGCGCGTCGTCGCGATGATGGGGTGTGACGCCGGCGTCGCTCGCGCACTCGCCCGCGCTGCCGCACAGGGCAACAGTGCGTACGGCGAGGGACTGCTCCTGACCGAAGCGCTCGGCCGCGATCACGATGGTCCGCGTTTCTGCACCATCGTCGCCGCGAACCGGTTGGCCGACGGGGCAACGCGGCGCTTTCGCATGTTCACGGCGGTTGCGAAGCAGGGATTCGAACTCTGTGGGGCGCGCGACCGTCGCGGGCAGCGTGCGGAGCCGATTGCCGCCCAATCGCTCGAACCGCTGTTGCCTGGTTTCATCTGTGCGAGCGCGGCGATGAACCGCGTCGCCGATCAGATCAAACGCCTGCAGGGCCACGATCTCACCGTGTTGATCACTGGTGAAAGCGGAACCGGCAAGGACTTGATCGCGCGCGCGATCCATGTGGGATCCCCGCGCAGCGCGGCGATGTTTCTTCCCTACAACTGCACCACGACTCAGCGCGACCTCGCCGACAGTCAGTTGTTCGGCCATCGCCGCGGCAGTTTCACCGGCGCGGTGACGGATCAACCCGGACTGATTCGCACCGCGGCGGGCGGCACACTGTTCCTCGACGAGATCGGCGATCTGCCGCTCGACATCCAACCGAAGCTGCTGCGATTCCTCGAGCAGGGCGAGGTGATGCCTGTCGGCGAAACGAGGCCGCAGGCAGTCGACGTGCGGGTGCTCGCCGCGACCAACGCCGACCTCGAACAGCGGGTTCAGGAAGGGAAATTTCGCGAGGACCTGTACTACCGGCTCAGCGTCATTCGCATTCACGTGCCGTCATTGCGCGAACGTCGCGAGGAAATTCCACATCTGAGCACCTACTTCCTGCGCGAGGCGTGCGAGCGGCTTGGCAAACCTGACGTGCACCTCAGCTCGGCGACGTTGGACCTGTTTGATCGGTATTGGTGGCCTGGCAATGTGCGCCAACTGCGAAACGAGGTGCAGCGCGCCGTCGCGATGAGTCCGCCGGGCGGAACCATCGAACCCGACCACCTCTCCGCCGACCTTACGGCAATGCCCGCAGGCGGAGGTATCGGATCGCTTCCCGTCGGTCCGCGTCCGGTCGGCGGGCGCAATCTTGCGGCAGCCGTCGAGGAGGTCGAGCGTGAAGTGATCGGCACCATGCTGCGCCGAACCAGCGGCAATATCTCTGAAACAGCGAGGGTTCTGGGCCTTACCCGACGCGGTCTGTACCTGAAAATGCGCCGCTTGGGACTTGATGGAGCCGCGGCGGATACCTAGTAATCAGGTATACACACCTGTGGATAGCAACTATCCACGGCCTGATGGGATTTTGCACAAGGCTCATGCAATTTCACCAATCTTTTCAACAGTAATCGTAATTGCGCACTGTTCAGCCTGACAGGAGCGACACGGGCCTCGACATTGATTACGAAAGGACACACAACCTCAATTGACAGGGGGTCCCAAGGTGATTCGCACCGCCACTGCCTCACTGACGTCGTCCTCGGCCGAAACCAAGCAGCGCATCGGCGCTCGCCGCAAGGTCCGTGTGCCCGGCCGTCTCACGTGGCGCGACTCCTCGGGAACACTCCGCTTCGTGTCGGTGGTCACCTGCGACGTCAGCGACCTGGATGTCTTTGTCGAGTGCCAGGTACCGGCTTCGATCCCGCTGTATCGGCTGGTGCACTTCCAGATCGAGCGCGGCGCGCGCGAGTGCGACGACCTGCCGTCTTCGCTGAAGAATGGCAAGGTACTGTCCGCCGTCTACCGCGTGGGTCCCTATCGCGCGGCCACCGGTACGCCGCACGGCTACGCGCTGCGGCTGCTTGTCGAGCCCACCTCTCACGTGAGCGTGTCGGCGCTTCACGCGGTCAGGTCGAATTAGAACGCCTGAAAAACGCGCGGGTCGGAGGGGCCCGTGTGCAAACACGGGCACGCGTGTGCGACGCATTATACTGAGCGCGCACGTTTCATGATTCAGACTCAATCGCTGCTCGTGGCACTGGCGCGGGTGGTATCGGAGGAAACCTCACTCGAGACGACCCTGTCACGCACTGCGCCGCTCCTGCGGGAGGCTATTCCGTTCGAGCGCCTGCACGTGCTGCGGCTCGACCGTTCCGACTCCGTCACGTTGTATGTTGTCAATGCGGCCGGCGACGTCGAGGTCACAGGCCATCTCATCGCCGACTCCGGATCCTCAGTTCCCGGGGAAACAGACGGAACGGAACGCTCGCGGCTCATCTGCACGGTCAGACAAGGGCCGCACGTCAAAGGCGCCGTATGGCTGACCTCCAGTCGGCCGAACGCCTTTCGCGAAGACGATCAGGACCTGCTCGACGCGGTCGGTGATCTGATCACGCTGGCGCTCTCTCACGACACCGTCCGGATGAGAGAGATTCGCCGCCGCGAGCGGATTGATGCGCTGGTGCGCCTGCTTCATACCGTGGCCGAGACGCTCGACATCCGGTCGATCTTCCCGCAGCTGTCCGAGACCGTAAAAGGCGCGCTCCCGCACGACATCCTGGCCCTCACCGCCTGGGCAGAGGATGGACTCTCCTTCCGCGTCTACGCGATGGCGGGCGCGGAGATACCGGGCGACGAGTTCTGGGGACCGACCCTCTTTACTCCCGTCGAGCGCACGCTGCTCGATCGGAAGGCGTACATCATCCACGACGTCAACAGTGAAATCGCAGCGGAAACGATTCGCGGCAAACTGCTGCGGAGGGTTGGTGCGCGCTCGGCGCTGCGCGTCGCCATTCCGCTCGGCAACGCGGTGTTCGGGTCGCTCTTTTTCCTGGCGCGCGATCCGGGGCGCTTTTCCGATGACGACGTCGATTTCGCGCGGCGCGTGGCGGACCACCTCGCACTCGCCCTCTCCCATCAGCATCTGGCCGAGGCCGAACGCCGCGATGCCGCCGCGCGTGAAACCGCGGCGCGATTGGAAGCGCAGGTCGCTACGCTTACTCGTGAGCTCGAAGCGCGAACGGGTCAGCGCCGCGTGGTGGGCCACTCGCGTCAGTGGCAGGATGTGCTCGCTCACGCCGCCCGCGTGGCGCAGGCCGGAACGACGGTGCTGCTGACGGGCGAGTCGGGAACGGGTAAGGAAGTCGTGGCGCGGTTCATCCATCACGCCTCGCGGCGAAGCGGCGGACCGTTCGTCGCCATCAACTGCGCGGCGCTTCCGGATCAACTGCTCGAATCGGAGCTGTTCGGCTACGAGCGCGGTGCGTTCACCGGCGCCGTCGCGGCGAAGCCGGGCCGCATCGAGCAGGCGAACGGCGGCGTGTTGTTTCTCGACGAAGTTGGAGAAATGGCGCCGACGGTTCAGGCCAAGCTCTTGCGGGTACTCGAAGAGCGCGAATTTCAGCGCCTCGGCGGAACGAAGCTGCATCACGCCGACATCCGCGTCATTGCCGCCACGAATCGTGACTTGCACGCGGCGATGCAGCGGGGCGAATTCCGCGAAGACCTCTATTACCGGCTCGGCGTTTTCGAGATCGAGCTGCCGCCGCTGCGCGAGCGCGCCGAGGACGTGCTGGAGCTGGCGGATATGTTCCTGCGCGAGATCGGGGAAACAGTCGGACGCCCGGCGGCTGGCTTCGAACGCGAAGCGCGGCGCGACCTGCTTGCGTATCCGTGGCCCGGCAACGTGCGCGAGCTGCGCAACGCGATCGAACGCGCGGTCATCCTCGCCGATGGAGGGTTGATCCGCAGCGAGCACCTCCCGGTCAACGCGACACGGAAGACGCCGTTTCCGACCGATGCCGCGAGCGCTGCTCTTCCGGTTGGCGGCGTCAATCTCGACGAGCTCGAGCGCTCGCTCGTCGTGAAAGCGCTGGCGCAGGCTCGTCATAACAAAACCCGTGCGGCCAAGCTGCTCGGCCTGACGCGCGCCCAACTCTACTCGCGCATCGAAAAGTACGGCCTCGCCGAACAAGAATCCTGAGGCCTGGCGTGCCGACTGCCGTCCGCCGTCTGCTCATTACGACCGGCGTAGTCATCATTTTTCTGGTCCTGATTGGCGCCACCTATCAAAGTGTGGCGACCGCGCTCGAACGCCGACGCTATCCGCATCCGGGGCGTCTGATCGACGTGGGCGGCCATCAACTCCACATCGACTGCACGGGACACGGCACACCGACGGTCGTACTCGAAGCGCCCGCGACTGCAATGTCGTCCGCGTGGGCCTGGGTGCAGACGGACATCGCAAAGCTGACACGCGTCTGCAGCTACGATCGCGCTGGCCTCGGCTGGAGCGAGTCGGGCGACGCGCCGTTTGCGCCGCAGGCGGTGCCGCCGGAACTGAACGCGCTGCTGATGAAAGCTGCCGAACCGCCGCCCTACGTCGTCGTGGGCGCGGAGTTCGGCGCCGCGCTTGCCACGCTGTACGCCGCGCGCTACCCCGACGACGTCGCCTCGCTCGTTGTCGTCAATCCGCCGGGAGCGTTCACCGGCGCATCGACGCCATCAGCGGAGTTCGTCACCTTCTCGCCGTGGCTTGCGCGCACCGGACTGCTGCGGGCGACGCGCGCACTATCAGAAAGCGCTCGCGAATTGCCGCAGCCTGCCGCGGGTGTGACACGGGCCTTTTTGAATCGTCCCGATCACCTGACGCGCTCGGCCGCCGAGCTGGCACGGTGGAACGACACCGTGAGGCTCAGCGAAGCGGCGAGGCTGCCTCGCGATCTGCCCGTAATTCAGGTTCAAGTCGAAGGAGACGATCGGATAGCGCTGCTGGCGAACCGGCGCAACGCGCAGGATGTGAGTGACGCGATCGCCAACGCCGTCAGGCGTGTGCGATCGCGCCAGTGATGCCACTTACGAACGAACGCGAACCGTGAGCGGAGCCGTCAAGCGCGTGCTGATGTTCGCGCCGGGGCCGAGACGAACTTCGTCGCCCTTGGTTGCGAGCACCGCACCAGTGCCTGCGGCACCACCGATTGCCGCCCCCTTCGCGGCGCCGCCGCCACCACCGAGAATCGCGCCCAGCGCCGCGCCGGCGCCCGCGCCGATCGCGATCTTCTCCGCGTCCTTCTTCTTGGTCGCCGCAGCTTCCTGTGCATAGCCCGACGTCTTGATGTCGTAGCTTTCACCGTTGGCTCTCAGCCCGCTGAATCGCATTGCGATGCGCGCACGTCCCTTGACGCGGCCCGAACCGTCTGCCTGCGTGATGACGCCGCTCACTTCACTCCCCGCCGGCAGCACGACCTGGCCATTGACGGATACAGGCGAACGCAGCGTGGCGCGCACAGGCTGCTCGACGTTGCTCGTGTCGGACGCGACCGCCGTCGACAGATCCATTCGGAGCGTGGTCCCGGAGGGGATCGTCACTTCCTTGTACTGCACCACGGGAGCGGCCGGCGCGGAGGTCGCCGCCGAAATCGGCGCGCTCGTGGCGGTGCCGCTGGTCGCCGCGTTGTCGGTCGCCGTCGTGTTTTCCGGGACCTTGGCGCCGTTGCACGCAGCCAGCGCAAGGGTCAACCCGATTACACAGGCCCACTTCGTCATTCAAAACCTCCATCGGTTGGGTCCGGCACCGCAGCCGGACCGTATCGCATCCGGACAGGTTTGGCAGCCGGACGACGAAACCGGTCATAAAAAGAGCCCGGATTCCGTTTCTGTGGCTCAGCCTTGCGAAATCTCTGCCGCTCCGGGTTTCTGGTAGCTTTGGTGGATGCGCAAGTTCGCTTTTGCGGTGGCTTTTCTCGGATTCTGGTCGGCAGCGGCAGTCGCGCAGCGGCTCCCCGCCACCGTCACGCCGACCCATTACACGCTGTGGTTCGCGCCCGACCTTCAGAATGCCACGTTCCGCGGCCGCGAGACCATCAACGTTTCGGTGACGAATCCCGCGACGTCGATCACACTGAATGCCGCCGAAATTCAGTTCACGGACGTGACGATCACCTCTGGCGGACGCAAGCAGACGGCGCGCGTCACGCTCGACGAGAAGAGCGAGATGGCGACGCTCACCGTCGAGCGGCCTCTCGCACGCGGATCCGCGTCGATCGACATCACCTACACGGGAATTCTCAACGACAAGCTGCGCGGCTTCTATTTGAGCAAAGCGAACGGCCGGCGTTATGCGGTCACGCAAATGGAAGCGACGGATGCGCGGCGTGCGTTTCCGTCGTGGGACGAGCCGGCCTACAAAACGACGTTCGACATCTCGCTGACGATCGACAAGGGTGACACGGCGATCTCAAATGGCGCGCAGGTTTCCGACACGCCGGGGCCCGAGGCCGGCACACACACCCTCGTGTTCTCGCGCACGCCGAAGATGTCGAGCTATCTGGTTGCCATGCTCGTCGGCGACTTCGTCTGTCGCAGCGGTATGTCCGACGGGATCGCGGTCCGCGTCTGCTCCACCCCCGACAAGCTGCCGCTGACGGCGTTCGCCCTCGAAGCGACGCAGCAGGAGGTGAAGTTCTTCAACGAGTGGACCGGCATCAAATATCAATGGGGCAAGCTGGACATCATCGGCATTCCCGATTTCGCCGCGGGCGCGATGGAAAATTCCGGGGCGATCACGTTCCGCGAGGAGTACCTGTTTGCCGACCCTCAGCGCGCCTCGCTCGGCACGAAAAAGACCGTCGCCTCCATCATCTCGCACGAGATCGCGCACCAGTGGTTCGGCAATCTGGTGACGATGAAATGGTGGGACGACATCTGGCTGAACGAAGGGTTCGCGACGTGGATGGCGAACAAACCGCTGGCCTCGTGGCATCCCGAATGGCAGGTGGAGCTCGATGACGTCGAGGAAACGCAGACTGCCGTTGCCACCGACGCGCTGCGTTCGACGCGTCCGATCCGTACCAAGGTCGAGACGCCTGATGAGATCAACGAGGTGTTCGACGGCATCGCGTATCAGAAGACCGCGTCAGTGTTGCGTACGATCGAGAACTACGTCGGTGCGGAGGAGTTCCGCAAGGGTGTGATGTCGTACTTGAAGAAGTACTCGTTCGCCAATGCGAGTGGCGAGGACTTCTGGAACGAAATCGCGCGCGTTACGGCTAAGCCCGTGGACCGCATCATGGCGCCGTTCATCCAGCAGCCCGGCGTTCCTGTGGTGAAAGTCGAGGCCACGTGTCAGGGGAACACCACTGATATCTCGCTTCGACAGGAACGCTTCGTAGGAATGACCGGTTCGTCGACCGACTCCACATCCCAGCTCTGGGCGATTCCCGTCTGCTTTAAGACGCCGGGATCGAACAGCCAGCGCTGCGAATTGCTCGACATGCGTGATCAGAAGATAACCCTTCCCGCATGTGCCGCGAATGTGTTCGCCAATGCGAAGGGCCGCGGCTATTACTTCTCCGAGTACCCGCCGGAAGAAGTACGGGCGATCGCGCGCACCGCTCGAGCCTCGCTCGCCGCTTCAGAACGACTCAGCCTGCTCGGCGACGAATGGTGGATGGTACGCGCCGGCCGCCATGACATTGGCGTCTACCTCGATATTGCCTCGTCCATGGCCGGCGACGAGGCGCCGCCCGTCATCGAACAGATCGCGCGCAGCACCGCCTACGCGCACGATTCGGTTGTGCAGGCCACTGAAGCCGCACGGTTCGAAGAGTGGGTACGGCGTCGATTCGGTCCGGAGCTGATGACGCTCGGCCTGCCAGGGAGCACGTCGGATCCCGACGATCGCCAAAGCCGTCGCGCTACGCTTTTGCACCTGGTCGGGGTCACTGGCAACGCCCCGGATGTGCAGCGGCAGGCGCGAGAGCTCGCACTGAAGTACATCGACGATCCCGCTTCCGTTCCCGGCACACTGGCCTCGACGGTGCTCAACGTCGCGGCTGCCGGCGGTGATGCGATGCTGTACGACCGCTACACGGCGCAGCTGTCGAAGCTAACCGACAAACCGGAGGAGTACTACCGGTTCTTCAACGCGCTGGCGTCCTTCCGCGATCCCGCGCTGGTGCAGCGCACCCTGCAGTTTGCGATTTCGCCGGCGGTCCGCACGCAGGACACGGCGACGCTCATCGCCGGTCTCATCGGTCAGCCCTGGTCGCGTGATGCGGCGTGGGATTTCGTCAAGGCAAACTGGCAGAAGCTGACCGACTCGCTTGGCGTCTTCCAGGGCATTCCGCGCATCGCCGGCGCCGTCGGCGCGTTCTGCTCGCGCGAGAAGGAAGCCGAAGTCGAACAGTTCTTCAAGGAACATCCCGTCAGCGCCGCCGAGCGCACGCTCCGTCAGGCGTTCGAACGCATTGACGCATGCGCCGCGCTGAAGGATCGCCAGGCCGGTGCGGCGTCTGCGTGGCTCGCTACCGCGGATCGGTAGAAGCGGACCCACCTCACCATCCACCTCGTCCCCGGCTACGACAATGTGACGGGCCTCGGCGCACCGAACGGTGCGGCGTGGCTCAACGGGTTGGGGGATTCGCGTTCGGCGGTTGCTGCGGCGCAGGCTGCGGTTTCGGCAGCGGCTTGCGCGGCAGCAGCTCGTCGCGATTCGCCGCGTTGTAGACGATCGATGCGACGATCGCGGCCATCTGCATCATGTCCGCACGCTGCACGCGATCGTACACGTCCATGTTGGAGTGGTGCGTACGCGAGTCGTACTCGAGCGGATCTTGAATGAACTGAAAGCCGGGCAAGCCGACGGCATCGAATGACAGGTGATCGGTGCCGCCGGTATTCCGGATCGAGATCGTCGTCGCGCCAAGGTCCTCGAACGGCTTCAGCCATGCCTCGAAGATCGGTCGCATGGCGTCGTTGCCCTGCAGATAAACGCCGCGAATCTTCCCCGATCCGTTGTCGACGTTGAAGTAGCCGGACAGCTTCGCATGCTCCGGCTTCAGCTTCATGTCTTCCCGCGCCGCAAAATGTTCGGTCACGTAGGCGCGCGATCCGAGAATGCCCTGCTCTTCGCCGCTCCAGAGCGCGAGGCGCACGGTTCGATCGAGGCGGAGATTCAGCGTCTTGAGGATGCGCATCACCTCGATCATCACGGCGCTGCCCGCCGCATTGTCGGTAGCACCGGTGCCGGTGTGCCAGCTATCGAGGTGCGCACCGATCATCACAATCTCGGCGCGCTTGCGCCCGCCCGGTATCTCACCGATGACGTTCACGGAATCCATGCGGTCGTCAACGAAGCGCGCGTCGACATTGAATTCCAGCTTCACGGGAACTTTGTGATCGAGCAGCCGCGCGATGCGGTTGTAGTGCTCCGGCGTGAGCACCACCATTGGCGGTGGAACAGGATCCTTCGGGTCGCGCGTGCCGCCACCCTGCGCAAACAGGGTGCCGCCTTCGCTGCGCCCTCCTGCCGGACGGACGACGACGGCGGCGCCTTCGTCCGACAGAAACTTGTTAAGCGCGCGTTGGAACTGCTGGTTGGCGTTTCCACCACCGGGACCGCCCTGACGGCCGCCGCCAATCGCCGCCGCGCCCGGCGCAGCCTGGCCGCGGCCTGGTCCCGCCTCCGGCGCCTGCGCGAGCGTCGCAAGGTCCGCATCCGTCCGACGTGAACCGAGCGGCTGCAGACTCATTTGCAGATCGCGCCCAGGACCGAGCAGCACAATCTTTCCCTTCAGCGTTCCCTTGTACTTATTGAAGTCACCTTCGTTGTTGATGGCGATGATGATTGGCTCGCCGGTCACCGGTCCGTTCGTTCCAGGCGTGTAGGCGAGCGGCGCGCCGATGAGCGGTACGGACTGCGGCTCGAGCATCTGCGCGGAGAAGCGCGTGTAGGTCCATCCGCGGCCGTACGGTCCCCACTTCTCCTGATGCGCGCTGATGCCCCACTCGCCCAGCCGTTTGACGACCCAATCGGCGGCGTTGAAAAACCCGGGCGAATTCGTCAGGCGCGAGCCGCTCACGTCGGTCAAATAAAAGAGGTGGTCCATGACCTGCGAGTTCTGCAGCGCCTCGTCACGAATGTTGTGTACGACGTCGAGATTGACCGCTTCGTCGGCGACGAGCGGCGTCGTGATCGCCGCGACCGAGATCGCGGCGATCAAGAGACGGCTGGCCTTCATGATGTCCTCCGGCGAGTCCGCCGGCGCATGACGCCTGCGCTCGGCGGCACTCCCCTACTGTTTCAGCTGCTGCAGCTGGTTCTTTGCCTGGTTGTTCTGCGGATCGAGCTGGACGGCGGTCTCGAGGTCCTTGATGGCGCCAGGCTTGTCGCCCTTCGCGTTTTTGACCTGCGCCATCATCTGATACGTCTGCGACGACTTCGGGAAGTACTCGAGGTTCGCCTGCAGATATCTCATCGCATCGTCCGGCCGTTTCGCGTTGAGCGCGGTGTTGGCGATGCCGACCAGTGCGTAGTCGGTGAAGTCGTACTGCTGGCCGCCGTAGAACTTGGCTCGCAGCTCCTTGAACTTGGCGAGCCCTGCATTCACACCGCCCGTCTTTTCAGCCTCGCTGATCACCTCTCCGAGCGGAACGGGCACCGGCAGGCCGTGATGGCACGATGCACACAGCACGCGAGTCGGCGCCCCCGGACGCGCCTCCACCGATGTCGGTCCGGCGGTGACAGGCTTGTCTACGATAGCGGCGAGCTCCACGTTGATCGAGTCGCGGAACAGAATCATCTTGCGCGCCACGCGCTTCTCGCGCTTCTCGTCGGACGCGAAGTCGAACCGTCCGTTGTTCTGGACGTGACAGTAGTTGCACTCGACGCCGAGCGAGCGGTCGAACGCATTCATGAAGTTCAGAACGACGGCGCGCGGTGTATCCGCCGGCCAGACCTGCAGGTTGGTGAACCCGTTCGGCTGCGATGCCGTCCCGGCCCCCTGCGCTTGCGCGGAGACGACGATCGAGCCCGCCAGGAAGAGAAGGCTTCCAACGGCGATTCCGTAGAACGCACGCATCATGGCTGCACCTCGCCGCGCATTCTAAGCCGCCTCTTTCCTGGCCAGGTAGTAAATGTTCTCGCCGGCGTCGCGTTGAACATTGAGCAATGTGAGGCCAAACTCGTGCAGCAGCTTCCGGTATCCGTCCACCGTGAACGACCAGTAGCGAAACGGCACGCCGTTCATGGGCTTGCCCTGTTTGCTGCCCGCCTGATCGCCGGCAGTGAACAGGAACAGGCCACCGGGTTTCAGTACGGACGCGACCTTCGCTATCGCCTTCCGCTGCTCCCCGTATTCGAGGTGGAAGAGGACACCCCACGCCACCGCCGCATCGAAACGATGACCACCGAGATTCGCCGATTGGATGGGTCCGTAGATGAATGGCGTTCCGGGGCAATTCGCCTCGAACCGCTCGAGCATGCGGCGCGAGCTGTCAACGCCGATGACGTTGCATCCGGCCAGAAGCAGCGTGGTCGTGATCGGCATTCCGGTGCCGCACCCCACGTCGAGCACCGACGCGCCCGCCGCCAGCGATGCGACGAGCGAGGTGACTTCGGGAACGCCCGTGATCAGGCTTCGATCGCGCGCATACCACTCGGCGATGAGGTCGTATTCATGCACCCGGAACACATTGTGTCCCGGATCATGATTTACGCGACGCGCGCTTCGTCTATCTTCCGGATATCGTCGATGCCGAAGCGAACCATCGCGAAGCGCTCGAGGCCGTAGCCGACGCCGATGGCTGTGTGCACGTGCGGATCGGCACCGAGATGGCCGACGATCGTGTCCGTGAACACACCCCACGCCATGACTTCCGCCCAGTGCCCGTCGTCGTCCACCTCGAGCTCCCAGGCCTGGCTGCACATCGGGTATTTCGTCGGCACGATCTTCACGGCGCGATCCGGCAGCATCACGTCGACGGCGTGCAGCGCCTGCGCGGTCATCTGCCACGGGTCCAGGCGGCTGCGCTCATCGAGGCAGAAGATCTCCGCTTGATGAAACGCCTCCAGGTGCGTGGCGTCGAGTCCCTCGTGCCGATACGTCTTCCCCGCTGACCACAACCGCAGCGGCCGACCCGCGTACCGCGTCGTCAGCAGCAGCGGCAGCGTCAGGTCGTAGCGCAGGATGCGGTGATCGTCGACGCGCTGCAGCTTCTCCTGTCCGAGATACAAGGCGTCGCCGAAATTTTTCATGGCCTCCGGAAAGTCGATGATCTCCGGAAGGTGGATCTCGTCGAAGCCTATGTAGACGCTGCGCAGAAGCTCGAGAATCTTCCCCACCGGGTTCTCCGGCAGGTCGGTGAGTTTCGGGCGCGCGAGCAGCTCGACGATCCTGGCAGGAAAATCGGAGCGAATTTCGTCCGGTCGAATCCCACGCTGTTCTGACACTTCGATCTCCTTCCGCAGCTTGTCGCGGACGCGCTGCAGCCGTTTGCGGATCGCCGTCTCGTCGACTCCGGCCGCCTGCGCAAGCCGCGCCATGGTCCATCGTCCGTGATAGCGCCGGTCGCAGAGCATGCGTTCGCCAGGCGTCAGCGTCAGCAGCGCTTGTGCGAGCCGACGACGCTGCAACTCGGTCCAGCGCGTCTCCGCCTCGTCGAGAACTGGCACCTCGAGGATGTCGTCGAGCGGCAGGAACATCACGCGACGGGCGCGGCGCATATTCAACGAGACGGTAATGACGATGCGACGCAGCCAACCAGGGAACGCCGCGGAATCGTCCAGATCGGTGAGACGGCGGAATGCGCGCAGATATGCTTCCTGTGCCGCATCCTCCGCCATCCCCGCGTCGCGCAGCACGCCCTTCGCGACGGCATAGGCCATCGCCTGCGTCTGCTCGACGAGGCGGGCACACGCCTCCAGATCGCCGGCGCGAGCTCGAACGACGAGGTCGTCGATACGATTCATCCTGGCTTTCCGCTATTCACCTGAAAGACACGCGTGATGACGGATTGTGACCGGGTCGAGCGCGACTCAACCGTTAAGCGAACTGATCGGGTGCCTTGGTCTCGGGCCCCGGTGTCACCGTTATTACAGCGCCAAACGGATACCACGGCCGCGCGCAACGAGCTAGCGTGAGCAACAGGAGATATGTCGAGGCCCTAGCCGGAACCTCCTCCCATTACCCAGCAATCGCCCGCGGCGCGTGTCTCCGCCGCTGGCGTATGGTGCGCGCAGCCGTCTCCGTCGCAAAATCGCTGCGCGCACCGTCTTTGTCGTCTCACATAACCTGTCGTGAGTTGATCGCGATCAACAGGATGCTGTGCGCGTGGCGTTCAGTCCGAGTCTGCGCGTTTCCGGCAGTCAACCTCAGGCGGGATTTTCCTCGCCCCGACCGTGAACTATCACTATTCAGGGCCGCCACTCGGGGGCTGTTCCGTGAAATTAGTTGTGACAGGACAGTCACTTAGCGCAGCCACGATTGATTACGTTATTCGGGCAAGCGACATGCTAACACCTGGTGCGAGCTCAGTTCTGGCCCGCTCCGCATTCTTTCACCGACGGTTCGGTACGCTCGGCGCCACCGACGACCTGCTGCGTGTCGAGCGGGTCGTTGCGTTCGCGCGACTGCTCGTCTCGGCCGTCGCGTTGCTCGCCATCTGGCTGGATCCTACAGAACCCGTCCGCTACGCCCACTTTACGTACGCGCTCGTCTCGATCTACGCCGTCTGCTCGATCGGCGTTGTCTTCTGGCTCCGCGCGCGAACAACACTGCCGCGTGGTGAGGCGATCTTTGCGCACGCTGCGGACATCCTCTTCGCAACCGCGCTCACGCTTTTCACCGACGGACCGAACAGCCCATTCTTCGCGTTCTTCGTCTACGCGTTGCTGGCGGCCGCGTACCGCTGGGGCTCGTTCGAAACGCTCTTCACCACGGTCGCGGTTGCGGTCCTGATGCTGATCGAAGCCGTACTCGTGAACGGTTACGGCGCCGCGACGTTCGGTCACGTCGACGGTCGGTTCACCGTCAATCTGCTGATCATGCGGGTGTTCTATCTGTGGATTATCGGTGTCTGCGTCGGTTATCTCGGTGAAACGGCGCATCAACGACGGAAGGAAAGCGCCGCCATTGCATCGCTTGGCCGCGAGGCATGGCTGAACACAGGACACAGTCTCTTGCAATCCGTTCTCGGGCCGGCCTTGCAGCTTTACGGTTCGAAGCACGCAGTGACGGTGCTGAAAGGACGCGGCAACAAGACCGCGGTCTGGGATTGCGAGCGCACCGCCGCATCAAACAACGTGAACGCCGCCTTTGTCCTCGATGACGCGGAGCGCGCGATTTTTCTGGAGGACGGCTCATCAGCCGCATGGCATGCCATCCTGCGCTCTGCGCGGTGGGTCGATGTGGTGATGCTTGAGCGCGACGGTGTTCGCGTCAGGGCCACCGCCGACGCCACCCGCGAGATTCGTTCGTTGATCGAATCCGTCAAGTGCCGTTCCGTGATGTCGGTGCCGCTCCTGTTCCGCGATGTGGTCATCGGTCGTGTGTTCATCTTCGACGCTCGCATCCCCCTGTTTGAGCGGGAAACGGCGCTGCGCCTGGGGCAGCGCATTGCCGCCGAAGTGGCACCGGCCGCCTACAACGTCTTCCGGCTCCGGCGCCTGCGCTCCCGCGCAGAAGCGGGTGAACGCGCACGCATCGCACGCGAGCTGCACGACGGTCTCGTTCAATCCATTTCCGCCGCCGAGCTCCGACTCGACGTCGTGCGCCGGCGTGTTGCGAAACTTGGCGTCGAGGAAGCCGCCGAACTCGGCCGCGTGCAGGCGGTCCTCAGCTCGGAAGTTCGCAGTCTGCGCCTGTTGACGCGACGCATGCAGCTGACGTTCTCATCGTCAAACGAACTCCTCGACACGCTGTACGAGATGTTGACGCGTTTCGAGCGGGAGACCGGCATCGCCGTGCACTTCCACGGCGATCGGGATGCGTACGTTCCCGCGCACACGCGCTACGAAATTGTCCGCATCGTGCAGGAAGGCTTGACGAACGTCCGCAAACACAGCGGCGCAAAGCACGTGACCGTCCGCCTCGTCGCGGGCAGCGGTTCCGTTCGCCTGATCATCGAAGACGACGGCCACGGATTCGCCTTCGCGGGCCAGCGATCGCACCGTGAACTGGAAGTGATGAGCGCCGGTCCCCTCGTCATCCGCGAGCGCGTTCGGCTGCTGCGAGGTGAGCTGCGAATCGTTTCCACGCCGGGCAAAGGCGCCCGCCTCGATGTCACCGTGCCCGCGACCTAGCCATGATTGAGAACGCTTTGCTTACTCGCCCTGTTCGAGTGGTACTGGCTGACGATCACCAGTTGTTCCGCGAAGCGGTTCGCGTACTTCTCGATGACGAGCCCGATCTCACAGTTGTAGGCGAGGCCGGCACCGGCGAAGAAGCCGTCGCACTGACGCTGCATCACGAGCCCGATATTCTGCTGCTCGACGTCGCGATGCCGGACGCGAACGGCCTGGTCGTTCTCGAACAGATCGCCGCGGCGTCAAAATCCACACGGATCATTCTCGTTACGGGTGCGATCGAGGAGGACGAGATCCTGCACGCGCTTCATCTCGGTGCGCGCGGTGTCGTTCTGAAAGAATCAGGAGCGACCGAGCTGCTCGAAAGCATTCGTGTCGTGCACGGAGGCGAGTACTTCGTCGGACGCGAGTGTATGGCCGACCTGGCGACGGCGTTGCGCAGCCGGGCCGCGGTGTCTAATGCGACCGCGCCCCAGCAGACGCCGGATTTTGGACTTACCACACGCGAGCGGCAGATCGTGTCGGCCGTTGCTAATGCGTTTCAGAACAAGGACATCGCCGAAAAGTTCGCCATCAGTGAAAAGACCGTCAAGCACCATCTGACCAACATCTTCACCAAGGTGGGGGTGTCGAGCCGACTGGAGCTCGCACTGTTCGCCCTGCAGCACCGCTTAGACAGCACCACGTCGTAGTGGCAACGCCGCCGAGAAACACTCAAGTTCGCACAACATGTCCGTCCGTGTCCGTCACACAGTCAACCTCATGCAGGACTTTCCTCCGTCTAATCAGCGACTAACACCAAACGTCCAACCCCCTGATAGATAGCCGTTTCACGGATTTAAGTGCGATTGCACAGGTACTTAGCGAACCAACTTTCAATTTCGTTATTTGGGCAGCGGATGTGCTTGTAGCGGGGGGCGAGCTCAAATCTGTCCAGATCACCGATCTTCCACCGGCGGTTCCGGCTTGACCTAACTGTACCGGCTACTTATTAGCTGCGATGGCGAACGCGCTGCTCCCCCCCACTGTTCGCATCGTACTTGCTGACGATCACCAGCTATTCCGCGAAGCCGTTCGTGTCCTGCTCGACGACGAGCCCGATTTCGAAGTGGTCGGCGAGGCCGGCTCGGGGGAAGAAGCGGTCGCACTGACACTGCGACACGAGCCCGACATCCTGCTCCTC
>DATJJE010000054.1:0-83321 GCA_035492455.1 Vicinamibacterales bacterium | reverse complement strand
AGAGCGGCCGCCGCGCGCGGCGGCTGAGTGGGGGTTTTCCCGAGTGGCGGGCGGCAGGCTACCCGGTCAGCGCTGGCCTGTCCGCATCAGCAGCAGGATAAGGTGCGTCATGATCTTTCGCCCGTTCTATTACTACGACCTCGGATGCGCCGCGTATCTGCTCGGCTGCGGCACGCTCGGCAAGTGCGCGGTGGTGGATGCGCGCACCGATGATGTGCAGGCATACGCCGCCTTTGCCGCCGGCAAGGGGATGCGCATCACTCACGTGATCGATACGCACGTGCACGCCGATCATCGTTCCGGAGGACGTGAGCTGGCGCGCCTCGTCAACGCGGCGTACTGCCTTCACGAATCGGCGGATGTGTCGTTTCCGTTCACGAAGCTTCACCATGGCGAGGAAGTGGAGCTCGGAAATACGCGCTTGCGCGTCCTGCATACACCGGGACATTCCGTTGACAGCATCTGTCTGCTCGGTACTGACCTCAGACGCGGCACCGATCCGTGGTTCCTGCTCACCGGCGATACGTTGTTTGTTGGAGCCGTCGGTCGTCCGGATCTGCCGGGACGGGCGCGCGAGAACGCGGCACAACTCTACGCGAGCATTCACGACAAGCTACTCCCATTGCCCGACGAAATCGAAATCTATCCCGGCCATTTTTCGGGCTCGGTGTGTGGCGCGGGGCTGAGTGGAAAGCCGACGAGCACGCTGGCGTTCGAGAAGCGTTGGAATCCGATGCTGACGATGGACCGCGAGGCGTTCGTCGCGGCGCTGTCGGACGTGCCGCCGAAACCCGAGCAGATGCAGCAGATTCTCGCCTTCAATCGCGGCGCTTCCACCACGGCCGTCTCAGGCTGATGCCACAGATACGGCTCGGCCTTCGCGAGAACCTTCCGCAGTTTGCGCTGCTCGTTGTCGTCAATGCCTTCGTTGGGGCCATGATTGGCCTCGAGCGTGCGATTCTGCCTGCTGTCGCCGAGCAGGCGTTCCATCTCGCCGCACGCACCGCCATCCTTTCCTTCATCGTCGTCTTCGGTGTGACCAAGGCGATGGTCAATTACGCTGCGGGACGATGGTCGGACCGCATCGGACGCAAACGCGTCCTCGTTACGGGCTGGCTGACCGCCATCCCTGTGCCGTGGCTGCTGATGTGGGCACCATCGTGGCCATGGATTCTATGGGCCAATGCATTGCTTGGCGTCAGCCAGGGGCTTACGTGGTCGACGACCGTGATCATGAAGATCGATCTCGTCGGCCCGAAACAGCGTGGTCTCGCGATGGGCCTGAACGAGTGTGCGGGCTACGTCGCCGTCGGACTCTCGGCGCTGGCGACCGGCTATCTCGCCAGCCGTTATGCCGTGCGTCCCGAACCGTTCTATCCGGGTGTCATCTACGCGGCGGCCGGCCTGCTGCTTTCCGCGGTATTCGTGCGCGAGACGCACGGCCACGCGCGTCACGAGGCGCGCGCACATGTGTCGATCCATCCGCCGACGCGACCGCACCGCAATCTCGCCATCATCAACGAGACCGGCTTCGTCAACAACCTGAACGACGGTATGTCGTGGGGACTGTTTCCGATCGTCTATGCGGGCGCCGGGCTCGATCTGCACAGCATCGGTGTGCTCGCGGCCATCTATCCGGCAGTGTGGGGTATCGGTCAACTTGCGACCGGCGCCCTGTCGGATCGCATCGGGCGCAAGTGGCTCATTGCCTCGGGCATGTGGATCCAGGCCGGCAGCATTGCGATGGTCGCGATGGTCCGCGACTTTCCGTCATACGCGGTGTGTGCGGTGTTGCTCGGCGTTGGCACAGCGATGGTCTACCCGACGCTGCTCGCGGCTGTCGGCGACGTGGCGCACCCGTCGTCGCGCGCATCGGCGATTGGACGCTATCGGTTATGGCGTGACCTTGGATACGCCGCCGGCGCTCTGCTGGCGGGCGCGACTGCCGATGTCGTCGGCGTCGGCGCCGCGATCGTTCTTGTCGCGGTGATGACGTTCGGCTCAGGCGCCATTGTCGCTGCGCGTCTGCACGAGCGTCGCGGTGGCGAAGAGGATTTCCGGACGGTAGACGAGCGCGTCGGCGCCGAGGCCAGCTAGCCGCTCACGCACGCGCGCGACGCACTGCGCGGCATCACCTTGAGACAGGCTGCCGATGCGTCGCGCGGCCATTCCGCACCCGAGCTGCACGAGCACGAGCGCATCGATCGTCCATCGATGCTCGAACATACGCGGCCAGATGTGAACGTCTGAAAACCGGGCTGCACGCAGCAGCGCGCGGAGCTTGTCGGCCGTGTTCATTCGCTCCTGCTGCATGACCGACGGATCCCGTGGATCCGGCGCCGCGCCGAGTGCGTCCAGTTCCTCTTTCCAAATCGCCATGCCAGGCGCGCCTTCGTCGTTGCCCCAGGTGACGATCCCGGCAACGCCATTCGGGCGCAGCGTGCGGCGCACTTCCGTCAGCGCCGCGATCGGGTCCGGTATGTGGAACAGCATGAAGACCAGCGTCGCCACATCTATTGATACGGAGCGCGCGGCAACGGCCTGCGCGTCCATCACGGCGAAGTAGCGGCAGCGCGCGGCGGGGGCGAGGCGCAGCATTCCGAACGCGCGATCCACTGCCAGGATGCGTGCTGCCGGTGCACGGACCGACAGGCTATCAAGCAGCGCGCCGGTCCCTGTGCCGAGATCGAGAATCCACTCAGCACGCGACAACGGAAGCGCGTCGAGTAGCGGCAGCGCCATCGGCCCGATGACCGGCGACCAGTGCCGGACGTAGGCGTCCGCTTTGTCGGAGTACTCGTCGGCGAGCGCGGCCGCAGGATCCACGCTGCTAGTGTGCCATCAGAGCGACACGAGACCGCGCCGGATCCCGCGCCGCACCGCATCCGTGCGATTCGCGGCATCGAGCTTGCCGCAGATCGCCGCGACATGGAATTTCACGGTCTGATCGCTGATGCGAAGTCGTTCAGCGATTGCCTTGTTGGAGAGGCCTTCTGACAGGAGCGTGAGCACGTCGAGCTCGCGAGGTGTGAGCGTCTCCTCGAATGGCTCCTGTTCAAAGCGGCGGGCACCCTTCGGGTCTGCGAACACAATGGCGTCGGCTTCCACGTGCGATGCCCGCGCCTCGGCAAGCGTCGCGAACTCTGCCGCGATGGTGAACGACGATTCCTCGAGCTCCGCGCGCAGGCGTGCGCGTTTGTCCAGACGCCCGACTAACAGAAGGCGCATCCAGGATTAAGACGCGCCGCGCTCCCCAACGGTTACGGTGATGGTTTGCGCAGCTCCACCGCGAAGAATGCCAACCGCCGCCGCCTTGCCGACGCGCTCACCGACCAGCAGGTCGAGCAAGTCGTCGGGCGACGTGACGGCCTGGCCATCGAACGAGACGATCACATCTCCCACCATCACCCCCGCCCTGGCGGCGGGCCCATCGGCGGTGACCCCGATAACCAGCAGCGCTTCGTTGCGTCCTTCGGCGCGCTGCCCTTCGGGCAATTCGACCCGCTGGCCGGCGATGCCGATATAGCCGCTCTTCACACGTCCGTGCTCGAGCAGGCCACGCGCGGTCTTCCACGCAATGTCCGACGGGATGACCACCCCGAGGCCGCGAATGGTGGAGGCCGTGGTGATGCCGATGAGCGCGCCTGTCGTATCCAGGAACGCGCCGCCGGCAAATCCGTCGTGCATCGGCGCGGTCGTACGGATCACCTGATCGATCGCATGGCGGCGTCCCGTCCGCAGCGGACCGCCGATGACGGACACGATTCCGGCGCTGACTGTGAGGTTGTTGCTCCACGAGCGGGCGAGCGCGAGCGCGACATGCCCGACGCGCGCCGGCCGTTTCGCGACTGCGATAGGCGCCGCTTCGAGCCCGGCCGCCTTCAGGACGGCAAGACCTGTGGCTGGATCCCACGCGACGAGCTCCGCATCGAGCGCGTCGCCATCGCTTGCGCGAAGTCGCAATCCGTCCTCGCGCCCAAGCGCCTTGATTGTGGTGACGACGGCGCCAGGCGCGTAGACGACGCCGCTCGCGGTGCGCCATCGCTTGCCTTGCACCTGCACGACCGACGGCGCCGCGGCCGCCGCAATATCCGCTAATTGATTCGAGAATTCAGTCAGCATGCGGTGATTGTGTGCGCCGCTCGGGGGCGCGCACATCACCTGTTTGGGGAGGTGTGTTCCTTGAGCTCCTCCGCCCAGTTCAGCACGACCACGATAGAGGTGCTGACGTCATCTTCGTCGTCATCTCGAACCATCAGGAAATGCTGCCCGTCGGCCGAGACGTCGTAGTTCGAAGACGCGACGCCAGGCATACCGCATGAGGATCCCGAGCCGCTCGAATACTTACCTTCCCACAACATTCTCGGTGCCGACGCATGGAATGCGCCTGCCGTGCTGACCGTCACCACCATCATCTTGTCTGCATTGCGATAGAAGAGTTCTCCTCCCGAACGCCGCCACACCGGATCGAATCCACCGCTGTTGGAGATCTGAATCTTCGGACCAGGTCCCGGAAACGGCTGCACGTAGACCTCTGATTTGCCCGACTCATCGGATGCGTACGAGATCCACCGTCCATCCGGTGAGAACTTCGCGGAACCTTCCGCGAAACGCGACGCGGAAATCGCTTGCGCCGTTCCCGACGCGAGCGACAACACCCGCGCATCATCCCTCGTGTCCGGGTTCTTGTCATCGAATGCCAGAAACTTCCCATCGGGAGAGAACGAGACGGGGCTGACGCGAACGCCCGCATTCAAGCGCTCAGCCGGCGCGCTCCGATCAGCGGGCATCGACCACATGGTCATTCCCTCGGTCTGCCAGGCTCGGAACGCGATGCGCTTCCCATCGGGCGACCACACCGGGTCGTGACTCAACCCGTCGGTGGTCATCTTCGTCAGCACGGATCGCGCGAAGTCGTAGACGGAGAAATCGTGATTCGGACCTTCGGTTTCGACCGCCAGAGAATGGCCGTCCGGCGAGAGGCGCGGGTAAAGATACGATGCCGCAGGCAACGGCAGCGGCTCTGCACGTCCCGACCGATCGACCCACACCATCGTTCGGCGTCCGCCCTCGGCCGCGCCCGGCACGTAGGCGAGGTCGCCGCGTTTCGACAGCGTGAACGACGCCGCCCCTGTATTGGTGCTCATGAGGACGCCGTCGAGCACCTCGAACGGCGTTCCGGTGACCTCGAGGCGACTGACATCGAACGCCACGGCGAACAATTTCCCGGCGCGCGCGTAGACGATGTGGCCCGACGGTGAGTAGACCGCCGACATACCGCCGGTGATCAGCGTCTTGCGCGTCCCGGTGCGCCGATCCCACAGATCGATCCGGCCGTCGTTGTAGCTGTCCATTCCGGCGGCGCCGACCGTATAGATGAGTGCCTGGCCGCCCGGCAGAACGTTCGCAAATCGATGGCTGCGCTCGCCGCGCTGCCCGTCGAGCTGAGTGACTGGTTGGATCGCGCCTCCCGAATCGGCGATGCGGACGATGCCTCCCGGGTAATGGGCCGTCCAGTAGATCCAGCCATCGGCCGTCCAGTCGCCGCGGTGAAACATGTCGTACTCGGTCAGCGTCACCGGCGCGCCGCCCGACAACGCGGCCTTTTGAAACGGACGCTTCGTGGAAAAGATCGCGTTGCCGCCGATGAACGACAGGAAGCGGTTGTCGGGCGAGAAGAGTGGTGCTCCGCGAAAGCCTGGTGTTTCGGTGCCAGTGATCGGCTTCGAATCCAGTGCGTCGACGCGACGAACCGAGACTGGTCCGGGGAACTCCGCATACGCCAGATACGTTCCGTCCGGTGAGAGCGCCAGGTCCGGGTTAAAGCCTGGACCGATGATGTGATTTTTCGGCAATGTCACGGTGAAGCGCGCGATCCGGCGATCACCGGAGTCGGTTCCGCCCGCGTACAAAAAGCGCGCGGCCGTGCCGGCGAGCGCGATTGCGAGCGTGACGGCCGCAGCGACGCCAACCCACGGCGCGGCGCCAACGCGCCGCCGTAACGGACGCCACCACGTCGCAGTGCTCCGAGCTGGCAACGGCATCCACGCGCCAGTGTCGAGCATTCGCTGCAGGTCCTGAATCTGATTGCGAAGATCCGCGGCCGACTGCGTGCGCTGCGCCGGATCCTTTACCAGGCATCGATCGATGATGCGCGAGATTTCGTCCGGGACGTTCGCGTTCAACTCACCGGCAAACGGCGCCGGATCCTTGAGGATGGATGTCAGCGTCGCCAGCGGTGCGCGCCCGCTGAACGGACGCCGGCCGGTGGCCATCTCGAACAGAATTACACCGAGCGCGAACATGTCCGATCGAGGATCGGCGTGGTGCCCCTCGATCTGCTCAGGCGACATGTACGGCGCCGTTCCTACAAGCCGATCGTCGGCCGTCAGCGTTTCCGTGGAGTAACCGACGCTCGATTCGTCGACCGCCAGCTTCGACAGGCCGAAGTCGAGCACCTTCAGGACGCCGTCCCGCGTCACCATCGCGTTTGCCGGCTTCAGGTCACGATGAACGACGCCGGCCGCATGCGCGGCCGTCAGCGCATCCGCGAGCTGCACCGAGAGCGGCAGTAGTCGATCGAGCGAAAAACCCGCCGCAGGAATCATTTCCGCCAGCGACGAGCCTTCGATCAGCTCCATGGTGATGAACAGCGTCGAGCCGTATTCCTCGAGCGAATGCACCGTCACGATGTGCGGGTGATTCAACATCGCAACGGCGGCCGCTTCGTGCTCGAGTCGTGCACGACGTACGGGATCGGCGGCGACATCGCTGCGAATCACCTTCAACGCGACTCGCCGATGCAAGCGCGTGTCCTCGGCCTCGTAGACTTCGCCCATGCCGCCGACGCCGAGCGGCTTACCGACGATGTAATGGCCGAGCGTCGTGCCGGGTGCGATGGAGGAAAGCGCTGAGAGGGTCATCGAGGCGCCCGCGACAATCGGGTGATATCGAAGGTCTGCGTAGAAGCGCCGCGTGTCCCGCGGCGGAACCGCAGCGGCACCGGCCCGAGCCGAATCTCCACGTCGTCACCGAGCGAGACGGCGGTCGTGACGCGTTCGTCATCGGCGAACGTCCCGTTCTTGCTGCCGAGGTCCATGAGGGTGATCTCCTCGCCGTTTACCGCAATGGTTGCGTGTCGGCGTGAGACTCCCGCCATGTCCACAAACACCGCGGCCGCTGGATCGCGGCCGATCAGGTGCTCACCATCGAGCAGCGGCACACGCTGCGTCCCCCACGTCACCCAACACATCGCGGCCGCAGGCAGTCGCGTCGCGCCACTCGCCGCACCGGCAAACGCGTAGCCGAAGCGCTGCACCGTCCTGATGAACGTCGGCTGACGCGCGTTATCACCGAGCGCGTCCCGAAGCTCCGCCACGATGACGGCAAGATTCCCCTCGGATACAAACGTGCCGGGCCACAGCGCGTCGAGCAGCTCCGATTTGGAAATTGCATCGGGCCGGCGACTGACGAGCAGCGCGAGGACGTCGAACGCCTTCGGCGAGAGATGGACCGGTTCTCCGCGCCGCGAGAGCTGGCGCGCCGCGTCGTCGAGCGTGAACGGTCCGAATGTGGTCACCCTCGCCCCTCTGGACTGAAAACCAAGCGAATTCTAATCGGTTCCTCAGGACTGCGACACATCGCCTCGGAATAATGTCCGCCAAGGAGAAAGGCGATGAAGCGTGGTGTGGACATGGCTCGAGCGCTTTTCGCCGGCATATCTGTAGCGGCAGCGCTCTTGGTTCCCACATCCGCAGCGGCACAGGTTCGAGACGCCATGTTGGTAATCATCGTTCGGATCGACGACAAGGCCGGCATCGAGGGATCGCTGCTGAAGCTGGCCGAGTCACGCGCTGGCGAGGTGTTTGCGATGATCGGCATTCACATCGCGTGGATTGATGGCCACGAGGCAAACCGTCTCGAATTCGTCACGCCGTACACGGTCGTCTTGATGGCGGAGGCGTCGTCGAGCCTGAAGGCGAGAATTGATCGGATCGGGCCGGACGTGATGGGGCAGGGAGCGCCGCTCATCGGCCGGGCGTACATCTACTACGAGCGTGTGCGCGACTTCGATTATGACCACGTGCACGACTTCAAGTTTCCTCCGCGCGACATCGCTACGACGCTCGGCGATGTGATGGCGCACGAATTGGGCCACCTCATGCTGCCACCAGGCCATTCGAAGAGCGGCATCATGCGGCCGTTCATCAATATGACGTCGCGACACCTCGAGACCTTCACGACGGTTGAAGCAAGGACGATACGAATCCGCCTCAGCGCAGACCAATCCGAAACGGACGAGGACACGAAGTGAAGTTCCGCAAAGGTGAAACCCTCGCCGAAACAAGAACTTCCTAATCACTTCCTAAAGACTCGGCGCCATCGCTCCCCGAACAATGGCCGGCGTGATCGTTCAAAGGAGGGCCATATGCGAGTCATTGGAGCAGCAGCCGTCAGTTTCATTGGTGCGGCGGCACTCTTCGTGCCTGTGCAGGCTGCCGGCACGCGCGTCTTCACCACCATCGATGTGCCGGGCGCGACGTTGACCAACGCGCAAGGGATCAACCATCAGGGCGACATCGTCGGCACCTACGTCGATGCCGCGGGACAGCAGCACGGGTTCCTGCGGAGCGGCGGCCCGTTTCGAACCATCGATTATCCGAATGGGCACCTGGTGATCGCGCGCGGCATCAACGACGCGGGCGACATTGTGGGCACGTATCAGCGTCCCGGCGAAACGGGCGGCGTGCCTGTGCACGGGTTCCTGCTGACGCGGCGCGGCGGGCTGCACGCCGTCGACTATCCCGGACATCTGAACACCATTCCGCAGCGCATTCTCAACGACGGCACGATTCTCGGCTGCTATCACGACACCGACACCATGGGGACGATGCACGGAATGATGTTTCAGCGCGGGTTCTCGGCTATCGACATGGGCATGTCGATGAACAACGGGGCGACGCCGGACAGCGAGTACGTCATCGGTCTGTTTATGGATACGGATGGCCGCAACAAGGCGTACGTGATGGAGCGCGGCAGAATGTCCGCGCTCGAAGTGCCCGGTGCGCTTGCGACCAATGCGTGGGACGTCAGTCCGTCGCGCGTCGTCGTCGGCGTATACACGGATGCCGCCGGCGCCGTGCACGGATTCGAATACGACGGGCGCAGCTTCACACGCGTGGATGCCCCCGACGCGACGACCACGCGCGTGTTTGGCATCAACGATCGCGGCGACCTGGTCGGCCTCTTCGTCGACCGCGCCGGGCGTACGCACGGCTTTCTCGCGGAGGTAATGCCATGACTCGTCTGATGATCTTTGCAGGATCGCTCATCGCCTGCGCCACCCCCGTGTTTGCGCAGCAGGCGTCGGCGGTCGATGACCAGCGTGTCAGCGTGGCGGCCGGACTCGACGTCCGCAATGCCTACATGTTCCGCGGCGTGCGCCAGGACGACAGCGGCACGATCACCTGGCCCTCGGCCGAAGTCGGCCTGCGCCTGCACGCCGCGGACCACGGCCTGACCAGCGCGCGGGTGCGTGTCGGCACGTTCAACAGCGTGCACAGCGGGTGGGCGGGCTCAAGCGGACCGAGCGGGAAGTCCTGGTACGAGTCGGATGTTTACACCACGCTGTCGCTGGCGTTTGCGAACGCTCTGGCGGTCGACACGACCTTCACTCACTATCGAAGCCCGAACGACATGTTTACCACCGTGAGCGAGCTTTCGTTCAAAGCGACAGTCGACCGGGCGGTCGCCGGTGGCGCATCGTTTTCGCCCTACGCGCTCGTGGCTTTCGAGCTGGATACGAAACCCGGCATCGGCCAGCTGGACGGCGGCTTCAACGCAGGGAAGTATCTCGAGCTTGGCGCGGCACCACATCACTCGCTCCGACGCATCGGACTTGCGGCGCCCATCAAGGTCGGTCTGAGCATCGGCAACTACTACGAGCTTGCCGGCACGGATCATCGCTTCGGATTCGTGAGCGTCGCCGGGATCGCGACCCTGCCGATTACATCCTGGATGAACGTGCACGGCGGTGTGGAGTTCGAGCGGCTGGGAAGGACAACCAAGGCGTTCAATGGAGGCGACGCGTCGAAGACGATCGCTTCGATTGGAGTCGGGTTTCTACGGTAATTGGCCGGAGGAGGCCGGGTCCTCTCGGACCCGGCAGCCTCGCATCAGTTCGTCGCGCGTCCGCCCGTGCGGAGATTCTTGTTGAAGAAGTCGATCGTCCGCTGCCACGACAGCTCGGCGGCCGCCTTGTCATAACGCGGCGTCGTGTCGTTGTGGAAGCCGTGGTTCGCGCCGGCGTACACGTACTCCTCGTACTTCTTGCCGTTTGCCTTCAGCGCCGCCTCGTACGCGGGCCAGCCGGCATTGACGCGCTCGTCGAGACCGCCGTAATGAATCATCAGCGGCGCGTTGATCTTCGCCACGTCTTCGGCTTTCGGCTGTCCGCCGTAATACGGCGCCGCGGCTGCCAGTGACGGTACGCGTACCGCGAGCTGGTTGGTGACGCTCCCGCCGAAGCAGAAGCCGACCGCACCGACCTTCCCCGTGCATTCGGGACGCTTCTGCAGGACGTTCACAGCTTCGATGAAGTCCTCGATGATCTTGTTCTGATCCAGCGTGCGCTGCATCTCGACGCCCTTGTCGTCGTTGCCCGGGTAGCCGCCGAGCGGCGTCAGCGCATCAGGTGCGAATGCGACGAAGTTGGCGACGGCGAGCCGTCGAGCGACGTCCTTGATGTACGGCGTCAGCCCGCGATTCTCGTGGATGACGACGACGCCAGGGATCTTGCCATTCAGATTGGCGGGCTTTGCGAAATAGCCCTTCATCTTCCCCTGACCTTTCGGTGAGTCGTAGTCAAGCGTCATCGTCGCGATGCGTTTGTCGCTTTCGGGCACCTGCTCGGCCCACGCATAGTTCGGGCTGAGCGCCTGCAGGATTGCGGCAGCTGTCATGCCGCCGACGGCGAACTTCGCTGCGCCGTCGAGGAAGCCGCGCCGATCGATCATCCCGTGCACGTAGCGATCAAAGAGCTTGAGGATTTCCGGGTGGAAATCTTTCGCTGTCAGCCGCTGCTGTTCAACCTGCTGTTCCATACGTCTCTCCTCACCTCGTGACTGAAGGCCGAAAGGGTATCATGCACGGACCCTGCAACCATGATGAGACGGCCCGCTTTGTCACTCGTGTGCCTCGTGGCGGCCATCAGTGCAGCCGAAGCGCAAACTCCCCCCGAGCAACTGACACGTCCGATGGTCACCGCCGTGCGGCTCGACGATGGGGAGTCGATCACATTGGACGGTCGGCTCGACGAACCGGTCTGGCAGCGAGCGATCCCGGCCGCCGACTTCAAGCAGCAGATCCCGCAGACCGGCGCGCCGCCAACCGAGCCAACCGAAGTGCGCTTCGCGTTCACGCGCGACGCGCTCTACATGGGCGTCAACTGCTTCGACGACGAGCCGAACAAGCTGCTCGGCAACACGATGAAGCGCGACGAAGGGCTGGGTGCCGACGATCGGTTCATCTGGGAATTCGACACGTTTCTTGACGCGCGCAACGGCTACTACTTCGAGATGAACCCGTCGGGGCTGATGGCGGATGCGCTGATGAGTCCGGCCGGGCAGACCAATCGTGAGTGGGATGGCATCTGGAACGCGCACGTGCGTCGCAGCGAGATGGGCTGGACCATCGAAATCGAGATTCCGTTTCGAACCTTGAACTTCGATCCGAATGCCGAGGCATGGGGCGTCAACTTCCAGCGCACTGTGCGTCGGAAGAACGAGGAGAGCTACTGGACGGGATGGGGACTCAACCAGGGGCTGCGCATCCAGTACACGGGGCTGCTGCTTGGCATCCGCGACGTCTCGCAGGGGCATGGCCTCGAGCTGCGTCCCTATGGCGTCGCGACTGCGCTTGCCTCGCCCGGCCGCGGCAGCACCGCCACGACGACCGATGCGGACGCTGGTGTTGACCTGTACTACAGTGTCACCCCCGCGCTGCGCGCGAATCTGACCGTCAACACGGACTTCGCGCAGACCGAAGTCGATCAGCGCCAGGTGAACCTGACGCAGTACTCACTGTTCTTCCCCGAGAAGCGGGGGTTCTTTCTCGAAGGCGCCTCGTTTTTCGACTTTGCCAGCTTCGAGAACAATTTCAATCGCAACGTCGCCGTCGTCCCGTTCTTCACGCGGCGCATTGGTCTCGATGCCAACGGCGATCCGCAGAAGATCGATCTCGGTGTGAAGCTGACGGGGCAGGCCGGCCGTCAGAATATCGGGCTGATGCAGATTCGAACCGGCCGCGCCGATGGAACACCGGGCGAAGACTTTACGGCGTTGCGCGTGCGGCGCAATGTGCTGCGCGAGTCGTACGTGGGACTGCTGTACACGCGGCGCGACGCGCGCACTGACGGCGACGCGACCGCGCTGCTGGCGCCGCTCGGCACGTTTGGTGCGCTCAGTACGGTCGGCGCCGACTTCCGTCTCGGCACCACAACGCTCCGCGGCAATCAGAATATGCACCTCACCGGGTTTTACCTGGCGACGACCAATCCGGCGAAGACCGGCAAGAGCGGCGCCTGGGGCGCGAACTTCGAGTACCCCAACGATCGCTACATCGGCCGCTTCAATTACCGTGAGGTGCAGGAGAACTACGACCCGGCCGTCGGGTTCACGCTGCGCAATGGCTATCGCCGCTACGCTCCGCAGGCGCGCTTTCAACCGCGGCCGCAGCGCGTGCAGGGACGGACGAAGTTCGGCGTACAGCAATACCAATTCGGCGTGAGCGGCGACCTGCAGTATCTGACGGCGAACAACGATCCGCTGCTGCGGCAGTGGGACGTGACCGTGTTTCAGGCGAACTTCCAGTCGCAGGAACAGATTCAGGTGCACGTCCTGCCGACGTACGAAAAGCTCGATCGCAACTTCCGGATTGCCAATCGGGTCACGCTGCCAATCGGGTCGGAATACACCTACACGCGCTACCGGTTGCAGATGCGAACCGCCTCGCGGCGGAAGCTGTCGATCGAACCGCAGTGGGAAACGGGCAGCTTCTATTCCGGCGATCGCGATCAGTTGACGCTTGACATCGCTATTCGGCCGCGGCCCGGCGCGGTCCTCTATCTGACCGGCGAATGGAACAGGATCTCGCTGCCCGACGCACGGTTTACGACGAAGCTGTACCGGACAGTGCTCGACACGCAGTTCAATCCGTGGATCTCGCTGTCGAACAACGTGCAGTACGACTCAGTCAGCGCAATCATGGGCTGGCAGTCGCGCTTGCGCTGGATTCTCACGCCCGGCAACGACTTCTACATCGTCTACAACCACAACTGGCTGGACGATCCGGTCCGCGATCGGTTCTCGACGCTCGATCGACGCGCGTCGTCGAAGCTCTTGTATACGTACCGGTTCTAACCGGGATTTCGGATCCGCGCGCCCGGCCCGGCCACAATCTTCTCCAACGCCCTACCGGTGGTCGGCGGCGCGAACAGCGCGATGTCGACGATGCAGATAAACAGCGCGCCCGCGACGCAGCCGAACATCGCCGTCGGGCCGTAGCGATCGAGCACGGGCACGAGCGCGAACGGCATCGCGGCTGTGGAGAGGCGGCTCATGCCGTAGGCCGTGCCGGCGGCCGTGGCGCGCGCGAACGTCGGGAAGATCTCCACTTGAAAGATGTGCAGCGCGTTCGAGAAGATGTTGCTCGTCGCGGTGTAGAGAAACCCGGATACGAGGATAACGGTCGGGGAGGTTGCGTAGCCGAGCATCAGGCCGAAGGCCGCCATCCATGCCGCCGACGCGACGATCAGCCAGCGGCGATCGATCCGCTCGACGATCGGCAGCGATAGCACGGAGCCGATCGGATAGCCGATGAACGTCAGCGATGTGAACGTGAGGGACGTCACGATCGAATAGCCCTTGGCGGCGAGGACCGTCGGCACGAGCGTGCCGAAGCCGTAGTAGCCGACGGTCTGAAAGATGTGGAAGACGCAAAGCATCAGCGTGCGTCCGCGATAGCGGCTGCCGAAGATCGCACGGAAGCGGCCGCTTTCCTCGGACGCAAACTCGTCGGGCGCGGCGGGCGCGAGCGGCGCAATGCGTGTCGCTTCACCCTCCATTCGCGACACAATCGCTTCGGCTTCCGCGGTGCGGCCGACGGTTTCGAGCCAGCGCGGCGATTCGGGCAAATTCGCGCGCATTGCCCAGATGATGGCGGCGCCGAGCGAGCCCACGACGAACATCCAGCGCCAGCCGTCGATCCCGAGCGGCCGCTGCGGTACGAGAGCCCGCGCGAGAAACCCGGCGGCAGGTACGCCGATGAAGCCGAACGTATACGCCCAGGCCGTGTACCGGCCGCGGTGCCGCGCCGGCAACAGCTCACTCAGATACGCATCGACGAGCGGCAGCTCCGCACCGATACCGATGCCAGCAAGAAAACGCGTCACGATCAGCACCGTCACATTCGGGCTGAACGCGCCAAGCAGCGTGAACACCGAGTAGATGCCGAGATTGACGAGAAACGCCGTTCGCCGCCCGCGCGCATCGGCAAACCGGCCGAGCAGCGTCGCGCCGAAGAACATGCCGACGAAGCTCGATCCGATGATCGGCGGCAGCGCGGCGCGCGTGAGGTGGAACTGCTGTGTGAGAACGGTGGCGAGGACGCCCGCGAGGAAGATGTCGAACAGATCGAAAAACGATCCGATGCCCGCGACAAACGTCGCCTGACGGTGAACCGCCGTCGGTGGAAGGCGGTTCAACCGTGCAGCTATTGACGCCACGGATGTCGGATCCCGGCTCCCTGGTCCCGGCCTACTTCACCGGCAGATGCAGCGAAAACTCCGTGATCTGGCCGTTGATGTCGGTGAACCAGTGCGGCACGCCGGCGGGCACGAGCATGAAATCGCCCTTCGACATCTTCTGCGCCTTGCCGCCGTCGATCCCTTTGCCGCGCCAGTTATCACCGTCCTTCGCCCCGTCGATCAGCTTGCCTCCGGTGACGAGCGTCGCGGTGCCGTCGATCATGTAGAACAGCTCGGCGTCCTTCTCGTGGATCGACCCGGCCTGCGCCGCCGCCGGCAATCCGAGCCGGTGCTCGACGTTCACGTTGAAGGGGCCGATCTTGAAGACCGGCACCGATGCGAGCGGGTTCTTCGGCAGCTTCGCGACCGCATCGGCGACTTCCGTCGCGGACATGTAGACACCCGTCTTGTCGGCGTCGGTGATCGTCTTCTGCGCGAACGCGGTGCTGGCGAGCAGCAGCGCCGCCGTCATCATTGCAAACGTCTTCATCGCTTCTCCTTTGTCATCGGCCTGATGCCGGGCGTGTTCACGCGGATGCGCCAGAGGCTGCGTCCGCCCACCATATATAACGTCTTGCTGTCGGCGTCGCCGAACGCCAGGTTCGCGACCCGCTCGGGCGTAACGATGGTTCCCAGATGCTTGCCTTGCGGCGACACGATCCAGACACCGCCGGGGCCCGAGAAGTAGATGTTGCCGCTGCGGTCCGCCTTCATGCCGTCGGTGTTTCCAGGCACGTTGTTCGCGCCGCCGACATCGATCAGCAAGCGTGGATTGGCGACCATGTCATCCGCACGTACGTCGTAGGCGCTGACCTTCGTGCCGCCGTTGACGTAGAGAATTTTCTCGTCCGGTGAGAACGCGATGCCATTTGGCGCCGCGCCCTGCGGATCCTTGTCGAGCAGGCGCAACATCCCGTCTTTAATCACATACAACCCGTGAAACGCGATCTCGCGCGCCGACCCTTCATCGCGGCCGCGAATACCGCTCGTCGTTTCAGTGAAATAGATTGCACCATCGGACTTCACGACGAGGTCGTTCGGGCTGTTCAGCCGCTTGCCTTCGTAGTGGTCCGCGAGAACCGTTCGCGTGCCGTCTTTCTCGAGCCGCGTGACGTTCCGATCGGTCATGCCGGCGATGATGAGGCGTCCTTCGCGATCGAGCGTCAGTCCGTTCGAGCCGATGAGCAGCAGATGCAGGCGGCCGTTCGTGTATTGCCCGCCGACGTTGTTCAAGTCATTTCCCGTGTAGCCGCTCTTCTCCAGAAAGACCGACAGCTGACCGGCAGGCGTCCACTTGTAAATGACATTCCCGGCCATGTCGCTGAACAGGAGGTACCCGCTGGCGGCTTCGTCCACCCAGACGGGCCCTTCAATGGCGCCGAAGTAATCACCCTTGAGGAGCTCGGCTCTGGTGTTCGGGGCGATCAGGGCATCGAGCGCGCGGTCCAACCGAACGACCGTGTTCTCCGCCTGTCCGCTGACGCCAATCGCCGCAGCGACGACACAAACGGTGGTGAGAAGGCGAGTCATAACGAGCCGAATCCTATTACACTCGACAGGACCATGGCGATCGATGCGAATGCCGTTGCCCAGGAACTGATTGATGCGTACGAAGCGGGCGACCTCCTGCCGCAGCCCCTCTCCACGCGCGAAGGCTTCGACCTTGCCTCCGCTTACGCGGTCGAAGCGGAGCTGGCGCGCCGACGCCGCGCGAGCGGACGAACCGTCGTCGGTCGCAAAGTGGCTTTCGGCAATCAGGCGGTGCTCGAGAAGCTGAATCTGAAAACGGTCGCGTGGGCGTCGATGTACGACGACACCATCCATCAGTCCAGCGAGGCAAATGTCACGCCGCTTCCGTTCACCTACGCGCCGAAGCTCGAACCGGAAATCGTTTTCAGATTGAAGTCACCGCTCGTGGGCGACGTGGCAGATCCGGTGGCCGTGATGAAGTCGGTCGAGTGGCTGTCGCTCGGCTACGAAATCGTCGATTGCCCGTTTCCCGAGTGGCAGTTCAAGCCCCAGGATCTGGTCGCCGCGTACGGCTTCCATGCCGGGCTCGTGCTTGGCGCGCCGACGATGGTCACCGACGCGAACGCGGGGGTGCTGGCCGCGCAGCTTGGCGACTTCAAGCTGAAATTGTTCAAGAACGACAACTTCGTGGAGGAAGGCAGCGGTAAGAATGTGTTTCGCAACCCGGCGCTCTGTCTCGGGGAGCTGGCGAAGGCGGTGCGTGAGTCGCCGTGGGCGCAGCCGCTGCGCGCAGGCGAGTTGATCAGCACCGGATCGCTCACCACCCCGATGCTGATCGCACCTGGGGAGACGTGGCGAGCCGTGCCGGAGGGGTTGGATGTGGCGCCGCTCGTTATGAAGCTTTAGCGCGGACCACCGTGCCGCGTGGCGTCCATCGGAGGAACGCGCCCTCGACGAGCGCATCGATGACGAGCCGCGACGCCTCGTGATCGAGGCCCCACAGCCTCGCAGCCTGAGGAAGCGTCAACTGCAGGCCCGGCATCTCGATGAACTCATTTCTTACGCGGTGCGCGAGGCGGTGGATGTCCATGCGGAATCGGTGAGCAACAGATGGGCCAACTCGGCCGTGTGACCTGGCAGGCGATGAATCTCGAATGTTTTCGGCCGCGTCGATTCAATGTGCGCGCTGAACGCGTCGTCTTCAGGCGTCGATTTCGACAATCACGCATGGTTTAACAACCGACCGGACAAAAATGGCTGCCCCATTCGATCCAAGCCCGCTCGCCGCACGCGTCACCGCCGAAGCCGAGGTGCGCGATCGCGACCTCGGCTTCGGCTCGGTGGTCAGTCGCGACAGCCGGCAGCGGCTGCTCAATCGCGACGGCTCGTTCAACGTCGTCCGCGAAGGACTCGGGCTGCTGGCGACGCTGGCCCCGTACCAACTGCTGCTGACAATCTCGTGGGCGGGCTTTCTCGGGTTGGTGGCGCTGCTGTACCTGATTCTCAACCTGCTGTTTGCGCTCACCTATATTGCGTGCGGTCCCGATGCGCTGGCGGGCCCTGCGACGCACATGCTGGGCGGTCGGTTCAGCCAGGCGTTCTTCTTCAGCATCCAGACGTTTGCGACGATCGGCTACGGTCAGATCGGCCCGAACGGATTGGCCGCCAACGTCCTCGTCACGATCGAAGCGCTCGTCGGCCTCATGTATCAGGCGCTCGCCACGGGACTGCTGTTCGCGCGCTTTGCACGGCCGACCGCGGCCATCATCTTCAGCCGGCACGCGATCGTCGCGCCGTACGCGGATGTGCAGGCACTGATGTTCCGCATCGCGAATCAGCGAAGACGCAACGAAATCATCGAGCTGCAGGCGCAGGTGCTCTACACCTCGCTCGAGAAGGATCGGGAAGGACGGATTACGCGGCGGTATCGGTTGCTGCCGCTCGAGCGCAACAAGGTGACGTTCTTCCCGCTGACGTGGACGGTCGTGCATCCCATCGACGAAAACAGTCCGCTCGCTGGCAAGTCGCGCGATGATCTGCTCGGTGAGCAGGCGGAGATTCTGGTGCTGTTGACCGGCGTGGACGAAACCTACGAGCAGACCGTGCACGCGCGCACGTCGTATCGTGCGGATGAAATCATCTGGAACGCGCGCTTCCAGCCCGTGTTCCGCGGCGAATCCCGATCGCATCTGCTCTCGGTCGACGTGAGCCGGCTGCACGACGTCGAGAAGCTGTCATGAGCTTGGACGATCTGAAGCGGCACTTCGGCGAATTTCTGCACGGCTACTTCGTGTCGGAGTATGAGCGGAAGCTGCGCGAACAGTTCGTCGACCTCAACGACCTGTTCATGCTCCAGTGCTTCATGGAGCTCGTCGGCCTGCCGAATCCCGCCGCGATCTATCTGCTCGACGTGTACCCGTTCTTCCTCGAAGAGTTCCATACGTGGCATCGGCGCATGGGCATGGACCGCTCGCCGATCGGCAGCATGCCGTGCTGCTGAAGAAACGCATTCTCTTCTTCGGCGGCAAGGGAGGCGTCGGCAAGACGACCTGTGCGTCGGCGGTGGCGCTTGCGGCGAGCCGCGCCGGTAAACGCGTGTTGCTCGTCTCGACGGACCCAGCGCATTCCACGTCCGACATCTTCGAACGACCATTCGGCGCCGACGAGCGCGAGATCCATCCTCGCCTCTTCGGCCTCGAGATCGACGCCAACCTCGAAGCGCGACGTTACATCGACACCGCCAAGGCCGGCATCGCGCGCATGTTCAGCCACGCGATCGCACGCGAAGCGGAGCGTCAGATTGAACTGGTCTCTGGGATGCCGGGCGTCGAGGAAGTCGCGCTGTTCGATCGCATCGGCGACTTGATCGTCGATCGCTTCGACGCCTACGACCTGCTCGTCTTCGACACCGCGCCCACCGGACACACGCTCCGCCTGTTGCGGATGCCGGAGCTGGTGACGACGTGGATAACCGCGCTCTCGAAGCGTCGGCGCGCGTTGCTGGCGCTGAACAAGGACATCGATCAGGTGCGGCTCGAACCCGAGGCGATCAGCCCCGAGGACGACCCGATTCTCAAAACGCTCGAGGCGCGGCAGGAGAAGCTGGAACAGGTGCGTGCCCGCCTGATGCAGCACAACTTCACTGGTTTCGTGCTGGTCGTCATTCCCGAGCGCCTCCCGATTGAAGAAACCGCTCGCGCGGCGGAACTGCTCCGCGAGTCGAATGTGAACGTGTGTCAGGTGGTGGTCAACCGGGTGCTGCCCGTCGATGCCGAAGGGGACTTCTACCGCTCCCGTCGGGCCCAGGAACAGGTCTATATCGACGAAATCAGGCAGCGCTTCTCGCAGTACCCGCTCGTCTGGATTCCGCAGTTGCCGACCGACGTCTACGGGCTGCAGCACCTCGATCGAGTCAGTTCCCTGCTATCCTTGTAGCGATGATTCGCGCCCTTCGGCGCACTCGTCTCGCGCCGTTCGCGGTGGCGCTCGCGCTTTTTGCGACGGGCCCGATCACCGTCTCGTCGTTGCTGCACGACGGGATGGACGACGAGATCTGCAATCCCACCATCGTCGTTCACAATGCGGAAGCGCACCGCATCGGAGGGGCGGGCCACGAGACGGTTCCCGAATCGCAGCACTGCGTGCTCTGTCACGCCCTTCAGTCGCTGCGCGCCGTCGCGCACTCGGTGCGCTTCACCGCCCCGACAATTGACGGCCGCCTCACCGCGACGACCGCGGCCGGCGCGCTGAATCCGCAAGTCGTTTCCGATCGTCCCGCCCGCGCGCCTCCGATCGCCTAACTCCTCGAACCCTTCACGACAAGGAGACGGAGCTGTGTCCGTCAGGAGGATGTATGCGACCGATAGATTGCGCGCGTGCGGCATGTATTGCTGCGGCGTTTCTCGCGCCGCGGCAGGCCGCGGCGCAGACCCCGGATCAGGCGCAACAGGTTCAGCAGCAGATCGATCAGCTGCGACAGGAGTTCAACCAGCGGATTTCCGCGCTCGAAGCGCAGCTTGCTGCACTGCAAGCCGGCCAAGCGGCGCCGGCACCGTCGCCGCCGGAAGCTGCGCAAGGTGCGCCGCCACCGCCCGCGGGGACTGTGGAAGTGCCGCCTGGTGCAGCTGGCGCCGGAGGGCCGACCGGGACATTGCCAATCTACGGCACCGCGTCGCTTGGCTCGAAGATCTTCAATCCCGATATGGCCGTCATTGGCGATTTTCTTGGCGCCGCGGGCCGCAACACGACGGATCCGCAGCCGGCGCTCGAGATGCACGAATCGGAAGCGTCGTTCCAGGCGATTGTCGACCCGTATGCGCGCGCCGACTTTTTTATCTCATTCGGTGAAGAAGGCGTGGACTTGGAAGAAGGGTTCCTGACGTTGAACACGCTTCCGGGCGGCTTCCTGGCGAAGGTGGGGAAGATGCGCGCCGCGTTCGGCAAGGTCAACTCGCTCCACAACCATGTACTGCCGTGGACGGATCGTCCGCTTGTCACGAAAAACCTGGTCGGCGGCGAAGATGGGATCGACGATGCCGGAATTTCGGTATCGCGTCTGATTCCCGCAGGCACCCTGTTCCTCGAAGCGACGGGGGAGGTCTATCGCGGCGACTCGAGCGACCTGTTCAAGTCGAGCAAGCGCGGCGACCTGGCGTATGTCGCTCATCTGCGCGGGTACCACGACATCAGCGAATCGACCAACGTCGACCTCGGCGCATCATATTCGTACGGCCACAACGATGCGGGCATCATCAGAGCAGAGGATATCGGGCGCTTCACAACGGATTTGTTCGGCGTCGATGCGACGCTACGGTGGCGTCCGCTAACCCGCGCGATTTACCACCAGTTCGTGGGTCGCAGCGAGGTGATCTGGAGCAATCGAGAGCAGTTCCGGACGCTGCGTCCGCGCGCGTCAGGGCATGAGCGAAGCGTCGGATATTACGTGTCCGGTGACTACCAGTTCGCGCGGCGCTGGTGGGCTGGTGCTCGCTACGATCAATCCGAACGAGCCGAAGACTCGTCGATTCTCGATCGCGGCGGTTCCGCGGTGCTGACCTACTGGCCGAGCGAGTTCAGCCAGGTGCGCGGTCAGTACCGCCGGACGAATTACGGCGACGGTCCCGACGCCAACGAATTGCTGTTCCAGTTCCAGTTTTCAATTGGCGCACATGGCGCCCATCCCTTCTAGGTATCAGGTTTCAGGTGTCAGGTGTCAGTATGAAAACACTCAAATTCATTCTCGCGTTTCTGCTCGCACTGCCGGCCATTGCGTCGGCACAGGGCAAGTTGAACGTCGTTTCTACGACAGAGGATCTGGGATCGCTGGCGCGCGAAATCGGCGGCGATAAGGTTTCCGTAACGGCGCTTGCGAAGGGCTACCAGGATCCTCATTTCGTGGACCCGAAACCGAGTTTCATCCTCGCGGTCAGCCGCGCTGACGTGCTCATCGTCGTGGGCCGCGAGCTGGAGATCGGGTGGCTGCCGCCGCTGCTGACGAGCAGCCGCAACGCCAAGATCCAGCCAGGGGCCAACGGCTATCTCGACGCGTCGCTGAACGTGAAGATCCTCGAAATCCCGACCGGGCAGATCACACGCGCGATGGGCGACGTGCATCCGCTCGGCAATCCACACTACTGGCTCGAGCCGGGGAACGGCCGGAAGATCGCGCAGGCCATTCGCGACAAGCTCAGTCAGCTTTCTCCCGGCAATGCCTCCTACTTCGCGCAGCGCTATTCGGATTTCGATACGCGCCTTGCGGCCGCTGAAAAACGCTGGGACGCGGCGTTGGCGCCGTTCAAGGGGACGAAGCTGGTGACGTTCCACCGCTCGTGGCCCAACTTCATGGAGCGGTGGGGCCTGGACGTGATCGGCTACGTCGAGCCGAAGCCCGGCATTCCGCCCACTCCGCAGCACACGCTTGAAGTGATCGACGCGATGAAGCGCGAAGGCGCGAAGCTCATCGTGGTCGAGCCGTACTTCGATCTGAAAACGCCGCAGTCGATTGCGACGCAGGTCGGGGGCAAGGTGCTTGTGCTGGCACCATCGGTCGGCGGCACCAAGGAAGCGACGGACTACATCGCGCTGTTCGATTACGACGTTAACCAGCTGGCTGCGGCATTCAAGCAGCTTGGCGGAAAGTGACACCGTGGACTGGACGATCTTTCAGTTCCTGCTGCCCGCGATTGCCGCGAGTCTGATCATCGCCGGCATTCACGCATACCTCGGTCTGCACGTCGTCGAGCGGGGGGTCATCTTCGTCGACCTCTCGCTCGCGCAGATCGCGTCGCTCGGAGCCGCCATCGCGGTGTGGCAGGGATACGACCCGCACGACAACACGGTGTACTGGCTGAGCCTCGGCTTCACGCTGATCGGGGCGTTCATCTTCGCGATGATCAAGGGACACGACGTCGGCATCCCGCAGGAGGCGATCATCGGCATCTCCTACGCGGTCGCATCCGCCGCGGTCATCCTCACGCTCAGCAAGGCAACCGGCGAGGCCGAGCATCTGCAGACGATGCTGGTCGGGAACATTCTGTCGGTGCAGTGGCCGGAGGTGGGGCTCACGGCGGCGATTTACGCAGCGATCGGCCTTTTCCACTACATCTTCAGGCACAAGTTTCTGGAGATCTCGATCGACACCCAGGCGGCGGCCGCCCGCGGCGTTCCCGTCAGGTTCTGGGATTTTCTGTTTTACGCATCGTTCGGTCTGGTGGTGACGCGGTCGGTCGCGATCGCCGGGGTGCTCCTCGTGTTCTGTTATCTCATCGTACCGTCGGTAGGCGGCATGCTCTACTCGTCGCATATCGGACGGCGTCTGGCGATCGGCTGGATCATGGGCGTCGTCGTGTCGATGATGGGCATGTATCTGTCCGTGCGGTTCGACTTTCCGACGGGCGCGGCTATTGTAGTGACCTTCGGCATCGTATTGGCGGTGATGGGCGCCTTCAGACCCTTGCTCCTACGCAATCATGCCGCCGCCGTCGACGAATATGGTGCTGCCGGTGGTGAACGGATTCGTCATTAGCATCAGGATCGCAGCCGCGACGTCTTCTGCCCGGCCAACGCGCCTTGCGGGCAACGTCGCGGCGGCGTGATCGAGCATCGCCTTCTTCCTGTCCGCGGGCATCCCCGCTCGAATCGGCGTATCGATCAGCCCTGGTGACACGGTGTTCACGCGCACCGGCGCGAGCGTCAGCGCCAGGCCGCGGCCAAGGCTTTCGAGCGCGGCGTTGATGCAGCCTTGGAGCAGCGCGTCCTTGTTCGGGCGTTGACTGAGGTAGCCAGACACGAGCGTCAACGATCCTTCCGGCGTGATCGTCGCCAGCTTTGCCGTTTTGTAGGCTGTCCAGAATTTCGCGTTCATATTGCCGTACGCATCCTGCACCGTCATGTCATGGATGCCGGCCGATCGTCCGGCCGCGACCGAGACGACGATGTGATCCCATTCGGGGTGCTGCGCGAAGAACGCCTCGAGTGCTGCGTCGTTGGTGGTATCGAGCGGAACACCTGCCGCCCCGGTGCCGATCGTGGCGACCGCGGCGTTCACCTTGTCTGACGAGCGTGATGCAACCGTCACCTTCGCGCCCTGCATGGCCGCAGCCTGCGCAGTCGCCAGTCCGATTCCCGACGTTCCACCCAACACGAGCGCACGAGATCCGCGGAGCGAGTGAGACATGCGACCCATTATGTGCGAGGTGACGATGGTGCGAGGGTGCGAGGGTGCGTCCGAAGGTGCGAGGGTGCGATGGTGCAGGAACTGAAACCAGAATCGATCGTTGGCGGTGCAGTAGTTGCGACGTCGTCGAAGGTTGAGGCCGTTTCAGGAGAATTCGGTGCAGGGCATATCAGATGCATTCGGTGGCGGCATGGCTGGTGCGCGACACTTTCGGGAGCTCCATTGCTGGCAGCTGTCGAATGAGTTGAAGCTTGGCATCTATCGCGTGTCAGATCGGACCGATGTTAGACAAGATTTTCGGTTCCGAGAACAAATCAGGGACGCTGCCGCGTCTGCGCCGCGGAATATCGCCGAAGGTTTTGGCCGGCGTACGCACGCCGAGTTCGCGCGATTTCTGGACGTGGCGCGCGGGTCCTTGGCGGAATCACAGAATCATCCGCAGGACGCGGTGGATCGCGGGTATCTCGACGAAACCGAGTTTGCGCGATTGAACAGTCTTTCTGAACGAGCAGCGGCCGCTACAGCGCGCCTTCAACGGTACTTGCGGGGCCCTCAGCGTTAGACGCCGACGAACGTCGCACCCTGGCACCCTCGCACCCTCGTACCTTCGGACGCACCCCCGCACCATCGCACTCTTCGCACCATCGCACCGGGGACATTAGGATTGTGCCGTGCCGCCGACCTTCTTCAAAACGGGGCGCGACTTCGAGCGGTGGCTCGCCAGGAATCATCGGCAGGAACAACTGCTGCTCGTCGGCTTCTACACGGTCGCGTCCGGCAAGCCATGCATGCGCTTTCCGGAAGCGCTCGATGCAGCGCTCGCCTACGGATGGATCGACGGTCTCAGGCGTCGCGTTGACGCGGACATTTACACAGTGCGGTTCACACCGCGGAAGACGAACAGCTTCTGGAGTGCGACGAATACCAAGCGAGCGGTGGAGCTGATTCAGCAGCGCCGCATGAAACCAGCCGGCCTGGCCGCGTTCAAACGACGTGACGAGGAGCGCACGCGGCGCCACCACGCCGCACGCGACAATCCCACGCTTGATGCCGCCTCCTTGCGCGCGCTGAAGGCGGACAAGAAGGCCTACGCGTACTTTCAGGCGATGCCACCCGGCAGAAAGCGACTCTATACGTTCTGGATCGCGAGCGCCAAGCGCGACAACACGCGAGCGAAACGGCTGGCCGTCGTGCTCGAGCGCTGCCGCACCGGCAAGCCGATCGATCCCTTTCATCCCTTCCGCGATCGCTGATGCGCTAACGTGCGATGGTGCCGATGTGCGGCGGCGCGAAAGTGCGTCCGAAAGTGCGATGTGCGAACGTTCCGGGATTCGCCGCACTATCGCACCGTCGCACCCTCGGACGCACCACCGCACCTTCGCACGGCTCGCACCATCGCACCTCAGTCAAACGTGAACACCCGCCCCTTCGTTTCCGGCCCAAACCAAATCACCGTCGCGACGGTGATGCCAGCGGTGGCGATGACAAGCGCCATCGCATCGCCGAGCGACATGCCTCGCTGCTGCAGATATCCGATGAACGTGGGAGTTACCGATCCGATCGCCGCGCCAGCGTGATACGCGAGCCCAGGCCCGACGCCGCGCACGATCGTGGGGAAGCGCTCGGTCAGATACGTGGGCGCCATTCCCCAGATGCCGATGCCGCAGATGCCCATGACGACGGCGCCAGCCCACATCAGCGAGGCGCTCGTCGTCAGCGTGAAGAGCGGCACGGCCGCGATGCCGAGCAGCGCCGCGACCGTGATTGCGCCGCGGCGGCCGAGACGTCGATCGGAGATCGCGCCCCAAACGGGGTTGCCGAGCGCCTGACCGAGATTCAGCGTCACGAGATACGCGAGCGGCTCGATGCCGCGCGAGCGGAGCAGCGTCGCATACCAGAACGTGATCGCGTAGTAGGAGAACATGAAGGCCGTCATCAGCGCCGCACACTGCAACGTCGTCGCGATCAGATCACGCTGGAACAGCCTGACGAAGGGCGTCTGCTCCTCCTGATTGTTTGCGGCGATGTGCCGGCGCCGCTCGAGCCAGATCGGACTTTCCGCTACGCGCGCGCGAATCCACGGCACGAGGAGAATCGGCACGATGCCGATGCTCAACATCACGCGCCATCCGACCGCGACATCGAACAGCGGATAGACGAAGCGGAAGGCAAACGCCGCCAGGATGAAGCCCCACGCGAAGCCGCCTTGCAGCAGCCCTGACGCCGTGCCGCGCAGGTGCACCGGCCAGTGCTCGAGCGTCAGCGGCATTCCTGCCGCCCATACGCCGCCCATGCCGATGCCGAAAAGCGCGCGCAGCGCGAAGAGCATCGCGTACGACGAGGAGAACCCGCTCAGCAACGCGAAGATCGAGAGCCACATGATCGACAGCATCAGCGGCAGCTTGCGCCCGTATCGATCCGCCATCGCTCCCGACATCACGCCACCAACCAGGCGCATGACCAGCGTGACCGTGCCGAGCGCGCCGGCGAGCACCGCATCGATGGCGAACGTCTTCTGAATGTCGATCAGGATGAAGGTGAGGACCGTGAAGTCGAAGCCGTCGAACATCCATCCGAGGAACGTCGCGACGAACGCGCGCTTCTGGTCGCGCGTCAGTTCCCGGGTAGAATGCAAAATCCTCGATGGCATTTTTTACGTGGCTACAAGACACATCATTTGCGCACTGGGTGGCAAGTGATCCCTCGCTGCTGGCCTACCCGACGATCCTCACGCTCCACACCGTCGGCATGGCCATCGTCGTCGGCACCTGCGTGGTCATGGATCTGCGACTGCTCGGCATCGCCACTGAAGTGCCGCTCACCGCGCTGAGACAGGCCCCGCGGCTGGTCTGGACCGGCTTCATCATCAACGCCGCCACTGGCATCGCGCTGTTCACCACCGACGCCGAACACAAGGCGACGCAAACCGTATTCTTCGTCAAGCTGTCGCTCATCTTTCTCGCGCTCGCCGTCTACGCGCGCATCCGCACACTCGTGTTCCGGCGCCCCGGCGCGATGACGATGCCGCTCGCCCGCGAGGCGAAGGCGCTGGCGATTCTCTCGCTGATTCTCTGGACGGGCGCAACTGTTGCCGGCCGTCTCATGGCCTACCTGTTATGACCGTTCCCGCGCTGGATCCTTTCGTCGAATTCATCCGCAGCACACGCATGTCGCAGGTCTTTCGCAACGAGGTGGCCTGGCTGTGGCCGCTATGCGAGAGCCTGCACTTCCTCGGTCTCATCCTGCTGATTGGCGCCGCCGGCTTCTTCGATCTCCGTCTCATGGGATTCATGAAGGGCGTATCGCTGCGATCGGCGAAGAAATTTGTGCCGTGGGCGATGATGGGCTTCGCCGTAAATCTGCTGACGGGCCTGATCTTCTTCATCTCTCAGCCGCAGCAGTACGCGACAAACCTCGCCATGTGGCTGAAGGTGGTGTTCCTACTGGTAGCTGGTATCAACGCCATGCTGTTCGAAACCTCGTTCAGCGATCGGCTGATGGCGCTCGATGCGGGTGCCGATACGCCGATGTCGGCCAAGGTGATTGGCGCCGTTTCTCTGATGTCGTGGTTTGCGGTTTTGTATTTCGGGCGGATGCTGCCGTACCTCGACCCGAATCCGCGCTCCGGCGTGTAGAATAGTTCGCCGCAGTCGTCAGGAGGTTTATTTCTATGATGCGTAAGCTTTTGGCTGGTCTGGCGGTCGCCAGCGTTCTGGCGATCGCAGCCCCGCGCATCGCTATCGCGCACCACGCGATGCAGGCGGAGTTCGACCAGAACAACGTGGTCGTGATCTCGGGCGTGCTCAAGAAAGTGAACTGGGTGAACCCGCACGTGAACTTCCTGTTGGACGTCACCGAGCCGGACGGCAAGCTGACGACCTGGACGCTGGTGCATGCGGGCCCGAACCAGTTGCGCGCGGCCGGTCTCAGCGATCGCGACTTCTTCCAGGTCGGCAAAACGTACACGGCCAGTCTCGCGCTGGCGCGTAATGGATCACCGCGCGGCTACGTCTTCACGATCAAGACCCCGGACGACAAGTACATCTATCTGACCTTCGGCGCCGTCGGTTCCGATCCCTTGAACAAGGACGGCAAGGGCGGTCTCGGCAACGGCCACCCGACCTCCTTCCAGAACTAGGAGCGACTGCGATGAAGCGCCACGCACTCGGCCTGGCGGTTGCGGCAATATCGGCGATGGTGTGGACGGCGACAGCCGCCGCGCAATACGGCGGTGGCGGCGGTCGCGCCAATGACGATGCGAAGCTGGCAGCGATGCCGACGCCGAAGTTGGCGGACGGTCATGTGGATCTGAGCGGCCGCTGGGGCGGCGGCGGGTTCGGCGGCGGCGGGGCGCAGCGCTTCGACGCGAAGGGGAACTATCACAACCTTCGCAACGATCGGAAGGGCAGCCCGGTCAATCAGGAGCGCGACTCGGGACTCGATCAGCGCTTCCTCGACAACCTGCCGCCGTACAAACCGGAGTTCTGGGACAAGGTCGATTATCTGGACGTGAACGGCAACGTCGAGGACACGAACTTCCACTGTTTCCCGGCTGGTGTGCCACGCATGGGACCGCCGACCAAGATCATGGCGACGCCGACCGAAGTCGTATTCCTCTACAACCAGAAGAACACCTGGCGTCTCATTCCAATCAACCGCCCGCACGATCCGATCAACTCGAAGGATCAGACTTATATGGGCGATTCGGTGGGCAAGTGGGAAGGCGACACGCTGGTCGTCGATGTCACCGGCTTCAATGATGAGACGTGGCTCGCCTGGCCCGGCTATTTCCACACGAACAAGATGCGCGTGGTCGAAAAACTTCGGCGGGAGGGCAACCTGCTGTACTACCAGGCGACGGTTTACGATCCCGACGTGCTCACCGAGCCGTGGGTGATGGAGGAGCGCGTGATGCGCCTCAACAGCCAGCCGATGGTGCAGATCGAGGATCCGCCGTGCGTCGAGAGCGACGGGGCGAATCTCTACACGAAAGAGCGCGGATAGCGTCAATTCACCGCGAAGCAGTAGAGGAGCCCATCGCCTCCTGTTGACTTCAATTCGTCCTGACTGCAGCCGGCCGTATCGTGCGCCGAGTTCCACGACGAGTTGGTCGGCGAATCGTTGCCGTTCTTGTCGAAGTGACCGACGCGCGCCTTGCCGGACATCGGGAAGTAGCGCACCCAGTTGCCGCAGGTCGTATTCGCCGAGTCCGATCCTGGATACGCGGTGCCGTCCGGCTGCGATCCGGTCAGGATGTCGTGCTTGTTCGGCGTATCGCCGCGACCCGGCAGCGCTTCGCCTTTCTCGGTGAGCGCCGTCATCTTGTTGATGTTGTTCTTGTCGCTGTGGAGATCCGCAACGTTGTTCGCGATGAGCACGCCCTTCGCGTTGTACCAGGGACCGTTGCCGATGCGATCGCGTGCGTTGACTGCCGGATGGCCGGCCGAGCCGTTTTCGCTCAGATACGCATGCCACGTTTTGTTGCCGGCGCCTGCCGCCATTGCCAGCATCTGGCAGTGACGATCGGCGCCGATGAGTCCGCCGAGGTTGGCGCCCTTGCCCGGGCCGACGCTCGATACGAAGAAACTCATGGAGGTGGCGCCCTGCTGGGCAGCCGCGGGCGAGACGGCGAACGCCGCGAACAGGCTCATGGCAAACAGGATACGGACGGCTTGCATCTCAATCTCCTCCTGAAACCGGAAAGAAAGTGTAAATGAAACCCGGTTTGACAAGGTATTCGATGTGCAACCGGGTTTCTTGTTAGGATCCCTCTGCGCAACGGTCTTCTGAGGAGGAGACATGTCGAAGATTTCGCTCGGAATCCTGGCTGCGGCCACGATGTTCATGTGCACGATCGCGCCGACTGCCGGTCAGCGAAACGGCGGCGCCGCCGATCTGCCCGACGGTCCCGGCAAGGAGGCGGTCGCGCAGGAGTGCACCAAGTGCCACGGCATTAACAACATCACCCAGTCGTGGGGCTTCAGCGAGAAGGACTGGCGCGACACGTTCACCTCGATGGTGAAGCTGCCGGACGACCGGGTGCAGATCATTGCTGCGTATCTCGCAAAGAACTTCCCGGAGAAACCGGATCGGCCGAAGACCGTCGTCGTCCCCGGCGATCTGAAGGTGAACATCAAGGAATGGGTCGCGCCGACGCTCGGCTCGCGGCCGCACGATCCGTACGCCGCGCCTGACGGCACCATCTACTGGGCGGGCATGTGGGCCGACGTGATCGGCCACGTCGATCCGAAGACCAACGCCATCAAGGAATACCCGCTGCCGACGAAGAGAACCGGTCCGCACGGCCTGACGATGGACAAGGAAGGAAACATCTGGTACGCAGGCAACTTCGGCGGCCTCATCGGCAAGCTGAATCCCAAGACCGGCGAGGTCAAGGAATACAAGATGCCCGATCCGATGGCGCGCGATCCGCACACGCCGCTCTTCGACAAGAAGGGGATGCTCTGGTTCACGCTGCAGAACTCGAACATGGTCGGCCGCCTGAACCCGGCCACCGGCGAGATCAAGCTCGTGACGATGCCGAAGCCCCGCTCGCAGCCGTACGGCATGGTGATGATGTCCGACGGCAGCCCCTTCATCTGCGAGTTCGGCGCGAACCGCCTCGCGAAGTTCGATCTCGACACGATGGCGATCACCGAATACGAGCTGCCGAATGCCGAATCGCGTCCGCGTCGCCTGACCATCACGGCCGACGACGTGGTCTACTACGCGGACTACTCGCGCGGCTATCTGGGGATGTACAACCCGAAGACCAAGGCGTCGAAGGAGTGGCCATCGCCGAGCGGTCCGAAGTCACAGCCCTACGGCATCGTGCAGGTGAACGGGGTCATCTGGTACAACGAGTCGGCGATCCGGCCCAACACGATCGTGCGCTTCGACCCGAAGACGGAGAAGTTCCAGAGCTGGATCATCCCGGGTGGCGGCGGAGTCGTCCGCAACATGAGCGTGTTCGCGAACGGCGACATCGCCATGGCCGAGAGCGGCGTCAACCGCGTGGCCTATGTGCAGACGCCGAAGACCACGCAGCGTGGAACGAAATAGGGTTCAACGGGTTCAGAGGGTTCAATAGGTTCATAGGGTTCGCGGGTGCGTGGGTCCAGGCCTGCGCGCCCGCGATTTTTTTTGAGCACCGATGGCTAAGAAATCGAAAGCACGACGCGTGAAGAGCGCGCCACTGCAGGAAACGTACGTAGTTCGTTCGACACCCAATTGGCCGCTGCTCGCCTTGAGCATCGTCGGCATGCTGCTGACGGCGTACTTGACGTGGGCGAAGTTCAGCGGCGGCGCCCTCCAGGGCTGCGCGGTTGGCGGAGGATGCGACGTCGTCCTCTCGAGCCGCTGGGCCACGCTGCTGGGCCTGCCGACGTCGCTATGGGGATTCCTCGGCTACGCCGCGCTGGCGGCGATCGCATTCGTGCGGCGCGCGGATCGACAGTGGTCGTTGGCGTGGACCGTCGCACTCGTCGGCGTCTGTTACAGCGCCTACCTCACGGTCGTGTCGCTGACGATGCTCCAGTCGGCATGTCCGTACTGTCTCACGTCGCTGGCGCTGATGACGTCGATTCTCGCCGTGGTCATCGCTCAGCGACCAACCGAAATGGCGCAGCGCTCGTGGCTGTGGCTCGCCGCCGGGCGCGTCGCGGCAGCGGCGTTAGTGATCCTCGTCGTGCACGGCAACAACATCAAAGCGGTGGAGGAGCCGAGCGGCCCTGAAGACCCGCAGGTGCGTGCACTGGCGGAGCACCTGGCCGACAAAGGTGTGTTGTTCTACGGCGCGTCGTGGTGCCCGCACTGTCAGGAACAGAAGCGGATGTTCGGCGCATCGGCAAAGCGCCTGCCGTATATCGAATGCAATCTCGCCGGGCCTACCGCTCCGCAGGCGTCAGCCTGCACCGTGGCCGGCGTGGATACGTATCCCACGTGGGTAATCAACGGCCGCCGCTACGTCGGTCAGGTGATGACGCTCGCCGAGCTCGCCGATGCGACCGGCTTCCCAGACGCCGCGAGATTCAGGAACCCGTAGGTCAGGCCTCCGCCTCCAGAGCGACCGCTGGCGCGCTGCCTGGTTCTTCGACGTTCGCGCGCACCGGCCGCGGCCGGCGCCGCGTCAGCCACATCCGCGCGTTCTCGATATACACGTAGTAAACGGGCGTGATGTAGAGCGTCAGCAGCTGCGAGACGATCAAGCCGCCGACCACCGCCAGTCCCAGCGGACGCCGCGACTCCGCGCCCGCGCCCAGTCCGAGCGCGATTGGCAGCGTTCCCACGAGCGCAGCCATCGTCGTCATCATGATCGGACGGAAGCGGACGAGACACGCCTCGTGGATCGCCTCGCGCGGCGTGAGCCCACGCTCGCGCTGCGCCGCGACCGCGAAGTCCACCATCATGATGCCGTTCTTCTTCACCAGGCCGATGAGCATGATGATGCCGACAAACGCGTAGAGACTGAGCTCCGCCTTGAACAGCAGCAGCGTCAGCAGCGCGCCGAACCCGGCGGCCGGCAGCCCCGAGAGAATCGTGAGCGGATGCGTGAAGCTCTCGTAGAGCACGCCGAGCACGATGTAGATGACGACGATGGCCATGGCGAGAATCAGGCCGAGCCCGCGCAGCGAATCCTGGAATGCCTGCGCGGCACCCTGGAAGCTGGTCGTGATCGTGGACGGGAGCGTCGCCGCGGCCGTCGACTGAATCTCGGCCACCGCGTCGCCGAGCGCCACTCCGGGTTTCAGGTTGAAGGAGATCGTGACCGAGGGAAGCTGGCCGGTGTGCGCCACGTTCAGCGGCCCAACATCCGTGGACACCGTCGCCAGCGTGTCGAGCGGAATCAGCCGGCCGCCCGATGCCCGCACATAGAGCATTGACAGAGCCGCGGGATCGCGCTGGAACTCGGGCGCGACCTGCATCACCACCTGATACTGGTTGTTCGGTGCGTAAATCTGCGAGACCTGCCGTGTGCCGTAGGCGTTGTTCAACGCCGTCTCCACCTGGTTCACGGTGAGCCCGAGCGCGGCGATGCGGTCGCGGTTCATCTGCACGCGCACCTGCGGATTCTTCACCTGCAGGTCGCTGCTGACGTCCTCGAGCCCGGCAATCGCGCGGAGCTTGTCCTCCAGCACCGGCGCCCAGCGATAAAGCTCCGTCGTATCGGTGTCCTGCAGCGTGAACTGATACGGGCTGCGCGCGCCTTGCTGCCCGCCGAGATTGATCTGCTGCGGCATGTTGATGAACACGCGCAGGCCGGGCACCTGCGTGACGAGCGGGCGGAGGGATGTGATGACCTCCTGCGCAGTCTGCGTACGTTCGTCGCGCGGCTTGAGATCGATGTTGACGTTGCCGCGGTTGCCGAACACGAAATTCGACAGGCCGTTGATGCTCTGGTTGCGGCCGATAATCTCGGCGATCTGCTGCTCTTTGCGCACCATGTCGTCGAAGCCGATGCCTTGGATGGCCTCGGTGGTGACATTGATACGTCCCACGTCCTCGTTCGGCAGGAAGCCCTTCGGAACGAGCGTGAACAAGTAGGCAGTCGCGGCGATGAGCGCGATCGAAATCGCCATCGTGGCGGCATGGAAGCGAAGGCTCTGTCGCAGCGTCACGTCGTAGAGCCGCCGCCACGCATCGAACATCTTTTCCGTCGCGTTGTAGAACCAGCCGTGATGCTGGGCCTCGGGCGGCGTCAGAAAGCGGCTGCACAGCATCGGGGTCAGGCTGATGGAGACGAATCCGGAGACAAGAATCGCCACCGCAATCGTCACCGCGAACTCGTTGAGCAGACGGCCGACGATACCGCCCATGAACAGCACGGGAATGAACACTGCAACGAGCGCGAGCGTCATCGACACGATGGTGAACGCAATCTCCTTCGACCCTTCCATCGCGGCGCGCATCGGGCTCTTGCCTAATTCCATGTGTCGAACGATGTTTTCGAGGATGACGATGGTGTTGTCGACGATGAAGGCGACCGACAGGATGAGCGCCAACAGCGACAGGTTGTCGAGGCTGTAATTCAGCTCGTACATCACCGCGAAAGTCGCCACCAGGGACACGGGCAGCGTCAGGCTGGGAATGATCGTCGCCGAGATGTTGCGCAGGAACAGGAAAATGACCAGCACCGCCAGCGCGATCGTCAGCAGCAGGGTGATCTTGATGTCCCGTACCGATTCGCGGATGGCGATCGACCGGTCGCTGCGGATGTCGAGCGTGATCGACGGCGGCAGCTGCGCGCGGAACTCCGGCAGCAGCGCCTTCACCGCGTCGACGACGGCCACGACGTTGGTGCCCGGCTGCTTCTGCACCGACAGTGAGATGGCGCGCTCCCCATTGAACCAGAACGGCGACTTGTCGTTCTCGATGCCGTCGTAGACGTGGGCAATGGCGTCGAGGCGGACGGGGTTGCCGTTGCGATAGGCGACGATCGTCGACGCGTACTCACGGGCGCGCAGCATCTGCCCGTTCGCGAGGATGGTGTAGGTGTGATCCGCGCCGTAGATGGTGCCTGTCGGCAGGTTGACGTTGGCCGCCTGAATCGCCGTTGCCGCCTCGTCGATGCCAATGCCGTGCGCCGACAGGTTGCGCGGATCGAGATCGACCCGCACCGCGTACTTCGCCGCGCCGCCGACCTGCACCTGAGCCACGCCCGGCACCGTCGAGATGCGCTGCGCGATCGTCGACTCGGCGTACTCGTCCACCTGTGACGCAGGCAGCGTGGACGAATACAGCACGAGCTGCATCACCGCATCATCACCGGGATTGACCTTCTGATAGGACGGCGGCGCAGGCATCTGCGTCGGCAGCTGCCGTGACGTCCGCGCGATCATCGATTGCACGTCGGCCGCCGCGGCGTCGATGTCGCGACTCAGGTTGAACTGCAGAACGATATTCGTATTGCCGAGCGAGCTCGTCGAATTGATGGAGTCGAGGCCGGGAATGGTGGCGAACTGTTTCTCCAGCGGCAACGCCACCGCCGCGGCCATCGTCTCGGGGCTCGCGCCCGGCAGGTTCGCCTGCACGCGGATCGTTGGGAAGTCGATGGTGGGGAGGTCGCTCACCGGCAGCTGCCGGTACGCCATCGCTCCGAACACCATCATGCCGAGCACGACCAGCGTCGTGGCGATCGGACGTTTGATGAAAAGCGCGGAGAGATTCATCGCGTCGCCACCTGCGACCCATTGGGCTGCGAGGCGTCCGATTTCACCTTGATGCGGCTGCCGGCCACCAGCCGCAGCTGGCCGTCGGTGATGACCGTCTCGCCCGGCTTGAGGCCGTCCTTGACGACGCTCTCGGTACCGGCGGTGCGGTCGACGGTCACGGTTCGCAGGTCTACTGTTTGATCTGGTTTGACGACAAACGCGAAGTCGCCCTGCTGACCGGCCTGGATGGCCACCGTCGGCACGACGACGGCCGCTGGCTCGGTCTTCAGCGTCACGATGACATTGACGAACTGTCCCGGCCAGAGCCGCCGGTCTTCATTGGCAAACGATCCCTTGACCTTGATCGTGCCGGTGGTCGGATCCACCGCGTTGTCGATGAAGGTGATGTGGCCCATCGAGGGTATCGTCTCAGACGGCGCGTTCGCCTCGACACGCAGCGTCCGCTCGGCGAGGTAGCGCTTGAACGCCGGAAGCTGGCCTTCGGGAATGCCGAACGAGACATTGATCGGGGCGATGCGGTTGATGACGACGAGCGGCGTTGCGTCGTTGGCGCGTACGAGGTTGCCGGGATGAACGATGAGGGCACCGGTGCGGCCGGCGATCGGCGCCTTGATGGTGGCGTAATCGAGCTGCACAGCAGCGTTTTCGACCGCCGCGCGATCCGCTTGCACTGTCGCGTCGAGCGCCGCCGCTGCTGTTGACTTCGCCTGCACCTCCTGTCCCGACACAAGACCGCGGCCGGCGAGCGTCTGATACCGCGACGCCTGCGTCCTGGCGTCCTCCGCCTGGGCGAGGTCGCGCGCGAGGTTTGCCTGCACCTGCTGCAGCGTCGCCTCCAGCGGGCGCCGATCCAGCGTGAACAGCACCTGTCCTTGCTGTACGTCGTCGCCCTCGGTGAAGTTCACGGACGTGATCGCGCCGGTGATCTGCGCATGCACCGCCACCGTGGATTCGGCTTCGGCCGTGCCGATCACGCGGATCTCGAGCGGCATCGCCTTTTTCACGACCGGCGCGACGGTGACGAGCACGGCGTTGTCATCCGCCGATGTGCGCGCCGCCTGCACCGGCGTGGAGGCTTTGGAACAATTCGCCGCGATAATCGCGGTCAGCAAAACGAGCTCACGCCGCCGTAATGGCATTCTTCCCCTGCTCCTCGATGGTCGGCCTCACGGCCTCAGATTGATCGGCGCCGCCCTGCGCCTGCAGCGGCAATTCGAGCACGACGACAAAGCCTCCGCCCTCGGCGTTGGCGGCAGTCGCCGTCCCTCCATGTACTTCAAAGACCCGGCGCGTAATGGCGAGGCCCAGCCCTGTCCCGTTCTGGTTGTTGTCGGCGTGTGGCCCGCGATAGAACGGCACGAAAAGGCTCGGCACGATCTTCTCGGGCACGCCAGCGCCATGGTCACGCACGTTGATGACCACCGTGCCCGGCATCTTCTCGTCGCGCCGCTCCAGGAAAATCTCCACCGGCGTGCCGTCCGCCGCGTGGCGTACCGCGTTGCGGACAACGTTCTCGATGGCGCCGCGAATCATGTCGGCAGCGCCCGACACCATGCAGTTGCGTGCGCCGGACACCTCGACGACGCAGCGACGCGCGCGCGCTTCGTAGTCGGCGTCCATTGCCACCTCGTCGACGATTGCCGCCACGTCGAAGACGACTCGCGGCTCGAGGCCGATGCCGCTGTCCACACGCGCCATCGTCAGCAGCTGGCCGATCAGTGTGTTGAGCCTCTCGGTCTCGAGCTCGATACGATCGAGATGCTCGCGCGCGCCAGGCGCGCTGTGGCGGCGCGCCAGCCCGAGCGCGACGTTGAGGCGCGCCAGCGGCGAACGGAGCGCATGCGAAACGTCCGCGAGCAGGTGGCGCTGCGCGGTGACCAGCGTCTCGATGCGGTCGGCCATGCCGTTGAAGTCGCGTCCGAGGGCCGCAATCTCGTCACCGCGATTGAGCACGCCGCGATCGATCCTCGTCTGCAGCTGCTGGTGGGCAATCTTCTTCGTCGCCGAGCGGAGACGATCGATGGGGGCTGCGATGTGCCGCGCGAGCACGAAGCAGAAGATGCCGGCAACGCCGACGACGACGGTGAGGCGGAGGAGGGACGCGCGCGTCGGACGTCCGTCGCTGAAGTCGGCAGCCAACAGATCCACGAGCGATCGCGACAGGACCGACGGTGCCGGGAAATCGACGACCACGACGTACGGATTGCCCTTGGCGTCGATGACTCGCTCGGCAATGATGCGCTCTGCCGCGTCCACGCCCTGCGTCCATCCGGAGGACTGCATCAGTCCGTCCACCATCTTCAGCACCGGCGGCGATGCGGTGCGATTGAAGACCTCGCGACCGCTGGCGTCGAACATGAAGTTCGTGACACCGGGATCCGCCTGGAACGAGCCGACGTACGCTTCGAGCGCGGCCGGTCCTTCCGTCCGCAGGATGTGCGTTTCCTGGCGCGCCCAGAGATCCACGCGCGGCCCGTATTTTTCGCGCCACAAGCGGTCATCCTGCACGCGCGAATGGGTCAGCTCCGTCAAGCCAATCAGCGTGCCGCTGACGACCACGACGCCGAGCCAGAACCAGAGAAACACCTTGATGTGCAGGCGCATCTATTTCTCCACGCCTCTGGGCGCATGACGAAGGGTGTACTGGTAGCCGATGCCGCGGACCGATTTGATGCGGTCAAGGCCGTCAGCACCAGGACCGAGCTTGCGCCGGAGGTTGCTGACGTGCGTGTCGATGCTGCGGTCGAACGGCGAGAACGGCCGGTTCAGCACCGTGCGCACGAGCTCGTCGCGCGGAATAACCCGGCCGGCTGCGCGCAACAGCGCCTCCAGCAGATCGAATTCGACCGTCGTGAGATCGAGCGGTTCCGGGCCGCGGCGCACCATGCGCGACGCTTTGTTCATCGTCACGTCATCAACTGCGAGCTCGCCGGCGCGTGCGTCGACGGTGCGGCGGTCTCCCGACCGCCTGAGAATTGCTTCGATGCGGGCGGACAGCTCGCGCGGATTGAACGGCTTCGCAAGATAGTCGTCGGCACCCATTTCGAGGCCGAGGATGCGGTCCTGCTCGTTGCCGCGCGCGGTGAGCATCAGGACCGGCATACGCGAGCGGGCGCGCAGCTGCCGCAGCACCTCGAAGCCGCGTACATCCGGAAGCATCACGTCGAGCACGACGAGCGCGTGGTCGCCCGAGAGCGCGCGCTCGACGCCTTCGGTGCCGTTATGCACCGCCTCGACGTCGTAGCCTTCAGGCATCAGGTATTCGGATAACAACTGGCAGAGCTCGGCATCGTCGTCTACGACGAGCAGATGGCGCGTCATGGGCGTCACAGTGGTATTAGACGGAGATGGAACTGCATTGTTTACGTGCGCTTGGACGCGGACCGAAAGGCGAGTATCGGTCGCCGCGGCGGCGCCGGATGTCAAGATTTGTCAAGCGCTTACGCCGCGCGCCCACAAATCTTAACGTGCGAAGACAAAACTAATCATCCGCGGAGAACGCGCCGGAACAAAGTGAAACGGCGTGTCCCGTCTTACGGTTCTGATCGCGGCAGCTCTGCTGGTCGCGGGCGCGTCGCACCGCGCCGCGACGCAGGCACTCTTCCAAGCAGGTGTGGATCTGGTGGCGATCGACATCTGCGCGACCGATCGCGCCGGCCAGCCCGTGAACATCGAGCCCAAGGACGTCGCGATTTTCGACAATGGCGTTCGTCAGCAGATCGAGCTGTTATCGCCAGGCGACCGCGTCCCGCTTGCCGTCACCCTACTGGTAGACAGTAGCGAGAGCATGCAGGGGCGGTTGCTCGAGCGCGCCGGTCGCGCCGCCGCCGCGCTGGTGAATCACCTGCCCGACAGCGCGCTGGTCGAGGTGATGGCGTTCAACACACAGCCAAGCGTGTTGTACTCGATGGGCCGAGATCATGGCCTTGCGGTGGAGGCGCTCGCGCGGCTGTCGCCCGGCGGCGGCACCGCGCTTTACAACGCCATCATGGTGGCGCTTGGCGAGCAGCAGCGCGCCGCGCGTCATCGCGCGGATACGTACCGTGAGGTGATTGTGCTGCTGACCGATGGTGAGAATACCGAAGGTCGCATCGAGTTCGACGTCGTACTCGATGAGGCCCGCCGCAGCGGCGTGCTCGTCTACCCGGTCGTGCTGCCCCCCTACGATGCTCCATCAAGCGGACCGCCGTGGACGATGACGCAGCTCGCTCTCGATAGTGGCGGCAAGGTCGTCGCAGCCCGCAGCAGCGACGATCTGACCGCGATTTACGAACAGCTGGCGTCAGACCTCCGCAACCTCTACCGGGTCGGATACGTACCGTCGGCGCTCGCGCGCGACGGGGCGTGGCACGAGGTGCAGGTGCGCGCCGTCGGCAGGGACATCGTCCTCAGGACGCGAAGCGGATACTTCGCTCCCGGGTCCTGACGTGATGTAACGCGATGGCGGCCGCGAACAGCACGAGTCCAGCAATGTCGGACACCGGGTCTGCATAGAACAGCAGCAAGCCGCCAACCGTGGCGAGCGCTCGCTCGGCCATGTTCGCGGTCGTGCGCAGCCATCCGCCCAGACCGGCGCTCAGCGCCAGGATACCGATCACCGCGGTGCCCGTTGACATCAACACATCGGTGAGCGGCGCCTGCAGCAGCAGACCCATCCCCTGCTTGCTCAACGTGAAGGCAAACGGGAAGACGAAAGCCGGCAGCGTGTACTTCCACGTCAGCATCATCGTGGGCACCGGCCTGGCGCCCGTGATTGCAGCTGCGGCGAAGGGCGAGAGTGCTGTAGGCGGACTCACTTCCGAGAGCACTGCGTAATAGAAGATGAACATGTGGGCCGCGAGATCCGGCACGCCCACCTTTGTCATCGCAGGCGCGACCATCACCGCCGCAATGATGTACGAGGCGGTGACGGGCACCGCGAGCCCGAGCATCCAAATCGCCAGCGCCGAGTAGAACACGGTCAGGAACAGATGACCGCCGGCCAGATCCACGATCAGCCCCGAGATTTTCAGCCCAAGACCCGTCAGCGTGACGGTGCCGACGATGATGCCTGCGGTCGCGGTGGTCGATGCGACGGGCAGCACGCTGCGCGCGCCGGTGTGCAAGGCCCGGAGAAGACGAGGCGGCCACAGCGCGTTCTCGCGATCGACGAAGCTGAGGGCGATGGCAACCAGCATCGAATAGAACACCGCTCGGAACGGTGATGCGCCGCGAATCAACATGATGGGGATCAGCACCACGGCGAGGAAGTGGTAGCCGTGACGCTTTGTCAGCGTCCACACGGATGGCCCGGCAATCGATACCGGTCGTGCGCCCGCGCGCCGCGTGTCGGCTTCGATCATCAGGAAGATTGAAAAGAAGTAGAGCAATGCTGGAATCGCGGCCATCACGATCACCTTCAGATAGGTGATGTGTAGGAACTCGGCGATGATGAACGCCGCCGCGCCCAGCGCTGGCGGACAGATGATGGCGCCAATGCCGGCGGCCGACAGAATTGCGCCGCCCATGTCCGGCTTGTAGCCGGCGCGCTTCAGCATCGGCCACGCCACCGACCCGAGCGTGACCGTGTTCGCTACGCCGCTGCCGGACACGGTTCCGAGCAGAAGGCCGGCGACCGTCACCGCGCGGCCAGGTCCCGCGCCGCCGCCGGATTTTCCAACCGCCGCCATCGACCATTCAAGGAAGAACTTGCCGGCGCCTGATGCGCCAAGCACGGCGCCGTATATCGAGAAGAGGATGATGTAGCTCGCCGCCACATCCAGTGGCACGCCGAAGATCCCCTCCAGCGTCATGTAAATCGTGCCGACGATGCGCGCCAGGTCGTAGCCGCGGTGGGCGATGATGCCCAGTCCGATCAGATCGAGCAATGGACCATAGAAGGTGTAGAGGATGAAGCACGTTGCGGTGACCGGCAGCACCCATCCGGCCGTGCGGCGCGTTGCCTCGAGCACGAGCAGAATGCAGAGAGCGCCGAGTGCCATGTCCGTGCGGGTCGGATCCGCAGCGCGATAAATAAAGTTGTCGAAATCGATCAGCGGCCAGGCCAGCGAAAGGGCCGCGAGCGCCACGAACAGCCAATCGAGCGGCGAGACGTGCGCGCGCGCACGCGGCGTATCAGCTCCGGGATAGAGCAGAAAGCTGAGCACGAGCACGATCAGCAGGAAGCTCGCGCGATAGACGAGCGGCTGCACGATGCCGACGACCCAATAGAGCGAATAGAGTGCAAGGCCGGTAGCGACGACCGTCGCGAACCGCGCCGTCCAGCCGGTCAGTGTTCGTGTTGGTGATTCGAGCTCGTCGTCTGGTGCGGTGGTTGGAACAGGAGCGTCAGGCGTTACGGTTTCCACGCCCCGCGCTCCTGGTAGTAGCGAATGGCGCCCGGATGAAACGGGGCGGGCGATCCGGCAACGGCGGTGGCGACGTTCAGCTTCTTCGCTTCCGGATGGATAGCCGCCAGATCAGGCTGGCGGTCGAAGAGCACCTTCGTCAGTTCGTAGGCCAGCTCGTCGGTCATTGTGTCCTTGACGACAAGTGCGTTGGCGACACCGACGGAGCCGCTGTCGTAATTCACTCCGGGATATGTGCCCTTCGGAATTACGAGCCGGAAGTAGAGACCCGGTGTGTACTGCTGTTGCAGCTGCGGAAGCACCTCGTCGTTGGCAATCAGCTTCGCCGTGGCGCCGACGGTACTCGCCAGGTCCAGCAGCGACGCGGTTGGCAACCCGCCGCTCCAGAAGAACGCATCGATCTTCCCGTCCTTCAGCGCGTCCACCGACGCGTTCACCGTCAGGCTCTGCTTGTGGATGTCGCTGTCGGGATCGATTCCGGCGGCGCGCAGCACGCGGAATGCGATGACCTCGGTGCCGCTGCCCGGCGATCCTGTGGAGACGACGCGGCCGCGGAGATCAGCGAGGCGGTTGATGCCTTTGCCCTCGATCGTGCCCACCTGCGTGTAGTTCGGATAGAGCACGGCGAGCGTTCGCGCCTTCACTGGCATCTTCGCGAACGGTCCTCGTCCATGAATCGCGTCGTCCAGCGTGTCGGTGAGGACGAAGGCGATGTCCGCCTTCCCAAGCTGAATCAACTTCAGATTGTCGACGGATGCGGCCGTCACTTCTGCGGTGGCATCGACGTGCGGCACCGACTGGCTGATCACGCGCGCGAGGCCGCCGCCGTACGGGTAATACACACCACCGGTATTCCCCGTAGCGATCGACAGCCGCATCGTGCCGCCATGCTTGCGGGAGAACTCGCGAGGATCGAATCCGGAGGCTGCCAGTGCGATGGCGAAGAGCACGATGGCGCCGAAAACGATGGCAGGGACTCGCGATCGCACGGCCGGCATTCTACATCCCTGACGAGCTATAATCTGGCGCTTTTGCTGCCTTCAATCACCAGGAGTACGCGATGGTGCGATCCCTCCGGCTTCTCTGTGGAATCGGTGTGTCCGTTTTCCTCGCAGCTGCCAGCAGCGATGCTGCGGACACGCTGCAGCTGCGCGTGCTTTCGAGCCGGCCCGAGATGGTGAGCGGCGGCGACGCGCTCGTTCGCGTGGAGCTGCCCGCGGGTGTTACGCCTGCGGACGTGAAGCTCACCGTAAACGGCGCTGATGCGACGAAGCAACTGAAGGTCGATGCGTCGGGCGCGTCGCTGACAGGGCTCGTCACAGGGCTGACGAATGGATCCAACACGTTGACGGCTGCGGCCGCGAAGAAAGGCTCCGCCAGGCTGACCGTCATCAATCATCCGATCACCGGGCCAATCTTTTCCGGACCACAGGAGCAGCCGTTTGTCTGCATGACCAACCAGTTCAAGCTGCAGGGCGGCGGCACGCTTGGCCCTCCACTCGACGCGAACTGCTCGGTAGCGACGCGCGTGGACGTCGTGGAGATTCCACATCCGCAAACCAAAGCGCCGATGAAGGTCCGCATCGAAACCGGAACCGTCAACCGTGGCATCTACCAGATTGCGATGGTTGAAGGCGCGTGGAACGGCCGGCTGATCTACACCTTCGGCGGCGGCTGCGAGCCGGGGTGGTTCCAGCAGGGAAATGACACAGGTGGCGTAACCGATCCGGTCATGCTCTCGCTCGGCTACGCGGTCGCGTCGAATTCGCTGAACGTGCAGGGCAACAACTGCGGCGACGTCAGCAACGCCGAGACGATGATGATGACGAAGGAGCGGTTCATCGAGGCATACGGCGTGCCGGCGTTTACGATCGGGTGGGGTTCGTCCGGCGGGTCGACGCAGCAGCATGCGATCGCGGAAAACTATCCCGGCCTGCTCGACGGCCTGATGACCGGCCGCAGCTTTGCTGATGGCACATTTGCCAGCAGCACGAGCAGCGGCGAGGGGCGTCTGTTCGAGCGCTACTTCGACAAGCTTGCGCCCGGGCAGTACACGCCGGAGCAGGTGATGGCCGTCACCGGCTTCCCGGTGCCGAACACGATTCACAATCTCTCGCGCGTGCGGGCGCCGCGGTTCAGCGCCACAGAGGCTTGCCCCGAGGAACTGCCGAAGGACGTGCGCTACGACGCGAAGAGCAATCCAAAGGGCGCGCGCTGCGATCTCTGGGATCACAGCGCGAATGTCTACGGCCGCGATGCGAAGACCGGCTTCACCCGCCGGCCTCTCGATAACGTCGGCATCCAGTACGGCCTCGGCGCACTCAACGCGGGCACGATCACGGTCGCCCAGTTCCTCGACATCAACGAGAAGATCGGCGGCTTCGACATCGACGGCAACATGATCGCCGAGCGCATGGTCGCCGACTCGCAGGCCGTGCGCGCGGCGTATCGCACCGGCCGCATCAACCAGGCCCAGGGCGGCATGGGCGAGGTGCCGATCATCGACTACCGCAGCTACTACGACGACCTGCCCGCGGGTGACGTGCACATGCGTTTTCAGACGTTCACGACCGACGCGCGCCTGATGAAGGCGAAGGGGACCACCGACAATCGCGTGATGCTGACGCAGGACCGGCAGTACGGCGATTTCCGGCTCGCCAGCCCGCAGCTGCGCGAGGCGCTCGGCCAGATGGACGCGTGGTTGACCGCGTTGAAGAAAGACGGGTCGGCCGACGCGGCGATTGTCAAGATTCGGCGGGCGAAGCCGGCGGGCCTCGTCGACGCCTGCTGGACGAAAGACGGTCAGAAGATCGCCGAGAAGCAGCAGTTCATGGCCGGCAGGTGCAACGAGCTGTATCCGTCGCACACGTTCCCGCGTTTCGTCGCTGGCGCGCCAATCACCAACGACGTCATCAAGTGCCAGCTCAAATCCATCAGCGCATCCGACTACAAGGTGACCTTCTCGGCCGACGACATGGCCCGGCTGAAGAGGATCTTCCCGGGCGGCGTGTGCGACTGGAACAAGCCTGGCGTCGAGCAGCAACCTCTTGCGGGCACGTGGCAGACCTTCAACACGGAGCGAGGAACGAACTGAAATGCGCCTGGGAAGTTGGGGTGTGGGATTTGCGATTTGGGTTTTGGGATTTGCGCTTGTCGCCTCCGCGCAGGGGCGCGGGGGCCGCGGCGCGGGCGCCGGCGGCGCGGACAATCAACTCAAACAGACGCTCTATGACATGGCGGACTCCATCGGCATGCTGCGCAACGCGAACGAGGTTGACCGCATCGGCAGCATGAACTACTGGGCGACCGGTACGATCGTGTCAGGCGGCCAGACCTGCAAAGTCGTCGATTACAAAGCGAGCGTGAACTGGATCCTGAAAGGGATGCGCGTCGACTACAAGTGCGAGGGGTCGCCGCAGCGCCACGTCGAAGTGATGAAAGACACCTTCGCCTGGAACGAAACCGAACCCGGCAAGGGCGGTAGGGCTGCGGCGGCTACATACAACGACCGCGCGCTGATGCTCTGGACGCTGCCGGCCGGCGCCATCAAGGCCGCTAACGACGCCGGGGCTGCGGCAAAGGTCGGCACCGAAAACGGCAAGACGACCGTGAGCTATCCGATCGCCTCGCTCAAGGCGGATGTGAAGCTGACGCTGAACAAGGACAACCGGATCGAACAGGTCGAATCGCGGATGAATGGCGTGACCACCGTGACGACCTACGAGGAGTACGGCGACTGGAACGGTGCCGACTATCTCAGCGACGTGATGTTCCCGAAGCACATCGTCCAGAAGCGCGGGAGCATGACGATTACCGACCTGACCGTCACCAAGACCAACACCTACAACCCGTACGTCATCATGCCCGTTCCCGACAACGTGAAAGGGTCGCGGCAGTAACTCGGTAGGCCGGGCCCTTTTGGACCCGGCAGTTTGTTCAACATCCAGGAGGAACTGATGCAACGGATCGCTCGGTTCGGGACACTCCTCGTGCTCCTCGCATTCGTCAGCGCGGCGCCCGCGGCGGCCCAGAACACCAGCGGTGCCATCGCCGGCACCATCACCGATACGCAGGGCGGCGTGCTGCCCGGGGTGACGCTGACCGTCACCAACACCGATACCGGCGTTGCCCGTACCGCCGTGACGGAAGCGGATGGTAGGTACCGCTTCGCCGGTTTACAGCCAGGCCGCTACGCGTTGAAAGCGGAGCTGCAGGGCTTCGGCTCCGTTGAAGTCAAAGACATCGCCTTGACGATCGGCCTCGAATATCCGAAAGACATCCAGATGGGCGTGCAGACGCTGCAGGAATCGGTGACGGTCACCGGCGAAGCGCCTGTCGTCGAGACGACGAGGACCGAGGTCGGGGCGGTGGTCACGCAGGAGCAGATCTCCGTGCTCCCCGTGCAGGATCGATCGGTGGTGAACCTCACGCTGCTCGTGCCGGCAACAGGTCAGGACACGGCGCGCGTGAAGCGGCCGAACGCATCGGTGGGCGCCGCCATTGGCACCGCATCTACGAACTTCCTTGTGGACGGTGTGCCGAACGTGACCGCGAAGACGGCGGAGCCGCGCAGCGACATTCCGCAGGCCGGCGTCCGCGAGTTCGCGGTGCACACATCGCAGCAGCCGGCGCAGTACGGCTGGCGTCCCGGCGGCACGGTGTCGATTGTCACCAAGAGCGGCACCAACACTTTCTCTGGCGAAGCGTTCGAGTTCTTCCGCAATCAGGCGATGAATCGGCTCGACAAGTTCGCGCAGGCGGCGGTCGACGCGGGGACGGGCACCAAGCCGAAGTACAGCCGCAACCAGTGGGGCGGCGCGCTTGGCGGTCCGATCATCCACAACAAACTGCACTTCTTCGGCACGTATGAGCGCACCGACGAGCACGCCTACTTCACGGTGAGCGCGCTGCCGCAGTTCTATTCCGCGTTCAACGGCTCATATCGCGGCGGCTTCAGCCAGAACCTCGAGATGTTCCGCTTCGACTATCAGGTCACGCCGAACCAGAACCTGATGTTCCGCTACCTCAACGAGCACACGCTCTTCTTCTGCAACGGCTGCGGCGGCTCGGCGTCCAACTTCGGCGCCGGTGACGAGTTCATCCCGCGCTACACGTCGGCCGGCACCCACACGTGGGTGATCAACAGCCACATGGTCAACGAGGTGAACTGGCAGTGGGCGCGTCAGACGGACACGACGCGCATGAGCAACGACTACACGCCGGCCAACTGCAACGCTGTTCAGACGGTGCTCGGCGGCCAGACGAAAGGTTGCACGCGCTATACGTTCCCCAGTGGCTTCCAGTGGGGCTACGCGGAATGCCTGCCGCCGTGCTTGCAGAACCCGGGCACGACGACGCCGTTCAAAGACATCTATGAGGCGTTGTCGATCAGCATGGGCAACCACAACTACAAAGTGGGCGGCGCCTACAGCAACTACAAGACGCACGAGGACGCGGCGCCGAACCCGCTCGGCACGTGGACGTTCAGCGTTGATCAGTACTTCAACCCGAGCGATCCCAACTTCGATTTCCGGAAGCTGACGGGTGCGCGCCAGTTCCAGATGACGTGGCCGGTGGTGTTCCGCGACATCCCCGATCACCTCTACACCGCGTACGCGCAGGACGAGTGGAAGATCAAGCGGCAGCTGACGTTGAATCTCGGCCTCCGTCTCGATTACCAGACGATGGCGTGGGATGAATGGGTGACGATGGACCGCTATCCGAAGCCGCTGCCGTACGTCGATTTCGCCAGCCGCGGCGGCAAGCCTTTGTGGCAGCCGCGCATCGGCTTCGCCTACGACCTGAAGGGTGACGGCAAGTCGGTCGCCCGCGGCGGATTCGGCACGGCCTATCAGGTGTTCTTCAATGGCAACCAGGGCAACGAGCTGGTGGCGCTGCTGCAGAACAACATCAACATCACCAACCCGTCGTATCCCGATCCGTTCGGCGGCCGTGATCCGATCTCCTTCATCTCCACGGCGCCGCCGAACGTCGGCATCATGGCGAACGACCTGAAGAATGCGCCGACGACGACGGGCAGCGTCGGGTTCTCGCAGCAGCTGATGGCGGACACCGCGGTAAACATCGACGGCGTCGTCCAGCACACGTCGAACCTGCCCCTGACCTACAACATCAATCAGCCGGTCACGCCGACCAGCCCGCGGCCGCTGCCGGAGTGGGGACAGATCACGATCACCAAAACGATCGGCAACTACGACTACAAGGCGTTCCTCGTCCGCCTGGAGAAGCGCCTGTCGCATCGCTATCAGTACCAGGTGGCGTATACCCTGTCGAAGCAGGACACCGACTTCGGCTGGACCGACGCCTACGTGCACACGCAGGACGTCGGGCCGTCGAGCAGCGATCGCCGTCATCAGCTCGTCATGAGCAGCGGCATCCAACTGCCAGCCGATGTCGTGGCCGGCGTGATTTTCAGCTACCGGACGCCGACGCCGTTCACCGCCGGCGCCGGCATCGATCTGAACAACGACGGATCGACCAACGACGCCGTGCCGGGCACGCACCGCGGTCAGGGTAATCGCGACAACGCGGCCATGCTCGCGGCGGTCAACGCGTATCGCGCATCGCGCACTCCGGCGCTGCCGCCGATCTCGGAGTCGCAAATCGACACGAATCGTCTCAGCCGCCTCGACCTGCGGGTCACGAAGGGGTTCGCTTTCGGAGGCCGCAAGATCGAGTTGGTTGGACAGGTCTTCAACCTGTTTGGTACCGATAACCTGGGCGGCATCGGCAGCAGCCAGGTGGGCAACGCCACCGCGCAGAACTTCGGTCAGATTCCGAGCGCGCAACCGCGCCAGCAGGGCGAGATCGCTATCCGTTACGTGTTCTAGAAATCTGTAATGTGGGGGCGGGTGTGCAACACCTGCCCCTGCACTGCAGAGAGCTCACCGAATCACAATCCGTCCACCAAAGCCGTGATGATCATGCTCGGTGTGATCGTGGTACTCGCACGTACGCGCCACGGGCAGTGGATCGGTCGATCGGCTCTGGCCCGGCGTCAGGAAGCTGACCTTATCGATTTCGGGACAATCGCGGTGATCCGGATCGGGACCGCCTTGAATGTCGTGCGGGACGATGTCGTTGTTGGTGAACGTGACGCGGCCGCCGACGGCGACCGTTGCTTCAAACGGGATGATTCCGAACGGCGTAATCGACACGCTTGCCGAACTGGAAGGGGGTGAGGGCGCCGGCTCTGGCGACGGCGATGGTGATGGCGCAGAAGTTTGTAGCGCCGGCGCAGGCAGCGCGGAGGGGGCGGGAGCGCTGGACGAGCCGCAGCCCGAGAGGGTCACGACGACGGCGAGCAGGCACGACCCGCGAACTCGCATGGTTCGCGGATCGTACCGTACGTGACTAGCCGATCTTCAAGTTGTTGACGACGCGCTTCACGCCCTTGCTGTTGCGCGCGATCGTCATCGCCTTCTGCGATTCGGCCTTCGACTTGACCATGCCGCTCAGGGTCACCACGCCGTTGTTCGTATCGACGTTGATGTTCAGCCCCGAGACACCCGGCTCGGCGAGGAATTTCGTCTTCACTTCCGAGGTGATGGCGGCGTCGCTCAGTGCGTCGCCCGTCTTGTCGGCCGCACGCTCCGCCTTCACTTTCGCGTCGTGCGCCGTGTCCTCGGTCTTCACCTTGGTGTCGTGCGCCTTGGCCTCGGATTTTTCCTTCGCGTCGTGCGCCGTCTGCTTCGCCTCCGCGCTGTAGTCGCGGTCGTGATCGGCGTCGTACTTGCCTGACGTCGCCACCGGTCCAACCGTCAGGTCGTCGATGACGTTGGTCACGCCCTTCGTGTCGCGGGCGATCGTCACGGCGTGCTCTTTCTCGAGCGCCGAACCGACCGTGCCGTTCAGAGTCACCACATGATTGTGCGTGTCGACGTTGATCTCCGACGCTTTCACCGTGTCATCGGAGGCGAACTTCGACTTCACCGCGGTCGTGATACCGGCGTCTGTCTGTGAGCAGGCCACGCTGAAGGCAAGGCCCGCCGCCGATATCAGAATCGCAAACCTCTGCTGCATATCAGTCCTCCTGGGCAGATACGCTGCCCTCACAAAAGAGGAGCATCCGCCGTACCACCCGCCTTGGCCAGAGGGCTCCGGCGGGCACGAGCTGGTGTATCGTTCAGCCATGCGCGTGCTCCTGTTATCGATGCCGGATTCGTTCGAGCACACGCCAACGCTGGCGATCCGCATACCGAACGGGGCGCTGACCTCGCTCGCCGGCAATATCGACGAGCATCACGAATGCGCGATCGCCGACCTCGTGCTTGCGCAGTCAACCGTTCGCGCAACGGTCGAGCGGCTGTTGACGGACCACCGGCCCGATATCGTCGGGCTGTCGGTCATGACCTTCCAGCGCGCCACCGCGCGGCGCATCATTGCGCTCATCCGCGCACGGCAACCCGAGGCGTTCATCGTCGTCGGTGGCTACGACGCGAGCCTTGCGCCGGAGGCGTGGACGCATCCCGCCATTGGTGTCGATGCGATCGTGCGTGGTGAAGGTGAGCTGACGTTCCGCGAGCTGGTGCGTGCGCTCGAGCGGAAGGGGCCACTGTCCGAGGTCAAGGGGCTCTGCTATCGCGCACGCGGCGGGTTCGTTCAGACGCCGCCCCGGCCGATCGTCGCCATCGAAGACGATTCGATCAGGCCGCCGAAGCGCGACGCACGGGTGCTGACCGGCTACACGATGCTCGGCCGCGGCATTGACGTCGTCGAAACCTCGCGCGGATGCACGTTCGACTGCAGCTTCTGCTCGATCATCGAGATGCGCGGCCGCAACTTCCACCGGTTTCCGATGGCGCGCGTGATCGACGACATTGCGGATGCCAGGCGCCGAGGTGCCGGAGTCGTTTTCATCGTCGACGACAACATCACGCTCGACGTGCACCGCTTCAAGGCGTTGTGTGAGGCGATCGTCGGCGCCGGGCTGAACGACATTGATTACATGGTGCAGGGCATGACGTCGGCCATCGCGTCGCATGGCGAGGAGCTCGCGCCGCTGATGCGCAAGGCCGGCTTCAGATATGTGTTCCTGGGCATCGAGAACATCCTCGAGGACGATCTCGCGTTTCTGAAGGCGGGCGCCAAGAACGCGGCGCGTGAGGGCGGGCGGCGCATCGGCAATGCGTCGCAGACCGCCGTCGACATCCTGCATCGGCACGGCATGTTCGTCATCGGCGGATTGATTGTCGGTAATCCGGACGACACGCCCGAGGCGATCGCGGCCAATCTCGCCTTTGCTCGCAAACACGTGGACTGGCCGTACATCCAGCACCCGACGCCGTACCCTGGCACACCGATGACGCGCGACTTCGTCGAGCGCGATCTGATCGTCAACTCACGCGTCGATGAATACGACGGCACGACGGCGGTCACCCGGACCGCGCATCTTCCGGCCGGCGAGGTGGAGTTCCTGCGGTGGAAGGCAGAGCGGTGGATGAAGGTGCGGCACATGCCGGCTGCCATCCGCCACGATCCGGGGTTCGTCCTGCGCAATGCCCGCCGGATGCTCGCGCACACCTTCCGCGGGACGACGTGGCGATCGTTGGTGGGCCTGGAAAGCGCCCGCGACGTGTTCAAACGCTATCGCGCGATTCGCGAACGCGAGCGCGACTATGTCGATTGGCCGGATCCACTGAGCGGCAACCCGGCCGCCTCCCACGCCGCAATGCCGCCAGCGAGCTCGCTGACGTTCGTGAACCCGTCGCGCTGAAGCAGGCTGGCGGCGATCGACGACCGGTAGCCGCCGGCACAGTGAACGATGAGCGGCCGGTCGCGTCCAACATCCGGCAATCCGCCGCCGAGCGTGTTGAGCGGTCGATTCACGCTGTTGGCGATCGCTTTCTCGCCGTGCTCGCGTGGTGTTCGCACGTCGACGACGAGCGGGGCGTCGGCACCAGCCATCCGCTCGGCCGCAACCTGTGGGCTGAGGCGATCGGTCTTGCGGATTTGTGACGCGGCATCCTGCGGTCCGCGCTCGAGCGCCGCAAGGCCTCCTTCGAGAAATCCCTCGACGCGGTCGAACCCGATGCGGCCAAGGCGAAGCGCGGACTGTGTCTCCGCGCCCGGATCAGCCACGATGACGATGGGCTGCGAGGGATCGAGCAGCGTGCCCGCCCACGAGGCGTACTGGCCGCCGAGGCCGATGTTGACGCTGCCGCGCAGATGCGCCGCCGCAAATTCGGTCGGGTCTCGCGTGTCGAGCAGCTGGGCGCCGCCCCGCACCGCGGTCTCGAGCTGAGAGAGCGTCAAGGGCTGCAGCTCGCGCGCGAGCGCCTGATCGAGGGTAGGCCGCTCCCGGCTGTTCAGCACCGCGTCGTAGGTGAAGTAGGCGGGCGCATCCGGCTGGTCGGCCGTGACCAGCTCGATGAAGCGTTGCTTCGACATCGGCTGCAGTGCGTAGTTCAAGGTTCGCTGGTCGCCGATGGTCGAGACCGTTTCCTTTGAGATCGCTTTGCCGCAAAGCGACCCCGCGCCGTGCGCGGGGTAGACCATCACGGAGTCGGGAAGCTTGAGAAGTTTGTCGTGCAGCGAATCGTAGAGCATCGCTCCAAGCTCGCTGGCCGACCATCCGAGTGAAGCGCGTAGATCCGGACGCCCCACGTCGCCGACGAACAGCGTGTCGCCCGTCAACACTGCGACGGGGTCGGGCTTCGGGACTCGGGATTCGACATTTGCCGCATCGTGGACAACGAGCGAAATCGATTCGACCGTGTGCCCGGGTGTTTCTAGTACTTCGATGCGCACGTTGCCCAGTTCGATGACGCTGCCGTCGCCAACAGGCTTGAAGTCGTATTCGGCCACTGCCTTCCGTCCAAGGACGATCGTCGCGCCCGTGCGGTCGCGCAGCTCGAGGTGACCGGCGAGGAAGTCCGCGTGGAAGTGCGTGAGGAAGACGTACTTGATCTGAAGATGGTGGTCCGCAGCGAACGCCAGATATTGATCGACGTCACGCTGCGGATCGACCACGGCCGCGGTTCCCGCCGTCTCGTCGCCGACGAGATACGACGCGTGCGCCAGGCAGTTCAGATAGAACTGTTTGAGAATCACTGGCGCACCGCTTTCCTTACTGCTGCTGCGGCTGCGGGACGATACGGATGTACGGCTTCGGCGACTTCCATCCCGACGGAAACATCTTTTTCGCTTCGTCGTCCGACACGGCACCGGAGATGATCACGTCCTGGCCCGGCTGCCAGTTCACCGGTGTCGATACCTTGTGCTTTGCCGTCAGCTGCAGTGAGTCGATCACCCGCAGGACCTCGTCGAAGTTCCGTCCCGTCGACATCGGATAGACGATGATCAACTTGATCCGCTTGTCAGGTCCGATGACGAACACGTTCCGCACTGTCTGGTTGTCGGCAGGCGTCCGTCCGTCGGCAGTACCCGAGACCGTCGCCGGCAGCATGCCGTACGCCTTTGCGATCGACAGATCGGGATCGCCGATCATTGGATAGTTCGGCGCGTGGCCCTGCGTCTCGCGGATGTCATCGGCCCATTTCGAGTGCTTGTCCACCGGATCCACGCTCAGCCCGATGATCTTGGTGTTCCGCTTGTCGAACTCAGGCTTGAGCTTGGCCATGTATCCCAACTCGGTTGTGCAGACAGGCGTGAAATCCTTCGGATGCGAGAACAGCACGGCCCAGGAGTCGCCGATCCAGTCGTGGAACCGGATGCGTCCCTGTGTCGTGTCGGCTTCGAAGTCCGGAGCGATATCGCCAAGTGAAAGAGCCATTGTCGGTCCTCTCTGAAATCGTTTTTTGAGTTGTCTAGTATAGGGCCATGGAGCAGCGCCGGCTTGGAACGAATGGGCCAACTGTATCGGCCATCGGGCTTGGCTGTATGAGCATGTCCCAATCCTATGGGACGCGAGACGACGAGGAGTCGATTCGCGCCATTCATCGGGCGGCTGACGAGGGGATCACGTTCTTCGACACGGCCGCCATCTACGGCGAGGGACACAACGAGACGCTGCTCGGACGCGGTCTCGGCCCACGCCGCAAAAATGTTGTCCTCGCCACCAAATGCGGCATTGTAATGGCCACGCACGGCGCGGGCATTGACGCCGACGGGTCGCCGGGTGCCATTACGGCGAGCTGCGACGACAGCCTTCGTCGGCTCGGCACCGACGTCATCGATCTGTTCTATCTCCATCGTGTCGATCCGAAGGTGCCCATCGAAGAAAGCGTCGGCGCCATGGCCGGGCTCGTAAGCGCAGGAAAGGCACGGCATCTCGGGCTGTCGGAGGCCGCGCCGTCGACGATTCGCCGGGCGCACAAGGTCCATCCGATCGCCGCGTTGCAGAGTGAGTACTCGCTCTGGTACCGCGAGGTCGAGAAAGACGTCTTGCCGGTGTGCCGCGAGCTCGGCATCGGCTTCGTTCCTTTCAGCCCGCTCGGCCGCGGCTTCCTGGCAGGCGCGATCAAGAGCACTGCGACGCTTGCAGGGGACGACGTTCGCCGCCGCCTGCCGCGATTCGAGGGGAGCAACTTCGATCACAACCTCCAACTGGTTACGCAGCTGGAGCAGATGGCGACGCGCACACGATGCTCACCCGCGCAGCTCGCGCTCGCCTGGCTGATCGCCAAAGGGAAGGACATCGTCCCGATTCCCGGGACCAAGCGCGTGAAGTACGTCGAGGAGAACGCCGGCGCGGCGAGCGTCGAACTGACGAAGGCGGATATCGAGGAGCTGGAGTCAACCTTCACACGTGATGCGGCTGCCGGCGATCGGTATACGGAATCGATGGGACGGTTGGTAGATCGTTCTGGTTAGTAGGCGGCCAGCTGTCTACATACATCCGACGAGCGGTGGGCCGGCTCCTTCCTCCATCCGCATTGTGTGAGGCTGCGCCGCATCATAGACGATGACTGCCAACACGTAGCGAGGCGTCGATCCGGTAACCACAGCTCGCATCAGAGTCCCGGTAGGAAGAGCGATCGTCTCGCCCTTCTGCAGTTTGAAGGCGCGTGTCGGCGTCTCGTAGCACGCTTCGCCGTCGATTACATAGACCGCTTCGACACCCGAATGGTGGTGAATCAACGAGTACATGCCTGGCATGAACACAGCCGACTGGGCCACCATCGCGTACTTCTCTGCATGCGGCAGCGGCAGGGGTCCTACCTGCATCACATGCCTTCCACCGTGGTGATCCGAGGTCTGTGACTCAATCGTCATCAGCCATGATGTTCCGGCCGCGTCGAACGCAACGCTGGCTGGGCCAACGGCTGCGCGCGCAGTCTCCGAAGTATCAAAGCGATCGATATGCCAGAACACCGGGTCCGTGAGACCGTCGGGGAGTACCTTGCCCGGAATGACGCTGCAACCGATCTCACCTCGCCGCTCGGGCGAGTTCTCGACGCAGGTCGACATCAGCTGCGCCGCTGCTGGCTTCGCGGACATCGAGACGATCGCCAGTGCAATTACGGACGCAGTTTGTCGTGTCATGGCGACCTCGCGCATTCGAGATGAACGCCTGGATATCAGGGCAACGCGAAGACGTAGATCGCGTTATGTCCGATCACGGGTGACGGCACGCTTTTGGCGGCGACCGCGAGCGGTCCCGCCGTCACCGATTGCCCGCCGCCGGTGAACACCATCACGTACTGCTTGCCGTTGACCGCGTAGGTGATCGTGCTGTTCATGATCATCCCGCCGACGATCGTTTCCCACAGTATCTTGCCGCTTTCGGCGTCGAGCGCACGCAGCCGGCGATTGAGATCACCGAAAAACATCAGGCCGCCTGCCGTCGTCAGCGCCGAGCCGTTGGCCGGCTGCGGCTGCGAGTAGATCACGCGCATCTCCCCGGTCGCGGCATCGATCTTCGCCACGCCCATGTAGTGCTTCGGATCCCCGCCTGGACGGAGCACACCGGTCCGCGGCCCGTAGCCTGTCGGATTGTTGTTGGCGGCTTGCATCGACAGGCACTGATCGTGGAACGGCACGTAGACGGAGTTGGTCTCCGGGTCGTAGGAGATCTGCCAGAGCCCGCGCGTATTGTGATAGCAGCCGACGATCGTGTCGCCGTCCTTATTGAACAGCTTGTCGGGATTCACGCCGGTTCTCCCGGTGTTCACGTCAACGACGCGGATATTGATGTTCGGGTCGTCGTACGGAAACGGACGGGCCCACAGGAACCGACCATCCTGTTGAGAGATGGCGAACATCCCGCCGCCTTCGGCGACGGTGAGGATGACATCCTGTTCTATCCCCCGCGGGATGGACGGGTTGATCCACTTCACATGGCGCGGATCGGGGTTCACACGTGTGTGAACGAGAATTCGCTCCTGATTGTGATCCGCGTCCCAGTCGTCGCTCGGTAGCTCCTGGTAGTACCACACCAGTTTGCCGGTGGCGACGTCCAGAGCGACGGTTGAATTGCTATAGAGCTCGGAGGGTGAGGTGTTCGAGACCGCGTTGTAGCTGCTGTGCCGCTTGAACCGCGTGTACGCGTTTGGATTCGCAACGCCCCAGTAGACGATTTTGCGGACCGGATCGTACGAGCCCGGCAGGCCCCACGGACCGGCAGCACGCTCTTCGACCGGCATGTTGCCCCACGTTTCGCCGCCCGGATCGCCGGGTGCCACCGTGACGTAGAACTTCCAGACTTCCCTGCCTGTTCGCGCATCGTGCGCGGCGATGAAGCAGTGCTGCCGCTTGTTCTGATCGCATGTGCGGTTCGAGATCACTTTGCCGTCGGCGACGAGCAGTCCGCCCGCCGTGATTTGGCCTTCGTCGACTTTCGTCTGCCACCGCTGCTTACCGGTCACGGCGTCGATGGCGACCAGATAACCGTCTGGCGCGCCGAAGTAGATCATGTCGTCGTAGATGCCGAGGTTCTTGCTGCGCGAGGCACGCACTTGCACGCCGGTGGGATAGTCGCGCTTGTAGTCCCAGAGCAGATCGCCGCTCGTCGCATCGAGTGCTTGCACGGTTGCGCCAGGCGCGATCACATACATCACGCCGCGATAGACGATCGGCGTCGATTCCTGCGTGCCGATTGGCAGCCCGCGCGACCACACCATCCGCAGCTGCCCGACGTTTCCCTTGTTGATCTGTTTCAGCGTGCTGAAGCGATGCTCGTCGTAGGTGCGGCTGATGTGCAGCCAGTCGGAAGGATCGGGGTGCGCCAGCATCGAGTCGGTGACCGGCACGAACCCTTCGTGTTGCGCGACAACACGCATCGCGCACAACGCGACGATTGCAGAAATTGCAGCGACCAGCCAACACGTCCTCATCGTCGCCTCCACGTTCGGGTATGAGGGACAAAATATTACTGTGACCGAGACTTAACAGTACACTCGCTTGGTCGGCACGTTTCAGGTGAACGTCACAGTCACCAACCCGCGTGACGCCTCGCGGGCTTTCGAGGAGAAGTTCTGGGTCGATACCGGCGCGCTGTACACGTTCATCCCAGAAGATCGACTGTCAGAGATTGGCGTCCAACCAATTCGTGCACGTGACTTGATCTGGGCAGATGGTCGCACGGAACGACGGATGCTCGGCGAAGCCGTTTTGACAGTTTCTGATCTCGAGGAATCGCTGACATGCCCGGTCGTCTTCGGACCGGCCGGATCGCTGTACCTTCTGGCGCGACAGCGCTCGAGATTTTCGGAGTGGAAGCCGATCCGACGACGCAGCAGTTGAAACCGATCGCCGCCATCATCGGTGGATTTCTCGGTTCGTCGCTTCACCGAACCCAGAAGTCGTAACCACTAACCACCACCAACGCTACTGCAGCCGATCGGCGAGCATTCCCACGCTCAACGCGTAGAGGTGCGCGCAGTTGTAGTCGAGGATGGTCTCGTAGTTTGGATACACGAGAAAGCTGCGGCCACCGACTTCGACGAGGCTCGCGACGACATCGGCGCGCGGCAGCGCCGCGCCTGACTTCAGCCGTACGCCTGCTTCGCTCCAGTCGCTCAACGGACGTCGCTCGGTCATCTGCCGCTTGGCCGAGCATCCGACGTCACGTATCGGGATCGAGGCAATCTTCTCGCGCGCCGCCGAAGAGACTGCGACTTCGCGTCCCCACGTTTGGCCCGCCTCCCATCCGGCGTTCTTCAAGTAGCTGGCGATCGATGCCAGCGTATCGGGCTTCGAGTGCCAGATGTCGCGCCGACCGTCGTCGTCGAAGTCGACGGCGTAGGCGAGATAACTCGATGGCATGAATTGCGGCTGGCCCATCGCGCCCGCCCACGATCCGGTCATCGTCTTTGCGTCGATGAAGCCGCTCTGCACGATTGACAACGCTTTGAACAGCTCGCCGCGGAAGAAGTCGGCACGGCGAGGCTCATAGGCCAGCGTGGCGAGCGCCTGGAACACGGGGTACGCCCCTGTGAACTGGCCGTAGTGCGACTCCAGGCCCCAGATAGCGAGGACGATACCCGAAGGCACACCGTACTCCGCGCGTACGCGGCGCAGCAGCATCTGCTCCTGCATGGCATGCTCGCGTCCCATGCGGATGATGCGCGGCGTCACGCGGGTGTTGAAATAGCGATCGAGGGTAATCGTGAACTCGGCCTGCGAGCTGTCGCGCTCGACGACGCGCGAAATCGGTGTCAGACCGGTAAGCGTTTGACCGATCAGTTCGTCGCTGTACCCACGCGAGCGCGCTTCGTCAATCACCCCCTGCAGCCACTCCTCGAAGGGCGGCTGCTGAGGCGGTTGAACGGCATCCTGTGGCGCCGCCAGCAGCGTCGTCGTCAGAAGCAGCGCAGCCACTCGCATTGGGATTATGTTGACTGAATTTTAGACCCTCCCGCTCGAAGAGCGCCGCCTGCATCCGAGAGGCTTCGGCAGGCAGGAACAGCCAGTCCCTGGCGCGTGCGTGCTGTAGTTGGTGACGCGACCACACAGCCCGCATCAGACCGCTCGCCGCGTGTGCGTTCGTGCCGAGGAGCAGATGCCCTATTTCGTGCGCGATGGCGAATCCAAGCACCGTGGCGGCATCGGCCCCGGCCTGATTCGCCAGCCACTCCACGCGATCGACGAACATCGTTGCGAGCGTGCCCGCGCCCGCCTGGGTGTTGACGAGGGAGTATCCGAGCTGAAGCATCCCGTGTCCATTCGGCTCCGCCGGCAGGCGCGCAAGGCGGACCGAGATCTCCGTGCCCGCCAACGGCGTCTCACAGCCTGCGGCCGCTGTGTCCGACGAGCACACCACCCAGGCAGTCTGGATACCGGCGGCGGCCAGGACCCCGGCCGCCGCACGCAGAGCAACCGTCTGATCCGCCGCCGGCACCTTCGTCATGTCGTAGACGCGTACCGTCAGTTGGGGAGCAACCTGCGGAGTGCTTTCGCGCGCGGCCTGTACGACACTTGAACTCGTTGTTGTCAGCGCGACAACCAGTGCAAAGAGGGTGGCGTTCCGCACGACGCTACTGTGCGACGCGGCGCCGGGTGCCTCAATGCATTGGAGGTGACACGAGGTGAAACGTTGGTGACCTGCGATTGTTTGTCTGACAAACTCGCAAGTTCACCGGAGATAATTTGCTATGGACGCCGAACACCTTCTCCGATTCGAATCCTTCGAGCTCGACGTCCGCTCCCGGGAGCTCCGGAAAGGCAAGAGTCGAATTCGTCTCCAGGAGCAGCCGTTCGAAATCCTGCGCTTGATGCTCGAGCGCCCTGGCGACGTGGTGACGCGCGAGGAGCTGGCGAGGCGCCTCTGGCCGCAGGGCACGTTCGTCGATTTCGAACACAGTCTAAACGCCGCGGTGAAGCGGCTGCGTGCCGCGCTTGGTGACGACGCGGACAATCCCAAGTATGTAGAGACGCTTCCACGGCGCGGCTACAGGTTCATCGCGCCGCTCGGCCAGGACGCGGCGATCGCCTTTCCGTTGATGGCGCCGGACTTCAAGGCACGGCTGGCTGTGCTGCCGTTTGCGAATCTGAGCGGAGATCCGACGCAGGAGTATTTCAGCGACGGTCTCACCGAGGAGATGTTCCTGCAGCTTGGACGGCTGGCTCGGGGACGTATAGGCGTCATCTCCCGGTCGTCGTCGAACCTCTTCAGGGGCAGCGGCCGTCGCGCGCGCGAGATCGGCGAACTGCTGCGCACCGACTATCTCCTCGAAGGCAGCGTGCGGCGCGAAGGCGATCGCGTGCGCATTACGGCGCAGCTGGTCGAAACAGCGAGCGAGGCGCACCTCTGGACAGATGTCTACGAGCGGAACCTCACGGATAGTCTGTCGGTGCAGGCGGAGGTCGCCGCGCGGATTGCGCAATCGCTGGCCGTCGAACTGCTGCCGGAGCAGTCAGTCCAACCGGCGCACGACGCAGCCGCCTATCAGACGTACCTGAAAGGCCGTTACTACTGGAACCTCCCGGGCGATGCCGGATTCCCGCAGGCGATCACTTTTTTCGAGCAGGCGTGCGCAGCAGATCCGACGTTCGCGGCAGCGCACGCGGACCTGGCGCGGACGCACACGGCACAGGCCGAGTACTACAACATGGTTCCTCGCGCGGCGCTGGAAACCGCGCAACCGATTGCTGAGCGCGCACTGCAGCTCGATCCACACCTCGCGCACGCGCATCTGGCGATTGCCAATATCCACGCCATGCTGCGCTGGGACTGGAAAGCCGCCGAGGAAGGGTTCAAGCAGGCGATTGCGTTGAATCCGAGCAGCGACGGCGCGCACCGATGGTACGGGCTGCTGCTGGCCGGAATGGGTCGATGCGAAGAAGCGGTACGCGAAGCGCGGCGTGCGCGCGAGCTGGACCCACTCTGCCTGGTCGTCGGCACGAGCGCCGCGTGGATTCAGTTCATGGCCGGCGACTATGAGTCGGCCATCGACACGTGCCGCAACGTCCTGGACATGAAACCTCAATTCCCACCGGCAACGCGCGTGCTCGGCGCCGCGCTGCTGCAGATGGACCGCGCCGCCGAAGGGATCGCGGAGATGGAAGCCGCTGCCGCGAACAAACCAGGCAACCCCGTGCTCCTGTCGTGGCTCGCGCACGCCAAAGCGATGCGCGGCGAATGTGGCGTCGCGCGTACGCTCATCCAGGCGACCGATCGCCTTCGCGCGGATCGTTTCGTCCCCTCGCTTCACGTCGCCCTCGCGCACGTCGGCCTTGGAGAAGCGGATGAGGCCTTCGCAATGCTCGATCGAGCCTGCGAGGAGCGCGACCCGATGCTGCTCATGCTCGCCGGCGACCCGCGGTTCGACCCCCTGCGCCGCGACGTGCGTTTCGCTCGTCTGCTCGTCCGCCTCGGCCTATAAACCAATCGGCCGCGTGCGCCGTATCTGAAGAGTAGGCGGAGGGCTTTATATGTCTCGACGTGTGATCGGATTTCTCATAGCGCTGGCGCTGGCGTTCCCCGCGCTGGCGCTGGCGCAAGCGGCACCCAGGCATCCGGACTTCAGCGGCACATGGAAAGTCACGAACATTGATATGCCTGACGCAGCCGGCGGCAGCGCTGGCTTTGGCGGGCGAGGTGGGTTCGGCGGTCGGGGTGGACGTGGCTTTGGCGGAGGTGGCCGTCGCGGCGGCTACAACCGTGGCGGTGGCGGCGGGGGTGATCAGGCCAACGCCAACGCCGATGCCGAGCGGCCGCGGCGCCTGGAGGTTGGTCAGACGGTGCGTATCCGTCAGACCGACGATCGCCTCATCATCACCGACGACGACGGGCAGGGCGTGGCGACGATGAACAGCTACAACCTTGACGGGAAGGAAACGACGAACAAGACAGCGCAGGCGACAACCAAGAGCAAGAGCAAGTGGGAAGGCGTCGCGCTGGTCACGGACGTGACCCGTTCGATGCAGACACCGCGCGGCAACTTCGACATGAAGAGCCGCGAGGTGCGCAGTTTGAGCGCAGACGGCAAGGTGATGACCGTGCGCACGGAGTTCGATACGCAGCGGGGCAAGCAGGCGATGACCGTCACGTACGAGCTGGTTGGCAGTTAGTAGTGGCTAGTGGTTAATCGGTTCGTCGTTGGTGGTTGGTGGTTTTACACTAACCACTAACTACGAACCGCCAACGACTATCCAGATGAGAGTGCTTGTCGTCGAAGACGAACAGAAGGTTGCCAACGCCCTGCGTGAGGGCCTCGAAGGCGAGCGCTATGAGGTAGTCGTTGAACGGACCGGCGAGGATGCGTTCTTTCGCATCACGACGGAGGCGTTCGACTTGATCCTTCTGGATCTCGGCCTTCCGGGCCGCGACGGCCTGCAGATTCTCACCACGCTGCGCAGCAAGAGTATCAAGACACCCGTGCTCGTCCTCACGGCGCGCGACACGCTGCAGGACCGGGTCGCCGGTCTCGACAGCGGCGCCGACGACTATCTTGTCAAGCCGTTCGCCTTCGCCGAGCTGCTCGCACGTATTCGCGCGCTGATGCGCCGTGGTACGGCGGAGGCGCCCCGCCTCGCGGTCGGCGACCTGGCGATGGATCTGATCACGCGGAAGGTAACGCGCGGCGGGCAGCCGGTCGATCTGACGGTGCGCGAGTTCGAGCTCCTCGAATACCTGATGCGCTACGAAGGCCAGGTGGTGTCGCGCGAGACGCTGGCGCGCGATGTGTGGAAGGAAACCGCCCGGACCACGCCGCTCGACAACGTCATCGACGTGCACATCGCGCGGCTGCGGCGGAAGGTCGATCTCGATCGGCCGGTCAAACTGATTCACACCGTGCGCGGCGTCGGTTTCATGCTGCGCGAGGGCGAGCCGTGAGGAGGTGGTGGCGATCGCACAGCGTGCGCGTGCAGCTCACGCTGTGGTACGTCGCCGCCATGACGCTGGTCCTCGCCGTCTATGCCGGCGCCATCCTCGCCTACGTCAGCCGCAGCGCTTCCCAGCTCCTCGATCAGCAGCTCCGCGCGGACTTCCAGTGGGCGACGGTCATGGTGGAGCAGACGCCCGAGGGTGGCATTACATGGAACGGCGAAGAGGCGATTGAAGAGCACCCGTGGCTGCAGATATGGAGCGCCGACGGCAAGCTCCTGTTTCGCAACGATGTCGCGCTGGGACAGCCTGATGTCGGAATGAATCTGGCGAACCTGGCCGACGATGCGATCGTGCGCGTACCGACGGATGGTGTGGCGATGCGCGTGTTGAGCAGGCGCGGCGAGATCGAGGGAGGGCCGGTCGTCATTCAGGTCGGACGCTCCGAGGCAACGATGCGCGAACAGATACGGACGGTCGCGCTCATTCTGCTGCTTGGCCTGCCGCTCGCCGTCGCCACCGCGGGATTTGGCGGCTATCTCCTCGCACGGCGTGCGCTCGCACCGATCGAAAGGATGACGGAGCGCGCGGAGACAATCACCGCGGAGCGATTGAGCGACCGGCTGCCGGTCAGCAATGCCGACAACGAGATGGGCCGCCTGGCGACCGTATTCAACGCGACGCTCGCCCGGCTGCAGGAATCGTTCGAGCAGATGCGGCGTTTTACGGCGGACGTGTCGCACGAATTGCGGACACCGCTCACCGCGATTCGCAGCGTCGGCGAAGTGGGGCTGCGCGGCAAGCGTGACGAACACGACTACCGCACGATCATCGGCAGCATGCTGGAGGAGGCGGACCGCCTGGCGGTGCTTGTCGATCGTCTGCTGACGCTGTCGCGGACGGAGACCGGAGAGTCGAGGCTGTCGATCGAGCCGATCGCGCTGCAGGAGCTCGCCGAGAGCGTCATCGCGGATCTGGCGGTGCTTGCGGAAGAGAAGTCGCAGCAGCTCGTCGTCGAGGCGCACGGTGCGCCGTGCGCCTCGGGCGATCGCATGATGCTGCGGCAGGCGCTCATCAATCTGGTCGACAACGCCATCAAGTTCTCGCCGCCTGATACCGCCATCGTTATCCGCATCGCGGATGCGCAAGGCAAGGCGACAATTGATGTGATCGACCGGGGCGCCGGCATTCCGGACGCCGCGCGCGATCACATCTTCGACCGCTTTTACCGTGCCAGCGGCAGCGCGGATGTGATCGGCACGGGGCTGGGACTATCCATCTCGAAGTCTGCCGTGGAAAAGTCCGGCGGGTTGCTCACGCTCGAAAAGACGGACGGCAACGGCAGCACGTTCCGGATCACGCTGCCGCGGTCTTAACCACGAAGGTCCGGAAGGCACGCGTTCTTCCTACCTTCGTGGTTGAGAGACCGGAACGCCAGCGCCAACGCCGCCAGCAGCATCGCCGTGAGAAATACCGCGACACCGGGCCAGGCGTACGCGGTCCAGAAAAATCCGCCGACCGTCCCGGCGGTGCTCGCGCCCATGTAATAGAAGAAGAGGTACAGCGCCGATGCCTGCGCCTTCCCCTCATATGCGTGCAGCCCGACCCAACTGCTCGCGACCGAATGCGAAGCGAAGAAGCCGATCGTGACGAGTGCGATGCCGACAATGACGAGCGGCAGCGGCCGCAGCATCGTCGCCCCGACGCCGAGCAGCATTGTCGTCAGCCCGACGCGCAGCAGCACGGGACGCTCAAAGCGATGTGAGAGGAATCCCATCAGCGACGAGCTGAAAAATCCGAACACATACAGACCGAACACCGATCCGACCGCCGTTTGACTGAGCCCGTACGGCGGCGCGAGCAGCCGGAACGAGCTGTAGTTGTAGACGGTCACGAGCGTCCCGAGCACCAGACCAGCCTCCATGACGAGCGCCAGTATCACCGGATCGCGGAGATGCGACTTGTAGATGCCCATCAGCGTCGGCATTGAGAACGATCGCGGTTGAAAACGTGCCGACGCGGGGAGACTGACCGAGAAAATCGCGGCGGCGAGGACTCCGAGAACGCCGATGGCGGCAAGCGTGGGCCGCCACGAGAACAGATCGGTCATGAGGCCCGTCAGCAATCGTCCCGTCATCCCGCCAAGCGCACCGCTGCCGACATACAGGCCCATCGACACACCGACATCGTCCGGATGGATCTCTTCGCCGAGGTAGGCCATCGCGATTGCCGGAAGTCCGGCGATGGCGATGCCTTCAATGGCGCGAATGAGGAGGAACGTCGGCCAGTTGCCGACGACCGATGACAACAGCGTCAGCAGCGCGGCAGCGAGGAGCGACACCGCCATCAGCGGCTTGCGCGACCAGGCTTCGGCGACAGCGCCAATGACGAGCATGGAGACGGCGAGACAGCCGGTTGTCACCGACAGTGCAAGACTGCTGGTCGCCGCATCGACGTGGAACTCGCGGGTGAACACGGGGAGCAGTGGCTGGACGGCGTACATCAACAGGAAGACGGAGAACCCGGCGGAGAAGACCGCGAGGTTGATTTTCCAGAAGGCGCGGCTGCCGCGCGCGACGCCTGTCACGTCAGCGGCGCGCCAGGGCGAGACGGATGCCGAGCGCCATCAACACCGCGCCGGTCGCTGCTTCCATACGTCGCTTGACACGATCCGTCAACAGCACGGCGGCCATCCGATCGATGAAACGCGCATAGAGGGTGAGCCAGAGCAATCCCATCGCCACGTGTGTCGCGGCGAGCACCACGGACTGCGTCAGTACGTTGCGGTCCGGCACGATGAACTGCGGCAGAAACGTCACGTAGAACACCGCGACTTTCGGGTTGGTCAGGTTGGTAAGCAACCCTTGTGCGAACGCGTTGACCGCTTTCGCGCTCGTCGCGGCTGTCGCAACCTCCACGCGTGACTGCGCGCGCACCGCCGCGTGAAGCGCGCGCCCGCCGAGATATACGAGATACGCGCCGCCAGCATACTTGAGAACGGCGAATGCCAAGTAAGAGTGCGCAAAGATCACGGCCACACCGAGCGCCGAAGCGGCGCCCCAGATGAGGCATCCGAGCCCGATGCCGAGCGAGGCGAGAAACGCCGGCCGGGTGCCTCCGCCGAATGCGTGGCGCATGACGAGCGCCATATCCGCGCCCGGTGTGATTGTCAGCAGACCAGCCACTGCGACAAACGCGAGAAGCTGCGGTGCCGGCGGCACCAGCGAACTCATCAAGTGACAAGTGTATCCGCGCCGGGCACTTCCCTTGCACCGCGCGGCACATATGCGTCGGCTGACGATCGCACTTGAGCTCGCGGCAATTGTTCTCTGTATTGGATGCAGTCGTCAGGACGCGCGTCTTGAAGAGCACAAGAAGAATTTCGAATCGCTGGGCGCTACGACCAAGGTAATCGGTGAGGCGTGGCTGTCAGGCGACGTGTCCGGTACCTACACGCGCACAGCATTAGAGCAGACGTTCTATCTCGTCGAGCAGGAGCGGACCAAACTGGCGTCCAGGCCCGAGATGCTGCAGGACCCGCGCGGCGCCGCGCTGTCGCAGGAGGCCGAGCAACTCTCGCGTGTGATCGCCTCAATGATCGGCGATGTCGGGTCCGCGGACGGTGATGCCGCACGCCAGCGTCTCGCCTCGCTCCCCATCGTGCCGCAGGAACGCCCGTGAGCGCGATTGTCGATCTGGTTCTCGGCGTCGTTACCAGCATCGGCGGCTTCGTCGAAGTTGGTTCGATCTCCACCTCGGCGCAGGCCGGATCGGAGTTCGGTTTTCAGTTGTTGTGGGCCGTCGCCGCCGCGACGGTCATGCTGGCCATGCTCGCGGAGATGTCGGGCCGCCTCGCCGCCGTCGGCAAACAGAGCGTGGCGGGAGCGGTGCGCGAGCGGTTTGGCATTCACTTCCAGGCGGTGCCGCTCGTCGCCGAGCTCATCATCGACGTGCTGCTGTTGACCGCAGAGATCGGTGGAGTGGCGATCGCTGTGAAGCTCCTGACAGGCATCGCCTTCCAGTGGTGGCTGCTGCCGATTGGGGTGGTCGTTTGGCTGGTCCTTTGGGTTTCGGGATTCGCGGTCGTCGAGTACGGCATCGGCCTGCTGGGGTTGGTGACGCTCGCCTTCATCGTCGCCGCATGGAAGCTCGGTCCCGACGTCTCGGACCTCGCCAAAGGACTGGTGCCAACGATGGCGGACCACGACATGACGCGCTACGCGTTTCTGGCGGTCAGCATTCTGGGTGCGACGGTCAGCCCCTATCTCGTCAACTTCTATTCGTCGGGAACGATTGAAGAGAAGATGAAGGAACAAGAGCTGTGGGTGAATCGAGTCACGTCGTATGCCGGAATCTCGTTCGGCGGCGTCGTCGCCATGGGCGTGCTCGTCACCAGCGCAATGGTGCTCGAGCCGCGCAGCATTCTTGTCAATTCGTACGAGCAGGCCACGTTGATGTTCGTGCCGACGTTCGGTCGGTGGGCGGTCGCGCTTTTCGCCTTTTCCCTCGGCATCGGATGCCTGGGTGCCGCACTCGAAATCACGTTGAACGCCGGTTACCTGCTCGCACAGGTCTTCGGCTGGGAGTGGGGCGCGAACAAGCCGCGCCGCGACGAAGCCCGCTTCACCACGGCATTCACGTTCATCCTCGTGCTGGCACTCGCCATCGGCCTGATCGGGTTCGATCCGCTGAAGCTCACGATGATATGTGTCGCGCTGACGGTCGTGATCATGCCCCTCATCGTGCTGCCGTTCCTCGTGCTCATGAACGACTCGCGCTACGTCAAGGGGCACACTAGCGGGCCGATCGGCAACGGCTTTCTCGCCGCGCTGACGATTCTCGCAGGGCTCCTGGCGCTGGTCGTCGTCCCGCTCGAGATTCTCGGAGGGTAACGGATGCCGTCACGGGTCGATCTCATTCGCGACGTGCTCGACAAGGGAGTGGTCGACCGACATGGGCGTGAGATGGGGCGCGTGGATAGCATTGTCATCGCGCTGCGGCCGAACCGGCCGCCGCAGGTAACGGCCATCGAGATAGGGCCCGCGGTGCTTGCTTACCGCGTGCGGCCGGTTCTCGGCCGGCTGATGTCGGCCGTGGAGCACGCACTTGGTATCGACCAGGGGCGGCCATTGCGCATCCCCTTCGGCGACATTCTCGGCATCCACAGTCACATCAAGGTGGATCGCGCCTTCGGCGAAACCGTGGCCGCGACCGTTGAGCAACGGCTGCGGGCCTGGGTGAGCGCCCTTCCAGGATCGTCATGACGGCAACTGGTGAAGACTCCTCGAATGCACTGAAGCCTCACGAGCTGCGCATCGACCGGCTGCTCGGCCGTCAGGTACTTGCCGCGAACGGCCGTCCGGCGGGGCGCCTCGAGGAGTTCCGCGCCGAAGTCCGCGACGGACACTGCGTTATCACGGAGTACGTCATCGGCTCCGCCGGATTGATCGAGCGGATGGGCGTGGTTGCGCGGGGCCTCTTCGGTCTGCCCCGAAGAGGTTATGTGGCCCGGTGGAATCAGATCGATTTCAGCAACTTCGAGGCGCCGCGTCTGACGTGTCCAGTTGAGGAACTGGAAAAGCTCGGCGAGTAGATGTAAGCTCCGCCCCTCTTCCGAGGAGGGATCATGGAGCTCTCCGTCAGCGTTACCGTCAATGGGCGGCGCTACGACCGTCAAATCGAACCTCGTCTTCTGCTCGTTCACTTCATTCGCGACACGGTCGGCCTGACCGGCACGAAGATCGGCTGTGACACGAGCCAGTGCGGCGCGTGCACCGTGCTGCTTGATGGCGTCGCCGTGAAGTCCTGCACGTGCCTGGCGGCGCAGGCGGACGGCGCCTCCGTGACGACGATAGAAGGCCTCGCGCCCGAAGGGAAGCTCGATCCCGTTCAGGAAGCGTTCTGGGAAAAGCATGGCCTGCAGTGCGGCTTCTGCACCCCCGGAATGATCTTCGCGACGAAGGCGCTGCTGCAGACCAACAACAATCCGTCGACGGAGCAGATCCGGCACGCGCTTGAAGGCAACATGTGCCGCTGCACGGGTTACCAGAACATCGTCCGGTCCGTTCAGGCGGCGGCTGCCGCGGGAGCACGATGATGGCGACGACGGTTGCGGCTCCGGCACGCGTGTTCGGCTCGGGCATCAAGCGCCGCGAGGATCCGAGGCTGCTGACAGGCACGGCGCGCTACACCGCGGACATGACGCTGCCCGGGCAACTTTATGCGTCGATTCTGCGCAGCCCGCACGGGCACGCGCGCATCAAAAAGATTGATACGGCGGCTGCGAAGGCCGCATCCGGCGTCGTCGCCGTGTTCACCGGGGCGGATACAGAAGGCGTCCTGCAGTCGATTCCGTGCGCGTGGCTGGTGCCGAATTCCGATCTCAAGACGGCGCCGTACCCGCCGCTGGCGAAAACGACTGTTCGCTATGTTGGCGATTCGGTCGCTGTAGTGGTCGCCGACTCGCCCGAGCACGCTGCCGATGCGGTCGATCTCATCGAGGTCGACTACGAGCCGTTGAAGGCCGTCGTCGATCCCGAGAAGGCAGTCAAATCAGGTGCGCCGCAGCTGCACCAGGAAGCGGCGAACAACATTGCGTTCCACTGGGTGGTGGCTGGCGGCGACGTCGATGCGGCGTTCAAGAATGCCGACGTCGTCGTTCGCGATCGCATCATCCAACAGCGCCTCATTCCGACGGCCATGGAGCCGCGCGGTGCGCTGGCGCATTACGTCCCCGCAACCGGTGAGCTGACGCTGTGGAACACCACGCAGAATCCGCACATCGTCCGCTTCATCATGTCGCTGGTCTGCGGCATTCCGGAAGATCGCCTCCGCGTGATCGCACCGGAAGTTGGCGGCGGCTTCGGCAGCAAGATTCCGCAAATCCAGGGCGACTTCATCACGGTGTTCTGCTCGATGAAGCTCGGTCGGCCCGTGAAGTGGATCGAGACGCGATCTGAGAACTATCAATCGACAACGCACGGAAGGGACCACGTGCAGGATGTCGAGATGGCGGCGACGAAGGACGGCAAGATCCTCGGGCTGCGCTGCACCGTGTGGGCGGGGATGGGCGCGTATCTTTCAACCGCCGCGCCCGGCATCCCGACCATTCTGCACGGGCTGATGTTGTCCGGGCCGTACCAGATCGGCGCGGTGAAGGAAGACGTTTACGGCGTCTACACCAACACCACGCCGGTGGAGGCGTATCGCGGTGCCGGACGGCCCGAGGCGACGTTCATGCTCGAACGCGTGATCGATCGACTTGCCGACGAACTGAAGATGGACCCGGTCGAGATTCGCAAACGCAATCTGATACCCGCGTTCGACAACGGCCACGACGTTGTCACCGGCCTGAAGTACGACAGCGGCAACTATCAAGGTGCGCTCGACAAGGCGTTGACGCACGTTGACTACGCCGCCTTGCGCAAGGAACAGGCGGAGGCGCGGAAGAAGGGGCGCTACATCGGCATCGGCGTCGGCATGTACGTCGAGATCTGTGGCCTCGGCCCGTCACAGGTCGCCGGCGCCGTCGGCTTCCAGGGCGGCCTCTGGGAAAGCGCTATCGTCCGCTTCCATCCGAGCGGCAAGGCGCACGTCTTCATCGGCTCGTCGCCGCATGGTCAGGGTGAAGAGACGACGTTCGCGCAGATCGTCGCGGACGAACTCGGCGTCAGCGTGAACGACGTGAAGATCGTCCACGGCGATACCGAGAACACGCCGATGGGATGGGGCACGTACGGCAGCCGCACGACGGCCGTCAGCGGCGCGGCGCTGGCGGTGGCAACGCGGAAAATCAAGGAGAAAGCGAAGCTGCTCACGAGCCACCTGCTCGAAGCGGCGGTGGAAGACATCGAGTACGCGAACGGCAAGTTCTTCGTCCGCGGCTTCCCGGACAAGGCGAAGACTATTCAGGACATCGCGCTCATGGCCAACGTCGCGTGGAACATGCCGCAGGGGATGGAGCCCGGGCTCGAGGCGACGACCTTCTACGATCCGCCGAACTTCGTTTACCCGTTCGGCGCGCACGTCGCCGTAGTGGAAGTTGATGGGGAAACCGGCGTCGTGCAACTGAAACGCTACGCGGCGGTCGATGATTGCGGCCATCAGATCAATCCCATGATTGTCGAAGGCCAGGTGCACGGTGGTGTCGTCCAGGGCATCGGTCAGGCGCTCTGGGAGCACGCCGTGTATGCCGACAACGGCCAGCTGCTGACCGGCTCGCTATCGGACTATGCGATTCCGCGTGCGGACGTGCTGCCCGACATCGAGGTGCTGTCGACGGTGACGCCGTCGCCGCATCATCCGCTCGGCGTCAAGGGCATCGGCGAAGCCGGCACAATCGTCTCCACGTGCACGGTCTACAACGCCGTGATCGATGCGCTCGAGCCGTTTGGTGTGCAGTCGATTCAGATGCCGCTGACCCCCGAACGCGTGTTCAACGCGATTGGCCACAGCAGCGCGAACCCTGCGGGTTCGCGGAAGGGTTAAGCATGTATTCCGCAAATTTTGACTATCACCGCGCGAAAACGCTCTCCGATGCGCAGCGCCTGCTCGCGGCCAACCCGGGCGCGAAGCTCCTCGCCGGCGGCCACAGCTTGATTCCGCTGATGAAGCTGCGGCTCGCCTCGCCATCCGCCGTGGTGGACATCGGCCGGATTCCGGAACTGCGCGGCATCTCGCGCAGCGGCGACAGCGTCCGCATCGGATCGCTGACGACACACGCCGAGATCGCCGCATCCTCTGACGTGCAGAAAGCGGCGCCGGCTCTGGCCGAAGCCGCGGCGCTCATCGGCGATCCGGCGGTGCGGAGTCGCGGCACCATCGGCGGCAACATTGCGCACGCCGATCCCGCATCCGACCTGCCGACCGTGCTCGTCGCGCTCGATGCGCGCATCGTTGCAATCGGTCCGTCCGGCGAGCGCACGATTGCGGCCGACGGCTTCTTCACCGGCATCATGAGCACGGCGCTCGCGGACAACGAAGTGGTAACGGCGATTCTGGTCCCGGCAGCCGCACGTGGTCAGGGATCCGCGTACGTGAAGTTTCCGCACCCCGCGTCGCGCTACGCGGTGATTGGCGTCGCCGCGTCGGTGACGATGACGAAGAACGAGTGCTCGGCGGCGCGTGTGGCGCTCGGCGGATTGCTGCCGCATGCCAGCCGTGCAGGTGCGGTGGAGAAGGCGCTGACGGGCAAGTCGCTCGACACCGCTGCCATTGCGAATGCAGCGGCGCAGGTCGCTTCCGACATCGGCAAGGACGTGACCGGCGACATTTTCGCATCCGCGGGATATCGGGCGGCAGTCGCTCCCATCTACGTGAAGCGCGCGATTGCGGCAGCGGCGGCGCGCGCCGGGCTTGCGTGAGCCGGGCGCCGCTCTCCATCCCGTCTTCGGTCGACGCGCTGCAGGAGGCCCTCGCCGGCGAGAACTACATCGCCGAACGAGGGCTTGCTGTTCCTATTTACCTTGCGCTGCGGCTCCGGCGTCCGCTGTTTCTCGAGGGCGAAGCAGGCGTCGGCAAGACCGAAGTCGCCAAGGTCCTCGCATCGGCGCTGAAGACGACGCTCATCCGGCTGCAGTGCTACGAGGGTCTGGACGTCAGCCAGGCCGTCTACGAGTGGAACTATCCGCGGCAGCTGCTCGAGATCCGCATGATCGAGACCGCCGGGGAGCTCGATCGCGCGGCCGCCACACACGAGCTGTTCACTGAGACATTTCTCATCAAGCGGCCGCTCCTGCGCGCCATCGAGGAGACACGCGACCGGGCGCCGGTGCTGCTCATCGACGAGCTCGATCGCGCGGACGAGGAGTTCGAAGGATATCTGCTCGAATTCCTGTCGGACTTCCAGGTGACCATTCCGGAGCTCGGCACCATTCGCGCGCACGAGCCTCCCATTGTCATCATCACGTCGAACCGCACGCGTGAAGTGCACGACGCGCTCAAACGCCGATGTGTCTACAGCTGGATTCCGTATCCCGACTTCGACAAGGAGCTCCGCATCGTACGATCGAAGGTGCCCGGCGCGTCGGTTCGGCTGGCGCGACAGGTGACCGCGTTCGTGCAGGAGCTGCGCACGGCGGATCTCTACAAGGCAGCAGGCATCTCGGAGACGCTCGATTGGGCGACGGCACTCGTTGCGCTGGACCGCGATGTGCTCGACGCTGACGTCATCGACGAGACGCTCGGCATCCTGCTGAAGAATCAGGAAGACATCGACTCGGTCCGCGGCGATCGCGTCAGCACGATTCTCGCTCGGACCTTGGCGTGAATCTCGTCCCCAATCTCTTGCTGTTCGGACGTGTTCTGCGCGCGGCCGGCGTGCACGTGCATCGCGAGCGCATGGTGGATGCCATCCAGGCAACCGAGTGGATCGGCGTCCGCAGCCGGACCGATTTGCGCGCAACGCTCTGTGCGCTGCTGGTGCATCGACAGGAGGACCTGCCGCTCTTCAACGAAGCCTTCGACGTGTTCTTTCGCGCGCACGGCGCCTCCGGGCTCAATCTGCCCCTCTTTTCGCTGGGCGAGCGCGCGCGCATCGTCACGCGGCGTAACGCCGGCCCACCGCAGCGGCTCGACGTCGAAGGCCCCGAGTCCGATTCGGCGGCGGCCGCGGCATTTGCCCTCGGCGCCTACAGCACGGTTGAAGTCTCGCGCACGAAAGACTTCGCGGATTTCACGGCGGCGGAGCTCGAGGCCGCGCGCAGGCTGCTGATGCGCTGGCGCTGGCAGCCTGGTATTCGCCGCACACGTCGATGGCAGCGCTCGATCCGCGGCGACATCGACATGCCGCGGCTGCTGCGAAGAAACGTCTTGCGCGGCGGCGAGTTGATCGAGCTGCCGCGGCGCGTGCGGCGCCAGGCTCCACGTCCGATCGTCCTGCTGGCGGATGTGAGCGGCTCCATGCACCGCTATAGCCGGATGCTGCTGTCATTCGCCAGCGGGTTGACGCGAAGCGCGCGGCACGTGGAAAGTTTTGTGTTCGCCACGCGGCTGACGCGCGTCACGCGCTACGTCGCCGCCAGCGGAGGCCATCGCATCGTCTCGCGCATGGTGCGCGAGCTGCACGACTGGGGGGGCGGCACGCGTATCGGCGACGCGCTGCGGGCGTTCAACACCACATGGGCGCGACGCGTGATGCGCCATGGGCCGGTTGCGCTGATCGTGTCGGATGGCTGGGATCGCGGTGATCCGCAGCACCTCGGACGGGAGCTTGCGCGGTTGCGACGCCGCTGTTCGCGGTTGATTTGGTTGAATCCGCTGCTCGGATCAGCGAGCTACGAACCGTTGACGCGCGGTATGCAGGCCGCGCTCGAGCACATCGACGACTTCATGCCCGCGCATAATCTTCAGAGCATCGAGGATCTCGCACGACTGCTTCGCCATGGAAATCACCGCCACGTATAAGTTCGCCGCGACGCAGCAGCAGGTGTGGACCCTGTTGATGGACCCGGAGGCGATCAAGTCATGTCTCCCCGGATGCAAGGAGCTGCGTCCGACCGGCGAGAACCGCTATCAAGCGGAGATGTCGATTGGCGTGGCCGCCGTCACGGGCACTTTTACGTCGATCGTCACGCTATCGGATCTGCAGCCGCCCAATTCGTATCGGCTGAGCGTGGACGCGACGGGCAAACCCGGCTTCGCCAAAGGATCGGCGACCATTGTGCTGAGGGCTACGACCGCGGGAACCGAAGTCGACGTCACGGCGACGTCGGAAGTAGGCGGTCTGATTGCGCGGGTCGGTCAACGCCTCATCGATGGCGTCGCGCGGATGACGATGGACCGGTTTTTCGGCTGCCTGGCGTCGCGCGCCACGACGCCATAGCGGCGCAGCTCATCTAATGCCATCCCTTTTCGATGGTGCTTAATTTCCCATCGCCACCTGATAGCTGACCCGCGCACGCCACTCGTCAAATCTAAAGAGAGGAGGCCGGTATGCGGGGCACCATCGTCGCGATCGTTACGACCTGCCTAAGCCTTATTGCGCCGGCGGCGACGCGCGCCGCATCGTCTTCGTCGGCGCCGCTGGCACACACGTTCTCGGCATTGCTCCACAGCCGCGGAATCGAAGCGTTTGCGGCTCCCGATCCCGACGAGCCAGGCCGCTTCGTAGCCGCGCTGTCCGTTCCGCACGGTGATCTCCTGGTTGTGAGCGCACGCCAGCCGTCGACCGACGCAGTGGCGCAGCGCATCGCGGCGGCCCAGTTCCGCGATGTGTATCTGGACCTGCAGGCCACGCCGACGCCTGAAGGCAAGTTGTTCGTGCAGGACTCGAATGCGGACGGTCTGTCGAGCGCGCCTCAGAACGACGCGATCGACATCGTCTACGAGGACGGAACAAAGACGATGGTGTTCAACGGTGATGCGAAAGCGCAGCACCTTTCGCGGGACGACTACGACGCGCGGTTCGATGCGGCCGACCGGCGCTACGCCCACGCGCTCACCGTGCTCATCACGGCTCTTCAGTCGCAGGAGTAATGCCGCGGACGCGCGCTGGTGGGAAGGAGATTGCCATGAGAAGAGGGGTAGGACTTCAAGCAGGGCGCGCGTTTCTGGTGCTGCTCGGCCTCTGGCTCGCCGTATCGCCGTGGATCGTCGGCTACGCGCGTCATGCGCACGCGGTGAATGACACGGTTGTCGGCATTCTGATCGCGGCGGCTGCCGTTGTGTCGGTGTTGACCGGCGCCGCAACGCCCGTTTCGTTGTGGAGTGCGCTTGTCCTCGGCGTCTGGATCTTCGTGACGCCGATGGCGTTCGGACAAGCCGGACAGTCGTTCTCAGCGAACAACGATCTGATTGCCGGTTTCCTGATCGTAGTCGCCGCCGCGATCGCGCTGACCAGCCGCGCGCGCCTGCGGCTGTTCGCGGCAGGTGCCGAGCCGCACGCCGCGTCGGGTCAGACGAGCTTGTGGTAGACGGCGACTGCACCTGTCGCACCCGTCGCACCGATCAGGTTTAAACTTACTCCTCGACACTTCCTAGCCTCATGCCGAGGAGCTGACATGGCTGTTACGTTCACCGTGAACGGGAAATCCACGACCGTCGATGTCCCCGGGGACATGCCGCTGCTCTGGGTCGTCCGTGATGTCCTCAATATGAAGGGGACGAAATTCGGCTGCGGCGCCGGCCTCTGCGGCGCGTGCACCGTGCACCTTGATGGCCGCGCGGTTCGTTCCTGTCAGACGCCTGCCTCCACCGTCGCCGGCAAGCAGGTAACGACGATCGAAGGGCTGTCGTCAGACGGCACACATCCGCTGCAGGTCGCGTGGCAGGAGATCGACGTGCCGCAGTGTGGCTACTGCCAGGCAGGTCAAATCATGTCGGCCGCCGCGCTGCTCGCGCGCACCCCGAAGCCGACCGACGCAGACATCGACACTGCCATGAACGGCAATCTGTGCCGCTGCGCGACCTATCTGCGCATCCGCGAAGCGATTCACAAAGCGGCGGCCGCGGCGCCAGCGCGTCCACGTGGAACCGACACCGCCCGCGCGCAGGCCGCGCGAGAGCAGTAAGGAGGCGTCATGGATACGATGGTCATGAATCGCCGCTCCTTCCTCCGCGTCACCGCGCTCGCCGGCGGAGGGCTCCTGGCGGCTGTTTATCTCGAGCCGGTCGCTGACGTGTTGGCGCAGGGTGCACCCGCTGGCGCGAACTTTGTCCCGACCGCCTTCATCAAGATCGGTCCCGACGGCGTGGTCACGATCATGTCGAAGAACCCGGAGATCGGCCAGGGCATCAAGACGTCGCTGCCGATGCTGATCGCCGACGAACTCGACGTCGACTGGAAGAGCGTTCGCATCGAGCAGGCGGATCTCGACGAGACGAAGTACGGCCGCCAGAACGCAGGCGGCAGCACGGCGACGCCGACCAACTGGGAGCCGCTGCGTCAGGTCGGCGCCGCAGTCCGTACGATGCTCGTTGCTGCGGCTGCGCAGACGTGGGGAGTTCCTGAAGCGCAGTGCTCGACATCTGCGGGGCGCGTCGTCCATGCATCGAGCAATCGCTCGCTTGCCTACAGTGAGCTGGCGTCGAAAGCGGCAATGCTGCCGACGCCCGATCTGAAGTCGGTGAAGATGAAGAACGCGGCCGACTACAAGATCATCGGCAAGCCGACGGGCGGTATCGACAACCCGAGGATCGTCACCGGCAAACCGCTTTACGCGATCGACTTCACGTTGCCCGGCATGCTGTGGGCGGTCTACGAGAAATGCCCCGTGTATGGCGGCAGGGTTGTCAGCGCCAATCTCGACGCGATCAAGTCGATGCCTGGTGTCCGCCACGCGTTTGTCATCGACGGCACGAGCGACATCCTCGGACTGATGCCGGGTGTTGCGATTGTTGCCGACAGCTGGTGGCAGGCGCGTCAGGCGCGGCAGAAGCTGCAGGTCACGTGGAACGAAGGTCCGACCGCGCAGCAGAGCAGCGTCACGTTCGCGGCGAAGGCAGAGGAGCTTTCAAAGCAGGCTCCGGTCTTTACGCTGCGGTCAGACGGCGACGCCGAAGGAACGCTCGGCAACGGCACGGTGAAGGTCGTCGAAGGCGCCTACGCGTTTCCGTTCATCGCGCACGCGCCGCTCGAGCCGCAGAATTGCACGGCACAGTTCAGGGACGGGAAGTTCGAAATCTGGGCGCCGACCCAGACTCCCGCGCAGGGGCGCGCGCTCGTCGCCAACACGCTCGGCGTGAAAGAAGGCGACATCACCATCCATCTGCTGCGCACGGGCGGGGGCTTTGGCCGGCGTCTCACGAACGACTACATGGTGGAAGCGGCGGCGATCGCCAAGCAGATCGGTGGTCAGCCGGTGAAGCTGCTGTGGACCCGCGAAGACGATTTCCATCATGACCACTATCGTCCGGGCGGCTGGCACTATCTGAAGGCCGGTCTCGATGCCTCCGGGAAGGTCGTTGCGTGGCGCGATCACTACGTCACTTATGGCGAGGGCGACAAGTTCGCGCCGCAATGCCAGGTGCCGGCGGTCGAATTCCCGGCCCGCTTCGTTCCCACCTTCGCCATGCGCGCGTCGCTGATGCCGCTCGGTGTGCCCACGTGGGCGCTGCGCGCGCCGCGCAGCAATGCCTACTCGTGGGTGTTCCAGTCCTTCATCGACGAGCTCGCCCATGCCGCGGGGAAAGACCCGGTGCAGTTCCGCGTCGATCTCCTCAACTCGCCGCAGCTGCCGCCGCCGGCACAAGGCGCCGACGATTTCGACCACAAACGTGCGCTCGGCGTGCTGCAGGAAGTGGCGAAGCGCGCCAGCTGGGATCGCCGCAATTCGCTGCCGAAGGGACGCGCACTCGGCGTTGCCTTCCAATACGCGCACCGCGGCTACTTCGCCGAGGTCGCCGACGTATCGGTCGATGCGCAGAACCGCGTGAAGATCAACAAGGTGTGGGTGGTCGCCGACATCGGCAGCCAAATCGTCAACCCGAGCATGGCCATCAACCAGTCCCAGGGCGCAGTCATCGATGGTCTCAGCCAGTTGATGAACTACGAGATCACCTTCGACGGCGGCAAGGCGGTTCAGAACAACTTCGACACGTATCAGCCGGTGCGCATTCGCCAGGCGCCGCCGGAGATCGACGTGCACTTCCTGTTGACGAGCAATCCGCCGACCGGATTGGGCGAGCCGGCACTGCCGCCGGTGCTGCCGGCGGTGAGCAACGCGATCTTTGCCGCGACCGGCAAGCGTGTCCGCCAGTTGCCGCTCTCCAAGAGCGGCCTGCGCCTCGCTTAGCGCTCAGGGAAAAGCTCCAAGCTCCAAGATCCAAGATCCAACAACGTTGGAATTTGGAACTTGGAGCTTGGAACTTGGAGCTTCGGTACGTAATTGTCAGAAATGACGCACTTCACACAAAAGCGTCTATTGATCTGACCCCTCCCTTTCCGTAACGTTTCACGCGTTCCACCGACATTACTGCACCTTACACCGGCTATGACACCTGCTCGACTGGAGCGGGCTGAGGTGACGCATGAATCAAGCTGATACCGCGTGGATGCTGTGTTCGACGGCCCTGGTCCTGTTGATGACGCCGATGCTCGCGTTCTTCTACGGCGGCCTGGTTCGATCGAAGAACGCGCTGAACACGATGATGATGAGTTTCATCGCGCTCGGCTTCACCGGAATCCTGTGGGCACTGGTCTCCTATTCGCTGGCATTCACCGCCGGCAACAAGTGGATTGGCGATCTGTCGAACGTGTTTCTCAGAGGCGTCGGGCTGGAGCCGCTCGGGACGATCCCGCACATGCTGCATATGTCGTATCAGGCGACGTTTGCCATCATCACGGCGGCGCTGATCTCCGGTTCAATCGTCGAGCGCATGCGCTTCTCGGCGTACATCGTCTTCATCTCGCTGTGGGGCATCGTCGTCTACGCGCCGATCGCGCATTGGGTGTGGGGCGGAGGATGGCTCGCGCAGATGGGTGCGCTCGACTTCGCGGGCGGCACCGTCGTGCACGTCAACGCGGCGATGGCGGCAGTCGCCTGTGCGATCGCCGTCGGCAACCGCCGCGAGTACCCCTCGTCTTCGCTGCTGCCGCACAACGTGCCGTTCACGCTGCTCGGTGCCGGCGTGCTGTGGTTCGGCTGGTTTGGATTCAACTCGGGCAGCGCGCTCGCGTCGAACAACATCGCGGCGCTCGCGTTCACGGCAACCTTCCTGGCGCCGGCCGCGACGCTCTTCGTCTGGACGTTTCTTGACTACATTCGTTCGGGCAAGCCGACGGCTGTCGGCGCCGCGACGGCCATCGTGGTGGGCCTGGTGGCGATCACGCCCGCATCGGGTTACGTGGGGCCGATGGACGCCATCTGGCTCGGTGGTTTTGCTGCGATTCCCAGCTATCTGATGCTGCAGTGGCGCGCCAAGACGAATTTCGACGACTCGCTTGACGTCTTCGCGGCGCACGGCGTCGGCGGCACGGTGGGCGCGCTGCTGACCGGCATCTTTGCGCAGAAGGCCTTGAATGGCGTGCAGGACGGACTGCTTTACGGCAATCCGGGACAGCTCGGCATCCAGGCCGTGGCGGTGGCCGGCGCGGCGGTCTACAGCTTCGTCGTCAGCTTCATTCTCGCGAAGCTCATTAGCATCGTCATTCCGCTGCGTGCGACGGCGGACGACGAGGCCGAAGGCCTTGACATCAGCCAGCATGGCGAGGAGGCCTACCTGCATGCGGAGTCGTCGTCGAAAGGTATGATCGCCTAACGACACCGTCATTCAACACGCTTCGCGTCCTCACTCTCGAGAGCCGGCGCAGCCTGGAGATGGCTGCGCTGGTCTCCAACTACGGCGGCGAGTCGATCGCGGCTCCCGCGCTCCGTGAGGTTCCCATCGCAAGCAACAGCGAAGCGCTCGCGTTCGTCGATGCGCTCGTCCGCAACGAATTCGATCTGGTCGTCCTGCTCACCGGCGTCGGCACACGTGCATTGCTTGCCGTTGTCGATCAGCTGCGCGATCGGCCGGAATTTGTCGAGGCGTTGAAACGAATCCGTATTGCGGCACGCGGGCCGAAACCTCTTGCGGTGCTCCGCGAGCTTGGTGTGTCGCCATGGGTCGTCGCGCCGGAACCCAACACCTGGCGTGAGCTGCTGGCGTCGCTCGACACGAAGTCGACCGAATTTTCGCTGCGGGGCTCCCGCGTTGCGGTGCAGGAATATGGAACCGCCAACGTGCATCTGATTGATGGGCTTCGCGACCGCGGTGCCGACGTGCTGAGCGTGCCCGTCTACCGTTGGGCGCTGCCCGACAATCCGGAGCCGCTTCGCCAGGCGGCTCGCGGTATCGCAGACGGTCGGATCGAAGTCATATTGTTTACGACCGCCACACAGGTGGTGCACCTGCTCGAAATCGCGCGCCAGCTGAACATCGAATCGGACGTGCGGCGCGGCTTGGCGTCGATGGCGGTGGCCTCGATTGGTCCGACCACCTCCGAAGAGCTGCGCGAGCAGGGCATAGCCGTTGACATCGAGGCGAGCCATCCAAAGATGGGGTTCCTGGTTCGCGAGGCCGCCGAGCGGGCTGCCGATGTCCTGCGCACAAAAGGCGGCGGCGCGGCGGTAGGATGAAACACATGGCTGAAGCACTGCGCACGAAAACGGATGTCGGAGAGCTGCTGAAAGACGCCGCGCTCTTCAGGGAAGCCTCATTCATCAATGGTGAGTGGATCACGGGCGGGACGACGCTGGCTGTCCGCAACCCGGCCAGTGGAGAAGTCGTCGGCACCATTCCCGATCTCGGCGCCCACGAGACGCGCCGGGCCATCGACGCCGCGAACGCCGCGCTTCCGGCGTGGCGCGCGCTTCCCGCGGCAAAGCGCAGCGCGCTGCTCGAGGCGTGGTTCAACGCCATCAATCAGCACATGGACGATCTCGCGAAGATTCTCACCGTCGAGCAGGGCAAGCCGCTCGCAGAAGCGAAGGGCGAGATCATCTACGGCGCCGGTTTCGTGAAATGGTTTGCTGAGGAAGCCAAGCGCATTTACGGCGAAACCGTTCCCGCGCCGACGGCCGATCGCCGCATCGTGGTGCTGAAGGAACCGATCGGCGTCTGCGCTGCGATTACGCCGTGGAACTTCCCGAACGCGATGATCACGCGCAAGATCGCCCCCGCGCTCGCCGCTGGCTGCACCATCGTGCTCAAGCCGTCTGAGCTGACCCCGTTTTCGGCGCTCGCGCTCGCCGTGCTCGCGGAGCGCGTCGGTTTCCCGAAAGGGGTGATCAATATCGTCACCGGACAGCCCGGACCAATCGGCGAAGCACTCACGTCGAGCGAGATCGTGCGCAAGCTGTCGTTTACCGGCTCGACGCGCGTCGGCCGATTCCTGATGGAGAAGTCCGCGGGCACGCTCAAGCGTCTCAGCCTGGAGCTTGGCGGCAACGCGCCGTTCATCATCTTTGACGATGCCGATCTCGACAAGGCGATGAAGGGCGTGATGGCCAGCAAGTTCAGGAATGCCGGGCAGACGTGCGTCTCCGCAAACCGCATTCTCGTGCGTGCCCCCATCTATGACCAGTTCGCCGAAAAGCTGACGAAGAAGGTGTCGGGGTTGGTGGTTGGTGACGGACTGCAGGAGAAGGCGACCGTGGGTCCGCTCATCAATGATGCGGCGACTGAAAAGGTGCTCGGCCACATCGACGATGCACGGACGCGCGGCGCCGTTGCCACCATTGGTGGCGGACCACATCAGCTCGGCGGCCACTTCGTTTCACCGACCGTCCTCACGGGCACGACCGCCGCTATGCGCATCGCCAATGAGGAAACGTTCGGTCCTGTGGCGCCGCTGTTCCGCTTTGACGATGAAGACGAAGCGATCGAGCTTGCCAACAGCACACCCTACGGTCTCGCCGCCTACTACTACACCGAGAACATCCGTCGCGCATGGCGCGTGGCGGAGAAGCTCGAGTTCGGCATGGTCGGGTGCAACACCGGCAGCGTGTCCGTGGAGATGGCGCCGTTTGGCGGCATCAAGCAGTCCGGCTTCGGCCGCGAGGGCTCACACTTTGGCATTGAGGAATTTCTCCAGGTAAAGGCGTTCCACCTTGGAGACATCATCTGACCGCCATGCCGACTTCAGAAGAACTCCTCGAGCTCGCCGACCAGGCTGCGAAAAAGGTCGATCTCGACGCCAAGATGCGTCATATCCCCTCGTTCTCTGACGCCGAAGAGCAGTGCGAGGACGAGTACGAGGACCTGCTGCAGGCGATCCACGACGACGAAGTCTTCGAGTCGGTGGATGTGGAGCGGCAGGAGACGCTGGTCGAGCAGATTGCTGCGGCATTGCCAGAGGAGAAACGGACGATGATCGTCGAGCTGGCGGATAACTACGCGCGGCACATCTGGCTGCAGCAGGAAGGGGCGTATCACCTCGGCCTGGCGGTTGGCAAACGACTCAGGACCCGCCGCGAGAATTAGTAATCCCTCCAAGCGAAAATCGAGCGATGTGCTCGGCGATCTGCTTCGTATCTGCAGGTACCGTCGCCGGCGAATTCAGCAGCTCGCCGACGGATTTCGTCCACAACAGGCTGTTGAACTGAGACGTGACGCTCAGCGCGCAGCGGACGACAACCGGGTCCTCCGTCTGGCGGCCAAGCAGTTCCGCAATCACTCCGCATAGATACAGCATGCGCGGCTTCAGCACTTCATCGGCGACGACGCGCAGCGCCGGCGTGGGGTCCGACATCTCACGCATCATCAACTGGTGAATCCACGTCTCGTGATGCACGCCGAGCAGCCGCTCGGCGAAGACGGAGATATAGGCGCGAAATTTTTGTTCGGCGGGTAGGTTGCAACCGGCGGCGCGAGCAGCCTCGGTCGTCTGCTGCATCGTCTCCATCGCCATCTGCAGGACCGCCCGGTACAGCCCGTCCTTGCCTCCGAAGTGATAGTTGACCGCCGCGACGTTGGCGCGCGCCTTCCGGCAGATGTCCCGCACCGTCACCCGAGCCAGGCCGCGATCTGCAAACAGCCGCGCGGCGGCGTTGAGGAGGCGAGCGCGCGTCTCGAGATCCTGTTCGGCCATCCTTACAGCGTTCGTTTGAACAGCGACGTTGCTGCCGTCATTGCCACCGCGGAAAAAGCGATCAGATAGAGGAGATCACCGGCAATCGCGTCCATGCCGGTGTTCTTCAGCAGCAGGCTCTTGAAGGCGTGCACCGCGTAGGTGAACGGATCGACCTTCGCGATCACCTGCATCCACGCGGGGAATCCCTGCTGCGGATAGACCGCGCCGCTGGGGAAATAGAGGACGGTGTTCAGCAGGCCGAAGATCGCGCGCGGCATCAGCGGGTCGGTCACGCGCACCATGATGAGGAACATCATGCTGATCAGCGCAAACGCGGTCACCACGATGACGACGAACAGGCGCACGAAACGCAGCGGGTCGAGAGGGTTCGGCACGCCGGCGATGAGCGAACCGATGACCGCGATGGTGAGACCGGCTACGACCGCTTTGATCGTCCCCGAGACGTTGAATCCGGCGATCAGCTCAAACTTGCTGATTGGCGTGACGAGGTAGCCCTCGTGCAGCCCGCGTGCCTTGTCGTCGATGAAGATGATGCCGCCGCCGATCATCACCATCACGAAAATGGACATCACCACCGATCCGGGCAGGAGATATTGCACGTATGGCACATACGGATACACCTCGACGACGTCAAGCGATGGCGCAGTGGCG
>DATJJE010000053.1:0-5208 GCA_035492455.1 Vicinamibacterales bacterium | reverse complement strand
AACAGGCCCATTACGGCGACCTTTCCGGCCCACGCATTCTTGCGGCCCTTGCCCGCGAGAACTTCCTTGCGCTTCTGCTCGTTCATGTTGCGCGCCTTGCCGCCGATGTAGGTTTCATCCACTTCGACGTGGCCCTCAAGCATCCCGCCGCCGTCGCCCTGCAATGCGAGGCGGAGCCGCGACAGCATGAACCATGCGGTCTTTTGGGTGACACCGAGCGCGCGGGCGAGTTCGTAGCTGGAAATCCCGTTCTTGCAGTTGACGAGCATCCAGAGCGCGGGGAGCCACTTTTCCAGACCAACCGGCGAGTCCTCAAAGATGGTTCCGATCTTCAGCGAGAACTTCGCGCGGGGGTGTTTCCGGTAGCACTTCCACACCCGGGCAGTATCCAGATAGGTGACGTGGTCGGAGTTGCAGGTCGGGCAGCGAACCACCCCATCCGGCCACCGAATCGCCTTCACGGCCTCGTGGCAATTCACGTAATTGCTGAAGTAAATGATGGCTTCTTGGAGAGTGCGGGGCTGCATGACTGAACAGTACCCTAATCCTTCTGGTCAGTCAAGTATATTGTTTCCCGTGAAACACAAACCCGTTGACATACGATTAGTTGGGTACTAGAGTGTCATCGGCCACTATATGCACGAAGATAAGGTGAATACCATAAACGAATCCGAATCAGCTCCGCCTCGTCGCCAGCGTCAGGGTCAGGCGAATAATGGGCGAATCGTTGCCGTCGCTAACCAGAAGGGCGGGGTCGGAAAGACCACCACGGCCATTAACGTCGGCACATCGCTCGCGCTCGAGGGCCGTTCGGTGCTCCTCGTCGACGTCGATCCCCAGGGCAATCTGACGAGTGGCGTCGGCATGAAAGGGCAACGCGCGCAGGGCGGCACCACCTACGAAGCGCTGATGAACGAGAGCGGCGAACCAGAGAGTTTCCTGTTGCCGACGCGCGTCGAGAACCTGTTTCTAATGCCGGCCGATCGCAATCTGACCGGCGCGGAAATCGAGATGGTGCCTCTCCTCGCGCGCGAGCGGCGCCTCGAGCGCGTGCTCGATCCGCTGCGGCACCGCTTCGAGTTCATCTTCATCGACTGTCCGCCGTCCCTCGGCCTTCTGACGTTGAATGCGCTCGTCGCCGCGGACGCGGTGCTCATTCCGCTGCACTGCGAATACTTCGCGCTCGAGGGACTTGCGGATCTGGTGGGTACCATGCGTCGCGTGCGCGGTGCGCTCAATCCATCACTCGACATTGAAGGCGTGCTGCTGACGATGTACGACGACCGTACGAACCTGGGTCAACTCGTCGCGCGTGACGTGCGCGAGTTCTTCAAGGAGAAAGTGTTCAACACGATCATCCCGCGCAACGTGCGGCTCGGCGAGGCGCCGAGCCACGGCCTGCCGGGCGTGGTGTACGACACGAAATCGCGTGGCGCAGCGGCTTACATCGCGCTCGCGCACGAAATGCTTTCGCGACATTCGCAGAGGGCGGCGTAATCGCAGACCTGACAAGGTCCGCGCTCAGATAGAGAGGCTTTCATGCTTGAACGACGACCGGCTCTTGGCAAGGGATTGAGCGCGCTGATTCCCGATGCGCCGCCTGCGCGCCAGGGCGCGATGGAAGTGGACATCGATCTGCTCGCGCCGAACGACAAGCAGCCGCGCGTGCAGATGGACGACGTGAAGCTCGACGAGCTCGCCCAATCGATCAAACAGAACGGCGTCATTCAGCCGATCCTCGTGCAGAAGATTGGCGATCTCTTTCGCATCATCGCCGGCGAGCGTCGCTGGCGTGCCGCGCAACGCGCCGGTCTGCTGAAAGTTCCGGTCGTCGTTCGCGACGTGCCTATCGACGACGACAAGCAGGTGCTGCAGCTCGCGCTGATCGAAAACATCCAGCGCGAGAATCTCAACCCGGTCGACGAAGCCGCCGCTTATCAGCGTCTCGCCGACGACTTCCACCTGACACACGATCAGATTGCGGCCGCCGTTGGTAAGGATCGCAGTTCGGTCGCGAACTACGTCCGGCTGCTGAAGCTCGCAGACGAAGTCCGCGCCGATCTCGCCGCCGGCGCGCTGACGATGGGACATGCGCGCGCGCTGCTGGGGCTGGCGGATCACGCGTCGCAGCGGCAAGCGGCGCGCCAGGTAATTGCCAACAATCTGTCCGTGCGCGAAACCGAGGCGCTCGTGAAGCGGCTGGCGTCGCCAGCGCCCCCGCGAGCACCAAACGCGGCGGCGGCTCCGACCGACGTGCACACACGGGCGGCAGAGGATCGCCTTCGTTTCGCGCTTGGAACAAAAGTCCGCATCATTCGTCACGGAAAAGGCGGGCAGATCGAGATTGCGTTCGGGTCGGAGGAGGAACTCAACAGGATTTACGAGCAAATTACCGGCACGTAGCAAAGACTTCCCACCCGGCGGTTTCCTTGATATAAACAGAGAGTTTGTGCCGTCAAGGTACAAGCTCACCTTATGCCATCACGAGCCTCCGCCGCCCGCTACGCGAGAGCCCTGTTCGACGTTGCATTGAAAGAATCGGATCCGGCGCAGATCGAACGCGACCTCGCCGCCTTTGTGGCGTTGATGTCGGAGAACGGCGAACTGCACGGCGCGCTGACCAATCCGGCAATCCCGGCGTCTGCCAAACATCGGATCGTCGACGCGCTGGCGCAGCGGCTCACCATGGCGAAGCCGGCGCACAAGCTGCTGCTGTTGCTCGCGGATCGCGATCGCCTCGGCCTGGCACCGCAGCTCCTCGACGTCTATCGCGAGCGCCTGATGGAGCACCAGCAGGTCGTGCGGGCAGAGGTCACCACCGCAGCCCCGCTTTCACCCGAGCGCCTTGCCGCGCTCCAGCAGAAGCTTGCCAGCGTCACCGGCCGCAAGATCGATATGAAGACGAGTGTCGATCCGTCGATCATCGGCGGCGTCGTGACGCGGATCGGAAGCACGGTTTACGACGGCAGCATCGCTTCGCAGCTCGCGAAATTACGAGAGAAGTTGTCAGTGTAGGACGCGTCCTTGTGGACGCGTCAGATCGGCCAGCAGAGAGACTTATGGACATTCGAGCGGACGAAATCTCCAAACTCATTCGCGACCAGATAGGCAGCTTTGCTGCCACGGTCGACGTCGCCGAAGTCGGAACCGTCATCGCCATCGGTGACGGCATCTCGCGCGTGCACGGCATCGAGAGAGCGATGGCCGGCGAGATGCTGGAGTTTCCCCACGGCGTGTTCGGCATCGCGCTGAATCTCGAAGAGGAGAGCGTCGGCGCCGTGCTCCTCGGAGATTTCAAGGAGATCAAGGAAGGCGATCAGGTAAAGCGCACCGGCCGCATCATCTCCGTGCCTGTTGGTGACGAGATGCTCGGCCGCGTCGTCAACGCGCTCGGTCAGCCGATCGACGGCAAGGGGCCGATCACGTCGAAGCAGTTCCTGCCGATCGAGCGCCTCGCACCCGGCGTCGTCGATCGTCAGCCGGTGAAGGAGCCGCTGCAGACCGGTCTAAAAGCGATCGACGGCATGGTCCCGATCGGCCGTGGTCAGCGCGAGCTCATTATCGGCGACCGCCAGACGGGGAAGACGGCGGTGGCAGTGGACACGATCATCAATCAGCGTGGCAAGGACGTCATCTGCATTTACAACGCGATCGGTCAGAAGCAGTCGACGGTCGCGCAGGTGGTGCGCACCCTCGAAGAGTACGAGGCGATGAGCTACACCATCGTCGTCGCGGCTGCGGCGTCGGATCCGGCCCCGATGCTCTACATCAGTCCGTACTCGGCGTGCGCCATCGGTGAGTATTTCCGCGACAGCGGCCGTCACGCGCTGTGCGTGTACGACGACCTCTCGAAGCATGCGCAGGCGTATCGCGAGATCTCGCTCCTGCTTCGTCGTCCACCGGGACGCGAGGCCTACCCCGGAGACGTGTTCTACCTGCATTCGCGACTGCTCGAACGCGCCGCGAAACTGAACACCTCGCACGGCGGTGGATCGCTGACGGCGCTGCCGATTATCGAGACGCAGGCGGGCGACCTCTCCGCATACATTCCGACGAACGTCATCTCAATCACCGACGGCCAGATCTTCCTCGAGAGCGACCTGTTCCATCAGGGCGTTCGTCCCGCCATCAACGTCGGCAACTCGGTGTCGCGCGTCGGCGGGTCCGCGCAGATTCGCGCCATGCGCCAGGTGGCGGGCTCGCTTCGCCTCGACCTGGCGCAGTATCGCGAGCTTGCCGCGTTCGCGCAGTTCGGCAGCGATCTCGACAAGGCGACGCAGGCGCAGCTCAATCGCGGCCGCCGTCTCGTTGAAATCCTGAAGCAGCCGCAGTATCAGCCGCTGCCCGTCGAGAAGCAGGTGGCGATTATTTACGCCGCGACGAAGGGTTACCTCGACCCGGTGTCGGTCGAAGACGTGCGCCGCTACGAAGAGGAGCTGTACCGGTTCCTGGAGACGCGCGCGTCGAATGTGCTGACCGGCATCGAAAGCAAGAAGATTCTCGACGATGAGCTTCGGCCGGCGCTCGAAGCGGCGCTCGCGGACTTTGGCAAACAGTTCGTCCCGGCGAGCGCGGCTGCGGCCGTGGCATAACCGATGCCCTCGCTGATCGACCTTCGTCGCCGCATCCGCGCGGTGAAATCGACGCAGCAGATTACCAAGGCCATGAAAATGATCGCGGCCTCGAAGCTGCGCCGCGCACAGGATCGCGTCGTTGGCGCGCGCCCGTTTGCGCAGCAGATGCAGCGCGTGCTGAACAGCCTGGCAAGCCGGGTCGATCCGGATATCCATCCGTTGCTGGCCGTCCCCGAGCCGCGCGACAATCCGAAGTCGCTGCTGATTGTCGTGACGGCCGACAAAGGGCTGTGCGGCGGGTTCAACACAAACGTCATCAAGGCCGCCGGTGCGTTCATCGCCAGGCAAGCCGGTCATCCGATCGAGCTTGGGCTTGTCGGGCGGAAAGGCCGCGACTTCTTCAAGCGCCGTGGTTTCGAAATCCGCATCGAGGAAATCGGCATCTTCCAGAAAGTCCGTTACGCCGACGCGCAGCGCATCGCGCAGACCGCCATAGAAGAGTTCACGACCGGCAACGTCGACAGCGTTCACATCGTCTACAACGAGTTCAAGTCGGTGATGCAGCAGCGCATCGCGATCGAACAGATTCTTCCCATTCCCAGGCTCGAGCCCGCCGGCGACGGCAGGGCACCGG
>DATJJE010000052.1:0-36426 GCA_035492455.1 Vicinamibacterales bacterium | reverse complement strand
GCGTCGCGCCGGCGTGAATGTGCCGCTCGACGTTCTCCACCATCACGATCGCATCGTCCACGACGAGGCCGACGGACAGCACGATGGCAAGCAGCGTCAGCAGATTGATCGTGAATCCGGCGAGCGCCATCAGAAACACGGCGCCGACGAGCGAGACCGGGATCGCGACGACTGGAATCAATACGGAGCGGAACGAGCCAAGGAACAGGAAGATGACCAGGATGACGATTAGCAGCGTCTCAGTCAGCGTCCGTAGCACCTCGTTGATCGCATCTTTGATGTACTCCGTCGAGTCGTAGGGAATGCCGACCTTCATGCCCGCGGGCAACTGTGTCTGGATGCCGGGGATCTCGGCGCGCACCCTGTTGATCACATCCAGTGAGTTTGCCGTCGGCAGCACCCAGATACCCATGAACGTGGCGGTCTCGCCGTTGAACTTCACGTCCGTGTCGTAGTTTTCCGAGCCGAGCACGACGTCGGCAATGTCGCCAACGCGGACGACCACGCCGTCCTTTTCCTTGACGACGAGCTGACGGAATTCTTCCGGCGTCCGCAGATCGGTATTGGCGATCAGGTTGACGGACACCATCGAGCCTTTCGTCCGGCCGAGCGCGGAGAGGTAGTTGTTGCGCGCAAGCGCGTCCCGCACTGCGGCTGGCGAGATGCCATGGGCAGCCATTTGATCCGGCTTCAGCCAGATGCGCATCGCGAACGTGCGGTTGCCAAGGATGTCGGCGCGCTGCACGCCGCTCACAGCGCTCAGCTTCGGCTGCACGACGCGTGTGAGGTAATCGGTGATCTGCGTCTGATCGAGATCAGACGACGAGAAGCCGAGATACATCGCCGCGAACTGGTTCTCGGCGGTCTCGAGCTCGATGACCGGCGCTTCCGCTTCGGGCGGCAGATCGTTTCTGACCTGCGCCACCTTCGCCTGGATCTGCGTCAGCGCTGCGTTGGTGTCGTAATTCAGCTTCAGGTGCACGGTAATCGTGCTGACGGCCTGCCCGCTGGACGACTCCATGTAGTCGATGCCGTCGGCGCTGGCGATGACGCGCTCCAGCGGCGTCGTAATGAACCCTCGCACCAGGTCGGCGTTGGCGCCGACATACGCGGTCGTGACCTTCACGACCGCAATGTCGCTGCGAGGGTACTGGCGGACGCTCAGCGCGCGGATCGACTGCAGTCCGGCGATGAGAATCACCAGGTTGACGACGATCGCCAGCACAGGGCGCTTGACGAACAGATCCGTGAATTTCATCAGCTGTTCTCCGGTTTGGGCGCGACGTTGTTGCCCGGTTTCACCTTGTTGTTGACGAGCACGGCGGCGCCGTTGCGCAGCTTGAACAGGCCGGAGGTCACGATCTCGTCGCCCGCTTTAAGGCCGGACAGCACCGCGATCTGGTCGCCGCGCGCCGGCCCGAGGGTGACGATTTGCTGCCGCACGCCGCGATACGGTTGTCCCTTGTCGTTTTTCATGTCAGACACGACGAACACCGAGTTCCCGTACGGCGCGTAGCTGATCGCCGATCCGGGGATTGCAATGACGTCTTGACTGGCGCCGAGGGCCATCTCCGCCTGCACGAACATCCCCGGACGGAGCTTGCCGTCGGCGTTTGCGAGCGTCGCCTGCACCTGGATGTTGCGCGTCGTCTCGTCGACGACCGAATCGAGTGCCGTCACGCGCCCGTTGAACGCGAGGTTCGCGAGGTTCTCGGTCGTGACACGTACGGAGCTGCCGGCGTGCACCTGGGCGATCGTTTGCTGCGGCACGCCGAAGTTCACGTAAATGGGATTGAGCGACTGCAGCGGCACGACCGGGTCGCCACCGGCCAGGTACTGACCTTTGTTCACCTGGCGGATGCCGAGCACGCCCGTGAACGGCGCGCGAATGGTCTTGCGCTCGATTGCCGCGCGGATCTCGTTGACCCTCGCCTCCGTCTCGCGCGAGGTGGCGTCGGCGGCGTCGAACTCCGCCTTCGAGATGACCTTCTCGTCGAGCAGGTTCTGCATACGTTTGAAATTGAGGCGGGCCAGCACACGCTGTGCCTCGGCTGCCGCCATCTGCGCCTGCTCCTGCCGTGTGTCGAGAACGACGAGCACCTGCCCCTCGCGCACCGCGTCACCCGACTGGAAGAGAATCTGATCGACGATGCCCGCGAGATCCGCGCTCACGGTCACACCGCGGACGGCGGCGATCGTTCCAATCACATTCAACGTCGACGGCCACTGTTCCTGCGCGGCGACGATGGTGGTCACCGCTTCAGGGGGCGGCTGGAATGCCGCCCCCTGGGCGATGGCTGTCTGGATCTGCTTGAACTTCACGAAGCCCAGCGCCCCGACGAACAGCAGCGTCAGGGTGAGCATCAGAACCATCCGTTTAGCCATGAATCTCACGTCCTCCACGTCACTGGATGTTCAACAGCACGCCGCCGTAAATGCGATGGCCGTAGCGGGTCTCCTGTCCGAAGAACGCCGGCGCGTCATCCTTCGACTTCACGGCGATGAAGCGGTAGTCACCACGCACCCCCCATCGATGCGAGTACCAGCCCACGCCGCCGCCGACGTTGCTGGTGAAGAACGTCTCGGTGTCCTGGATGCCGAGTGACTGCTTCTCGAAGAGGCTCAGTCCGCCGACGCCGCCGGTGACGTACGGCACGACCGACGTCTTGTTCGGCGCATAGACGACGAGGTTGCCGCTGTAGTTGAGAAAGTTCGGCGTCTTCAGATTCGACGTGCCGTTCGAGAAGTCGAGATCCTGAGTGACACCGAGTGCGCCGGCGACTTCACCCTCGACACCGATGAAGCGGTTGAAGTTCACCGCTACCGCGCCGCCGAGGCCGTAGTTGCCGAAGCTCGGACCGTTGGTGTCCTTCCCCTCGGTGAAGAACGTCGCGCCGCCGGGAATGATCGTGACGACGACGGGCCCCGGTCCGGCGGTGTTGGACTCCTGCGCGAATGCCTGGCTCGCACCGAGGACGCTTGCTGCTGCGATCAGGACTGCTATGAAACGTGTCATGTGTGACCTCCTTGTTTCTTCCTGTTGGACCCTGCAACTATCGACTTCGGTACGTGCAATTCCAATCAGGCAGGAGGCTCAGCGCGTGCTGCTGCGTGCGCGCGATGCGGATCAGCAGCGAACGCACGAGGCGAATCTAGTACTTTTGGACGATGCCGCCGTGCGCCGCATTTGCCGGATAATTTCAGGTGGCAGGAAACGTCATATGACCGACAACGGTTCGGAGTGCTCGGAGCTGTTATCGCCGCCGCCGCCGTCAGAGGTGGACTCGAACGATCCGGAGGTGCTGCGCGCGGCACTCATTCGTGAAGCGACGCACCGCGCGCGCGCCGAGTGCGTCGCCAAGATGCAGGCCGACGTCGTCAACCATGCGCTCGATCTGCTCGTACGCGAACCGGATCTCGTCGGCTTCTTCGGTGCGTTGACGAAGACGATGGTTCAGGAAGCAGAGAGCCGCGTGTGCGCAGTCTGGTTGATCGACGACGGTGGCGAGGGCTGCAATCTGTGGATGGCGTACGTGAAGGATCGTCTCATCACAGTGCCGGTGACCGCCGCGGATGCACACGACGCCGACGTCGAAAAGTTCCCGCACCGGGCGATGGCCGATCACCTGTTCACACACAAGGCGGGCTGGCGGCAGACGATTGAGTACGTGCCGCAGGACCCGCGGCTGCCTGACGCGATTCATGCCTTCTCACGTGTGAAGGGATGCGGCTCGACGATCGCCACTCCGCTCGTCATCGGCGGCGAGACGCTCGGCTGGCTGACGCTGATGAACACGGCCGCCGAAGAGTGCGACGCACAGTGGTGGCGCATCGACTTGAGCGAGGCGATCGCGCGGCAGGCGGCGCTCGCGCTGCATCATAGCCGCGTCGTCGAGCGGAGCCGCGTCGAGGAGCGGCGCAAGGCGATCCTCGAGGAGCGCAACCGGCTCGCCCGCGACATCCACGACAATCTCGCGCAGGGGTTCGCCGCGATCCTCATGCAGCTGCAGGGTGCACGGCGGGAGACCGCATGTCTGTCTCCTGGCATCGCCGCGAAGATCGACACCGTTGTCGATCTCGCGCGCACGCACCTGAACGAAGCGCGGCGATCGGTCGGCACGCTGCGTCCCAACGTCAGCGACAGCGAGGAAGTGGCGGCGGCGCTCAAGCGGCTCGCCGGTGTCGCACAGCGAACCACCGAGATGGCGATCGATGTGAAGGTGGACGAGTTGCCGCGCCTCGGCGACGTCGTCGAACGCGAGATCATCGGCATCGCGCAGGAAGCGTTGACCAATGCCGTGCGGCATTCGCGCGCCCAGCGGATTACGGTCAGCGCGGCGACCGTGCGGTCGATCGGCGTGCGGCTGTCGATTGCGGATGATGGACGCGGCATCCCGCACGGACAGCCGTCGAGTGGTTTCGGGATGACGAGCATGCAGGAGCGGGCCGAGCGGATCGGCGCCTCGCTGACGATTGTGACGGCGCCGCGCAGCGGGACCGAGGTCGTGCTGGCATGGGAGCCGTCGAATCTTCCGACACAGGTGCACATTGCCGGTTGACGCCCTGGTAGCCGTGAAGAAAGCGACCGTGCTGCTCGTCGACGATCACGCGCTGCTGCGGACGGGGGTCGCGAACATCATCAATCAGGAGGCGGATCTCGAAGTCGTGGCCGAAGCGGGTGACGGCGTCGAGGCACTGGAGGCCTACGAACGCCACCGGCCCGATGTCATGCTGCTCGACCTGCGCATGCCTCGTATGGAAGGCGTCGAGGTGGTGCGGCGCATCCGCGAGCGTGATCCGCGCGCGCTCGTCGTCGTGCTCACGACCTACGACACCGACGACGAGATTCAGCGTGCGCTAAAGGCGGGTGCGAAGGCGTACGTGCTGAAGGATATCGCCGCGGACGATCTCGTCAGCTGCATCCGAACTGTGCTGGCAGGGAAGACCTATATTGCGCCGGCCGCGGCGGCGAAGCTGGCCGAAGGCGTGACGCGCGTGCAGCTGACGCCGCGCGAGATGGCCACGCTGAAGCTGATGGCCGATGGCAAAGCGAACAAGGAGATTGCAACGGCCCTCGACATCAGCGAGCGGACGGTGAAGACGCATCTCGGCCACCTGTTCGAGAAGCTGGGCGTCACCAGCCGTACCGAGGCGATCAAGATCGCCACTCGGCGTGGTCTCGTCCGGCTCGAGTAAACCTCAGGGCTGCACAATCTTGTTGCGGATCGCATAGCGGACCAGATCGCTGACTGATCGAAGCCGCAGCTTGCGCATGATGTTCGCCCGGTGCGCCTCGACGGTCTTGACACTGACACCAATCGCAGATGCGGTCTCCTTGTTGGAGTTCCCTTCGGCAAGCAGCTGGACGATCTCACGTTCGCGCGGCGTCAGCGCAGCCTTCGGCATAGGCTCGTGCCCGTCGCCACCCCGCATGAAGCCGTCGAGCACGAACTCCGTCACCACCGGCGTGAGAAACGGTTTGTGCCGGCGCAGGCTGTCGACGGCGGCGATCAGGCTCTGATCGGCGTCGGACTTCAGCACGTAGCCGCGCGCGCCCGCCTGCAGCACATCGCGCGCCAGGGCCTCGGAATGGTGCATCGTCAGCACCACCACTTCGGTCTGCGGTGACTGCTTTCTGATTTGGCGCGTCGCCTCGAGGCCGTTCAGCTCCGGCAGGCTCATATCCATCACGACGACATCGGGGCGCAGACGTCCAGCCAGCTCTACGGCTTCGCGCCCCGTCGTTGCTTCGCCGACGACCTCCCAACCCTCCTGCGTCTCCAGCAGGGCCCTGACGCCCCGACGGACGACAGCGTGATCGTCGACGACGAGAATACGGGACATCATGGCGCATGCCTTTCGAACGGGACGCGGACACGCAACGCTGTGCCCCAGCCCCCGGACTCCACGTCGAGGGTGCCGCCGAATTGTGCGAGGCGTTCGCGCATCCCGGCGATGCCGACGCCGAGCCTGCTGCCCTGATTCAACGGCGCGAGCATGTCAGGCGGGATTCCCCGTCCCGCGTCCTGGATCTCGAGCGCGAGGTCCGCGCCCTCGACTCGGAGTGTGATGCGCGCCGTCGGGCTCCCCGAGTGGCGATGGATGTTAATCAAGGCTTCCTGAACCACGCGGTAGAGCGCGTTCTCGATATCCTGGGGAAGGCGTTCGAGCGTCGCCGGCAGGTCGAGCGTCACGGCAATGCCGCTTCGTTCGGAGAACCCTGCTGCGTACCAGCGCAGCGCGGAGAGCAGGCCTGTTTCATCGAGAAACGGTGGATAGAGCAGGTAGGAAAGCGTGCGGATGCCGGCAATCGATCGGTCCGCGAGCTCGATGCTCTCACCGAGCAGCGTGCGGTCCGCCTTCTCCAACGTGTGGCGGCCGCGCTGCAGGCCGCCCAGCAGCATCTTGAGGCCCGCGAGATCCTGCGCGGTCGTCTCGTGCAGCATCTGTGCGATGCGCCGCCGCTCGTCCTCCTGAGCGCGCATCAGGCGGGTGGTCAGCGCGCGGAGCTGATCGAGCGTCGCGTCGCGCTCGCGCTCAGCGGCCTGCGCTGCGGTGACGTCCTCGTTGACGACGACGGCGCCGATAATCGAGCCCGACGCGTCGCAAATCGGCACGGCGGAATTCCGCATGATCTTGCGGACGCCGTCGAACGAGTCGATGTCGATCATCTCGTTGACCGACGTTTCGCCGTTGCGGACAGCCCGCACGGATGCCCATTCATCGGGCTCGATGCGCTTGCCCGTGGCGTGCCACCACGCCACGGTCCGCGTGTAGCGCTCGCGGCCTGATTCGAACATCTCTCCCCAGATTCGGGTCGCGGCGGGATTCGTGAGGATCACATTGCCCTCGCCATCCATGACCGTGACCCCGACGGGCGAGGCATCGAGGACCTGGCGCAGCAGCTTCTCGCTAGCTCGCAGCTGCTTCTCGGCGCGCTTGCGTTCCGTGATGTCCGCGGCGATAAGGACCAGACGCTCCTCGCCTAGCAGCTCGATGCGTTCCATTGACAGGCTGATGTCAATGATGTCGCCGCTCTTCGTCCGCGCGCGCGTTTCGATGTCGTGCAGGTGTCCCTCGCCGACCAACTCAATCAGGCGCGTCCGATCGGACGGATCGGCATACAGTCCGAGCTCCACCACGGTACGGCCGACTGCGTCGGCGCGCGTGTACCCGAACATCCGCGTGAACGCATCGTTGACGTACAGCAAGCGGCCGCCAACGTGCTCGCTGATGGCCATGCAGAGCGGATTGAGATAGAAGACGCGCGAGAACCGGCGCTCGCTCTCGCGAAGCGATTTTTGTATCAGGTCGTGTTCGACGGCGACGCAGGCGAGGTGCGTGGCTCGCGCGACGACGTCCATTTGGGAAGCTGCGGGACTGCCGCGCTCGTGTCGAAGGATGGCGAATGTGCCAAGCGTTTCGCCCTCGCTCGAGAAGAACGGTGTCGACCAGGCCGCCTTGATGTGCCCCTCGCGCACAGCATCGCGCCACAGGCCATAGAGCGGGCTCGCCTCGACGTCGTCGACCACGACCGGCGCCCGGCTGGCGACTGCGGCGCCACAGGAGCCGGACGTCCGCCCCGCAAGGATCGTTCGCGCCGCGCGGCGGAACACGTCGGGCACGTGCGGTGCCGCACCGAGCCGCATCTGCCGGCCATGGCGATCGAGCACGTAGACCATCGACATCTGCCCGAGTTGGTCATCGATCAAGCAGCAGAGCGCGTCGAGTACCGTAGGCAGATCCTTGCCGGTGCAGATCATCTCCAGGATCTGGCGTTCCCCGGCTAGCAGCGTTTCCGCGGGCTCGGACCTCAGCGCGGCCATAACGATCCGTCCATCTCCTCGCCGCTGCGTTGTTCAGCGGTTCAGCGTAGGTAACTGTTTCGGTCGCGCGTAGGTAGTAATCCGGAATGAATCGAGCGAGCGAGTGCAGTACACAGTTGTACCGACGGCGAAAGCCGGCAGTGGCATTCTCGTGAGACGACGGGCTTCCGGATTCCTCTGACCAACGACATTCTCATCCATCTGACTGCGCACGAGCGCGCGGCGCTAATGGCCGGCGGCGAGCGGATGGTCTTACCGGCGGGTGAGACCTTCGCCGCCGCAGGCGAAGTCGTGTCGACCGCGTATTTCCCCGACTCCGGCGTGCTGTCGTATATCAGCACCATGGCGACTGGTCATCAGCTTGCGGTCGCCGCGATTGGTCCCGACGGGCTCATCGGCGCCGGTCAGCTGCTCGGGATCGTCCATCATCCATATCGCATTGTCGCGCTGCTCGATTCTGAGGGCTACCAGATTCCTTCGCAGGCGCTGCGCCGCGCCTTCGACGTCTCCGAGAATGTGCGTGCGGCCGTGCTGGCGCACGTCGGCCGGCAGCTCGTCGAGGTTACGAGCATGGTCGCCTGCTCGCGCGTGCATTCGCATCGCCAGCGCCTCGCGCGCTGGTTGCTATTGACGATGGACAAGGCCCAGCAATCGTCGCTCCATGTGACGCATGATGTGCTCGCGCAGATGGTCGGCGGACCGCGCCACGCGGTAACTGTCGCGCTCAGCGAGCTGCGAGCGCGAGGCGCCATTGCGCACCTACGCGGTCGCGTTGACATTTGCGACCGCGAGTTACTCGTGCGGCAAGCGTGCGAGTGTTACGTACTTCCGACCTCATCCAAATAGAAGCTCGTCGGCCATACGGTGGGCTGCACTCTTTTGCCCTCGGTACATGTCTGTACCGACATCGGCGGCGTCGATCGGTATGTTCCCGACGTCATTTAGGTGGTTTCACCGATAGCACTCGTATCCGATCAGCGCTTCCAATAACTGGGCATGGACGCCAACGAACAGCTGCGCGCGCTCCTGTCGACCCTTCCGATCGCGCTGTGGGCGATCGATCGCGAAGGCCTGATCACGCTGTCGGAAGGAAACCTCCTTCGCAAGCTCGACCTCCAACCCGGGCAGCTGGTGGGCCAGTCGATCTTTTCGCTCTACAAAGACCTGCCTGAATTCATCGACGTGACGCACCGCGCCCTGCGCGGGGAAGCCGTGTCGTGGCAAGGCAAGATTGAGGGAGTCATTTTCGACGGTTGGTACACGCCGGAACGCGATGAGAGCGGCACCGTCAGTGGCGCAATCGGCGTTGCGACCGACGTCACCGAGCGGGTGAACATCGAGCATCAGATGCGGCAGTCGCAGAAGATGGAGGCGATCGGCCGACTCGCCGGCGGTATCGCGCACGACTTCAATAATCTGCTGACAGCGATCGTCGGTTTCGCGGATCTGACAATCAATGGGCTCCCCGCCGACCATCCTTGCCTGCCCGATGTGCACGAAATCGCCGCGGCGGCCAGAAGCGCCGGCTCGCTGACGCAGCAGCTGCTCGCTTTCAGTCGCCAGCAGCCGATGGAACCGCAGCCGCTAGATCTCAGCGCCGTCGTCTGCAAGATGCGCGCGCTGGTGTCGCGCTTGATCGGCGAGGACATCGTCATCGAGTGGCGACTCGCCGCGCGGCTCGACGTCGTGAATGCCGATCCGGGGCAAATCCAACAGGTTGTGATGAACCTCGCAGTTAACGCACGCGACGCGATGCCGAACGGCGGCACACTGACGATCACGACTACGAATGCGGTGCTCGATGGCCGTTACGCGATGCTCGAGATCGCCGACACCGGTGTCGGCATGGATGACAGCGTGAAGGAACACCTGTTCGAGCCGTTCTACACGACAAAGGCGGCGGGCAAGGGAACGGGCCTCGGGCTCGCAACCGTCTACGGCATCGTCAAACAGAGCGGCGGCGCCATTCAAGTATCGAGCAAGTCCGGGCGAGGCACGGCCGTTCGCATCTTCCTTCCGCACGTCGACGCGCCAGTTAGAAGCAGCAGCGCCGTCCGGCAGCATGCCACCGAGGCTCTGTGTGGGACCGAGACAATCCTCGTCGTCGAGGATCAGCGCGAGGTGCGGTCGGTTGCGGCGGAAACCCTCCGCCGCTGGGGCTATCAGGTCATCGATGTGCCGAACGGAGCGCAGGCGCTCGAGGTGGGCCGCGTGCGTGGCCACATCGATCTGCTTCTAACGGATGCGGTCATGCCGGGCATGAGCGGACACCAGCTAGCGGAACGGTTGCTCGCCGAGCGTCCTGCGCTGCGCATTCTGATCATGTCCGGATATCTGCACCACGGATTCGCGCAGCTGCACAAGCCGTTCGCGCCCGACACGCTGCTGCGGAAGGTGAGACAGGTCCTGGACGGACCGGCGCATGCAAAGCGTCGTGTGACAGATCGATGACACACCACACAGTCCTTGTCGTCGACGATCAGGAATCGATTCGGGACCTGTGGACGCGCGTTCTCATCAGCGAGGGTTATGGCGTTCTCAGTGCCGCGGATGCGTTCGACGCGCTGAGGCTGCTCGGGGAGTCCCGACCGACCGTTGCCGTCTGCGACGTGCATCTACCGGGACCGAGCGGCGTCTGGCTGGCTGAGATGATTCGCACACAGTCGCCTTACACGGCAATCGTATTGGCCAGCGGCGATCCGTTCGTGCCGCCGCGCGAAACGGTGAAGAGGGCGGTCGTCGCCTACATCATCAAGCCGTTCACCCGCGGAGAGCTGCTTGCAGCCGTCGAGGAAGGGGTGACCTGGTCGCGCGAGCAAATCGCGTCCCGTTAACATTTGATCGTCCTCCAGCGTGTGACGGCGAGATCAGAACCGTCGCGTTTCACCATGCGCAAGCGTCCAGTTCGCGCGCTCGGGTAATCGAGCGTCACCCCAGGAGCGTGCGAACCGCTGCGGCGGCTCGTCGACCGGTTCGTCCGTCAGCCGGAACGTCCCCCAATGGATCGCGAAACACGGCGGGGTCGCGGGTCCGTTGACCAGCGCGCGATAGGCTGCCACCGCATCCTCCGGATTCATGTGCACCGCACGCATGAACCAGCGCGGCTCGTACGCGCCGATCGGCAGCATCACCAGATCGAATGGACCGAGGAGGCCGCCGATGTCCTCGAGCGACGGATTCAATGCGGTGTCGCCGGCGAAGAAGACCCGCACGCTGTCGGCTTCGATCACCCAGCCGCACCAGAGCGTCTCATTGCGGTCGCGCAAACCGCGGGCGCTGAAGTGCTGCGCGGGCGTGCACGTGGCGGTGAATTGCGCCTCCTTGACCGATTGCCACCAGTCGCGCTCGGCGATGTTCCGCACGCCGAACCGCTTCAGCAGGTACGGCAAACCGAGGGGACACAGCCACGTCGCATCAGGGAAGCGCCGCGCGATGCGGCGGACCGTCGTCGCGTCGAGATGGTCGTAGTGATTGTGTGACAGCAACACGACGTCCACAGGTGGCAGCTCGTCGAAGTCGATTGCCGGTGTCATGACGCGCCGAGGACCGATCCATTGGACGGGCGAGGCGCGCTCGCTCCACACCGGATCGGTGAGCACGTTGAGCGGACCGATCTGCAGCAGCACCGTCGAGTGCCCAACCCACGTCACGGATCGATAGCCAGCCTCCGCACGTGGGGTCACGATGGTTGGCTGCTGGCGCGGCAGAGAGTCGCGCGGCGGATTCGGCGTCATCGGATGGACGCGTCGTTCGACCAGCCGCCATCGCAGAAAGTCCTTGAACCGGGCCAGCTCCGTATTCGGCCACGGATTCCGATAACCGCCGCCCGGTCGATGATGCGAAGTAGGATTACGCCTCGGAGATATGCCAGCCATTCACCCGCCGTCGCTCGTGATCATGGACTATATCGGTCCGATCATCGGAGCGGTGGCGTTCATCGTCATCATGGCTCTGGTGCGAGAGCCGGCACGACAAACGATCAGCGCGATGCTGACCGCTGGACTCACCAGCGTTTACTTGAGTGGCGGCGGGTTCGGGTTATGGGAGCTCGTGTTTCCTGTCGTCGCGATGCCGCTCGCCTATCGCGGTCTGCGTTCCTACGGCGCCGTCGCGGTCGTGTGGTGGATGCATGCGGTGTGGGACATCCTGCATCACCTCTGGGGCAATCCAATCTGGCCGTTCATGGCGACATCATCGTTCGGGTGCATGATTTTCGATGCGCTGATCGCGTGCTGGTTTGTCGCGGGCGCGCCGTCGAGGATTACGGCGAGGGTTGCTGCGTAGAGTTGGTGTCTTCTCGAGTGACGGACTGTTGTCGCGCGCGACGAGCGCTCACAAGGCACTGTGAGCGGTCGCGACGGCCATGACGAGCGGTCTCGCAGAGCAGGCGCCGTGCGGTCGGCGTCGATGGCGCAGGATTTACGCCGCTCGCTTTCGGCGGATCCCGTAGCCGGCGACGGCGGAGGCGAATGCGAGGGCCGCGGTGCCAAGCATGGCGAAACGGAACGCCGAAACGAAGGAATCATCGATTGCGTGACGAACCTCGGCGCGCTGCTCCGCGTTGATGGATGCATCCAGTTCTGCCCCCGCGAGTTTGGGCAGCTGACGATCCACCGCGGCGCGCGCCGTTGCCGCCAATGCGATTCGATCCAGCGCCGGCGAGATGCGCGCATCGAAGGTACGCACCAGGAGGACCCCGAACACCGCGATCGCGACAAGACCGGCAACCCGTGCGACCGCATTGTTGACGCCCGACGCTACGCCCGCGTGCTGCGTCTCGACCGCGCTCATCGCGGTGGTCGTCAACGGCGCGACGACGATCGCCATTCCGAATCCGAGGATGGCGACTGCGGGGAAGAACGTCGCCCAGTACGAGCCACCGATACCTGGTCTTGCAAACAATGCGAGCCCCACCGCAGCGATGGCCGGTCCGATCGTCAACGGCAGCCAACTGCCGACGCGTGTTACGAGAGCACCGGACCACCGCGACAGCAGGAACATCAGCACTGGAAACGGCAGCAGCGCCGCTCCCGCCGCTGTTGCTGAATAACGCTGCACCTGGATGAGGTTCATCGGCATCAGCCACATGAGGACGCCAAGCGCGCCGTAGAGAAAGAAGGTCAGCAGGTTTGCAAGCGTGAACGTGGGTGAGCGGAACAAGCCGAGCGGCAGCATCGGGTTGACGACGCGACGCTCGATGACGATGAAGGCAGCGAGCGCCGCGGCGCCAATCGCTGCCGCCGCCGCTGCTAATGATTGATTAGCACCGGGACGCGGCCATTCGAGCAGCCCGAAGACGATTGCACCGAGGCCCACTACCGCGGCGATAGCGCCCATCCAGTCAACCCGATCGACTCTCGACTCGTCACGGCTTTCGCGCATGAACGCCACCGACAATGCGATGACCAGCACGGAGAGCGGCACGTTGACGAAGAAGATGGCGCGCCAGCTGACATGCTCGATCAACCACCCGCCGGCAATCGGCCCGATTGCCGAGGTAATGGCGCTGAACGCCGACCACGTGCCGATGGCGCGCCCTCGATTCGCCTCGTCGAAGGTGGCGCTGATGATTGCGAGACTGCCGGGCACGAGGAATGCAGCGCCGCCGCCCTGCACGGCGCGCGCGACAATGAGTCCTTGTGTGCTCGTGGCGAGGCCACAGGCGATCGACGCGAGGGCGAACACGACGACGCCGAGGAGGAACGTCCGCTTTCGCCCGAATTGATCGCCGAGCGAGCCGCCGACCAGGATTAGTCCGCCGAGCAGCAGCGCGTACGCTTCGATGACCCACTGCACGTCGGTAATCGTGGCGTGAAGATCCGCCTGTAGCGCAGGCAGCGCCACATTGATCACCGTCGCGTCGATGAACGTCAGGCTGGACCCGAGGATGGTCGCGACGAGCGTCCACGTCTTTGCAGAGTCGGCAGCGATTCGCCAGCGTGTGCCCGGAACGAAGAGGATGTCAAGGAGACTTCTGCTACCGTGAGAGGCTCGGAGGCAGCGCATGTCGTCGCGCGAGCGGATGGGGTTCATCTTCGATCTCGATGGAACGCTGATCGACAGCGTGTATCAGCACGTGCTGGCCTGGCACGATGCGCTCAGCGCCGAAGGCATCGAGCTGTCGGTCTGGCGCATTCACCGGAAGATCGGCATGAGCGGCGGCCTCTTCACGAACATGCTGCTGCGTGAAACCAGCCAGGAGCTCAGCGCCGACAGGATCGACCGGGTGCAACAGCAGCACCGCGACGCCTACAAGCGCAATCTCGCCACTGTGCGGCCGCTGCCCGGCGCCCGAGCCTTGCTGGCGGCGTTGTCGGACGCCGACATCCCGTTCGCCATTGCCACGAGCAGTCGCATCGAAACGGCGCGTCCCTCGCTCGCGACGCTCGGCTTTGATTTCTCGCGCGTGCCGGTGGTCACGCGTGACGAGGTGAAATATGCCAAGCCGGACCCCGATTTGTTTCTCGCGGCCGCCGAGCGCCTGCGCAGCGACGCGGACGTGATCACCGTCGTTGGCGACAGCGTGTGGGACATGCTTGCCGCGACCCGGGCGCGGTTCCTCGCCGTCGGCTTGATGTCTGGAGGATACGGACGCGAAGAGCTCGAGCGCTCGGGCGCGTATCGGGTGTTCGAGGATCCGGCGGACTTATTGCGTCATCTCGATGAGGTCGGAGGCCGCCGTTGACGACCAGCAAGGGTCTTGAATCTCCTGACCTTCTCGTGCGTCTATAACTTTGATCAAACTGTCGAAGCTCATGCGCATGGACCAGGATCGTGCCTTTCCCACGTTAACCGCCGGACAGATCGCGCGCATTGCCTCACACGGACACCGGCGCATGGTGGCGCGCGGCGACGTGCTCGTGCAGGCCGGCGACCCGGTCGTGCCATTCTTCATCGTCGTCAACGGGGCGATCGAGGCGGTGCGGCCGACGACGGAGAGCGGCGAAGTGGTCGTTGCGACGCACCACGCCGGGCAGTTCTCCGGCGAGGCCAACATGATTACCGGCCGTCGCGCGATGGGAACACTGCGCGTCAGCGAAGACGGCGAGGTGATCGAGCTGGACCGCGAGCGGTTGATGACGCTCGTCCAGACGGATGCCGATCTGAGCGACATCTTCATGCGCGCGTTTATTCTTCGCCGCGCGCTGTTGATCGACAGCCACCTGGGGGATGTGCTGTTGATCGGCTCCGTGCACTGCGCAGGGACGCTGCGCATCCGGGAATTCCTGACGCGCAACGGCCATCCATTTACGTACTTGGATCTCGATCGAGATCGGGTCGCGCAGGAAATGCTCGATCGCCTCCACATCCCGGTGGCCGATGTCCCGGTATTGATTTGCCGCGGCGATACGTTCCTGCGCAATCCAACGAATCAGCAGATTGCCAACTGTCTCGGTTTCAACGAAACGATCGACCGCACGCATGTCCGCGATCTCGTCGTCATCGGCGCGGGACCAGCTGGCCTCGCCGCCGCAGTCTACGGTGCCTCCGAAGGGCTCGACGTCCTCGTGGTGGAAGCGAACGTCGCAGGCGGACAGGCAGGCGCGAGCTCGCGCATCGAGAATTATCTAGGGTTTCCGACCGGCATCTCGGGCGAACTGCTGACCGCGCGCGCCTATGCGCAAGCACAGAAGTTCGGCGCCGAGATCGCGATTGCCAACGGCGGAACGAACCTCGCCTGTGCGCGTCACCCGTACGCCGTGACCATGGATGACGGCCAGCAGGTGCCAGGAAAGGCAGTGATCATCGCCACGGGCGCGCAGTATCGGAAGCCGACGATTCCGAACATTTCGAACTTCGAAGGTGCAGGCATCTACTACGCTGCCACGGCAATGGAACGGCAGCTCTGCGGCAGCGAGGAAGTGGCCGTTGTCGGCGGCGGGAACTCCGCCGGCCAGGCTGCTGTGTTTCTCGCTGAAAAGTGCAACCGCGTCCACATCCTGGTGCGCGGCAGCGGGCTGGCGGATTCGATGTCGCGCTATTTGATTCGCCGCATCGAGGACAACCCGCGCATCGAGCTGCGGACACATACGGAAATCGTGGGGCTCGAAGGCGGTGGTCATCTGGAGCGCATCCAATGGCGCGCGAAGGATAGCGCCGACGTCGAGACGCGAGACATCCGCCACGTGTTCATGATGACCGGTGCGGTGCCGAACACCGGCTGGCTCAAGGGGTGTGTTGTGCTCGATGGAAAGGGTTTCATCAAGACCGGACCCGATCTTTCGCAGGAGGACCTAGAAAGTGCCGGCTGGTCCCTGAAGCGTCCTCCGTACCTGCTCGAGACCAGCCGACCGGGTGTGTTTGCCGTAGGCGACGTCCGCTGCGGCAACGTCAAACGCGTCGCATCCGCAGTCGGCGAGGGATCGATCGCCGTCGCGTTTGTTCATCAGGTGCTTCAGGTGAACTAGTGCTGTCAACCACGGATTTCGCGTCGACGTATGTGCGCGTTCGCGACCGATCGCGTGCGTTGTTCGATCTCCTGTCAGACGATGCCTATTACAGCAGGCCGATTCACCTGCGTCAGCCCGTCGTCTTCTATGAGGGCCACCTGCCGGCGTTCAGCTTCAACACGCTGATCAAGCGGGCGCTCGGAAAGCCGGGTATCGACGCTCGCCTCGAGCAGTTGTTTGCGCGCGGGATAGATCCGGACGATTCGTACGTGCCGGATGGCGCACGCAACCTGTGGCCGACACGTGTCGAGGTGCAGGCGTTTGCCGCTGAAGCGGACCGACAAGTACTCGATGCGCTTGCGCGCGAGGATCTCGATCGCCCCGGCCATCCGCTGCTCGACGGCGCCGAAGCGGCGTTCGCCATCCTGGAGCACGAAGCAATGCACCAGGAGACGATGCTCTACATGTGGCACCAGCTTCCGCACGATCACAAGCGGCGGCCCGCGGGATATACACCACGCGTGGCTGCACCGCCACCTTCCATCGAATGGATCGACGTGCCCGCTGGCCGTGCGACGCTTGGCGTTGCCCGCGGCGCGATTCCGTTCGGATGGGACAACGAGCATCCGCAGCTTGTCCTGGACGTGCCGGCATTCGCGATCGAAACGCAGGATGTCACCAACGAGCGGTATCTCGAATTCGTGGCGGACGGCGGCTATCAGAATCCGCAATGGTGGACCGCCGACGACTGGGCCTGGCTGCAGCGTGCAGGCGTGTCGCATCCGCAGTTCTGGGCCCGTCGCGGCGATGCATGGTGGTGGCGCGGCATGTTCGAGTGGATTTCGTTGCCGCTCTCGTGGCCGGTCTATGTGAGCCATGCGGAAGCGTCGGCATTCGCGCGGTGGGCAGGTGCACGGTTGCCTGCGGAAGGCGAATTTCAACGCGCGGCCTACGGCACACCCGGCGGTTCCGAACGCATGCATCCATGGGGTGCAGAGGAGCCGCGCGCCGCGCATGGCGTCTTCGACTTCGCGAGCTGGGATCCCGAACCTGCCGGATCACACCCCGCGGGCCGCAGCGCCTGGGGCATCCACGATCTCGTCGGCAATGGTTGGGAGTGGACGCGCACGGCGTTCGCGCCGTTTCCGGGGTTTCGTGCCATGCCGTCGTATCCCGAGTACTCCGCCGACTTCTTCGACGGTCAGCATTACGTGATGAAAGGCGCGTCGCCGGCGACCGCGCGCGAACTGCTGCGGCCGTCGTTCAGAAACTGGTTCCGCGCGCAGTATCCGTACGTCTACGCCACGTTCAGGCTGGCGAAGGACGCGAGATGACGCCGCTGCCATCGCGTGCGGTGTCCGACCTCGACGCGCGCGTGGTCGACCAGTTCGCCGCCGATGTCCGTTACTACCTGTCGTTGCGACCGCATCAGCTCCCTTCGCGGTATTTCTACGACGACGTAGGTTCCGCGCTCTTTGAGACGATCTGCCGGCTGCCGTGGTATCCGATCACGCGAGCGGAGATGCGTCTCATCGAGGCGCACAGCGGCGACATCTTCGGGCTGCTGCCGTCGCTGACCACGATTGTCGAGCTCGGTCCCGGCAGCGGCGACAAGCTGCGGATGCTCCTCGCGGCAGGCGGCGCGCGTGGCGAGGCGACCGTGCATCTTGTCGATGTGTCGGCGAGCGCGCTGACGTTTGCAGCACAGACCGTCGCTACGGCGGGTGACTTCCACATCGTCACGCACCGCGCGACCTATGACGTGGGTCTGCGCGAGGCGGCGGCTGCAGCACACGGGCGGACGCTGGTGGCGTTTCTCGGATCGAACATCGGTAACTTCGATGCCCCGGGCGCCGCGGCGTTTCTGCAGAACGTGCATGCGGCGCTGATGCCTGGCGATGCGCTGCTGATAGGCGTCGATCTCGTCAAACCGAAGGAGCAGTTGCTGCTCGCGTACGACGATCCGCTTGGCGTCACGGCCGCGTTCAACAAGAATCTGCTGCTTCGAATCAACCGCGAGCTCGGCGGCGAGATCGACCTCGACGCGTTCTCGCATCGCGCCATCTGGAACGAAGCGGCCGCGCGCGTCGAAATGCATCTGGTGGCGCGGTCCGCGCAGCCACTGCGTATCCGGCGCGCGGACGTCGACATCCGCCTGCAGCCCGGCGAGTTCATCTGGACCGAAAGTTCGTACAAGTACGTTCCACGCGACGTGCAGGGCCTTCTCCAGTCGTGCGGCTTCCGATCGACCGCTCAATGGATCGATCGCGATGACGGCTTCGCATTGACGTTGGCCGAGGCGTTTTAACGGAGGCACTATGGCGACGAAAGTCATCGACGCGGAAACCATCCTGAAGCACGCGGCGCCGATCACGCATCAGCACGCGCACGAGTTCCATCCCTTCGGCCACCTGGTCAAGCTGCCGATCGCGCTCGACGAGGCCGTGTGCAAGGAGAGCGTAGAAAACCTGAATCAGCTCGTTGCAGACGTCATGACGCTGCGTGATTTGTACAAGAAGCATCACTGGCAGGTCTCGGGACCGACGTTCTATCCGCTGCACCTGTTGTTCGACAAGCATTACGAACAGCTGAACGAGCTGGTGGATGCTATTGCCGAGCGCATTCAGCTGCTTGGCGGCGTCAGCGTCGCGATGGCGCCGGACGTGGCCGAGACAACCATCATTCCGCGTCCGCCGCGTGGCCGTGAGGAGGTGCCGATACAGATCTCACGTCTGCTGCATGCTCACGAGATCGTCCTGAAGGAAGCGCGCACCATGGCGAATCTGGCGGCGGAGCATGGTGACGAGGGCACCAACGATCTGATCGTGACGGATGTGATCCGGACCAACGAGCTGCAGGTCTGGTTCGTGTCGCAGCACGTCGTCGCAACGCCGCTCGTCGAAGCCAGCTAAATGGCGGCCGCGGACGGGCCGGAGGTTGTGGACAACACCGCGGCACACCGTTTCGAACTGACGGTTGACGGCTACACGGGCTTCCTTGCGTACGAGCGCAGCCCGACGGCACTGACGCTGTTGCACACCGAAGTGCCGCCGCAAATCCGCGGACGGCACCTGGCCGATCGCCTCGTCGACGCCGGCGTCTCGGCGGCGCGGGCGGCCGGACTACGGCTAATCGTCGTCTGTCCGTTCGCGCGCGAGTATCTGCGCCGCCAACGATCAGATCAGTCCAGGTAGAGGAGGCAGGATGCCTGACGATCGTTCCCGACACGAGCACAGCGCGGAAGAAGAGCGGCGCATACGCGAGGCCGCGTTGGACGAGACCATCGCGGCGTCTTTTCCCGCAAGCGATCCACCGTCGACGGATCCCAACCCGGATAATGACGAGGCGATTGAGTCTGAGAACCCGGCTGGCGGCGATTAGTCGCGAACTTTCGCGCGTTGCGGGCGGACGAGGGCGCGCCGAGCGGCTTCAATAGGCGCGCGCGCCGCGCATCCGTCGAGGTGATCGTTGACCAGTCCCATCGCCTGCATGAAGGCGTAGACGGTCGTCGGTCCGACGAACGTCCATCCGCGGCGCTTCAAGTCCTTGCTCAGCGCCTTCGATTCAGGTGTGACGGCGAGATCCGTGAGCGCCGCTTTCGTCAAACGCCGTGGCCGTGATTTCACATCGGGCTCCCACTGCCAGACGTATGCCGCAAGCGAGCCGCACTCCTGCACGATCGCCTCTGCGCACCGCGCGTTGTTGATCGTCGATTCGATCTTGCCGCGATGGCGGACGATGCCGCTGTCGTCGAGGAGGCGAGTGATATCACGCGCGCCGAAGCGCGCCACGCGCGCGATGTCGAAGCCGGCGAAGGCGCGTCGGAACGCGTCGCGTTTGCGAAGAATCGTCAGCCAGCTCAAACCTGCCTGGAATCCTTCGAGGCAGATTTTCTCGAAGAGGCGAGTGTCATCAACGACAGGACGCGCCCATTCGTCGTCGTGGTAGCGAACATAAAGCGGATCGTTGCCCGCCCACCAGCAGCGCGCAACGCCATCCGCGTGGCGGACGATTCCAATCGGCATGTCGATCTCGATCTTAGGGGAGCTGACCCGCGCGATCGTCGTGATGAACGCAAATTTTTTTTGCGCGAGCATCAAAAAACAGTTGATCTCTGAGTTGCGCTTTTGTAGAGTTCGCCACGCTGCGCGCGCCGGAAGGAGACGAGCCAGCTTGCTGGTCCGGAAATGTGAGGCGCATCTTCGTTGGTGATGTGAAGCGCGTCTTCGAAAGAGGATGCGGTGAACGTTGCGGACGCACGGTGCATCGCGCATGACCGGAGAACCGACGGGATGCGAAGAGCCAGGTTTGAACGACGCGCTCGCAAGAGCGTGTTTGTGAGGGCAAGGATCGACGCGTTCTTGAAAACCGAGGGCGTGTACATGTCTTCGGCCAGCAGGCGGTAAGCCGCTTTCTGACGCGCGCTGCGTTTGTACGGCGCGGTCAAAATCGCGCGATTCCTGCCAGCAGCAGCCCCAATTCGATCAGCAGAATCAATACCACCGTCAGTTCGAGAAACTCGCCTCGCGCTGTCGACGCTTGTTCGACGGCAACGCGATAGATATCGGCGAGCGTGCGCAGCTTTTCCTGCACGCTCGCTTTCCACTGAGTTAATCCGAGTCGCGCGGCCGCGAGCGCAAACAACCGCGCGGCATACACGTCGCCGACGATCTTCAGCGCGTTCTCCGTACGATCGGTCAGCTCGTTGACGTCGATGAAAAGGGAATGTACTTGCCGCACCGCGCGCGCGTACCGACGCGCGACCCAGTTGTACCACCAGCCGCCGCGCTGCAGCTGCGGGTAGATCCGTTCGAGCTCCGCATCGAGCAGCTGATCGTAGTAGCGGAACTCGAGCAACTGCGAATTCGCGAACTCGAGAATCTCGATGGCGGCCTGCGCGCCTGATTCGGTATCGCGGATGAACGCGCTGCTCCAGGTCGGGATGACGAGGTCGTCCTCGAAATACGAGATGTGATGGCGGAGCACCTCGTCGCGCTCTTCAGTGCTGAGCGCGCTGCGCTCGCCGCGAAGCAGCTGCGCGATCGACGCGCCGTGCGACGCGAGCAGCGCATCTGCCGACAGGATAGTGTCGGTGGCGGTGATCGTGAAGATGAAGTAGTCCTCCGCGAGAAACTCCTCGCGTGATCTGGTGATCGCAGGCGCTATTCGTTGTACCAGCCTGCGCGCAAGATGTTCCGCACTGCGCGGCAGCTCCGGATTGTCCTGACAGCGTCTGCCCCACGCGATCCACTCAGCCCACGTTCCGGTCATCGGCCGGACCAGAGCTACGGAGATGACGCCATATTCGAACGCCTTCAATCGAACCGAGAAGCCATCCGTCTCGGGCATGTCGATGGCGCGGCCATCAACGGCGATCGGCGGCTGTCGGTATTGAACGTAGGGAGGGGTGGTCGGCTTCGGTGCCAGCCGGGCGGCCTTGCCCGCGCCGAGCTCGCGCTGCAGGCGGCCGAGGTCGATGGCGTCGGCCACATCGAACAGAAAAAAAGCCGTGATGTGTCCCGATAGCGCGTCGCTCACCGGAGCATGCTAGCGCGCGGCGGATGTTTTACCCATCGGGATCGAACCTGTCACAACTCCGTTACACGCCACGCCTACCCTCGGTCTTGACCAATGACAAACGCTCAGGGACATCTCACTACCAGGAGTTGTATGCAGAATCGTTCGTTACTGAAGGTGCTGTGTGTCGCCGCGGTGGCAGTGCTGCTGGCGGTCCCCGCCGTGTCGTACGCACAGGGTGATGCGAGGTTTTCAGGCGCGGTCCTCGATCCCGCCGGTGCTGTGGTCCCCGGCGCGACGGTCACGGTGAAGAACCAGAAGACCGGCGAGGTGCGGACGGTGACGTCGACTGCTGAAGGACGTTACGTCGTGCCCAACCTGAAGCCGTCGCTCTATACGATTTCCGTCAATGTCGGGTCCTTCCAACCGCTCGAATACACCGACATGACGCTGGCGGTCGGACAGGAATTCCCACTCGATCTCCAGCTGCAGACAGCGGGTGTCACCGAGACGGTGACGGTCGAAGGACGCGTCAACACCATCGACCTCAGCTCCGCGCGCATCGGCGCCAACGTCAGCGAGCGCGAGGTGCAGGAGCTGCCGGTTAATGGCCGTCAGATGTCGCAGCTGCTCCTGCAGGCGCCAGGCTCGCAGAACGCGGGCACCGGCACGTGGCAGGACATCCGCTTCAGCGGCCGCGCGGTTGAACAGAACGTGATCAAGTACGACGGCGTCGAAGGGTCGGCCATCATCGACGCCGCGCCCGGCAACGTCAACGGCGAGAACAACACGCCGTTCAAGCTGCAGGCGAGCCTCGAGAACGTCCAGGAGTTCCGCGTCGAATCGAGCAGCTATCCTGCCGAGTACGGCACCGGCACCGGCGGCCAGATCTCGGTCATCACGAAATCCGGCAGCAATAACTTCCACGGCGCGCTGTTCGACTACGTGCGCCGCGACCGTTTCGACTCCCGCAACTACTTCGACTCCACGCGCAATCTCGACGGCAGCCTCATCACCCAGCTGCCGAAGTCCGCGCTGAAGCAGAATCAGTTCGGTGGCTCCATCGGCGGTCCGCTCGCCAGGGATCGCGCCTTCTTCTTTGGCAGCTATGAAGGGTATCGTCTCGATGCCGGCCTGAACTTCGTCGAAGCGATTCCGAGCAGTGTGGCGTGGGCGCGCGCGGTTGCCGCGATCGCGCCGCTGCGTTCCGGCTTCCTCGCGCCGGGCGCGCTGGTGCTGTCCGGTGCATCGGCGAATCCTGACTTCGACATCGCGCAGCTGCAGACGAACCAGCACGTCACCGAAAACGCATTCAGCACGCGCCTCGATTTCAAGGCGAACGACCGGTGGTCGAGCTACGTCCGCGTGTTCCGCGACGATGGAACGAACAAGGAACCGCAGGGAGTGACCGGGCGCATCTTCCAGACCACGGCGAAGCCGACCAACGCGGTGTTCAACCTGCAGGGTCTGTTCGGCGTGAGCATGACGAACGAATTCAAGTTCGGCTACAACGCGGCGAAATCGACCGAGCGCGGAGTGGCTGCCGCCGGCTTCGAGAACATCATTCTCAACCTGAGCGGGTCGGTCGCCAACACCGGCATCGCGGGTCAAGGCGCAACCTCAGGTCTCGCCATTCCCGGCGGTCTCGTACGCGTCAACAGCGCCGGCAACGGGCGTTCGGCGCCGTACGATCCGTACTCGCTGACGTTCTCGGATACGCTGAACGTCGTTCACGGAACTCACTTCTTCAAAATCGGCGGCGACAGCCGCGTGATCCGCATGACCACCGACCAGCAGGGGGGCATCACGTATAGCTTTGCCAACCTCGACGCATTTCTCGCCAACAACCCGACGACCATTCAGTACTTCGGTGACTTGAGCGAGGCGAGCCCGTTCCACAACGGCGCGACCGGCGTGAAGCACATCAGGCAGGAGTACTACGTCGGGTTCGCGCAGGACGAGTGGCACCTGAACCCGAAGGTGACGCTGAACTACGGCATGCGCTACGACTACTACGCGCCGCTGCACGAAGCCGACAACCGCATCGTCAAGTTCAACATCGATAATGGCCAACTCGATCCGGACACGACGCCGTTCTACAAGTCGTCAAGGAACAACTGGCAGCCGCGTGTCGCGGCGACCTACACGCCGATGGGGAAGACCGTTATCCGCGGCGGCTTCGGGATCTTCGTCGGTCCAGGGCAGACCGAGGATCAGATCCAGCCGATTGAAGCCGAGCGCATCAGCACGACGCTGTCCGCCGGCGCACCTGGCGCGCTCTACCCGGTGGACCCGAATGTGATTCGTTCGAACTTCATCAACAACCCGAACAACCGTTCGTATCAGCCGCGCGCCTATGCGAACGAGTACCTGCTGCCGGAGCGCGTGTATCAGTACACGGCGTCGCTGCAACGCGAGCTGCCGGGCAATTTCGCCGCGACTGTCGCATATGTCGGCAGCCAGGGGCGCAATCAGTTCCTGCGCAGCATCGCCAACCGCACGGTCGGCGCGCAGACCAACGGCGCGTCGGCGGCAACGCAGGTACGTGAGTTCGACATCCTGACGTGCTCGAACGGATCGGTACTCAACGGCCTGGTGACGCCGGTTACCAGCGCGCTCTGCGGGCCCGGTGCGACGATTGCGAGCATCCAGCGTCCGTTCGCCGAGGTGGACTACAAGACGAGCGGCGGCACCAACAGCTACAACTCGATGCAGCTCTCGCTGACACGCCGGTCGAGCAACGGCTTGACGATGAACGCACAGTACACGCTCGGCAAGAGCTGGGGCAACACAGGCGGATCGAATGAAGCGGTGACCGCGAACAACAACGCGCGCGCCATCGGCGACTTCGACTACGACAACGGCTACAACAACTTCGACGTACGCCACACGTTCAACCTGAGCGCCATCTACACGATTCCAGGCAAGGGCGCGCTGCTGAGCGGCTGGAACGTTGGTGGGATCTTCAACGGTCGCAGCGGCATCCCGGTTCCCGTCCTGATTCAGCGCAACGACATCGTCTACGTCGATGCTACGGGGAATGTGTTCAACAACCCCGCCGCGGATCGGACGGCGGTTGTCAACACGCCGGGCGGCGGCGCGTCGCGTAACCAGCGCCGGCCGGACCGTGTCGCGGGCGTCGATCCGTTCATCAAGGACGGCGGACTGCTGTTCCTGAACCCGGCAGCGTTCGCCACGCCGAAGCCGGGCACATTCGGCAACCTCACGCGCAATGAGATCCACGGGCCTTGGTTCCGGCAGGTGGACGCGGTGATCTCCAAGCGCGTCAACGTCGGCAACGGACCGAACGTAGAGCTGCGCGCAGAGATCTTCAACCTGTTCAACGTCACCAACTTCGCCAACCCGGTCGGCACGTTGCCGAATGCGCTGCCGAACGCATCCCTGACGGAAGCGAACAAGGTGCAGCCGGGACAGGCGTACACCAACGCGGCGGCAGGCACGTTCGGCCGCCTGACGAGCACGGTGGGCCGCACGGTCGGGCTGGGCACGCCGCGGCAGGTGCAGTTCGCACTGCGCCTCAACTTCTAACGTCAATGACCCGGCGCATCGTGGCCGAAGGAGCAGGGACGGCCCTGCTCCTTGCGGCGGTCGTCGGGTCAGGCATCATGGGGGAGCGTCTGGCGGGCGGCAATGTCGCCATCGCGCTCCTTGCGAACACAATCGCGACGGGCGCTGCGCTCGTCGCGCTGATCCCTACCTTCGGCCCCATCTCGGGCGCGCACTTCAATCCCGTCGTCACGCTTGCGGACGCATCGCAGGGTGGTTTGTCCTGGCGCAACGTACCCGCGTACATCGCCGCTCAACTCTGTGGCGCCGTGCTCGGCGTCCTGACGGCACACGCGATGTTCAACGAGCCTATCCTGATGATCTCCGGACACGAGCGCTCAGGTGGTGCGCAGATGCTCAGCGAAGCTGTCGCGACGTTCGGACTGCTTGCAGTGATCTGGGGATGTGGCCGGCGACGATCCGGCATGGTGCCCTTTGCGGTCGCGGCTTATATCGTCGCGGCGTATTGGTTCACTGCGTCGACGTCATTTGCAAATCCCGCGGTCGCAGTGGCGCGCGCGTTCACGGATACCTTCGCCGGAATCAGGCCGGCGGACGTGCCCGGCTTCGTCACTGCGCAGTGCGCGGGTGGCGCGGCGGCGACATGGTTGTTCCGATGGCTCGTCCCGCCGTTGTCGGCGCGCACGGAAGACGTTATTGTTCCGCATTCAAACGCCCCGGTATGACCACGGTCCTCTTTGCCTGCGTGCACAATGCGGGACGCTCGCAGATGGCTGCAGCGTTCTTCAATCAACTCGCGGATCCGCGCCAGGCGACCGCCATCTCTGCGGGCACCCAGCCAGCGCCGTCGGTGCACGACGAAGTCATCTCGGTCATGCGCGAGGCGGGGATCGATCTGAGCGCACAACGGCCACGGACGCTCACACCCGAACTGGCATCGACAGCGCAGGTGCTCATCACGATGGGATGCGGCGATGCCTGTCCGTTCGTTCCAGGCATCAAACGGGATGACTGGCCCATCGATGATCCGAAGGGCCAGTCGGTCGAGAACGTCCGCCGGATTCGCGACGAGGTGCGGAAACGCGTGGAAGCGTTGATCGTCAGCGAGGATTTCCGGCGCACGTGACGCAAGGTTCGTAAACGCGGCTCAGTCGCCGCAGCAACCGCCGCCACAGCAGCCAGTCATACCGTCCTCCTTCTATATTCGCGATAGCGAATATAGGTAAGGGTTGATCGCCTGTGATATATTTGTCAAGACGAATATATGAGGGATCCTCAGTTGGACCAGCTGGAGATGCTGTTCAAGGCCCTGGCCGATGCCACGCGCCTGCGCATCCTGCGGCTGCTGATGGCCGGGGAAGTATGCGTCTGCGACATCCATGAGACGCTGCGCATTCCGCAGGCGAAGGCGTCGCGCCACCTCGCCTATCTGCGCCGCGCGGGCCTTGTGACGACGCGGCGCGAAGGGCTGTGGATTCATTACAGCCTGGCGAAGTCGGCAGACTCAATCGTCGCCACGATTGCGGATGCGACGACACACGTGCTCGGACATGTGGAAACGCTGCGCAGGGACGCCGAGCGCTTCGAAAAGCGGACCGGTTGCTGCGTGCCGATGCACGGCACGCGAGAGCTGGCGTGCTGCGCGGCGGCGCCGAAGGGCGCGCGATGACGGGCGTCGCGATTTCGCCGGCCGAGCCCTCAGACCTCGAAGTCGTCGAGGCGCTTCTCCAGCGCCAGCATCTGCCGATCCTTGGTCTGCGGGAGCAGGAGCAGCACATGGTCGTGGCCCGCGATGGCCGTCGCATCGTCGGATGCGCGTCCATCGAGGTGTATGGTCGCGCCGCCCTGCTGCGGTCCGTGGCTGTCGATGCGGAGTACCAGGGCAAGGGAGTCGGCGGCGATCTGACGGGGGCTGTACTGGAACTCGCTGCCCGCCACAATGTGTCTATCGTCTACCTGCTGACCGAGACCGCGGAACGTTTCTTCCCCCGTTTTGGCTTCGAGATGATCGATCGCGCTGACGTTCCGGCTGGAGTGCGTCAGTCCGCCGAGTTCGCGCACGGCTGCTGCCCGTCCGCACATGTCATGCGGAAGTTTGTGACCTCACCGACATAGTCACGTCGTCGCATCGTCGCGTGCGATTTCTACGCTGGGCGTCGAAAGGCCGACCTCAAGGTCAGCCTCTACCAGGGAGGAATCTCAGGCATGCGATCACGATTTATTGTTTTGACGTGCGCCGCCGCACTGGCTGCGGCATCTGCCGGCGCCGTTCACGCGTTCGGCCCGTACGATTTCGGTCTCTTCCGCGATGCGCAGCTCGACGCGCATTTGGAGCAGCTGTTCGGTATCGTCGCTCCAGTTGATGTCTCGTCAACCGAGAGCATCGGTGCAACCGACGCGAGCGGCGATCCGACGAAACTGGTCACGCTCGCGAAGGGACTTCAGGCGCACGTCGTCACCGCAGTCCCGAACGCCGCACCCAATTTCGACATGATGGTGTTGTGGCCCAACGATCAGAACCCGACCCACCTGATCGTCGCCAACGAGGAAGGATCTGCCCAGCCGGCGCTGCAGCGCGTTCGTCTGTCCGACGGGCTCGTCGAAACCATTCTGACCGGTACCACGTCGAATGACCCGGTACGCCGTACCGCCTGGGGCACGATTCTTCTTGGCGAGGAAGCCGGTGACGGCTGGCTGGTCGAGATCGCCAATCCGCTGACGACGACGGGTGTGACGTTCAATCGCGCTACCGGCGTCTCGTCCGATCCCGTGCACGTGATTGGACGTCCTGCGGTGGGCCATCTTGCGTTCGAGGGGATCGCGCTGTATCCGAGCGGCGTGATGTACTACGGCGACGAGAACCGCCCGCTGAACGGCACGCCGGGCGGCGCGTACTTCAAGTTCGTTCCTGCGGCTCCGTGGAACGGCGAGCAGGGCATTGCGAACTCACCGCTCGCGGCCGGGACCGTTTACGGACTCCGCCTCGGCAAGCGCAGCGGGAACACCGATTACGGTCAGGCCACGCAGACGGGTCTCGGTACGTGGATCACCGTGACGAGCACGCCGAACACGAACCTCCGCGCGGCGGCCGCAACGCTGAAGCTCACCGGGTACTACCGGCCCGAGGACATCGACATCGATGGTGAGGCGCTCGCCGAGGGGAGCGTGCGATTCTGCGGCAACAACACCGGCAACGAGGGTCAGGACAAGAACTGGGGCGAGACCATCTGCATCACGGACGGGACGCTGGCGCAGGCGCTGGCGAACACCGCCACCCCCGAAGCGCAGTACTTCGTGCTGGGCAGCTGGGACTTCGCGATGATGGACAACATCGCGTATCAGCCCGGCCGCGGCAATTGGGTTATTCACGAAGACGGCGATGGTCCCGAGGTCGGGCGCAACAACGATCTCTGGTCATGCCTCGAAGATGGCCAGGACGCAGATACGCTGTCTGATGGCTGCGCGCGCATCGGCACGCTGAATGATCGAACCGCGGAGTGGACCGGTGGCGTGTTCGACAAGTACGGCACGCACTTCTACGTCAGCGTCCAGCACAACATCACGGGACACGGCGTCATCCTCGACATAACGGGATGGCGCTGAGAACGCTAGACCGGAAGCGTGATGACGAAACGCGCGCCTCCTTCCGGCCGGTTCTCGGCGCTTGCCTGTCCACCGTGCAGTTCGACTAGATGTTTCACGATCGCGAGCCCGAGGCCCGTGCCTCCGGGCCGCGATCGTGATTTGTCCACTCGGTAGAAGCGCTCAAACACACGCGAGAGATCATCCGGCGGAATGCCGGGCCCCGAATCGGATACGGATATGCGCACCGCGCCGTTCTCGCGCCGAGCCTCGAGTCGAATCGTGGCTGCGTCGGGCGAGTAGTGCACGGCGTTCTCGACCAGGTTGCGCAGCACGTCGTGCAGCTTCGCCGGATCAGCGGTGATGCGGCACGCTGCCGGATCAACGGCGGTTGTAACCATCTGCCGCTTCGCTTCCGCCGTCTGTGCGACGTCGCCGACCACGGTGTTGAACAGCTGCTGCAGATCGCAGGGGGCAAGGTCGAGCGCCTCCTGGCGCGCATCGAGACGCGCCAGGCGAAGGAGGTCGCTGACCAGTCGCTCCATACGCGCGCTGTGTCGCGCGATGATCTCGAGGAACTTCTTCGTATCCTCCGCATCCGTCTCGCCGTCGAGCAGCGCTTCGACGTAGCCCCGGATCGCCGTCAGCGGCGTGCGCAGTTCGTGTGAGACGTTGGCCACGAAGTCGCGGCGGATTTGGTCCGCGCGGCGAAGGTCCGTGATGTCGTGCAGCACCAGCACGGCGCCTCCGCCGCCGCCGCGGGCAACGGGCGCCGCGCGCGCGACGAACGTCCGCCCCGGATCGCGGGTCAGTGCCAGCTCGCGGCTGTCTATGTCTTCACCGCGCAGCGCCGTCCCCAGCTGCTCCGCGATCTCGGGATGCCTGATCACTTCGACGTAGGGGCGGCCGATCGACGTGTCGTCCATGCGCAGCATGGCGCGCGCCGCGCGGTTCGCCAGCTGAATGCGGCCGTGGCCGTCGAGAACGAGGACGCCTTCGACCATGCCCGAGAGAATCGCGTCGAGCCGAGCGCGGTCGCGTGAGAGCTCGTCGAGACGACGTCCGAGCTGCTGCACCGATCCGTCGAGGACGCGAGCGACTTCGCCCAATTCATCTGGACCGTAGTCGTAAATCGGCCGTGAGAGGTCGCCTTCTTTGTAGCGCTGCGCCACCGCCGCAATCGCGCGCACGCGCTTGCTGAGCACGGCCGATGCGAGCCAGGCGAGCGCCAACGCGAACGGAATTGCCAGCGCAAACGCGATCACCGCCTGCGTGCCCACGCGACGGATTTGTTCGGCGACAGTCGTCAACGGCAGCGCCACTCGCACATACCGCACGCGCGGATGACGAGCCGTGACGGCTGCGTACAGCATTTCAATTCGAACCGTCGTGCTGTACCTCGCTTCAATGCCAACGCCTCGGGCGCGCGCCTCCTGCACCTCGGGACGCTGCGCGTGGTTTTCCACGTCGGCGAGCGCCTGGCCGTCGAGATCCGAATCGCCCAGCACCTTGCCGTCCGGCGCGATGAGCGTGACGCGGGCGCCAATCAGTTGCGACAGCCGGTCGGCTTCATCATCGAGGTCCTGATCGGACCCGGTTGGGGTGTTGCGGATGAGGAGTTCGGCAATGAGCTGCGCCTGGCTGACCAGGCGCATTTCGATGGTTGCCCGTTCGTCCTGGCGTCGCTCGTAGACGACAATGACGGCAAAAACGCCGAGCGCCGCTGCGGCCACGCCGAGCGACGCGAGAAAGATCTTCGCGCGGAAGCCGAGGATCACGTCACCTCATTGTCCGCAAGCTTGTAACCAAACTGTTTCACGGTGACCAGAGCATCGACAAGCGCGGGCAGCTTTTCACGCAGGCGGCGGACGTGGACATCGACCGTGCGCGTGCCGCCCGTATAGCGGTAGCCCCACACGTCGCCGAGAAGCAAATCGCGCGACAGCACCCGGCCGCGATGCTCGAGCAGGTACTGCAGCAGCAGGAACTCTTTCGCTGTCAGCTTGACGTCGCGTCCCGCATCTTCAACCGTGTGACGTGTCAGGTCCATGACGATCGGCCCGAACGTCAGCGTCTTCGCCGCGGCCTCGGGACGTTTCGCGCGCCGCAGCAAAGCGCGTACGCGGGCGACCAGCTCATTCGGGCTGAACGGCTTGGGCAGGTAGTCGTCGGCGCCCAAATCGAGACCAAGGATGCGATCGGATTCGTCGGCCCTGGCCGTGACCATGATGATCGGAATGGCTTCTGTCGCCTGGTCGCTGCGCAGCGCGCGGCACACCTCCAGGCCGCTCAGGCCCGGCAGCATGACATCCAGCACGACGAGATCGACAGCCTCGCGACGAGCGTAGGCGAGTGCCTCGTCACCCGCGGCGACGATGTGGGCGTGCCATCCGTGCTTGTGGAGATAGTGCGCGATGAGATCGGCGATGTCGCGGTCGTCCTCCGCAACAAGGATCTTCACGTCAGCGGAATCCAAACAGCGCGAATGTGCGATAGGTGAATGCGGCGATCGTTGCCGAGGCCGGAATGGTCAGAAGCCACGCCCACACAATCCGCTGCGCGACACCCCAGCGCACTGCCGAGAGCCGCTTGGTCGCACCCACGCCGATGATGGCGCCTGTAATCGTGTGGGTCGTGCTGACGGGGATGCCGAAGCTGCTTGCACCAAAAAGCGTCATCGCCCCGGCGGCTTCGGCCGCAAAGCCCCCGAACGGCTGCAGCTTCGTGATCTTCGATCCCATCGTGTGGACGATCCGCCATCCACCGGAGAGGGTACCCAGCGCAATCGCCGCGTGCGCAGCCAGAATGATCGGCAGCGTGATGCTGAACTCCTTCATATAGCCGGCCGAGAACAACAAGCCCGCGATGATGCCCATCGTCTTCTGCGCGTCGTTCGTGCCGTGCCCCAGACTGTAGGCAGCCGCCGAGAACAGCTGCAGCCGGCGGAACCATTTGTCCACACGAGCGGGCCGGAAGCCTTTGAAGATCCAGAGGCACACCACCGAGATGACGAGCGCGAGGCCCATGCCGATGACCGGCGACATGACGATGAACACGAGCGTCTTAGTCCAGCCGGACGGAATGAGCGATCCCCACCCCGCCTTCGCGATCGCCGCGCCGGCATAGCCGCCGACCAAGGCATGCGACGAGCTCGTGGGTAGACCGACGTACCACGTGATCAGATCCCAGACGATCGCGCCGGCGAGACCACCGAAAATGACGGTCGGCGTCACGACGTCGATGTCGATCATCCCCTTACCGATCGTGCTTGCCACAGCCGTGCCGAACGTGAACGCGGCGAGGAAGTTGAACGCCGCCGCCCACGCCACCGCCTGGAACGGCGTCAGGACTCGCGTCGAGACGACAGTCGCAATCGAATTCGCCGCGTCATGAAAGCCGTTGATGAAATCGAAGAGCAGCGCGACGCCCACGAGGACGATGACGGATACGAGTGTCGCATCCATACGCTAGGCGTGTTTGACGACGACACCTTCGAGCAGGTTGGCGACGTCTTCGCACCGATCCGTAGCTGCTTCGAGGAAGTCGAAGATCTCCTTCCACTTGATGACGTCGATCGGATCGCGCTCCTGATCGAACAGCTCGACGATCGCATCCTGATGCACGCGGTCGGCCTCGTGTTCGAGCTGCTTGACCTTCGCCGACAGCTCCAGCACGCCGTCGCGCCGCTCGAGTGCGCCCAGCGCCTCGGCGATGCCGTCCATCGACTCGCACACGATCTCGACCAGGCGTCGGGCGCCGCTTCTCACCTTGTTGATCTTGTAGAGGCGAATGACCGCCGCCGCCGCGTCGATGGCGTCCATGACGTCGTCGAGTGAGCCGGCCAGGGCGTGGATGTCCTCTCGATCAAGCGGCGTCACAAACGTCCGGTTCAGGCGGTCGATGATGCCACGTGTGTAGCGGTCACAGGCATGCTCGATTTCGTGGATCGTCTCGACTTTGGCGATGTCGGGCGGATCGCTGGCGATCATCTGTTTCAGCGCGCGGGCGCCATTGCGCACGTCGTTGCCGAGGCTGATGAACTCTTTGAAGAACTCTTTGTCTCTGGGAACCAGACTGAAGGCGGCCATCGATGAGGGCGCCATCGTAGCACGTGGAGGACAGTATCACTGTCCTGCGGCGGAGCTGTCGCGCCGATTTGCCAAGAAATCAGCGACTTATATGGATGGGTCCCGCTGGCATTCCCCTTGGAAAACTGTCCGGCAGGAGATTCTGGAAGGAGGGTCCAGACGTGAATCCGATGGCAGCAGCAATGACCGGCGCCCTGATTTCGGGCGTGGCGATGTACGCGATTGGCGCGCATGCGCAGGATCAGTTCGCAATGAATCCGGCGCTGGCCGGCAATCCGGCGATCAGCTACTTCGCATCGCCGCAGACGCCCGGCGCGCAGCCCGTGGGTTATGCCCCTGTGTATGCGCCGGCGGCGAAGCCGGTGGTGTACCGACAGGCGGCTGCGCCACGGCAGACCGTCTACCGCACCGCCCAGCCACGCATCGTATCTGAGACGGTGGACACGCGGCCGCATCGTTCGGTGGCCAAGACGGCAATGGTGATTGGTGGATCGGCCGCGTCGGCCGCCGGCGTCGGCGGCATCTTCGGCGGCAAAAAGGGTGCGTTGATCGGCGCAGCAATCGGCGGCGGCGCAGCTTCGATATACGAGGCGTCTCGTCGCTAACCGGAAGGGGACGGGTCCACACAACCCGTCTCCTTTTTTCGCCTTCGAGACGTTCGCGTTCTTCGTGACCTTCGTCGTTCAAAAAGATGGCGTGAACTTGACGAAGACGCGCGTGCCGTCATCACCCCACGCGGCGTCGACTCGTACGTAGATCCTTTCATCCGTTCCGCCGCGAACGCCGATGCCATAGGCATGCTTCAGGTGCGTCGGATTGATGTCCTGCCAGTCGTGCGCCACCTTGCCGACGTCAACGAAACCCGCGAGGTGCACCATCGAATACACCTTCTGACGGAACTCGGCGTTGAAGATGCCGGCATTCTCGTCGCGGAATCGGAACTCGCGGAACGCCCGGATGGTGTCGTGACCGCCAACATACGGCAGCAAGTAGAACGGCACCCGATCGCCGGGCGCGTTGTTCGCGTAGCTCAACCCGAGTTGCAGTGCGACGACGCTGTTCCGTGCCACGGAGATGAATTGCGAGCCGACGACATCGAAGCGGTGGAAGTTGTACTGCTCGAGTGTCGTGTCGTTCCACCGCGCGTAGGCGGCGCGGTAGAAGCCGCCGCGGCGCGGGAAGCCTTGCGCATCGCGCATGTCCACTTCCGCAAAGACGCTGTCGTGCATGAAATGCGGCTGCGCGCGCAGCCCTGGCGCAGTCGCGTCCGTGAAGATCGTTTCGATCGTCCGCAGGTTGTCGTCGCGTCCATGGCGCACATCGGGGATGTAATAGCCGATGTCCGCACCGATGCGAACACGTTCGCTGACATGTACCGCCGCCCGTGTGGCCAGGTCCGTCGTGCGGATGCCGTAGTCGACACGTGTCGCGTCGGTCGTATCCATGCCGAGACCGTAGAAGTCGTCCTGCGTGTTGTTGCGGAACGTCAGCTTGCTCGAGACATCGAAGTATTTTGTCGCCAGCCAGCCGACCGTGGCGTCAAGACCCCGATACGCCTTCGTCGAGACAGCACCGGAGACATCGACAAAGGCCCAATTGAGATGACGTCGATAGCCGGCCCCCCCGGCGAGTCCGCTGCCCTGCGACAGTCCGCCGATGCGCGGATAGAAGCCATCGCCCTTCAGTCTCGCGACGATCGGGTTCGTCTGAATGTAGTTGCGGATCTTGGCGACCACCCGCGGCGGCTGATCCGTCGCCTGTGCCGGAGCATCGCCGGGCTGATCAGCTCGCGATTCGACCGTCGATTCTACGGGTGACGGCTGCGGGGCCGGATCACCGGCGTTGCTCTGCGCCATCGCTGGCGAGCAGAGAAAAAGAAACGTGGCGGCAAGCGCGAAGGGGTAGCGCTTCAACATTCACGGCAGTCAGGAGCTACAACTCCCGAACGCCGTCGTTGTTCAGCAGGAACCATGCCGCGACGAGACTCAGCAGTACGCCGTTGATCATCAGCACGGTCGGTGCGGAGATGATTGTCGCGAGCCATCCGGAGGCGAGGCTGCCAAGCGGCATCCCGCCGCGGAACGCGAGCATGTAAATGCTCATCACGCGGCCTCGCATTTCGTTGGGTGCAATCAGCTGCACCAGCGAGGTCACGGTGGAGAAGACCAGCATCAGCGCAAACCCGGTGCAGAAGAGCAGCACCTCGCTCAGCGCCAGCGTGCGCGAGAGCGCGAAGGCAATGATGAGCGCTCCGTAGACGATCTGCATGAGCAGCGCGGTCAGCCCCATCCGCTTGAATTTGCCGAGCCACGCCACGGTGAGCGCGCCAGCAATCGAGCCGGCGCCGGAATACGCCATCAGATGGCTGTAGGTGCTTGCGCCTTCGTGGAATACCTGTTGCGCGAACAGCGGCAGGAACGTCAACAGCGCGAAGCCAAGGAACGTCGTCGCGGCGGCCAGCATCGTCAGGCCGACGAGCGTGCCGTGATGCCATACGTACGACAATCCGTTTTTCAGCTCGTCACGCATGCCGCCGGTGGTCACAGGCGGAATGTGTTTGACGTGCAGCGCCATCAGCGTGTTGATGACCACGACGAACGAGAGCGAGTTGAGCAGGAAGCACGCGTTCATCGCCTGCGGCTCGTCGTACCCCCAGTTTGTGAACACCGCGAGCGTGGCGGCGAACAGCAGCGGACCGAGCACGCGCGCGAGGTTGAATTGGATGGAATTGAGCGCGACGGCGTTCGGCAGATCTTTCTTGTCGACGAGCGAGGGGATGAGCGCCTGGTACGCCGGACCGCCGAACGACTGCGCCACGCCGGTGATGAACGACAGCGTCAGGATGTGCCAGATCTGGACGAGGTGAAAGAACATCAGCGCCGCGAGCACGGCGGAGGTCGCCATCTGGAGGTACTGCGACATCAGCAGCGTGCGGCGGCGATCGAGACGGTCGGCGAGCACACCGCCGGCGAGCGAGAAGAGGATGATGGGCAGCTGCTGCAGGAACGCGTCGAGGCCGAGGAAGAACGGCGAGTGCGTCAGCGACAGCACCAGCCAGTTCTGCGCGACCAGCTGCATCCAGGTGCCGATGCTCGAGGTGCAGGCGCCAATCCATTGCACGCGGAAGTCGCGGTACGTGAACGCCGCAAGGGTCCGGCGGAGCGCGCCGACCGGCGGTGTGGGGGCGACAACGTCCGGGGCGGGGGCGGTGGTGGTGGTCGCTCGGGCTTGAACGGATTCGGCCAAAGATGTCTCTAAACAGTAGCAGCCACGTATCTTACATGAACGCGTCCGGACTTGTGTTATAGTTCGCGAGAAAGGCGAACATAAAGCGAAACTATGCCGCTGGCCCGCGCCGACCTCGAATCGCTTCTCCGCACCCGGCAGCTCGATCGCACGCTCACCTCGACGCTGCCGCCGCCCGTCGTCACCCGCGACGAGTACGTCGTCGCGCCGGCCGGCTTCACGGCATTAGACGCACGGCTCGGCGGCGGG
>DATJJE010000051.1:0-122523 GCA_035492455.1 Vicinamibacterales bacterium | reverse complement strand
TTCTCCGACACCTCCTGCGAGAAGGCGATCGAGGGGATGCCGAGCAGGCTCCCCTCGAAGGTCGCCGACACGGTGCCCGAGTAGGTGACGTCGTTGCCGAGGTTCAAGCCGAAGTTGATGCCCGAGACGACGAGCGCCGGCGGCTCGTCCTTCATCAGCCACTGCACGGCGAGGCTGACGCAATCGGTCGGCGTGCCGTCGACGGCGTACCAGCGCTCCTCGATCTTGCGCAGCCGCAGCGGCCGGTTGAGGGTGAGCGAGTGGCCGCTGGCGCTCTGCTCGCGGTCGGGCGCCACGACCACCACCTCGCCCAACGGCGAAAGCGCCTGGGCGAGGAGCTTGATGCCCTCCGAGAAGATGCCGTCGTCGTTGGTGACGAGAATGCGCAACGGGTCTCGTCGCTCAGGCCGGCATGTACTTGCCGATGATCGGCTGCAGGTCCTTCAAGGTCTGAGCCGGCACCAGCGCGCGGTCGGTGATCAACGAGTGCTGCAGCGCGTGCTGGCAGGCGCAGGTGCGCGGCAGGTTCGCCAGCCCGCCGACGACGTTGCGCACCACGGCCTGCGCCATCTTCACGTTCTGCGCGATCACCTCCATCACCGCCTGGCCGGAGACGTCGGCCTCCTCCTCGTGCCAGCAGTCGTAGTCGGTGACCATCGCCAGCGTGGCGTAGCAGATCTCCGCCTCGCGCGCGAGCTTCGCCTCCTGCAGGTTGGTCATGCCGATGATGTCCATCCCCCATGACCGGTAGAGCTTCGATTCCGCGAGTGTCGAGAACTGCGGGCCTTCCATGCAGACATAGGTGCCGCCCTTGTGCATCGTCGCACCGGCTGCTCGCCCGCTTTCGTAGGCGATGCCGCTGAGGATTCTGCAGAACGGGTGGGCAAAGGCCACATGCCCCACGAGCCCGCGGCCGAAAAAGCTGCTCGGTCGACCCTTTGTGCGATCGAAAAACTGATCGGGAATGACGATGTCGGCGGGCCTGTATTCCTGTTTGAGACTGCCGACGGCGCTGGCCGAGAGGATGAACTCGACGCCGAGCGTCTTCAGTCCGTAGATGTTCGCGCGAAAGTTCAGCTCCGACGGCGACACGCGATGTCCGCCGCCATGCCGCGCCAGAAACGCGACGCGCGTGCCGCGCAGCGTGCCCAACAGGTACGGCGCCGACGGCTCTCCAAACGGCGTGGTCACCTTCACTTCTTCGCGATCGGTCACATCGGCCATGTCGTACAGACCGGAACCGCCGATGATGCCTATCTGAGCTCGCTGCATTTCTGTCTCGCGTATCGGGATCCGGGATTCGGGAGCCGGATCCGTTGGGATGTGGGTTTTTGGATCTGGGAGTTGGGATTTTACTTTTGTTTCAGCTCCACCAGCACACCATGCGCCGCCGACGGATGAATGAACGCCACGAGCGAGCCTTCCGCACCGGGTCGCGGCTGCTCGTCGACCAGCCGCACGCCGCGCGCCTTCAGCTGATCGAGCACGGCGCGGATATCGTCGACACGCAGCGTGATGTGATGCATGCCGGGGCCGCGCTTCTCGACGTATTTCGTGATGGGTGAGTCGTTCGCGGTCGCCTCGAGCAGCTCGATCGCGGACTCGCCGACCGGAATGAAATGCGCCCGCACCCGCTGCGAAGCGACCTCCTCCGGCATCTCGACGTCAAGGCCGAGCGCATCGCGAAAGAAAGCGAGCGCCTTGTCAATATCCTGGACCGCAATGCCAACGTGATCCAGGACGGCCTTGGTGCGGGCGCGTCCGCGACTCGCGGCCGCCGCGCTCGTCGCTGGCCTCGTCCCACATACGGTCTTGAGGATCGCCGAAGCCGCGGAATAAGGATCGACCTTTCGAGCCGCGATCCCGTCGACGATTCGCTCGAGCTCGCCGTCAGGCAGAGACTCCTCGACGAGATGCATGAAGCGATGCGAGAGCAGATCGCGCAGGCGATATTCCTGGCGGGCGCGCTGTCGGGTGGCGCGCGTCGCCGCCGAATGCGCGCGGAACTCTTCGATCGTCTGCATCAGCTGCGGAACGCCCACGCCTGACGTCGCCTCCGTCTTCAGGATCGGCGGTCGCCATCCCTCTCGCGGACCCGGGGGGCCTGCGCTGCTGAGAGCGAGCATCGCGGCGACGGATTGCGCCAGACGATCGGCGCCCTCCCGATCTGCTTTGTTGACCACGAAGATGTCGGCAATTTCCATGATGCCGGCCTTGAGCGCCTGGACCTCGTCGCCAGTGCCGGGTACCAGCACCACGATCGAAATATCCGCGGTACGCACGATGTCGACCTCGTCCTGACCGACGCCAACGGTCTCGATGATGACGATGTCCTTGCCGGACGCGTCGAGAACGAGCGCTACCTCGCTCGTCGCGCGCGCCAGGCCGCCGAGATGCCCACGGGTCGCCATGCTGCGGATGAAGACACCGTCGTCACCGAAGTGCGCAGCCATGCGGACGCGATCGCCGAGAATGGCGCCTCCCGAGTAGGGACTCGTTGGATCCACAGCGATGATGCCGACGGACTGGCCGGCCTTGCGAAGCTCCGCGATCATTCGATCGACGAGCGTGCTCTTGCCCGCCCCGGGCGGACCGGTCACACCGATCAGGTAGGCACGCCCGGTGCGCCGATAGATCTCGCGAACGAGCTCCGCACCGGCGGTCGATTCGTCTTCGATGAGCGAAATCGCGCGCGCGATCGCCCGCGCGTCGCCCGCGAATACGCGTTCCGCGAGGCTCATCAGCCCTGTCTCGTCGTTGCCGGAGGCGAAGGCTGATGCATGAGTTGGCGCGCGATCACCAGCCGTTGTATTTCACTTGTGCCTTCGCCGATGGTGGTCAGCTTGACGTCGCGGAAGTATTTTTCCGCCGGGTAGTCCTTCACGAATCCGTAGCCGCCGTGAATCTGTACGCCGTCCTCCGACGCGCGCACCGCGATCTCGCTCGAATAGAGCTTCGCCATCGCCGCTGCGAGTGTCGTGCGGCGCCCCGCATGTTTCATGGACGCCGCGCGGTAGGTCAACAAGCGCGCCGCCTGGATGCGGATCGCGTTGTCCACCAACTTGGCGCGGATGCTCTGGAACGTGCCGATCGGCTGGCCGAACTGCTTGCGCTCGAACGCATACCGCCGCGCCGCTTCGTACGCGCCCTGTGCCAGACCGACCGCAAGCGCGGCGATGCCGATGCGGCCGGCATCAAGCACCTGTAGTGCGTTGATGAAACCCTGATCTTCCTGTCCCACCATCTGCGAGCGCGGCACGCGGCAATTCTCGAAGATGACTTCGCTCGTCTCGCTCGCACGCATGCCGAGCTTGTCCTCCTTCTTACCGGCGCGAAAACCGGCGGTCCCGCGCTCGACGACGAACGCGCTGATGCCGCGGCTGCCTTTCGATTTGTTGGTGACTGCCGTCACCACGATCAGATCGCCGCTTCGCCCGTGAGTGATGAACTGCTTGGTCCCGTTGATCACCCAGCAGTCGCCCTCGCGCACCGCGGTGGTACGCATGGCGGCGGCGTCGCTGCCGGACGACGCTTCGGTCAGGCCCCAGGCGGCCAGCTTCTCACCGCGCGCCAGCGGCGTCAGATATTTACGCTTCTGATCGTCGCTGCCGAACATCGCGATGTGCGCGGCGCCAAGCCCGTTGTGCGCAGCGACGGTCAGCGACACCGAGGGATCGACCCGGGCCAGCTCCTCGATGCAGATGCAGTAATCGACCGTGGACATCGCCGCCCCGCCGAACTCCTCTGGAAACTGAATTCCCATCAGGCCGAGCGCCGCCAGCTTCGACAGCAGCTCGCGCGGGAACTGCTGCGCCTCATCCCACTCGCGGATGTGCGGACGCAGCTCCGATTCGGCGAATTCGCGCACGCTGCGACGCAGCAGCTCCTGATCCGACGTGAATTCGAACTTCATCGACGCATCCGATCGTATCATTCGGGTGTGCGACTCTTCCGCGTTCTCCCGCTGCTCGTTTTGCTCATGGCCGCATGGGCGAGGCCGGCATTTGCCGACGGGACACTGTTCATCGGCACCGTCAACCCATCCGACGCAACGAACGCGTCGCCACAGACGACGAAGGGCTTCGCCATCGGCGCAGGCGTGGTCATCGTCGGTGTCGAGTTCGAGTACGCAGCGGCGGGCGAAGACGAAGAGCATTTCGGCCCGTCGCTGAAGACCGGCGTCGGCAACGTCTACGTGCAGACGCCCATTGCGATTGCGGGGCTGCAGTTTTATGCGACAACCGGTGGCGGGATTTATCGCGAGAAGAGGACGGCGGGGCTGCCGCAGGAGGTGACGAAGACCGGGGTTACGTCGAACACGGGAGGAGGCGTGAAGATTTCGCTGCTCGGTCCGCTGAAGGCGCGGGTCGACTACCGCATCTTCAAGCTGCTCGGCGACAAGCCACTACCGACTTGGCGTTCGACCGTCCAGCGTTTGTACGCCGGGATTACCCTGGGGTTCTGATCCGACCGGCTGCAGATTGATCAGCGTCTGTCCTGCCGCGGCAAACGCGCCGGTATACATGCGATACAGGTCCATGATCTCGCTCGGATACGCTTCGGCAAGAATCTTCGCGACGCCGTAGTCGGCGCCCTTCACGGCAGGATCCATCACGAACACGTAGAGCACGCTGCCGTTGGGGCCCGGCTCGGCCGCCTTGTAGACCTTCCAGCCCCACCCCTGCTGGTTGCGCACTGGGTCTTTCGAGTTGGTAAGCGCCGCGCGCAGCTTCGCGATCACCGTCTCGAAGTCCATCACTTTGTCGGGACGGATCGCGTTGAAGATGATGCCGTGGTCGGAGGCGAAGACGCGCCCCATCGGCGGCGGTGAGACAACGCTTTGGCCCGGTGGCGGAGCCGGCGCGGGCGGGGCGGTTGGCGTCGGTGGCGTGGGCCCGGGAAGCGGCGACGTCTGTTGCGGCTGCACGGCGCCTTGCGGCGTCGGCGTCGCGCCCTGGAGCGCGAGCGCGAGAGCAATCGGGACAAGCATTGCCATCAGTGTAAATGCAAAGAGCCACGGGCGCGTGCGCGTCCGTGGCTCTTGAACAGCTGTGGCTCGCCACTGCAGGGCAGACCGTCAGGTCCGCCCAGTGCATCATTTCGAGAGATCGTTGACGAGCGGCCCCTGGATGACGAAGAGCGCCTGCTTCATCGCGCCGCGATACATGTCGAATACTGCTTTGGCCGCGGCGGGATCCTTCACCGCCGTATAGATGTTGTTCATGATCGAGTAATCCGCATCCTTGACGACGGGCGAGATGATGTGGATGTAGACGATCGAGCCGTCCGGATTCGGCATCGCGTTCTTGATGACCTTCCACCCGGCCAGCTGCTGCTTCGCCTCGGGCGCTTCCGATTTCGAGAGCGCATCCTTCAACTGGGCGATGACCTTCTCGTAATCTGCTGTCTTGTCGGGATTGATCGCATACGCCATCACGACGACGTCGCCGGTGAAGGTCGTTTTCTGCGGCGGCTGCTGCGCGTACAGGTCGCCGTGTCCGTGCGAAAACGCCGGTATGAGAAACATCGCACACGCCAACAGAACGCCGGACAGTCGTCGCATCTTCGAGCCTCCTCGGAAAGGCCGTTAATCTACCACGGAAACGAACTCGGACATGATCTCGTTGGCAAGAAGCATTCCTGCCCTCGAGAGTCGCAAAAGGCGCCCATCATAGATCAACAGGCCTGCCTCGCGGAACCGCTCCAGGCCTTCACCATACAACGTCCAGATATCCGCCCGATATCGGGTCCTCACGGTATCCACGTCGACTCCGCCAACGAGCCGCAAGCCTGTAAACAGTGCCTCTTCGAGCGCCTCACGTTCGGTCAGCTCGCGCCGATCCACGGCCGTCTGACCTCCTGACACGACAGCCGCGATGTACTCGGTCGTTGACGAGAGGTTCTTCCAGCGGACAGCTCGTCGGGTGGAATGCGCTCCGCATCCGAAGCCAAGCCACTCGCCGTCGGTCCAGTACTTCAAGTTGTGACGCGACTCGCGACCGGGCCTGGCGACATTCGAGATCTCGTACTGCTCGTACCCCGCCGCATCGAGACGAGCCATCGCCTGCAGATACATCTCCGCCGCGTCATCGTCTGGAGCGAGCGACCACTGCGCACGCGCCATCGTGTCGCGAAGCGGCGCGTTGGGATAGAGCTCCAGAATGTAGAGCGAGGCGTGCTCCGGGCCGAGCGCGATGAGCGCGTCAACGGATTCCAGCCATTGCCCCACCGTCTGCTGTGGAAGCCACATCATCAGGTCGAGCGAGATATTGTCGAAGCCGGCGGCGCGGGCCATGGCGAAGGCGTCGCCAGCGCGCGATGCGGAGTGGAGGCGGCTGAGGCGCTGCAGCTCCTCGTCGCGAAAGGACTGCACGCCGTAGCTGAGTCGATTGACACCCGCGGCACGGAAGCCGGCCAGGCGCTCGGGTGTGACGGTCTCGGGATTGGCCTCCATGGTGATCTCGGCATCTCGCGTCACCTGGAAGGCACGCTGACACTCCTCGATGATCGCGCCGATTTCCGACGGCTCCAGCAGCGATGGCGTACCGCCGCCGAAGTAGATCGTGTCGGCAGGCGACCCGTCGCCCTGCCTTGCGATGGCCTGCTGCAGCGCGCGCACGTACTGCTGTTTCAGCGCTTCGTCGAACAGACCTCGATTGAAGTTGCAGTAGTTGCAGATGGCCGAGCAGAACGGGATGTGGACGTAGAGGCCGAGCACTACTTTCAGTCTACCGGCTCGAGGCGTCAGGCTACTGACTTCCGGCGCGACCGCCCGGCCACTTGAGGTCGGCCTTGCCGTCACGAGTCTTCAGCTGGGCGCGCGCTTGACCACCGGTCTTCTGGGGCAGCGAATTGCGGGCGCGAGCGTCATCTTGTTGTTTGCGCGTCAAACGGTTCTTGGGTGAACCAGGTGAACTTCTCTCCCACTCCGTAATGTCGTTAGCTGTCGGATGCGGGCCGACGTCCCGAGTGTCCACGCCGTCCATGCGAACCCATTGACACATTTCCTTCAGTCGAGACCGAATCCGCAACCCTAGCTGGAAAGCGAAAGAGTTCGGCTCAGTGTTGTCAATGTCAAGTAGGTTCGACGTGCACACCGTGAGGCGACGCTCGTTGTAGCGCGTGTTGATAACTATCCCGAGCATCTCCTCTACCCACGCAGACTTGTTCTCACGACCGAGGTCATCCAGCACCAAGATATCGGCATGCAGGACCGGCTCGAGAACTTCAAGTTCCGTGGCCTCGACACTGCTGTTATACGTATTGCGAACGAGCTTCAGCAGTTCCGCGGTTTCGTAAAACACACCCCGGGCTGCCTTGCGTCGAATGGTTTCTCTGAGGAGCGCAACCGCCAAGTGCGTCTTGCCAACACCGTTATCACCGTAGAGAAGCAGACCCTTCTCATTAACGGGAAAATCTTCCATGATGCGAACGGCGCGTCGAAACGCATCGATTTGGCTGTCAGTATGCCTCTCGAAATTTGAGAACTCGCAGTGGAGATACCGGCGGGGAATGCGTGCGCTCTTCAGTAGCGCCTCGAAGCTGCGCTGATGCCAGCAGTCGCAGCGTGTGACCCGCGAGACGCCGTCGACTTCAATCGTTTTCCATCCGGCATCGTCGCAGATCGGACACGGCACGGACTGCATCGTAACCGATCATTTGCGATTTGTGATTTGTGATTTGTGATTTTTAGTTTCAAATCACGAATCACTAATCACAAATCATTTCTTCATCTTCGTCTTCTCGGTTTGGGCGTCAGCCTGAACGGGTGGCTGCGTACGACGTACGAGATCGGTTGGTGAAGACTTGACAAGCGCAGTGCCGAGACGCTGCTCCCAGTCGTCGATGCCGCGCGCGAGCTCACGCTTCACGTAATCCATGAATTCGTTCACCTCGCCCTGCATCTGTTCGATCTTGCGCCGCATGTTCAGGATGATTTCCACGCCGGCGAGGTTGACGCCGAGATCGCGTGTCAACGTCAGGATCGTTTCGAGCTGCTCGAGGTCCTCTTCGGAATAGAGGCGCGTGTTTCCTTCCGTGCGTGATGGCTTGAGCAGCCCCTCGCGCTCGTAGAGGCGCAGTGTCTGCGGATGGATGTTGTACTTCTGCGACACCGCGCTGATCATGTAGTAGGCCTTGCCGCCAGGTCGCTTCGCCATCATTCAGTCCTGACGTTCTCTCCATTGATGCGGCCGAACTCGCGCAGCAGCTGCTTCGAGCGCTCATCGAGCAGCTTCGGCAGGACGAGCCTGACTTCCACGACGAGATCGCCGCGGCGACCGTCGCGTTTCGACGCGACACCCCGCTCCCTCAGCCTGAAGCGCTGGCCGGATTGCGTGCCGGGCGGAATGCGAACCTTCGCGCCGCCGTCAGGCGTGGGCACATCGATCCGCGCGCCGAGGCCCGCCTCGTGAATGGCGATCGGTACGCTGATGAACAGATCGTCGCCTTCGCGGCGATACATCGGATGCGCGGCCACGTGCATCGTGATGTAGAGATCACCCGGCTCGCCGCCGCGCAGCCCGGAGTTGCCTTTGCCGGCCACACGCACGCGTTCGCCGTCGGCGACACCGGCGGGAAGTCGCACCTGTACCGCCTCTGCGCGCGTCAACTGTCCTGCCCCACTGCACGGCTCGCACGCACGCGGCCGCTGCTGCCCGCTGCCGCCGCATCCTGGACAGCTGCGCGAAAACACCATGTGGCCACGGACCGTCCGGATCGATCCGCTGCCCTGACATACAAGACAGGCGCCGGTCGTGACGCGCGTGATCCCCGTACCCGCGCACGCCCGGCACGTCTCGCGGCGCGTCACCGTAATCGTCCGCGCCGTCCCGTTGAAGGCTTCTTCGAATGAAAGCGACAGCGTCTGGTGAAGATCCGCGCCGCGCTCGGCGGCGGGCCGCTGTTCCGCGCGTGCTGTGAACACTTCGGCAAACAGATCGCCGAACGTGGCCGCGTGATCGACCGCGCGGCCGGAAAAGTCGAAGCCCTCGAACCCGGTGGACCGCCCCTGATGGCCGGCGACCGGCGTGCCCGAGTCGTACTTCGATCGTCGGGCCGGGTCGATTAACGTCTCGTACGCCTCGAGGATCTGACGAAAGCGCGCTTCCGCCGTCCGGTCGCCCGGGTTGATGTCCGGGTGATACCGTCGGGCGAGGCGTCGGTAGGCACGCTTGATCTCCGACTCCGTCGCGCCGTGCTCGAGTCCCAGGATGACGTAGAAATCCATGCGATCTGTGATTAGTGATTCGCGATCAGCGTTTTCAAACGACGAATCGCGAATCGCGAATCAGCAATCATTTCTTCTCCTCGTCCACTACCTCCGCGTCGATCACGTCGCCCTGCGCCGCGCCCGCCGCAGCACCCTGAGAACCAGAACCCGCCGAACCCTCTGCACCCGCTGCACCCTCCGGACCCTGGCCTGTGGACGCTCCTGCGTTCTTATAGAGCGCCTCCGCGGCTCGGTGCTGCGCCTGCGTCAGTTGCTCCATCGCTCGATTCATCGCCGCGGCGTCGTTCTGCGCGATGGCGCCCTTCAGTTGTTCGATCGCTGTTTCGACGGCCGCCTTGTCGCTGCTGGCAAGCTTCCCGCCCATGTCCTGCAGCATTTTCTCGGCGCCGTAGACGGCCTGATCGGCCCGATTGCGCACCTCGATCTCTTCCTTGCGCCGCTTGTCGTCTTCCGCGTGCGATTCGGCATCCTTCATCATCCGCTCGACCTCTTCCTTGCTCAGGCCGCTCGATGCGGTGATGGTGATCTTCTGTTCCTTGCCGGTGCCGAGATCCTTTGCGGAGACATTGACGATGCCGTTGGCGTCGATGTCGAAGGTGACTTCAATCTGCGGCACGCCGCGCGGCGCCGGCGGAATGCCCACCAGCTGGAACCGGCCGAGGGTGCGGTTGTCGCGCGCCAGCGGACGCTCGCCCTGCAGCACGTGTACTTCGACGCTGGTCTGGCTGTCGGCCGCCGTCGAGAACGTTTCGCTCTTGCGCGTCGGGATCGTCGTGTTGCGCGGGATGAGGGTCGTCATCACACCGCCGAGCGTTTCGATACCGAGCGACAGCGGCGTGACGTCGAGCAGCAGCAGGTCCTTGACCTCGCCCGCGAGCACGCCGGCCTGAATAGCTGCGCCGACAGCGACGACTTCGTCGGGGTTGACACCCTTGTGGGGATCCTTGCCGAACAGATCCTTGACGATCTGCTGCACGCGCGGAATGCGCGTCGAGCCGCCGACGAGCACCACTTCGTCGATCTTCGAGGGGTCGAGGCCGGCATCCGCGAGCGCCTGCTTGGTGGGGCCGACGGTCTTCTGCAGAAGGTCTTCGACGAGCTGCTCGAACTTCGCGCGCGTCAACTTCATCTGCAGGTGCTTGGGACCGCTTTGATCCGCGGTGATGAACGGCAGGTTGATGTCGCTCTCCATCACCGTCGAGAGCTCCATCTTCGCCTTCTCCGCCGCTTCTTTCAGGCGCTGCAGCGCCATGCGGTCCTTGCTCAGATCGATGCCGTCGCTCTTTTTGAACTCCGCGATGATCCATTCGATGATGCGCTGATCGAGGTTGTCGCCCCCCAGATGCGTGTCGCCGTTGGTCGCCTTGACCTCGACGACCCCCTCACCGACTTCCAGAATCGAAATGTCGAACGTGCCGCCGCCGAAGTCGTAGACGGCAATCGTCTCGTCCTTCTTCTTGTCGAGGCCGTAGGCGAGTGCGGCCGCGGTCGGCTCGTTGACAATGCGCATCACCTCGAGGCCGGCGATCTTGCCGGCTTCCTTTGTCGCCTGGCGCTGCGCGTCGTTGAAGTAGGCCGGAACGGTGATGACGGCCTTGGTCACCGCCTGACCGAGATATTCCTCCGCCGCCTGCTTCAGCTTTTGGAGCACCATCGCCGAAATCTGCGGCGGCGCGTACTCCTCGTTGCCAATCTTCACCCGCACGTCTCCGTTCGATGCGGCGGAGACGGTGTAGGGCACCATCTTCATTTCCTCGGTCACCTCGGTGAAGCGCCGTCCCATGAAGCGCTTGATCGAGAAGATGGTGTTTTCGGGGTTGGTCACCGCCTGGCGCTTCGCCACCTGGCCGACGAGCCGTTCGCCCGTCTTGGTGAACGCCACCACCGATGGCGTGAGTCGGCTTCCTTCCGGATTGGTGATGACGACCGGTTCGCCGCCCTCCATCACGGCCACAACGGAGTTGGTAGTGCCCAGGTCGATGCCGATGATTTTGCTCATGATGTCGTCGATCCTCTAGCCGCAGCGCGGACCTTCAGGTCCGCGATCTTTAGGCTGGTCGTATTATGAAATCTGAGTGAGGTTCAGTCAATTTTAGAGCGCCCGCACGCGCTAACCCCTCCGCTATACTGCGTTTAGTGGAACAGCAAGACCCGATTACGCCTGATACGCCTGTTGACCCCAATCGGGCGAAACGGCGCGTGGTGCTGCGCGTCGCTCAGGTCGGGCTCGTCCTCCTGTTTGTGATCGCTGCGGTCCTCGGCACGCTCAGCGGCGTGCTCGTCGCGTTTGCCGGCGACGTTCCCGAGATCAGCGCGCTCGACGATTACCGCCCGAACACGATCACGCGCATCGTCGCGCGTGACGGACAGACGATTGGTGAGTTCGCGACCGAGCGGCGGCTTGTCGTCAGCTACGACCAGATCGCGCCTGTGCTCCGCAACGCAATCATCGCGACCGAGGATGCCGGCTTCAATCAGCACTTCGGCGTCAGCATGACGCGCATCGCGATCACCGTATTGAAGGATCTCGTTACCGGCAAGCGTCAGGGCGCCAGCACCATCACGCAGCAGCTCGCGCGCAATGTGTTCCTGCAGCAATATCAGCTCTCGGGTGGACGCTTCGAAGTGTCGCCGGAGCGCAAGATCAAAGAGTGGATCGTCGCGATTCAAATCGAGAAGCGGTTCACGAAACAGGAAATCTTCACGCTCTACGCGAACCAGATCAATCTCGGCCACGGCGCGTACGGCGTCGAGGCAGCGTCGCATCTCTATTTCGACAAGGCGGCGAAGGACCTGACGCTCGAGGAAGCGGCGGTGATCGCGGGCATCATCCAGGCGCCCGGACGGCTCAGTCCCTTCGTCAATCCCAAGCAGACCCTGGTGCGCCGCAACTACGTGCTCGAGCGCATGGCCGACGAAGGCGACATCTCACGCGAAGAGGCGCGCGAGGCGGAGGAGCGTCCGCTCGTGCTGCAGGGTCAACAGCGGCCCGAGCCGTCGGTCGCGCCGTATTTCGTCGAGGAGATCCGCAAGACGCTCGAGCAGGAGTACGGCGCCGACGCGCTTTATCAGAATGGCCTGCAGGTACAGACCACGCTCGACGCGGAACTGCAGGAAGTCGCGAATCGTGCGCTCGATCGCGGATTGCGGCGGCTCGACAAGCGGCACGCCGGTTTCCGCAAAGTTCGCAACATCCTCGCCGAGAGGCGAACGCTCGAGGCGTTTACGACCGACCGGTGGAACCGGCCCATCCTCGCAGGCGACATCGTCCCTGCTCTCGTGACATCGGTGGCGGCGAAAGGCGGCAACGGCAGCGCTCGCGTGCGTATCGGTGCGAATGAAGTGGAGCTGCCGAAGACGGCGTTCGCGTGGACGCGGAAGACATCTGCCGGCGATTTTCTGAAGGTCGGCGATCTGGTGCAGGTCGAGGTGCGTGAGATTGTCGGCGGAGTTCCGAAGTCGATCGGTCTCGAGCAGGATCCGGTCGTAGAAGGCGCGCTGCTGGCGATCGATAACCGCACGGGTCAGGTGCGCGCGATGGTAGGCGGCTTCGATTTCGCGCGCAGCAAGTTCAACCGCGCCACTCAGGCAAAGCGGCAGGTCGGCTCGGCGTTCAAGCCGTTCATTTATACGACGGCGATTGACCGCGGCTACACGCCTGTATCGATCTTTGTTGACGAACCGATCTCTTACGAAGCGGGCCCGAACCAGCCGCCGTACGAACCGCTCAATTACGATCGCAAGTACGAAGGACCGGTGACGCTGCGCTGGGCGCTCGAGGACTCGCGCAACATTCCGGCGGTGAAAGCGCTGGCGGAGCTCGGACCCGACAACGTTATCAAGGTCGCCGCCCGATTTGGGTTGCCGCCGAACATGCCGCCATATCTCTCGCTCGCTCTCGGTTCCGTTGAAGAAACGCTGTGGGATATGACGAGCGCGTACTCGGCGTTTCCCAATCAGGGTGTACGGATGCGCCCCTATTCGGTCATCAGCATCGCCGACCGCGAGGGAAACGTCATCGAAGAGAACCGTCCGGAACCACACGAGGCGATTCGCGCCGACACAGCGTACGTGATGACGAACCTGATGCGCGGCGTGGTCCTGCGCGGCACGGCGGCTGCCGCGAAGAGCCTCGACTGGCCGCTCGCCGGCAAAACCGGAACGATGGACGAATACACTGATGCGTGGTTCATCGGCTTCGATCCGAACATCACGGTCGGTGTCTGGGTTGGGTACGACGAGAAGAAGCCGCTCGGCAGCAATGAGACCGGTGCGGTTGCGGCGGTGCCGATCTGGATGGACTTCATGAAGGCCTACATCGACAAGCGCGCCGATCGGAAGAATCCGCCGCAGTTCGAAGCGCCGGGCAACATCGTCTTCGTCAAGCTGGATAACGGCATCGACGAAGCGTTCATCAACGGCACCCAGCCCCAGGGCGCCACCGTCGTCCCCGCCGTCGCGCCAGCATCCAATTAGTCGACCGCGCTCATTTGATCACCGTGAGCATCACGTTTGCTTTGAAGACGTCTCCGCTCACCTTGTCCACAGCCGTCGTAAATTCCGTTGACTGCCCGTCGCGCAGCACGAGCGCGTTGGTCGTGCGGTAGGTACGAACGGCCGACACGTCCGACATCCTGGCGCCGTTCGGGATGTCGATGCGCTGCGAGTCTTCATAGATCGACGAGTCCTCGATCGTGACGGTCAACGAGTAGCGTCCGCTGTCGAGATTCGACGCATTACAGTCGATGTTCGTGCCGATGGACCGCATCACGAACGGACCGATCCGTGACGGCGGCTTGGTCGGATCGGCCGCGGCAGGATTCGGCGACCCGAACGTCGGCGTTGGCACCTCCGTCGACATGCGGATGCTCGCCTTGTTGTTGTCGGTGCGCACCGTCAGTTCGTACGGCATGCTGCTGACTTTCTTGTCGCCGTGATACTTCGACAACGTGATCGTCACCTTGAGCGGCACGATGGCGGCCAGGTTGGCCGTGCGCGCCCGCTGGGGCGTAGGCGGTTGCACGGCAGGTACGGGTGGCGCCTGTGGCAAGGCCGGAGCAGGGGGCGCAGCTGGTTCCTGCGCATGTGTGCCGGCGGTTAACAGGACGACGACTCCTAACACGGCCAACAAACGAAAGCGCGTCATCACTGGACTGCTCCTGATTCAATTTCGGCCACTGCCGCGAGTGGCTCGAGCCTGATGGGGGCGATGTCAATCGGCATCGGCGGGAGAAGGGTTGCGTCCGTCTCCTCGAATGAATGTGCGTCGGGGGCGACGACCGTACCGCGCGCCGCGATTAGCAATCGTTCTACAACTCGAGATTCCGAAGGAGATATCAACACCTCGGGCGCGGGATGCGCAGATGGTTGCGCGGGCAGTGCAGTCACGCGAGGGGTCTGCTGCGGGATTACGAACGCCGGCTGCTCGCCGGCCCGAGCCTGGCTGCTATCAACGTATCTCGACTGCCCGGTTCGGATGGCGACCGCCGCTCCGACAGCAACGACGAGGACGACGGCCAGCGCGAGCCCGCGAGCGTTCAACCACGACACTGGCGTTCGCTCCTGTGACGCCACGTGCATGCGCACTCGCGCAACGAATGCAGGCGATGGTTCTACTGACAGCAGTGCTGCCAGCTCGCGATCGAGGAGCTCGTCGCTCATCGAGTTTTCGTGTCCGTGTTCAGGCATTGCAAACGTTCCTTGAGCTGTTGCCGCGCGAGGAACAGCCGCGACTTGACGGTTCCCTCGGGAATGCCGAGCAGCCGCGCGACGGCGGCGACATCATGTCCTTCGATGCTTGCCAGGACAATCACACTCCGCAGCTTTTCAGGAAGAGCATCGATCGCCTCCCATAGGAGTTGCGACCGTTCCTCGCCTCCTCTTTCCGCTGTCGCGGCGCGCAGACCCTGGTGTGCAGCCTCACGCGTGGCCCGTCGGTGCGCGCTGCGGCGCCTGTCGAGCGCCATCCGCCAGACCATCTTCACCAGCCAGCCGCAAAACCGATCGGGATCGCGAAGCTGCCGGAATCGTCGATGCGCCCTGGCAAACGCATCCTGGGCAACGTCTTCGGCGTCTTCGCGCTGGCGCAACACCGAGTAGGCGACCCGGAACGCCAGCCGCGAAGACTCGACCAGCCGCGCATCGAACTCACGCTCGAGCTCCTCGTCCGGTGTCACGACGTCCGCGGCCAGTCGGCCTGTCCACTCATGCATCGGAGCTCGCGTTCGTACGCTAGACGCCGCAGGTCGGCGTTCGGTTCACTACGGGAATTCGGGCGGTGGGACCCTTCCGTGAGCTTGCCCCGCCGAAGCCGGGCGAAGGCGGGTTGCCTGTTCGAACGCGTACGCCACCGCGATGAGGCGCGGCTCGCTGCACGCCATGCCGGTGAAGGTCACGCCGAACGGTGCGGGTTTCGGATTGAAGTCGGACGGGAACGCTGGCGGCGCGTTGTTCGGCACCACTGCATAGGGAACGATGACGGACGGATAGCCGGCGCGGGCGGCTATGCCGTTGCCGTTCTGCGCCGGGAACAGCAGCGCGTCGAGGCGCTGCGCCTTCATCACCTCGTCGATCCCATGCTTCGCGGTGACCAGCAGATCCTTGCGACGATCTCTCTCGTAGCGCGCGCGATCGGCAACCAGGTCGATCTCGTCGGCGTTGTCGAGGTTCGACTGACCGTATTTGAGCGCCCCCATCGCGCGGTGCGCTTCGTTCCACGCCCGCAGATCCGCGAGCGACTTCACCGGTGCGGCATCGCCTAACAGCGACAGCCATTTGCTGAAATCGCGCTTCATCCCGTACTTGTAGGTCGTCGAGCAGTTCGCGTCCTTTCCCTTTGCGTTGTCCGGACCCGAGCAGACAGGCCAATCGAGGAAATTGCGCGCTGGATCCCAGTCAACGATGCTCGGAATATTCGCCGGATCAACGACCGTCGCGCCGAGACGCTTCAGCTCGGCGATCGCATCCTGCATCACCCGCTTCTGCTCGGACGTCAGGCCGCCGCGCGGCATCAGCGAAGCGCCCGAGACAACCGCATCGTAGAAGTTGGCGCGAGGCACCCCGATGCGCGCACCTTGCAGGGCGTTCGGGTCGAGGAACCGCGTGTAATCGCGGCCAGGCGGCGGCGTGCACGCGGATGTCGCGGCGTCGTTCGGATCGGGGCTCGTCCCTTCGAGCGCGCCGAGCAGGATGGCCGCGTCCGAGACCGACCGCGCCATCGGTCCCGCAGTGTCCTGATCCGCGGTAATCGGAATGATCCCGTAGCGGCTCACACGGCCGACCGTCGGTTTGATGCCGGCGAGCATGTTCTGATTCGCTGGACTGAGGATGGATCCGGACGTTTCCGTGCCGACGTTTGCGGCCCAGAAGCTCACGCTGGTACCAACGCCCGAGCTCGACCCGCCGGTCGTCAGCACGGGGCGTCCGTCAGCGAGTCCTTCACGTGGATCGCGGCGTGGATCGTACGGGTTCATGCCGTAGCCGTTCAGGCTGTTGTAGTTCGCGGGCATGCCGACCGTCACCCAGTTGGCGAGCTCGGTGAGCTGCGTCTTGGCGATGATGATCGCGCCGGCATCGTGCAGGTTCTTCGCGACCGTTGCGTCATACGGCGGCATCAACCCCGCGAAGGCCAGCGCGCCGCCGGTGGTCGGCATGTCGCGTGTCTGGATGTTGTCCTTGATGGCGATGGGGATGCCGTGCAGCGGTCCGCGCGCGCGGCCCGCTGCACGCTCCTTGTCGCGAGCATCTGCTTCCTCGAGTGCCCGTGGATTGACGTAGATGATGGCGTTGAGCCGATCTTCGTAGAGCGCGATGCGGGTCAGCGATTGCTGCACGAGCTCACGTGAGGTGATGCGATGCTGCTGGAGGGCGCGCTGCATCCCCCCGATAGAGGCTTCGACCACCGTGAAGCGCGGCGGAGTCGATGGCACCGCGGCCAGCGCGACCGCAGCGACCAGCGCGAGGATCGGTCCTTTAGTCTTCATCGGCCGCCGCCGCAGCGCCGAGGGTGCCGCTGGCTTTCTTCAACAGATACGTCTTGATGAACGGATCCAGATCACCGTCGAGCACGCGATGAACGTCGCCGATCTCCATCTTGGTGCGGTGATCTTTGATCATTTGATACGGCTGCAGCACGTAGCTGCGAATCTGGCTGCCGAAGCCGATCTCCTTCTTTGCACCGGCAATCTGCTCCAGCTTCGACGCCTGCTCCTTCATCCTCACATCGTACAAACGTGACCTGAGGACCTTCATCGCCTGCGCACGGTTTTTGTGCTGCGACCGCTCGTTCTGACACGACACGACGATGCCGGTCGGCAGGTGGGTGATGCGCACCGCCGAGTCGGTGACGTTGACGTGCTGACCGCCGGCGCCGCTCGATCGATACGTATCGATCCGCAAGTCCTTTTCCTCAATATCGACGTCGACGTCCTCCGGCAATTCGGGCCACACGAACACCGACGCAAAGGACGTATGCCGCCGAGCGGCCTGATCGAACGGCGAGATGCGCACCAGACGATGTACGCCCGCTTCGGCGGACATCAATCCGAAGGCGTACTCGCCGGACAGCATGAACGTGACACTCTTCAGACCTGCTTCTTCGCCGGGCTGGTAGTCGATGATCTCGCGGCGAAGGCCGCGCCGTTCCGCCCATTTCATGTACATGCGGAGCAGCATCTCCGCCCAGTCCTGCGACTCGGTGCCGCCGGCGCCAGGATGGATCGTGACGATCGCGTTCGCGGCGTCGTGCTCGCCGCTGAGCATCTTGCGCGTCTCGGCGCCCTCCACCTCCTGCTGCAGGTCCTCGAGCGAGCGCGCCAGATCGCCGGTCACGTCTTCACCCGCGCCGGCCCATTCGATCAGCACACTGATGTCGTCAGCGCGCCGGGTCAGGGACTGGAGCAGCGTCCGATCCTCTTCGAGGCGGCGTCGGCGCTGCATCACCTTCTGCGCTTCCGCCTGGTTGCTCCAGAAATCGGGCGCCGACGTGCGCGCTTCTATTTCGGCGAGTTGTTGATCGAGGTTGGCCTGCTCAAAGATGCCTCCGCAACTCGAGCGCCCGTCTGTTCAGATCCTCGTATCGACGTGTGAGATCTTCAATGGCAACCGCCAAACCTACCTCCGTAACAGCACAAGGCCGAGTCCCACCAGCGCGATGGCGATATACGCAATCACATCGCCGATGCGCGAATAGATCGTCCGGACCGTCAGGAACCTGACCTGCTCCACCAGCGCGTCCTGTTCAAAGATACTCGACTGGCGGACGATGCGACCGTAGGGATCGATCACACCACTGATTCCGGTGTTCGCCGCGCGCGCGAGGTAGCGTCCCTGCTCAATGGCACGCATGGAAGCGAGCGCGAAGTGCTGATACGGCGCCGAGGAGTGGCCGTACCACGCGTCGTTGGTGATCGTAGTCAGCAACTCGCTCCCGCCCTGCACTGCCCGGCGGATTAACGACGGGTAGACCACCTCGTAACAAATGGCCGTGCTCGCCAGATGCGAACCGATCGGCAGCAGCACCATCTCGGTGCCCGGCGAGAAATCGGTGAAGCTGTCCACAAGCGGCGAGACGAAGAACAGGAGCCGCTTCATAGGGATGAACTCGCCCCACGGCACGAGGTGGATCTTGCGATAGACCGCCGCGGTCCTGCCGTCCGGCGTGACAAGGAACGCGGCGTTATAGAGCGCCGGCTCGGGGCGAGTCACCTCCTGATCGCTGCCGAACAGGATGGGGACCCGGACCTCGCGCGCGAGCGCGCGCAACGCTTCCTGTCCCGCCGGATCGTTTTCGAACATGAACGGCGTTGCCGACTCGGGCCAGATCACGTACTCGGCGCCGCGCTTCACGGCATCGCGTGTCATGGCGATGTAGGTGGTGAAAATGCGGCGCGCTTCGCCCGCCTTCCACTTGTCTTCCTGAGCGATGTTCGCCTGGATCAGTCCGACGCGAATCGGTGTTCCGGCGCGCGTGAGTGCCCCATCCGCAATGCGTGCCGCGCCCCATGCACCTGTCGCAATCAGCACACCCGCAGCGGCGGCTATTGCCACCGCGCGACGCCGTCCGTTCGTGAGCATCGCGTACGCGATGGCTGCGTTGATGAAGGCGACGAGACCGGACACGCCGTATACGCCCAGCACGCTCGCGAGCTGCGCGACCGGCAGCACGGTCACCTGACTATCGCCGAGCAGCACCCACGGAAACCCGCCAAACACGACCCCGCGGAAGAACTCTGTCGCAATCCACGCCGCGGCAGATAGAAACACGGCGGCGAGACCGCCGCGCGCGATCAGGCGGCTGGAGATCAGCGCGAACAACGCGGGAAAAAACCCTTGATACAACGCAAGAAGAACGACTCCAAGCATGGCCGCGGGCAGCGGGATGCCGCCAAACGTCCGGATCACGGTGCCGGTCCAATAGAGCGTCCCCGCGAAGTAAATGAACCCGGATGTAAGGCCAAGAAGGAATGCCTTTAGTGGCGGATGGCGTTTCTGCGCGAGCGCCACGAGCAGCGGCACCAACGCGATCCACGCGAGAGCCGGATGTCCGTAACGGGGAAAACTCAGCGCGAGAAGCGCGCCCGACACGAGCGCAAGCGAGTAGTCGAGGCCAATGACCACCTGAAATCGAGATTATCAGATTGAGGGTGCCCGCCCCGAGCGAGCCAAGCGAGTCGCGCGGTCAGACCCGGCCGGAACTTGCGTCGGAGGCGGTCGATTTCTGGTCCGCCTGGGCGGGAGCGTTGTCGCCGTGGGTGGCGAAGGATTTACGGCAGGTCTGGCAGGAATAGCGAATCAGGCCCAGAAGCTCCAACGTCAACTGCGTTTCGGTCGAACCGCAGTGCGGACATGCAATCTTTTGATGCGGAAGTTCCCAGTTAATCATCTGGTGCGACCACCTTTCATTTCGGCTGGTCGCGGATACTGCAACAGACCTCTGGAACTTACGACTTCTTTGTCGGTTTCTTGCGTTTGCGGGACGGGCTGCGGGGTGCCGTTTTGCGACCGTCTGTAGGCTCAACCACTACAAAGTCGGCCAGGTCCCAGGTGAACGGGGGTGTCCGCCGGCGGTCCTCGTAGCGGCGAACGCGTTTTGCTCCGCTTGCGCCGTCACGACGGTCGTCCAGTCGACGGTCCCACTTCACGACAACCGGCAGTTCACCGGTCTTGGTCTTCAACGCGTCGAACCGCTTCAGCGCGCCGCGGCGCACCACGATCTCGATAGCATCCGCCTTTTTCCGCGAAGCGGAGCGGCGTACGGGAGAAGAGGTCTTCGAGCGCATCTGTGATTGCTATCGGTCCCGGGAAAGTAAACCTTTGATTTAGTTTCTCACCAATTCTGTATTTGACACTGTGTCGTGCACACACACCTCAGCAGGTGGCCGAGACGTTAGAACAGTGTGTAGATGAACGGCGCGACGCCGGTGCCGGACAGGAAGATCAGCAGGCCGAACAGCACCACGACCGCGATGATGGGAAGCAGCCACCATTTGCGAGTGGACTTCAGAAATCCCCACAGCTCGCCGAGAAATCCGACGTCACGGCTCTCGGACGCGGCTTTCTCGAAGCTGTTCTCACCTGATCTCGTCATCCCTTCAATACTGACGCAGATAGCGCCGCATGTCTGCAGTGGTCGTCTTCGGTTTCCAGTAGCTCCCCTCGTGCTCGGGTCGGTGACGTGCCAGCCGATCGCGGCCCTGCAGCCTGAACAACAGCGCCACAGGTGTGATGACGCCGACGAAAAGCAGAAACAGCATGACCTGGGAAACCACCCACCCAATCGGAAACGCCGCGATCGTCGCTGCGACGAACAACCAGTGCACCGCCCGCGGACGCAGTAGCCCTGCGACGCCGACGATCAGCGCAACGCCAAAAAGAGCTGCCGCGGTGCGCAGGTGACCGCGCAGCAGCCACTGCGTGGCCGCCAGGCCGCTGAACGCGACGAGCCATGCGCCGGCGAACTGTCGAAGCATGCGATCGGTCGGGTGAAGGTTGATGGCGATCATCCGGTCAGTCCAACGCGAACTGCTCGAGATACGCCGCGCGCTCCGTGTCACGCACGCGCTCCGGCAGGCGTTCTTTGAGCACCACGTAATTCTCCAGTACGAGGGCATCCATCTCGGTTGCCGCAAAACAGCGATACGCCTGTTCCGGCCTGCAGACCATCGGTTCCCCACGCACGTTGAAGCTGGTGTTGACGATAACGGCGCAGCCGGTCAGCCGTTCGAACGCCTTCATCAATCGATAGAAGCGTCCGTGTCGCTCCTCGTCCACCGTCTGGATGCGGGCGCTGTAATCGACATGCGTCACCGCTGGAATGCTCGACCGGACGATGTTGACGCGCTGCCGCAGATCCGGATGCTCACGCATCGTCCGCAGGTCGTCAGCGGCGGGCGTCAGGCGCAGGCGATCGGAGACCGGCGCGACCAGCAACATGTAAGGCGACTGCTGACCGGGCTTCATCTCGAAGTACTCGTGCACCCGTTCCTGCAGCACGCATGGCGCGAACGGACGGAAGCTCTCCCGGAACTTGATCTTCAGGTTCATGGCCGTCTGCATGGCCGGGTGGCGCGCGTCGCCGAGGATGCTTCTCGCGCCGAGCGCGCGCGGACCGAACTCCATGCGACCTGAAAACCAGCCGACGATCTTTCCGTCCGCGAGCAGACGCGCAACGACGTCGAGAAGTTCGTCCTCGTCGTAGCACGAACCGGGAACGCCGACCGTGGCGAGGAAATCCTGGATTTCGACGTTCGAGAACGAAGGACCGAGAAGACTCCCCTTCTGACTGTCGCTCGGGAGCGGAACGCGTGGCTTGTTCAACAGTTGATGCCACACGAATGTCGCCGCGCCGAGCGCCCCGCCTGCATCACCGGCCGCGGGCTGGATCCAGATGTCGTCAAACGGCCCCTCGCGCAGAATCCTCCCGTTGGCGACGCAGTTCAGCGCGACACCGCCGGCCATCACGAGATGTTTCATGCCGGTTTGGCGGTGCACCTCGCGCGCCATTCGCAGCATTGCTTCTTCGGTAACCCTCTGGATGCTGGCCGCGATGTCCATGTGACGCTGTTCGAACGGCGACTCCGGCATGCGGGGCGGACCGCCGAACAGTTCGTGAAACTTCGCGCTCGTCATCGTCAGGCCCTGGCAGTAGTTGAAGTACTCCTGGTTCAACCACACGCTGCCGTCGGCTTTCAGATCGATGACGCGATCGAGAATCACCTCCTCGTAGACAGGCCGCCCGTACGGCGCGAGGCCCATGAGTTTGTATTCGCCGCTGTTCACCTTGAAGCCGCAGTAATACGTGAACGCGGAATACAGCAGGCCAAGCGAATGCGGGAATTCCAATTGGCCGAGGAGCGTCAGCTTGTTGCCTTCGCCTTTGCCATAGGTCGCGGTGGCCCACTCGCCCACTCCGTCGATCGTGAGGATGGCGGCACGTTCGAACGGGCTTGGAAAGAACGCGCTGGCGGCGTGGCTTTCATGGTGCTCCGTGAAGACAATGGGTGGGCGGCGCGGACCTTTACCGTCAGCGGACCGCAGATGCGCGCGCAGCTTCCCGCGCATGAACAGCTTGTCTTTCAGCCAGACGGGCATCGCCGCGCGGAAGCTGCGGAATCCGGACGGCGCATACGACAGATACGTCTCGAGCAGCCGATCGAACTTGATCAGCGACTTCTCGTAGAAGGCGATGTAGTCGAGGTCCGCGAGCTGGATGCATGCCTCGCGCAGGCAATATTCGATCGCGTGCTGCGGAAATGACGGGTCGTGCTTCCTGCGGGTGAATCGCTCTTCCTGGGCGGCGGCGACGATCTCGCCGTCGCTGACCAGCGCGGCGGCGCTGTCATGGTAGTGCGCCGAGATCCCCAGGATGTGCATGGAAGACGCGGCTAGTATGACGCAACGCCGCGACGTGTCCGTGCACCTTGGTCGGTTCTCCTGTCGCGTCTGCGCAACACCAGCATGTTGCACCGTTGCGTCATCCACTCGCGCAGCGCGCGAACTATCAGGCAAACGGCCGTGGCACAGGCCTCGCAATGCCCGCAGGCCTCATGCGCATGCGCCGCCATGCCATCTTGCGTTTTGCGTATGTCATCGCGTTGGTGGCTTTAGGCGGCGCGTGCCATGAGCCGACGACGCCAAGCGCCGTAGCGCGCTCGGTCACAGTCACAGCGGTGCCGACCGGGACCCGGTATCAGCTTTCGGCGGTCGCAGGCTTTTCCGATGGCAGCACACGGGACGTCACCGTACAGGCAACCTGGAGTTCGTCGGATTCCGCAATCGCGACGGTATCCAGCGCCGGGCTCGTCACGGCGGTCGCGAATGGATCGGCGCTGATCACCGCGACCTATCAGAGCGTGAGCGGGAATATGGCGCTGACGGTCGTCGCGCCGTCAGTTCCGCCGTCCGGTCCGTCGCCCGATCCGTCGCCCGGTCCTCCCGCGCAAACGTACACCCTCTCTGGAGTCCTTCGGGCGACGCCACTCAACGAAAACGTCGCAGGCGTCGAGATAGACCTGAGGCACGGTGGCCAAGTGGTCGCCGCTGCCACGACCGATGAACGCGGCTTCTACACGCTCACCGGTCTCGTCGCGCAGGAATATGTGCTGGAGATGCGCAAGGTTGGGTATAACGCGCGCACCGTCGACGTCCTTGTCGCTGGCACCACCGCGCGCGATCTCGTGATGGATCGCAACCGGGTCACGTTGTACGGAATCGTGCGCGACGCGCCGCCATGCGCGGGCTTGCCCATCACCGGCGCCCTGGTGCAGATACTAGACGGGCCGGACGCCGGAAAGTCCAGCCTCACGGACCGGGCAGGTTCTCAGTACGAGATTTCCGGCGTTGCGTGGGGCACGTTCCGTGTGCGCGCCGAGAAGGACGGATACACGACATCGGATGTGACGGTCACGGTGCCTGCCTCGAACGTTGTCAATGGTCCCTTCTTACAGAACTTCGACGTGGCACGGACGGCGAGACGGGCGTTATTCGGCGAGGTACGCGAGCGGCGTACTGAATTTGCCGCGCGCTTGCCCGGGGTCCGCGTCGAGGTCACGACAGGACCCAATGCCGGACGCGCGACGATCAGCGACAGCCTGGGTCAGTATCGGCTGGAGGAGCTGGCACTGGGTCAGCTCACGGTGCGTGCAACAAACCCTGGCTATTTCGACGAAGTCATGACGACGTCGCTTTGCAGCGATCAACCGCTCAATATTCGGATGACACCGATTAGCGCGCGTCTCGAGGGGACGGTGTACGACACGACATCCGGCTTTGCACCACTCGAAGGCGCGACGGTGGAAATCGTGTCGGGACTCGGCAGTGGACAGAAGGTCGTCTCCGACGCCACGGGTCATTACGCGCTCAGCGGGCTGTACGGCTCACTCGTCGTTCGTGCGTCGAAAAGCGGCTACACGTCGGAAGATCGCACCTTCAACATCAGCGACCCCGTTTCACTCTGGAACTTCGGTCTGAAACGCCAGTAACTACATCCTTTGGCGTATGTCAGCGTCGCGTTGGTCGACGGGGTCCTGGCTACTGCGTTCCCCGCTGGCAGCGGATTCGCGCGACGTTCTGACGACGATCGCTTCGTAGAGACGGACCTTCAGGTCCGCCTCCGCGCAAGCGCATTGAAATTTCTGGCAAGGTGATCGGCCGTGCGCCACGCGAGCGCCTGCGCCGTCAGCGTCGGATTGCGCGCGCCGCTCGTGCCCATTGTCGACGCGCCGAGCACACCCAGGTTGGGCGCCTCGTGTGAGAATCCCCAGCGATCTACGACGTTCGTCTCCGCGTTGTCGCCCATGCGTGTGCCGCCGTAGGCATGCGTCGACGGGCCCATCGGGCCAATGGGTGCACGCTCGACGGCAATCGCGCCGGCGGCCCGATACCACTGCTCCATCTTGTCTTGGATGAAGACAGCGATCTTGCGTTCGTTCTCCTTGTACTCCGCGGTGATTCGACACACGTTGAATCCCAGCGGGTCTTTCACGACCGGATCTAGATCCAGGTAGTTGGTCTCGTACGGCAGCGTCGTCTTCTGAAGATACGACGTGTTGGTCCGATCGGCGTTCTCCGCGATGAAGGCCTTCCATTCGGACCCCCACGACTTTCCGGTTCTGCCGAACGTGCTCATGCTGGCCGCGGCGATCGGACGCCGGTCCGAGTACACCCAGAGGTTCCCGCCGCCGATGAAGTCGACGCCCGCATGATCGAAGTTGTCGTCGGCCCAGTCATCGACGGCCGTGCCCTGTGCCGGCAGGCCGTACCAGCTGTTCGTGTTCCACGGAAAGAGCGCCGACACGCCGGCCGTCTGGTTATGGCTGAAGTAGTGCCTGCCGACCTGACCTTGGTTATTTGATAGGCCGTTTGGATACGCCTTCGACTTCGACAGGAGGAGGAGCCTGACGTTCTCGTACGTGTAGCTCGCCAGCAGAACGACTCTCGCTGGCTGCTGATACTCCATGCCGTCGACGAGGTAAGTCACGCCCGTCACACGGCCGTCGCTGTCGGCATCGATGCTGGTGACGTAAGCGCGCGTGACGACCTTCAGCCGTCCCGTCGACTGCGCTTTCGGGATCGTGGTGACGGCCGTCGAACCTTTCGCATCGACGTGGCAGCCACCACGGTTGCAGAACCCGTGATACATGCAAGCGGAGCGATTCTGATAAAGGCGCGAATTGACGGCGGCCGGGCCCGGAAACGGATGCCAGCCGACCGTTCGCGCCGCGGCTGCCATCAGGTCGGTGAAGCCGGTGCCGCGAAGCGGAGGCATCGGATACTCGCGGCGTCGCCGGCCCTCAAATACGTTGCCGCGGCGGTCGATCGTACCGTTCACGTTGCCTGCGACACCCGAAACTCCGACCTCGAGTTCGACTTTCTCGTAGTAAGGCTCGAGCTCCTCGTACTCGAACGGCCAGTCCTCGACCGTGGACCCGGCCGGTATGCGCGACGCGCCGTAACGGCGCTTCGTTTCGCTCACTACCTTGAAATCCCACGGGTTCAACCGCCAGCTCTGGGCCCAATAATGCAGCGACGTACCGCCGACCGCGTTCATCATTGGATGAATCGCCAGCCGCGGGAACGCCGGCGACGCCGCCGTTGCGCGGTGCGTGGGAATCTCGCGATTCGCTTTCTGCGCTGACTGCGGCCATCCGCGGAAATTGTTGCGGAGCTCGTCGGGAGCGAAGTCACGCTTCGTCAGCCAGGTCCCCGCTTCCAGTGCGACCACCTCGATCCCGGCTTGCGTCAACGGAAGCGCTGCGACGCCGCCGACCGCGCCAAGACCGACGATGACGACCTCGGTTTCTCTCAATCTAGTCGCCATGCGTCATGGCTCCCATCGGTGCGGCGCTTGCGACGGCCTTGGTGAACATCTCGTAGTCGTACGCCGACTTGTGATTGAACGGCACGTCCGTGCCCAGCCGCTGTTCATCCGGCGTCACCAGCGTTCGTACGCCGGGATATCCAATCAGATCCCAACCAACGAAGCCTGCGTTCCCGCCGTAATACGGATCGCAGAAGGTTCCCTGGAGAGTGTGCGCTCTCACCAGCGCGAAGAACGCTGCGGCTTCGTCAAAGCGTTGAACAGTGCCGGACTCGAAGCTGGAAAGGATGTCGTCCTGCTCATCCGCGAGCAGATCCTTGAACCGTTTGCCGTGCGACGACTGCGCAGCGCGATCGATCGCCGCGAGGCCGGCTGTGTAAAGCGCGCGCGACGAGACAAGGGCGCCGCCGAGCGCGCGGTCGATGTAGCGTGCGGCCCGCGCCTCCTTCGCACCGGGGCCGCGAGCGTCGCTCGGAATAATCCTCTCGACGATCGCTTCGAGCGCCTCGGACTCCGTTGCGGTTAACTGCTCGAGCGGCTCGCGCACCGCTGCAGGTTGCGGAGGCGTGGTCGTCGCATGATCATCGGGCAGCTGCCGCGCACCACCGGGCACCACGGCCGCCGCACCAACGATGCCGGCGCGCTTCAACAGCTCGCGGCGGGAAATCAAGTTTGACATCAGGCCTCCGCAAGGATTCTAGCGACGAAGTAGAGACGCGGCTGAGGGCCTTAGCGGGTTTCCGGAGACTCTGGAGAGAGCCGAATGCGTACCGTCTGGACACGACGGTCGGGTGCGAAGTCGAACCCTCGCTGCGCGCTGACGTAACCAGGTTTCGTTGCGCGAATCACTTTGCTCCCAAACGGCATGTACGGAATGGTGACCGGGGTCACGCCCCACCCGATGCCGTTTACCGTTATTTGCGCGCCTGCGGGTTCCGAGGTGATCCGCAACGCACCTTCCGTCTCGTCAGCTTCGGCAACGTTGACCGTCTCCGGCTGCTTCGGCGAAGCCGCCGGCTCGGTTACGAGGTCGATGTCTCCGGCCGCAGCGCGCACGGTTTCAGTGGCGGCGACGAGGGCAACTGCGGGCGCGTCAGCCTCCGCCATCGGTGCAGTCGCCGCCTGCGCAGGAACTTCCGCCGCCGGTGCGGTCGTTCCCGCACGGTACCAAGCGGTCGCTACCGCCGCAATTGCTCCTAGAACGACGAGAGCCGCGCTCGACCACAACGCCGTTGAAAACGAAGACGAACGGACATTGCCGTGGCGGCCGACGCCTGCCTCGCGCGTGTGATCACTCTCGTCACCCTCCACGGCAATGGTCGCGAGGTCACGTAACGTGTCATCCACATTCAGGCCGACGGCTGCGGCATACTGACGAACAATCGCCCGGCGGTAGATTCCAGCCGGCAAACGGTGGAGATCGCCGCGTTCAAGCAATCGCAACTGGTGAAGGGCAATCTTTGTGGTATCCGCGATGTCCTCCAGGCTGCGCTTCTTCTGCTCGCGTCCGCGCAGAAGGCGTTCGCCGAACTCCGCAGGAGCTGTGGGTGGGCCGGATTTGTCAGGCACGGGAGGGAGACCTCTGCACCGCGGCCGGAGGCAAGACACGCGCCGGGCCTGCTGCCACTCGCATCGCGAAGAATCGATACTATGCCTGCACGAAATCTGGCGTGCGGTTGGGGAACCGCAGACAAATCTCTGCGTCCTACGACCCTTTGGCGTATGTCAGCGTCGCGTTGGTCGACGGTCCTGGCTGCTCCGTTCCACGCTGGATCGTCAGCGCACCGTTGCTGACCGTCATCACATCGCGCATCTGATTCAGTGCCGTGTTCCATGTAAAGAGAATCAACTTATTGCCGTCCCACCGTGCCTTCGTCCGCCACTTCACCATCGCGGTTGCTCCTGACTGCGTTGCGGACGACGCTTCCCAGATCGTGTCGGTGCCATCCAGTTTGTAAACGACGGTCATCGGCGTCGGCCCGTACTGACCGGCCTGGATGGTCACCTCCGTCGGGCTTTGTTTGACGACGAGCGTCGGTGACGGCACGCCCCATCCAGCCGAACCTGGATAGTTAGCCGGCATCGTCCCGGACAGTTTCCATGTCCCGGAGAAATCCGGCTTGCTCTGCGCCAAGGCGGCAGGGACGACAAGCGTCAACGCAACCAGTAATAACGTGATGCGCTTCATCGGCGCCTCCTTAGTTGGTCCGCGCGTTCGCGAGCGGCATCAGCGAGCGGCCCCACACCAGCTTTGTCGGATCGGCGTTCGGCTTCGGGTGGTACTTCTGCGTGCGTCCCCCGAAGACCTCGGACAGATACAGGTTGCCATCCGAGTCGGCCGTGATCTGATGCGGCGCCCACGTGTAGCCGGGCCGCGTGCCGAACTGGCCAAACGAAAACTCGACGTGCCCTGATAGATCGAACTTGACGATGCGATCGGTGAGGCTGTCGACGGCCCACACATGCTCGTCGGCGCTCATCAACATGCTGTGCGGCGCGATGCCCGGCCACTCCTCGAGGAACTTGCCGTCGGTATCGAACACCTGGATGCGGCGGTTGCCGCGATCGGATACAAACACGCGCGGAGGCGATCCGCCGACGGCGATGCCGTGCGGTGTGTTGAACTGACCCGGGCCGGTGCCACGCGATCCCCACTTCAGCAGCGCCTTCCCGGTCTTGTCGAACTTCACGACGCGCGTGTTGCCGTAGCCGTCGGCCACGAAGAACGTGCCGTCCGGCAGCCAATCGATCATCGTCGGCCGGCGGAAGCGCGTGAGGTCGTCGTTCTCGCCGAACTCGTCGAGCACGCCCATCGTCTGCACCAGCTGCTTGCCGTCATGTGTAAAGCGGTAGATGACGTGCCGCATGTCGTCGACGACCCAGACGTGCCGTTCGGGATCGTACGGACTGATGTAAACCTGGTGCGGTCCGCGCCCCCACTCGAACAGCTTGTCCCACTGGTTCCACGCTTCGATCAACTTGCCGTTGCCGTCGACGACGACAATGCAATTGACCATGTTCGCGATCGGCTGCGTCGCAGCCATCTGGTTGAAGAAACCCCAATTGCCCGGGAAGTTCGGCGGGACTTTATCCGGAAGTTTCAGCTCACCGCGGTTGGCGAGATAAATGCGATTGGGCGACTCGGCGAACACCCCGCCTTGCGATCCCCAGATGTAGCCAGGTTTTGGGTAGGGATGGGCCCATTGCGGCCAGTTCGGATCGGGAATCTCGTACTCGCCGGTGATGTCGCCGACGCCGCCCTTTCCGGCAGACGGCCCGATTCGCTGCTGCAGCGATGCGCGCGGGCTGAACGCGACAAAACCGAAAATGACGATAATCCAGGCGGTAAGGGACGGGGTACGACTGCGCATGCGCGACCCTCCTTCCGGCAATTGAGGAAGGGCAAGTGTACTCCTCTTGACCACCGCTAGGTGGAGTGCTACAACGCCGGTGACCAATAGATATCAAGGGGTACACGTCCGGGCCATAACCACTCGATTTGACAGTTCGCGGGGACCGATGAGGGCCACCACCCATGAAGATCGTGCGGATCGCCTCGTTCGTCGTCTGGAGCCTCGTAATCGCGCCGGCCATCGTGTTGGCGCAAAGCAGCCTCACCGGAGTTGTTCGGGATCCGTCGGGCGCCGTTCTGCCCGGCGTCACGGTTGAGGCAAGCAGCCCCGCCCTGATCGAGCAGGTTCGATCCGTCGTCACAGACGCACAGGGGCTTTACCGCATCACCGATCTACGCCCCGGCCCATACACGGTCACGTTCACGCTGCCGGGTTTCACCACCGTGAAACGTACTGGCATCGAACTGCGTGCGGAGTTCACGGCCACTGTCGATGTCGAGCTTCAGCTCGGCAACGTCTCTGAAACGATCACCGTGTCCGGCGAGGCACCGCTCGTGGACACGCGCAATGCCCGCGCGCAGACGCAGTACGCGTCGGAAACGCTGGAGGCGCTGCCCGGAAACGGACGGCTCTCGACATTGATCTCCGTGCTGCCGGGCGCGGTCTTGAACAACGAAGGCGATCGCTCGTCGGGTGCGCTGAGCGATCGATCGCAGACACGCTTTGCCATTCATGGCGCGCCGAACGCGCAGCCTGTCATCGATGGGATGAACACGGAGATGGCCGCGAGCAACACTGGCGTCTTCGTGTGGAATGGGGTGACGTTCCAGGAAGTCGTCGCCGAGACGACCGGCATCGGTGCGGACCGCGATACCGGTGGCGTGCAGCTGAACATGATCCCGAAAGACGGCGGAAACATCTTTTCGGGCACGGCCAACTTCGCCTATACGGGGCCCGACCTCCAGAGCAACAACATCGACGACAAGCTGCTCGCGCGCGGGTTGAACGCAGCCACGACGGGTCTGGCATCGATCAAGAAGTTCGTCGAGGCAGCGGCCGGCGTCGGCGGCCCGATCAAACAGAACAGGATGTGGTTCTTTGCTGCGGCGCGCAAGAGCATCACACAGCAGTATGCCGCGGGGATTTACTGGAACAAGCTGCACCAGCCGCAGAGCATGCTCTACGAGCCGGACTTCAGCCGACCGGCATCCAGCAACGACTTCTACCGTGACTACAGCGTTCGACTGACGCTGCAGGCGACGGACAAGAACAAGATCGTCGTCGGCGGATCGTTCCAGCACAACTGCAACTGCGTGTACGCGCTGTTCCGTCCGCAGGGTGGATCGCTGGTGACGCCGGAAGCGGCGACGGCGCACGAGTACGAACCGGACTACAACGTCACCGCGACGTGGACGAATCCGATCACGAGTCGCATTCTGCTGACCGCTGCCGGGGGCATCAATCACATCACTCAGACGAACACGCGCGGCGAGGGGGTGGACACCAACAGCATCCAGATCACCGAGCAGTCGGTGGACTTGAAGTACGGCGCGGCCTACGGAGCGACGGCCGGCGGTTCCTCGTATTCGACGCTGCCGCGCCGTCAGTATCACCAGCAGTTTGCGCTGGCGTACGTTACCGGGTCGCACAACTTCAAGACAGGCGTCAATCTGCGCGAGCTCTCGACCGGCGACAACAAGAAGTACGGGTCCGACCTGTTCATGGCGAACCGCGCCATCCTCTACACGTTCAACAACCAGCGCCCCGTCTCGCTGCAACTGCTGGCGACGCCGACGCACTTCGAAGAGTCCGCGCTCGACGCAGCGGTTTACGCGCAGGATCAGTGGACCATCCACCGCGTCACTGTGAACCTCGGGCTGCGCTACAACGACATCGACATGTCGAGCCCCGAGCTCGTCTCGCCGGCGGGATTCTTCGTTCCTGAACGGCGCATTCCTGCCGCGGAGCACATCCCTCACTGGCGGAATCTGAGCCCGCGTATCGGCGGCGCTCTGGACCTGTTCGGGACAGGGAAAACCGCGTTGAAAGGATCGATTGGCCGTTACCCGGACATCATCCGCGTCTCACCGGCGAACCCGGCGAACCTGTTCTCGCTGACGACGAATCGCTCGTGGAACGACACGACGTTCGGCGGAGGCGACCCGCGCAGCGGCAACTTCATTCCGGACTGCGATCAGCTGAACCCGGCGGCCAACGGCGAGTGCGGCGCGTGGTCGGATCAGAACTTCGGCCGGCCTCGCCTGTCGACGCGCAACGCGCCCGATTCGCTCACCGGTTTCAACAAGCAGTTCTATAACTGGCAGGCGTCGCTTTCCTTCCAGCATCAGCTGGCTCAGGGATTAGCTCTGAACGTCGGCTACTTCCGGACGTGGTACGGAGGATTTCTCGCCACAAATAACCAGGCTATTCCGGCGTCCGGCTACGACTCGTATTGCATCACGGCGCCAAAAGACAGCCGCCTGCCGGGCGGCGGGGGCAACCAGATCTGCGGCCTGTACGATGTAAAGCCGGCCTTTTTCGGGCGAGTTGACAATCTGGTCACACAGGCGTCGAATTACGGCGGGCAGACGCAGGTGTACAACGGCGTGGACGTGACGCTGAACGGGCGGTATGGTCGTGGCGGACAGTTCTCCGGTGGCTTGAGCCTTGGCCGCACGGTGACGGACAACTGTTATGTCAACGACAACGCGTCGCTGACAGCGCCGGTGTTTCTGAACGTCCCGGCGCTACCGGCGACGTCGACGGTGCCACGCAACTCGGACTTCTGCCACGTCTCGCCGCCATGGTCGTCGGGTACGCAGCTGAAGTTCCTCGCGGTCTATCCGCTGCCGTACGACATCGAGACCAGCGCCATCGTGCAGAACAGCCCGGGCATCCCGATCACGGCGAGCTACGTGATCTCGAACGCGCAGATTCAAAGTGTCCTTGGCCGCAGCCTGGCGGCGTGCCCGGCGACGGGTACCTGCACCCAGACCGTGCGCACCGAGTTGATTCCGCCGAACACGATGTTCGAGCCGCGTCTCACGCAGGTGGACCTGCGGGTGTCGCGCTCGTTCCGCATGATGGGAACCGCACGGCTGCGCGGCAGCCTCGACATCTACAACATCTTCAACGCGAACAGCGTGCTCAGCATGACGCCGACGTACGGGACGTCGTGGCTGAACGCGGCGCAGGTTCTAAGTCCACGGCTATTGAGAGTGGGCGCACAGCTCGATTTCTGAGGGACCGGGAGGGGACGTGATGCGTATCAGGCGGACTGGGATTTCGGTACTTGTCGCCGCGATCGCGTTTATCGCTGCGGCGTCAATCCAGGGACAGGCGCCGGCACCTGCGGCGGCGCGGCAGGCGCAACCTGCGGCGGCACGGCCTGCGGCGACCCCGCCGGCACGTCAGGCTGCGACGGGGCTCGCGCGGACCGACGATGGCCATCCGAATCTGAACGGGATCTGGCAGGCCATCACCAGCGCCAACTACGACATCGAGGCACACAACGCGAAGCCCGGTCCGCGTCCCGAGCTGATGGGGGCGTGGGGCGCCGAGCCCGCAGGAATGGGCATCGTCGAAGGCGGAACGATCCCGTATAAGCCCGAGGCGCTGAAAAAGAGGGAAGATAACTTCAAGAACCGGATGCTGGTGAAGGTCACCAACGATCCGCACCGCTTCGACACGGGCGACACCGAACTGCAGTGCTTTCGGCCCGGTGTGCCGCGTGCCAACTACATGCCGTTCCCGTTTCAGATTTTCCAGAACCGGGATCAAATCCTGATGGTCTACGAGTACAAAGGCGCAATGCGCACGGTGTTCATGGACAAGCATCAGGACGCGCCGGTCGATTCCTGGATGGGATGGTCCAACGGCCGCTGGGAAGGCGATACGCTGGTCATCGACGTGACTGGCTTCAACGGCCATCAGTGGCTCGATCGCGCGGGCAACTTCTTCAGCGATACGGCGCATGTTGTGGAGCGCTGGACCCCGCGCGGCCGCGACCACATGATGTACGAGGCGACGATTGAAGACCCGGCCGTCTACACGCGGCCGTGGAAGGTCAGCTTCCCCGTCTATCGCCGCCTCGAGGCCAACGCCCAGCTGCTGGAGTTCAACTGCGTGCCGTTCGTCGAAGAGATGATGTACACGCCGCTCGGTCTTTACAACCCGCCGAATCGTTCGTCGCGGTGACAGAGGAGTGATGCACATGCGCAATCGAATGCTGTGGATGGCGGGCGCAGCGACGCTCGCAACGGTGATGTCTCTGTCCATGACGGTTCTGCTCGCGCAGGCGCCGGCCGGGACCAAGAAGGCGCTGCCGCCGACCACCACCAACACGGATGCGGCCATCAAGGCCTCGGCCGATGCGTTCAAGAAGTCGGTCGAGTTGAAGAATTACACCGTGCCCAAGAAGTCGTGGGGCGAACCGGACATCAGCGGAGTGTGGCTGACCGCCACGTACACGCGGCTGCAGCGGCCGACGGAGCTTGGCGACAAGGAGTTCTACACCGAAGAAGAAGCGATCGCCGAGTACAAGAAGGCCGCGGAATCGGATGCGGAAGTTGACCCGCGGACCGTGCACTACGACTGGAAGGAATATGCGATGGACGCATGGCAAGGCGGCGCGACGCCGAACCTGCGCACCTCGCTCATCGTCGATCCGAAGAACGGTCGACTCCCCCCGCTCACGCCGGAGGCGCAGCAGCGGCGCCAGGCAGCGGCGGCTGCCGCGCGGCAGATGGATCCGATGCTCGGGGTCAAGACCTTCGGCAATCTCTACACACGATGCGTCCTCGGCCTAGGCGCCATTCCCCTCGTCCGTGGCGGAATGCCGGGAGCCGATTCGGCGGCGACAGCCGCTGGCGTCACCGCGGAGGCGTTCTTCTTCCAGAGTCCGGGCTACGTGACAATTGTCATGCAGTCCAACAACGACGTGCGCATCATCCCGACCGACAACCGGCCGCACGTCCCCTCACAGGTCCGGCAGTGGCTGGGCGACTCGCGCGGCCACTGGGAGGGCAACACGCTGGTTGTGGAGACCACGAATTTCTTCGACCCGAAGCCGGCGACCAACTTCCAAGGATCCACCGATCAGCTTCAGCTCGTGGAACGGTTCACGCGGGTCGGTCCGAATACCATGCGCTATCAGTACACCGTCACCGATCCGAAAACCTGGACGCGGCCCTGGTCAGTGGATACGACGATGCCGCGGGTCGATCCGTCGATGATTTACGAGTTTGCCTGCCACGAGCAGAACTACGGGTTGATTAATGTGGTGACAGGCACGCAGATCCGCTTCCGCGAGGGAGTACGCGATCTGCGCGGTAATGGCGCGCCCGAATAATAGAAGGAGAGCACCAGATGCGGATGACTGTGAAAATTCTCGGCGTTATAGCTGCCCTGGGTCTGCTGCTGGCTGCGGTGCCGGCGCGTGCGCATCACTCGTTCGCCGCCGCGTTTGACGAGAACCACCCGATCAACCTGCAGGGAACGGTCACGAAGGTCGAGCTCGTGAACCCCCATGCGTGGATTTGGATCGACGTCAAGGGCCAGGACGGCACCGTGACGAACTGGGGCATCGAGGGTGGACCTCCGACGAACCTGCTGCGCAACGGCATCACCAAGACCAGCCTGCCGATCGGCACGGAGATTAAGCTGTTCGGCTATCAGGCAAAGAGCGGTGAGCCGAAGGGCGTCGGCGTCTTCGTCGAGTACCTCGACGGCCGCAAGGTCTTCATGGGCGGCTCGGCGCCTGGCGCCGACGGCAACCCGACGCCGAAGAAGGAATAGGAGGCAGGGCCTCCGCCTCGGTGAGCCTCTTCCGGTTCTTCGAGTGGCTCGGCACGACGTCGTGGAGCATCGAGCTGCACGAATCGCGGTACGTGTTTCTGCTCGTCCTGATGATTCACGTGCTCACGCTGAGCGTGTTCGTCGGGACCGCGCTGATGATCGACCTGCGGCTGCTCGGCAAGACGATGATCCGGGTGCCGGTGTCGCAGGTGGTCGCGCGTCTCTTCCCCTGGAGCGAAGCAGGTTTCCTCGTCATGGTGATCACCGGCGCGCTGCTCTTCTACGCCGCGCCGGTGATGCGCTACACGAATGTGTTCTTCCGCTTCAAGATGGCGGCGCTGCTGTTGGCGGTGGTCAACGTGGCGCTGTTCCGGCTCAGCGTCTACCGCCGCGTTGGTGACTGGGACGTCGATCCCGTACCACCGCGGCGCGTGCGCATGGTAGGTGTGGTCTCGCTCGTCCTGCTGGCGCTCATCATCACCGCGGGTCGGATGATGGCGTATCAGGACTACTGGTTCGGCTAGAAGGCATCCCGGTTCCCATGCTCCTGGAGTTCTGCCGGTGGCTGCAGTATTCCGCGCCGCTTCACGCGATGCGGGATTCGCCGATCTTCTTTCCCATCGTCGCCACGATTCATCTGATGGGCCTCGCCATCATCGGCGGCGCGGTGCTGGTCGTGGACCTGCGGCTGCTCGGCTTCGGCCTGCGGCATCAGCCGGCGGCGGTGATTGCTCAAGACGCGGAGCGATGGCTGCTGCGGGGTCTGGCAGTGATGATCGCCACGGGCATCCTGCTGTTCATGTGTTTTGCGACGAAGTACTACTACCTGACGTTTTTCTGGGTAAAGATGGCTGCCCTGTTCGTGGTGATCGTCTTCACGTGGTCGGTGCATCGACGCGTGGCGATGGGACAGGACGTCGATACGCGGCCGCTGCGCAGCAGGCTCGTGGCGATGACGTCGCTGTTGTTGTGGACCATCGTCGCGATCGGCGGACGCTACATCGGCTTCCCGTGATGGGGCCGGAGTCATTTTGGAGGACAGCGCATGTTCCGTTTCGCATTCGTGATTCTGTTCCTCACCTTTATCGCGGCGGCATCCGCACAGGCGCCGGCCAGCCCGCCCTCGACTCCGCTCGGCACCACCGCGGCGGCAATACAGCAGCCGCGCGTCTACGCGACCATGCTGCAGCTGATGCGCGGCACGCTCTACCCGCAATCGAACGTCATCTTCACCGCACAGGTGGATGATCCAGCCTCGTTCAAGCCCGCGACGCACCAGTCCACATCCTCCGACCCGTTCACCAGCTCGTATGGTGGATGGGAGGCGGTGGAAAACAGCGGGATGGCGATGGCGGAGACCGCCAACCTGCTGCTCGTCCCGCGGCAGTGCGGCAATGGCAAGCCGGCGCCGATTCGAAATGCCGACTGGCAGATGTGGGTGGGCGAGCTGCGGGAAGCGGCTGTTGGCGTCTACAAGGCGGGCCAGGCCAAGAACGACGAGGTGGTGCTGGAGGCCGCGGACAAACTCGCCACGGCCTGCCTGCACTGTCACGCGAAATACCGCAATGTGCCCGGAGGGAACGCGAACCGGTGTTAGTGGATTTGTGATTTGTGATTTGTGATTAGTGATTGAAAACGTTCAACGGTCAATCACTAATCACGAATCGCGAATCGCTATTTCGTCGACGTCGCCGGCTCGGCGACGACCGGATTGTTCAGCGCCCCAATCCCTTCGATGTCGCACTTGGCGGTGTCGCCGGCGCGCATCCAGCGCGGATCCGCGCGCTCGATGTTCGTCCCGGCCGGGCTGCCCCCGGAAATCACATCGCCGGGATTCAGCGTCATGATGCTGGATCCGAACGAGAGCATCTCCCAGATGTTGTGGCTCATGTTGCGGGTGTTCGAGTCCTGCATCACCATGCCGTTCAGATACATCGTGTGCCGCACGTTCATCGGGTCCTTGATGAACTCCTTCGGGACGATGTACGGACCGAGTGGGCCGAACGTATCGTGGTTCTTCTGCACGTACCAGTCCGAGCCGCCCATTTTGCGATCGCCGCGGCCGCCACGATCCGACACGTCGTGATGCGCGGTGTAGCCGAAGATGTAATCCGCCGCCTTGTCGACGGGCACGTAGTGCGCGGGCTTGCCGATGACGGTGGCGAACTCGCATTCGAAGTCGATCTGGACGCGTCCGCGCGGGATGATGATCGGATCGTTGGCGCCGATGATGACGTTCGGCGCTTTCAGGAATAGATACGGGTTGTCGCGCGTATCGCCCGGCTTGCGCTCCCAGATGCCCGGTACTGACACGGCGGCCGGCGCGGGCGCAGCGGCTCTGCCACCTCCTGCGGGTGCCGCCGGAGGCGCTCCGCCCCTGCGCGCCTGATTCGCAGCGATGCCGCTCTCATGCTCGACGTAGTTGCCGCCAGCGTTCAACTGCACTGTTGGCCGCACGGGCGGCAGGATCTTCACCGCGCTGACGGCGTATACATACGCGGGCGCTCCCGACGCGGGCACCGTGCGCGCGATCGCCATCAGGCGCGCCCGCCACTCGCCGTCGTAGCGCGCGATGAGCTGTTTCATGTCAGTCGGTGCGGTCAGCTTCTGCGCCGACGCGTTGGCTTGCTCGTAGGCCGCATTGGCGCGTGCGATGTCCACGATCTGCGCATCGCGCAGCACCAGTCCGACGAATGCGCGACCGCCCTGGTCGAAGGTCCCGAGCTTGAAGGTCATCGCCGGCGCGCCACCCTGTGCGCGAAGGCCGGCCGAGGCGATCACGGCGACTGCGGCCGCAACGACGAGCGCGACGAACGTCCGTGTGACTCCCATGTAATCCTCCTACTTTTCTGATTGCAGCTTCGCCGGCGCTGGCTTGGCGAACTTTGCCGCGTCGATCGGTGCGTTGGCCTGAACATCGGTGAACTGCAGCGTCATCTGCATGTAGGTCTGCGTCAGCGTCCGCTGGAACGGGATCTTCACGCCGAGACCCGGCAACTCGCGATAGTCCGCGTAGTCAATCTGCGTCGGCACGAACGCGATGGGCGTGATGGTGAACCGCAGCAGCCGCAGCAGCAAGCCACTTGTGGGATCGAAGAACAGCTGCGCTACGCGATCGCCGTTGACCGTCGCCTGCAGGACGATGACGTCCTTGTCGTTGAGGATGGTGCGGCCGGCGCGCCACTGCGGATAGGCCTTCTGCAGGCCGACCGGGAAATTTGCCAGCGCGGACAGCCGGGCGCGGTCGATGTTGCCGCCCGTCAGCGTCAACAGCGGCAGCGGCTGCTCGGGCCCGGCGACCCACGCATTGGTGCCGTCGAATACGCGCGTGCTCGCGCCGATCGTCAGGTGTACGACGATGGATTCCTGGTTGGGCGCCTTGGCGTAGAGCTCGATCGGCACCGTGCTGCGATCGGTATCGAATCCCGAGTAGGTCCCCTTCGCCGCGTAACTCGTCAGCTTCGCCAGCTTGTCCGCGCCGCCGAGTGCCTGCAGGTATTTCTCGAACACCTGATTCACGTTGATGGTCGCGTCTGTGAGGAAGTCGCGCGCGTCGGGGTCGAGCACCGGCTCGCCGTACTGCGACATGAAGCTGGGGTCGGCTTTCGGCACGTTGCTGCCGCCGTGGCAGGTGAAGCACGTCACCCGCTGTGCACCGCCGAAGAACTGCTTGTTGATCGTCTGCACCATCGTAATCATCTGCCGCGCGCGCTGGATGCGCGGCGTCTGCGTCGCGAACGCCGACTTGTCGAGGGCGGCGTTGGACGCATGGCAGAAGGTGCAGTCGTTGCCCATCGAGCTGGCAAACGTCCCCATTACCTCGAAGAAGGTATCCGTCGGTATGCCGCGCAGCAACTGGACGGTCTTGAAGGTTTCCTCCACCATGGGGACGCGTTCAGGGGCGGTCTGTGCGCGCAGACCGGCCGTTGCCACCAGAGACGCCGCGCAGACGATCGCGGCCCCTGCAAACACCCGCCTCGCTCCGACTGTCATAGGTGATCCTCCGTGATGTATCCGTCGCCGTCGCTGCTGTCGCGGAGTATAATCCCGCCGCGTCGCGGCGAAAGGAGGACTTTATGAAACGCCGGTGGAGCGTGGCGTTACTGGTTGTATTGGCGGCGGCCGTGGGATACGCCCAGATGCCCACGACGACCACCGTGGAGGCGCCCGGCGGCGCCCTCACCATTACCGCGCTGGGCCACGCCAGCGTGCAAATCGAACAGGGCAACAAGGTCGTCATCGTCGACCCGGTGACGATGATGGCGGACCTCTCCAAGGCAAAACCGGCCGATCTCATCCTGGTTACAGACATACACGGAGACCATTACGACCCGGCCGCCGTGGCGAAGCTGCGCAAGCCGGGCGCGCCGGTCGTCGTACCGCAGGCCGTCGCGGACATGAAGCAGATCCCGGATCCGACGGTCATGCAGAACAACCAGATGCGGACCAACGACCAGTCGCTGGTCGGCATCACGGTCATCTCGGTGCCGGCGTACAACGTCACGCGCGGTCCGTCCGCCGGCCAGTTCTATCACCCGAGAGGACGCGGCCAGGGCTACGTCCTTGCCTTCAGCGACAAGCTGGCGGATGTGCGGCAGCTGAAGGCCGCGCAGATTTACGTCGCGGGCGATACGGAGTGCGTGCCGGCGATGTCAACGTGGGTGAAGGACGTGAATGCGGCGCTGATGCCGATGAACCTGCCGTACACCATGACGCCGGCCGAAGCGGCGGCATGCGTGAAGGAGTTCAAGCCGAAGGTCGCGATCCCGTACCACTACATGGGGCAGAACATTCAGGAGTTCGCCGATGCGTTGAAGGGATCAGGAATTGAAGTTCGTCTGCTGAATTGGTATTCGAAGTCGTAGCACCTGGCAGTGTGGGGGCGGGTCTTCAGACCCGCCCCGGTCCATCTAGAACCCGTACTTCACTCCAAACTGCATAATCCGCGGCGCGCCCTGCATCGTTGTGATGCGGCCGAAGGAACCCGCGCTGAAGTTGATGTGCGTACGGTCCGAATTGATCAGTCCCGGCGGCCCCCAGTTGAACGTGTTCAGGAGGTTGAACGTCTCGATGCGCAGCTCGAGATTGCGACTCGCGCCGAACGGCACGAGACGTGAGATCGCGACGTCGAGTGTCCGGAACCCAGGCGCTCTCACGCTGTTGCGCTTGAAGTTGCCGAGCGTGCCGAGCGCGGGGAGCGCAAACGCCGCGGGATTGAGCCAGTTATTGAGCGTCTTATCGCCGTACGGGTTCGGCAGAATCTGATCGACGCGCTGATTCTGGAGGCCCGTGAGGGCGCGGTCGGAGCCGGAAATGACGTTCAGCGGCTGCCCTGAGCGCGCGCTGAAGATCCCCGATACACGCCAGTCCGAGAACGCCACGCGCATCGCGTGATTATCAAGGCGCGGCACCTGCGCGCCGGCGTTGAACACGGCGATGTGCTTCCGATCCTGATCGCACGGTCCACGATCGGCCTCTGGATGCTGCGGATCGGTGTAGCCGTTCGCGATCTGCGGGAAGCCGCCGGTCTGGAAAGCGGGATCGCCGTAACAGCGCGACAGCGTGTAGTTGCCGCTGGCGCTCAGCCCGGATCCGGCGCGCCGCTGGAACGACAGCTTCATGCCGCGATACGCCTGCTCGCCATTCGACATGTGAATGTCCATGTTGCCGATCAGCCGCGCCGCCGCAGGGTTCACATTGTTCAGCGAATAGACCCGGCGCTGATTGAGATTTCCGTTGGTGCTGCACGTCGGGTAGAACACACCGTCCAGCGTGCACGGTCCGAGGCCGAGGAACACACCCGGATTGATTGCCACCTGGTTCCACAGCCGATCTGTGTAGCTGCCGATGTAGCTCGCCTCCGCCTGCCACGCGCGCCCGAACTGCTTTTCGACCGTTACGTTCCATTGCTGAATGCGCGGCGAGTTGATGTTCGGATCCACCGCCCCGAACGCACCGTAGGCGATAAATGGCGTATCGCGGCCGGTTACAAATGGATGCGGATCGCCGCCGAATTGCGTGTAGGGGTGATCGAATCCGCCCGGAGGATCCTCGACCAGCGTGCGGTTGCCGAAGGGCGGCGAGTTTGCGTTGATCAACTCGTACTCGCCGTTTGGCAGGTCATACGTCAGGCCGTACGATCCGCGAACCGCCGTGCGACCGTTGCCGCTCACATCCCACGCCAAGCCGACACGCGGCGAGAAGTTCCACCACTGTTTGTTGAGCCCCGATCGCCCAGGGGGGAAGCCGGGGTCGCCGGGATAGATGAGCCCGGCGGGCGCGTTGACGTACTGAGTCGTCTTGACGTTGTTCTTGAAGTTGTCGAGGCTGAAGTTGTAGACCGAACCGTTGGTCACGGTCTGGCCGAAATACGGCTCCCATCGCACGCCCGCGTTGATGGTGATTCGGCTCGTCGTCCGCCATGCATCCTGCGCGTAGAGGCCCGTATACCACTGCTCCATCGGAAGAATGGCGGGGCCGCCGTGCTCCAACCGGCCGACCCGTCCGACCAGCAAGTCGGCGAGGCCCAGTCCTGTCGCCAGTCCGTTGAACGTCCAATTGCCGCCGGAGCGCGCGTGCGAGAGGAAGTGGAACTGCCAGTAGGCGATGCTGCCACCAATCGCCAACTGATGATCGCCGCGCACGATCGTAAGGTCGTTGCTGATCTGCGACGCATTCATCGTGAACCGGCTCGGACCCGGGTTGTTCACCTGGAAGCCGTTGCCCGAGACGATGAACACGCCGACGTGCGGCGCGTAGCTGTAGACGTCGGAGCCGATGTCGTGCGGCTCGAACGTCTGCGGCGCGAGGCGATACACGCCGCTGCGGTTATAGGTAAAGCGCAGCGAATTCACAGTGTTGGATCCGAACACGCGCGTGTCGCCAACGGCCAGCGAGTGCGCCAGTGCGTCGAAACCGAGCACGTTCATGTTGTTCTGCGCGTCCCACAACGACAGCGGAGTGTCCCCTTCGCGCATCGGAATCGGCTTGTCGAACTTCGTCGCCATATAGCGGGCGAAGATCGTGTCGTCGGAGGTGCGCTGATAGTCCACGCGGCTGACGTACTGCCGCTCGTCGCTATCGTTGCCGAGCGTATACGTCACCTGGCCGCACGGATCGGTGGTCTTCGGCAGGTATTTCACCAGCGCGAGCGCCGCCGGACTGAATTTCGACGGATCGATGCGGTTGTTCTCGAAGCCACCGCGCAGCGTGATCTGCCGGCCACCATTGCACGCAGGCGAGGCGAACGTCGAGAAGTCACCAGCGAGCATCTGTGCCGTTGGCACCCACGCGATGTTCGCCGGCGGTTGCTGGTGCACCCTCGTCGCCTGATAGCCGCCGAAGAAGAACAGCTTGTTGTGAATCAGCGGTCCGCCGAGGGTCCCGCCGTACTGGTTGCGATTCAGACCGTCATCCAGTCGCTTGCCGTTGGGCCCAATCGGCGAGAACGGGTTCGTGGCATTGAAGCGGCGATCGCGCACGAACTCGAACGCGTTGCCCGAGAACCGGTTCGTGCCAGACTTCGTAACCGCGTTCACCGCGGCGCCCGAATGGACGCCGTTCTGCGCACTCAATCCGCTCGTCGCGACGCTGAATTCCTGCAGCGCGTCGGGAAACGGAAACGGCATGTTCAGGTTGTCCTGCGGGTTGTTGTGCATCGCGCCATCGAGGACGTAGGCGACGCCGAACGACTGGCCGCCGGCGACAGAGACTCCGAGGCTGCCAGGAAGCGCACGCTGCGTCGACGTGATCGTCTGCACGGCGGCGCCCGCGATCATGACGAGCTCGACCGGATTGCGGCCGTTGAGCGGCAGCTGGACGATCTCCTCATTGCGCACGACATCGCTGATGCCCGCACTCTTCACGTCGACAAGCGGCGCGGCGCCCTCGACCGTCACCGATTCTTCGAGATTGCCGACGGTGAGCACGACGTTGACGACCGGCGATGCTGCCACCTGCAGGACGATGCCTGTCTGCACGTAGGTGCGGAAGCCCGAGAGCGTCACCTCGAGCCGGTACGGACCGGTCGAAAGGTTTGACAGAATGTACGAACCGCTGTCGTCGGTCACGCCGTTTCGCATGAACCCGGTGTCCGTCTGCGTGGCGGTCACGGTGACGCCAGGCAGCACCGCGCCGCTCTCGTCGGTCACACGGCCGCTCAACTGCGCGGTGGACAACTGCGCAGAGGCGATGGTCGTAGCCAGAAGAAGGATCAGTACGCCAAGACACAACTCCGTAACCGGCCGTCTCATTCGGACCTCCGTCGAGGACTTCCGTTACCCTGCTGATGGGCGTCGTTATCGCTGTTCGTTGTTCGGATTCAGCTTGTAGCCCCCCGCAATGCCCGCCTGGTTGTCTTCGGTGCAGATGTCTTCCATCAGCTCGACGTCCTGGCGCACGCGGCGCGCCGTGAACTGCAGCTTCACCGGCCGTGAATACGCGCCCGGATCTTCGAGCGTGAAGTCGTTGATGAGCGTTCCGAAGTTCGGCCGCGAGAACCGCTCGATCGTGTGCAGCTGCTCGGTATGCGGCGTGCCGCGGCTGTCGAACCAGAACTTGTCGTTGTAGCCGACGGTATCGATGACGAGCGTGTCCCCTTCCCAGTGGCCTATCGAATGTCCGTACCACGTCGGGAAGAGATGCCTGGCATCGGGATGCTTGCGGCCGTCCATGTAGATGACGCGATGTGCGCCGGCATCACCGAGCTCGTGGAGGATGTAGATTTCCGTGATGCCTTTCGGCGTCAGGCTGTAGACCATCTTCCACGGAAACGGATTGATGCGCGGCACGCTCATCGGCGTGCACGCGACGTACGGCTCGTCCTGCTCCTTGCGGCCGTCGCGAAGCTGCTTCGCCCATGGCAGCAGCGGCAGCTCGCCGGGCTTCAGTCCGCCTTCGCGCTCGATGTCCGCGTTCGACCCGCCGCCGAGCCATGGCCCCGACAGATCGGGATGGCCGTCGGGCATACGCGGCACCGGCCCATTCACCTGGCTGTCAGGCACCAACGGGGTGCCGCCGCCGCCGATCGTCGTGACACGGTTCTGCGCGTTCGTGTGTACGAGCATCGCGACCGCGATACCGAACACGGTCATCGCAATTACGGCACGTATCCTGTTCATCTTCCTGACCTACGTCCTTCGTATCCTCGCGTCCTTCGTGCTTTAGAAATCGACCTGCGCGCTGATCTTGAACATCCGGCCTCCGAGGATCTGCAGCGGCCGCAGCCACTGGCCGCCGTTGGTCCCCGAGTAGCGTGTGGTCATGTTCAGCACGTTGCTTGCGTTGAACAGGTTGTAGAGGTCGCCATTGCCGCGCACGCGCAGCTTGCCCAGGCGCAACGAGCGCGAGAAGCGAATGTCCATCTGCCGCAGCCGATCTTCGAAGCGACTGTTGTCAGGCGTCACGTTGATCACCACGCTGGCGTTGCACGTCGCCGCGCCGCGGCACTGGCCGAGATCGCGACCGAGTGACTGGCGAATCTCGGCGTTGGTATACGCGCGACTGGCGACAATCGGGATGCCCGGCTTGTCGAAATAGAGCGCGCTGAACTGGAAGTCCCACGGCAGCGGGTAAATCGCCACGAGCTTCAGCCCGGTGGCCGCGGTCCAGGGCCGGCTGATGTGACAGAAGTCATCCGTGCGCGGCGTCAGCACCGACGTCGATGTGGCGACCCCACCGATGCTATTTGGAAGCACCTGCGGCAGCTTGTTGAAGTCACAGGTGTCGGTGACTGTGCGGCCAATGCTGACGCCCGCTTCGAACCGCGCCCCGCGGCTCATACGCGCCTCGATGCCGACGTCAACGCCGTTGTAGACCTCCTGCTGCTTGCCGTAATGCGTGTGCTGGGTGACGACGTTGTCGACGCGGCCGAAGGACGCCGGTTTGATGTCATAGAGCCCGCAGATCTGATTACCCCCTCCGCCGGGCAGCCGCTGGTCGCTCGGCGCGGTGACACAGAACTGGTCGTAGTCGGTCACCGCGGTCGCCTGGTTGTCGGTGACGAGGAAGTTGCCATACCACGTGCGGAAGTAGCCGGCGTTCAGCGCAACGTTCGGCCGCAGCTCGTGCTGCACCTGCGCGGCGAGCTGCCAGTTGTAATCCTGGAGGTTGTAGCCGCCGAGCGCGTCCGCGACCCGACGCGTGCTCCCCGCGCGGATCTGTCCGAACGTCAGGTCGGACCATCCGCCGCATTCGCCGTTCGGCAGCGGATTCCGCAGGTCGCAATCCGGCACGTAATTGCCGTTGTCGTTCCAGGTTCGCGTCGTGCTGGTCGCCTGGTTGTTGGCGGGAATATCAACCGCCGCAATCGAGTACGGCGTGTAGCGCCCAATCGATGCCTTCACCGCGGTCTTGCCGTTGCCGAACAGATCGTAGGCGCCGCCGATTCTCGGATTCACGTTGGACCAATTCGGCGCGTTCTTCGTCGCCGGGAAGTCGCGTTCCGGCACCCACGGTCCGGCGGGCATGCGCGTGTCCGGCGCGTGGCCGTTGAAGTTGTTCAAGCGTACGCCGAGGTTCAACGTCAGCTTTTGAATGGTCCACTGATCCTGTGCGTAGGCCGCAATGTCGCGCGAGCGCCAGAGCGCCTCGAACGGCACCGCCCATATGGTGACCTGCTGCGGGATGCGATCCCTGAACGTGTACGAACGGGCGCCGTTGATCTGGCTCCAGTCGTTAGCCCAACCCGGCGCGCCCTCGGAATATTCTGCGAGGTCTACGCCGGTCTTCAGCGAATGCTTTCCGGTCACGTACGACACCGACGCGCGCTGACGGTACTGCCGGTTGTGCTGAATGCGGTATCCACCGGCATGCGTCAGGCTGAGCGCGCGCGATCCGTAGCGGAAGTTCGTCGACAGCTCGGTGATTGCGATCGTGTCCGTGCCGACGCTCGAGTCGGTGCGCATGGTTTCGTTGTCGAAGACGTTTGCCGACGCGCCTGCCTCAATGAGCAGTCGGCTGCTGACCGTGGATGTCCAGGTGACGAGCGGCAAATAGTTCACTTTGTAGTTGTGCGCGCCGACCGCCTCGGGAGTACCCTGCACGTTGTTCTGCGGACCGAGCTCGAGAATCGGCCAGAAGCAACTGCAGTTCGGCTGCGCCTCGTAAGAGATGACGAGCTTGTTGCGCTTGCTCGCCTGCAGCGTGAGCCGTAGGCTGAAGTCGCGGTAGTAATCGTCGGTGTACGCCGGCCTGCTCAGATCCGGCTCGTAGAACGTGACGCGATACACCGGGTCGGTGCCGACGCGCTGGTTCTGCAGCTTGTTGAAGTAGTTGCCCTGTTGATACTGCTGGTTCGCCCCGAACCGGCTTCCTGCGAAGAACCACAGTTTGTCGCGGACAATCGGCCCGCCGAACGCGCCCCCCGTGTCGTAGTGCTTTTTCAGAGACGAGGAGAAGCTCAAGCCGCGCGCACGCAGTTTGTCGTTCAGATTGTCCGCCTGCAGCGAGGGCGCCGTATGCGACGTATTGAAGCTGCCGGAGAACGTGTTACCGCCGTCTCTCGGCACGATGTTCATCTGCACGCCGCCGGTGTTGCGGTCGGCCGAGATGCCGCCGGTTTCGACGCTGACTTCCTGGAACGTCAGCTGGTTGAAGACAAACACCGCGCCGCCCTGTAGCCGCTGCACCAGGCCGTCGATAATCGGCGCGTTGTCGTCGAACCGTCCGCCATGAGCGGAAAATGCATTCGCGCGCTCGTCGAGTCCGCCGACGCTCTGCCACACGGCGTTGCCGACGACAGCGCCCGGGATGAAGTTCACGAGCTGACTGATGCGGCCCGACGTGGGCAGCGCCTCCAGCGTCGCGCGCGACAGCGTTGTCTGCTGACGCACGTTCTGCAGATCGACGACGGGCGTCTCGCCGCTCACCGTGATCGTTTCGGCGAGCTCGCCCACCTTCAAATCCCCATTGACGGTCGCGGTGAAGCCCGCGGTCAGCTCCAGCCCTTCACGCTTCAACGTGCTGAACCCCTGCAAGGTGAACGTGACGGTGTAGGTGCCCGGACGAAGATCCACGATCCGGTACAGCCCCTGACCGTCGGTGACGGCCGAGCGGGCTCTTTCGATCAACGCGGGGCTGGCGGCTTCAACGGTGACGCCGGGCAGCACCGCGCCCGACGCATCTCTCACCACACCCGCAATGCTGCCGTTGGAACTCTGCGCCGACGCCGAGGCGCAGATCAGAAGAACACTGACCAAGCCCGTGAGCACACCCAGGATCGTCCGGCCGCTCATCGCATTCCTCCTTGCTACGAGACACCGAGAGGTAGCGGATACGCCGAAGAGGGGTTACCTCGAAGAGGGGCCGACTCTACTCCTGCCCCCGGGGAGTGTCAACGGTTCAGATGAACTTGAATAGTGGTGGAAAAACGATGACGACGACGACCGCCCACGCGGAATACACGGGAAGATAACCGGTCTGCCATCGCTCGAGGGCAGCGAAGGGTACGCGGCTGCGCACAAACCGCAGGTACAACCATCCAGCCCCCAACAGATTCACCAACAGGATGATGTTCTCGCCGAGTGCCGCCACGCGATTCGGCGTGAAGCCGAACTCGCTGATGCGGCCGCCGATTGCGGCCAGCGCCAGGACGTCGACGGCAAGCGCGCTCGTGACCAGCAGCAGTTGCAGCACATCGAACAAATCGGGCCGCGCCTGCGGCTCGCGCGCCGACACCGCGTAGAGCACGAGGCCGACGACGAGCACGAGCAGCAGATCAAAGGAGATCAGCACCTCGCGTTTGATGTCGATGGCGTGGCCCGTCCACGCCATGGCGCCGAGAAACACGAGCAGAATGATCGTGAACAGCGGCGTAAAGACCCGCGTCAGGACCGGCGCCATGTTCTCGATGACGCTCTGCTTCGCTTCGACGAGCCACGACGCAATGATCACCGCTCCCGCCGCACCGCAGGGAACCAGCCAGCTGCCGACGAACTCGTCGACCCGTACGCCGATGGCGTCGAACATCATGACGGTGAAGCCGGTGAGCACCGCTCCGCCGAGCGCGATCAGCACGTAATAAATGAACAGCTCACCCGAGAAGCGCACGAAGTTCATGCGGCCGTCGCCGGTGAGCCAGCGCCTACCGGCGTAGGCGCCGCCGACGATGAACCAGAGCGCAATCGGCAGGTGCAGCGAGGTCAGATTCTGCGTGCTGCTTCGAGCCGCAAATGGATAGACGTTGGCGAACACCGCCGCGATCGCAAATGGGATTGCAAGCGCCGCCGCCGCCGCCGCGCTCATGCCGCGCTTCCATGCGAAGTAGAGGACCAGCATCGGGGTGACGAAAAAGCCCGCATTGCGCTGATAAAACGGCAGCAGCTTTCCGTTGCTGTCGAGGAGATGAACACCGAACAGTTCGGGCGCCTTGACGGCAAGTGCTGCTGCCACGGCGAGTCCGAGGACGACAATGGTTTCCCGACGCAGGAATGGCACGGCTGCGTCCGGGGATTCGTCGTCGGCGACGACGAGTTGCTTCCAGAGCCGCTCGGAGTGTTCGCGCGCGAACTCGCGCGAAAGAGAATCGAGACTCCCCATGCGCTTGACCGCGACGAGGAAGGCTTCGTCGCCGGCAAGGCCCGCGGTCGTCAGCATCGCGATCTGATCGCGCAGATGGCCTTCGAGCTCTTCGACATCCGCACCGTTGATGGCGCGGCGTTGACGGAGATACCCGCGCCACTGCGCGATCTGTTCTTCGACGGGAACGGCAGAAGGCGGCGCGCTCATGCCGGGCTCGTCTTCATCCAGATCGCGTGCAGCGTCTCATCCACGACCTTCCAGCGCTGCCGCTGCGCGGCCAGCTGCGCGCGTCCCTCGCGCGTGATGCGGTAGTACTTCCTGCGCCGTCCCGTCTCGGACTTGCCCCACTTCGCGGCGACGAGCCCCTGCCGCTCGAGCCGATGCAGGACGGGATACAGCATGCCGTCCGTCCACTGCAGGTGCCCCCCCGAGAGCTCGCTGACCCGTTTGATGATCGCGTAGCCGTAGCTGTCCCCTTCCGCCAGGATCGCGAGCACGAGCGGCGTGGCCGACGCGGCGACGAGGTCCTTTCCGACATCCATACAAAGCAGTCTTATACATTGTGCTGCTATGTATGTCAACGGGTGCACGCGCTCGTCGTCACTACGGCGCGCCCGCGGGCCGCTGCATGGTCTTCGACAGGCTGTTCGAGGTCAGACCCGCAGCGTCAATCAGCGTGATCGATTCGACCGACGTCTGATTGTTATCGTAGAGCGGGCACTCGACGTCCACCTCGATGTGGCCGTCGCTTGCGGTTCCTGACAGGATCGCTTCTCCAGGCACCGGCGAGGCGTGCCACTCCGAGCGACCGGTGTTGTAGGTGCGGTTCAGCATCACCTTGCCGCCCGGGACATCGCCGTTGGGGTCCGTGAAATCGAAGGCGACGACCAGTGCGCTGCCGGTCAGGTGATCGGCGGCGCGTGTGCACGGCTTGCCCGAGAAGTACGCCGACAGGTTGGCGATGGTCGGCGCTGTTGGCGCGGCTGGCGGAGCGGGCGCCGGCGCAGGTGCTGGCTCAGGTGCCGGTGCGGGCTGCGGCGCCGGCACCGGCGCCGGCGCAGATGTCACTGTTGTCGGTACGGTAGGAATGTCCGAAGTGCTGCCGCAAGCGGTAACAAGAAGACCTGTTATGAGAGCGATTCTGGATAACGTTCCCAATGCAATTCACCTTTGCGTCCCTCGAAGCGGGACTGCAGGTTTCTTGCCGGGTTGTTATCAGACGACCGCAACCTTCACGTTGTGAATCGGAGGCAGCGCTTCGAACAGGCAGTCGAACTGCTCCCCGCCCTCCCTCCCGATCCAGAGCTGCCCCGTAGTGGTCCCGAAATACAGTGCGGGGGTTTTCAGGACGTCGATCGTCATCGCGTCGCGAAGGATCGTGAAGTAGCTTTGCTTCTTCGGCAAGCCGTGGGCGAGACGCTTCCACGAGTCGCCGCCGTTCTCGCTTCGCCATACCGCGGGCGCGCCGCCGGGGCACGTCCGTGTCATCGGCTCGAGAGGCAAGACGTAGACCGTGTCCGGATCGTGCGGGTGCACGACGATCGGAAATCCGAAGTCGGTGGGCAGTCCCTTCGCAATCGATCGCCAGGACTTCCCGTGGTCGTCGCTGCGGAGCACGCCAATATCGGGCCGCGGACCGCCGGGGCCCGTCCACTCCGCCCACCCGCCATGGTTCTGCATGTAGAGGCGGCCGGGCGCTGCGTCATGACGCACGATCTTGTGCACGCACTGGCCGAATTCCGGATACGGATCCGGCTGAAAACCGGCGCCGACGCCGGTGTTCGCCGCGCGGAACGTCCGACCGCCGTCCTCGCTCAAATAGTGTCCACCCGTCGAGATGCCGAGATGCATGCGATTGCCGTCGCGAATGATCGTGTGCATGCAGAGGCCGCCGTTGCCTGGATTCCACTTGCGGGCGTGCTCGTGGTTGCTGATGCCGGGCACCATCTCCCACGAGTCGCCGCCATCGAGGCTTCTGAACAGCGACGCGGGTTCCACACCGCACCATAAATCCTTTGGCTCGCTGCCTGGCTCGAGCGACCAGATGTTAATCAGCGCGCGTCCGTCCTCTTTCGGGAAGGCGGGTGCTGCCTTCGTCTCTTTGAACGACTTGCCCATATCGGTGGAGCGAAGAACCTTCATCCCGAAAAACGGGTTACAGCTCGACGCGTACAGCCGCGGCGTACCGCGCGTGTCGATGAGCGTCGAGTAGACGGGGACGCCCGGTCCGAAGGGGCCGCGCAACGCAAAGCTGCGCCGGCTTTTCGGCGCCTCGGCCACGAAGACGCCTTTCTTGGTGCCGATGGTCAGCATGACACGATCTGCCACAGTCAACCTCCCGATACCGCGGGGACGATCGTGACCACGTCGCCCCGCTTCAGGGCGGTGTCGAGGCCGTCGCGATCGCGAATGTTGTCCGCGTTGACGAAGATGTTCAAGTGCCGGCGCACCGCGCCGGTTTCATCGCACACGTTGCGATGCAGTAGCGGCTGCGTCTGCTCGAGCCGGCCGAGCATGTCGCGTATGGCGGCTGCCCTGATCGGCAGCTCCACGATGCCGCCGGCATAGGTCCGCAACGGCTCCGGCAAATAGATGGTGACCTCGGCGCCGGCGCGCACGTGCTACTGAGCCTGTCCCTGACTCGAGGCGCCGAGCAGCTTCTGGCCGGTCGCGGTCAGCGTGACGCTCCGTGCGTTGGCGGTGTTGCTGCCGTCGCGGGCGCGGCTGCCTTCGAACGTGACAGCAGTGCCGACCTTCAACAGATTCCGCGTCCATCCGAGTCGGACCAGGCTCGTCGGACTTCCAAGCTCCCACGCCCAGTTCACGATTTTGCCGGACTCGTCCATCGAGTCGATATAGATCCACGCGTGCGGCTGGGTCCATTCGACTTTCGTGACCGTACCCGACTGCTTGATCGGCTTGTTGCCGTCGAACTCCGCCGCAAACGAGTGATGCGCGTATCCAGGCGCCGCCGCACACATCAACGCGGCCAGTGCGGTCGCGGCCAGCAGCATTCTCATGACTCTCACTTTCCGGTTCCGACCAGGTGCTCCGCTTTGTTGTTCTCGCACACGTAGGCAATAACTTCCTCCGCGGGGAGGAGATCCCACGTCATCATTTGGTGGTACGGCGCACTGAACGCGCCCGGATCGTCGAACGTGACGGCGATGTCGAGATGCCCGAAGTCGGGCCGCCGAATCCGCTCGGTGACGTGCAGCATCTCCGAATGCGGGTAGATGCCAATCCAGCTCTGGTCGTTGTAGCCGATGGTATCGATGATCAGCGTATCGCCATCCCACTTCCCAATCGAATGTCCGACCCAGCTCGGATCCGGATCCTGTGGATGCGGACGGCCGTCCATGAAGATCTGGCGGAAGCCGCCGGCGTCCTCGAACAGCACGACGAGCAGCGATGGCGTCTGCACCATCTTCGCCATGAATGGTCCGATGGAAGCCGGGGTCGGCAGCCCCTGCGGCAGACACCGCGTGTGAGGCGCGTCCTTCATCGCGTTGGCCAGCCGTTTCTGCAATTCGGCCGCAGCCCATGGCAGCAGCGCCGGCTGTTCCGGGTAGCGATCCTCGTTTGCGAGCCAGACGCCGGAGAAATCCGGCTTGCCGGCCACACGGGGCACGGGACGCGACGGCACTTTCTGGCGTTTGCGGAGCACCGCGGCAAGCTCCCCTGGATCGTCGCCAGCCGTGTTAAACGATGCGCCCTCCGCAAGGCGAACATCCAACTGGCGCGTCTGCCCCGCGGCGATGGCGACGTCCGGCTGCACGAATGGCTCGTAGGCACAACACGGCATGATGATCGAGATGTCGTACGAGCCTGGAGGAATCGGCGCGAGACGATAACGTCCGTCCGCTGCAGTCGCCGCGCGAACCACGGCGCCGTTCTGCCGGTTCTTTGCCTGAATCGGTGCATCGGAGACCGGAGCCCCTGTGGGTCCCGTAACGACTCCGGTCAACGTGCCTCCGGCACCTTGTGCGAAGAGAGCTGCACTGAGAATGACAAGCCCGGACACGATTACAAGCTGGCGCATGAGCCGGATTCTACACGTGAACTGATCGCGTGATCCGTTGACACGCCTCTTCAACCGGCGGGATGATCGGCGCCATGAATCAGAGGTTTGGTGTGCTTGTGGTCATGGCCGTCGGGTTCGCATTGGCGAATGCCTCTGCAGCGATCGACCCCACGACGGATCCTGTGAACGTGCATCTGGCGGCGGCACAACGGGCCGCCGGCCTCGATTATCCCGGGCTTCTCGCGCGTGTCTGCATCGTTCCGCCGACCGGTGCCGATGCTGCTGCGGGTCGCCGGCGCGCCGGCGGCGTCAACGGATTGACCCCTGCCGTCGCGGCTCCGCGCCAGGAAACGGTGCCTCCACGTTCGCAGTGGTATCAGGAGCCACGTCAGATCTTCGACAACCTCTATTGGGTCGGGAACCTGAGAAACAACTCCTGGGTGATCAAGACGAGCGCCGGTCTGATCGTGCTCGACACGCTCTTCCATTACACGGTTGAACCGGAGATCGTCGACGGCATCAAGAAGCTGGGCATGAATCCGCGTGACATCAGGTACGTGCTCATCACACACGGCCATGGGGACCATGACGAGGGCGCGAAGATTCTGCAGGACCTCGGCGCGCACATCGTCATGGGCGCACCGGATTGGGATCTGATGCTGAATGGTACTCCGCTGCCCGGCGGCAATCCGAAGCGCGATATGGTCGCCACCGACGGTCAGAAGCTCACGCTGGGCGACACCACGATTGCGATTTACCTGACGCCCGGCCACACCGAGGGCACGTTGTCCTTCACGTTCCCCGTGAAGGATCACGGCGCGACGCGTGTCATTGCGTATTCAGGTGGCACGGCCTACAACTTCCCGCGCAGCGTGCCCAGGTTCCAGGCCTACATCGACACCCAGAAACGGTTCGCCAAGATCGCGGCGGATGCCGGTGCTACGGTCATGCTGTCGAACCACTCCGAGTTCGACGAGGGCTACATGAAGGCGCGTATGGTTTCAACGATGATGCCCGGCGAAGACAATCCGTTCGTGATCAAGGATGGAGTGCAGCGGTATCAAACCGTTCTTGTCGAATGCGCCGAGGCAGAAAAGGCGCGCCTGATGGAAGGGCAGGATATTCCGTCCAAGCAGTGAGCGTCGAGCTGTAAGCCACCAGCCGAGTGGTTACTTCGTGATCCAGGGCTTGAACTGATCTTCTTTTTCGAGACGCGCGGCGATCGTTTCGGCTTCGCGGCGCGTCTGATACTTGCCGATGCGCACACGGAACATCTTCGGCCCGCCGCGCGGCATCGTCACGAAGGTGGGATAACCCTTTCCGGTCATACGCTTGGCAATCGCTTCGGCTTCGCCACGATCGTTGACCGCTGCGATCTGCACGACAAAACCACTTCCAGGCGGTTCGGCCGGCGTGTCGATTCTTGCTGATGCCGATTCCTTCGAAACGGCGGGCTTCGCGACGAGTGGTGTGACTTTCACGCTTGTCGCGACAGCCGGTGCCGCATCCTTCGCGCTCGCGGGTCGAAGTTTCAGCGTTTCGTCCGGAGCGTCCTGTCCTCCGAGGCGGCTCGGATAAGTCAATATCTCGTTCGCCGCAACAGGTGCGTTGGTCGGTGTCGCCGCGGCCGGTGTCGCCGGGGACGGTGCCTTGTCGACAGCCGTCGGATCGGCCGTCGCGTCACCAGCGGCCTCAATTGGCTCCGCAGGACGCTGCGCGCGCACGCCGCGGCCAACCATCACGCCACACAGGAAAATGACGACGGCGACGACCGTCGAGGCCATAAAAAGGAAGACCAGCTGTTTACCGTTCAGCTGTATCTCGTGAAGGCCTTCGTCTGCCATCAGTTGGGGTGCGCACAGTGTAGCACGCAATCCCTAGTGCGTTTCGATCTTTTCGAGCAGCTCTTTTGCGTTCGCGTTCGAAGGCTCGCGCGTCAGCACGGTCTGCAGTTCGATGCGCGCCGCATCGGTGTTGCGCGCCTGCGCGTACGCTTCGGCCAGCGCCAGGCGCGCATCGATCTGATCGTCACTCCAGATCGAAATCTTCAGTTCGTCGATCGCGTCGGCAATCTGTCCCCCGCGCAGATACACGCGGCCGAGCAGCAGGTGCGCCTCACGATCGTACGGTGACAGATAGATCGCACGACGAAGCTCGCCAATCGCCTCGGCATCGCGCTGCGCCTGATACAGCCGGCGGCCGCTCTCCAGATGAAAGACGGCCTGCTCGCGCTGATCGCGCTGTTCGACGGCCGCGATTGCTTCCTCGACGCGCGGCTGACCCGCCATGTCGAGATCGGTCTTCAACCGTTCCAGGTTCGGGGGGACGGCGCTGCTGCCGGGTTGTTTCCTGTCCCAATCCGCGTACTTCGACGACAGCCGCTTCGCCAGGTCCCTCTCACGCTGGCCTTCCGCGGCGTTGGCCGAGGCCTGCAACGCGACGCCGAGCACCCAATGCGCCGCATCGTCTGCGGGATTGCGGCGCACCGTCTCGCGCAGCCACCGCACCGCGTTGAGCGTCTCGTGCGCGAGCCACGAGGCATACCCGAGATTAAACGTGAGGTCTGGATCATCTGGATTTGCTGCGATCGCCTGGATGAAGAATTCGGCGGCCGACGGATGCGCCGGATCCGCGGTGCGACGCAGATATGCCACGCCGAGATCGTTCAGCAGCGCCGCATCTCTTTTTTCACGGTTGAGTGCATCCAGCTCGCTGATTGCGTCGCTGTGGCGTCCGAGGTGGATGAGTGAAAGCGCGGCGTCGAATCGCGCGCGGCGTGACAGTGGATCCAGGACCGGGACCTGCCGTGCAGTCTCGAGCGCCTGCTTGTGATCACCTTGCTCGGTGTAGACCTCCCACAGTGCGAGCCGCGCGCGGTGGTAGGTGGGAGCGTAGCGCAGGGCTTCCTTCAAAAATACAATCTGGGTAGCCGGGTTTTCCGCGATGGACCCTTTGATGAACTGTTCGAACGCGGCAAGCGGCGGATGGTTGCGCTCCATGTCCGCGACCGGTACCGTGGAGTCGGGCAGGATGCGGCGGGCGACGTTCCCGACGAGGGTGAAGAAATCGTTCAGCGCGCCGCTTTCCATGATTTCGGGAAAACGGCGTCCCGTATCGAGCCGCACCGGTCTGACACGAACAGTTACGGTATTCGCGTTCACGGCGAACGAGCCGACGATGACCTGTTCGGCGCCGACGATCTGGGCAATCCGGATGACTGTCGCTTCGCTGAGCGTGGCAGACGCCGGCACGCGGAGGTGCTCGAACGCGCGCAGTCGATCGCCGCGCAAGAGCGCCTGTGCGCCAAGCACACTCAGGTCGTCGGTCAGGGCGGCCGCTGCGCCTTCGGCGAGCCAGTTGAAGCGCGGCTCGCGTGTGGCGTTCTCGAACGGCATGACCAGCTGTCTCGCGCCCGGGGGTACGAGCGATTGCGCGTGGACGCTCGTCGGAATGCACAATGCAAAATTCAAAATGCAAAAAACGAGCGGCACAATCACTCCGCGTCTGCATTTTGCATGTTGCATCTTGAACTGCTTCAGGCCGCCTTCACCGGCCTCACGAGCACGGACATCAAACACTGCCCTGCCCCCGTCGCCCGGCACTGCTCGGTGCCGACCTCGACGTCGAGATTGAACAGATACATCAGCCGCCGGATCGCCGATGCGTAGAACTCGCACAGAGGCTGCTCGCTGCGATCGCGCACCTCGCAGAAGATCGAGCCGCGGATATCCACTGCGCCGCGGCCCTTCCGCCACTTGACGATGGCGCGGCTCCCTCGATAGGTCGTGCGAATCATTCTGCGCGCAATACGCATGACGAGGTGGACGCGGATGGAGGGCGGCGCGGCGCGAATAATCGCGCGCTGAAACGCCGGCAGGTCCGCAACCGTCCACTCGGCCGTGTATTCGCCGGCGCGACCGGCGATCAGCCGGTACGGCTCGCCTTCCTGCCGGAGAAAGCTGAGCACCGCCGCGAGCGGCGCGAGACCGATGCGACCGTCACGCAACCCTGACGGATTGAGCCACGATTCGTAGAACTCGAGGCGCGTCGGCAGGAGATCCGCGATTCCCTGGTGAAGGCTCGCGACGAGGAGCCGACCGATGCCGGCTTCAATCATGCGTAATGTCTGATAACGTACGAGCTAAACCTTCCCAGCGTACCACGAATGATTCTCCCCGTACATGACCGTCTTCGCGCGCACGTGGCGCGGCTGTTGACTACCCTCTATTCGATCGACGACTCGGCCGCTCCACCTATTGTCCTGGAGTATCCACCGAATCGCACTCTCGGTGATCTCGGCACGCCGGTCGCGTTCGAGCTGGCGCGGCGGCTTCGCAAGGCGCCGCGCGCCATCGCGCAGGAAATTGCGTCGGCGTTTGGATCTGTTGGCGGCGTGCGCCAGGTGGCAGCGGCACCAAACGGCTACCTGAACTTTTTCCTGGAGCGCCATGGCTTTCTTATCGAGCGGCTGACGGAGGATCTGTCGCCGCCCGCTCAGCACTCAGCCGGGAAGGCGATCGTCGAGCACACGGCGATCAATCCGAACAAAGCGGCGCATATCGGTCACCTGCGCAACTCCGCGCTCGGCGACACCCTCGTGCGCGTGCTGCGCTTTCGCGGCGTTCCGGTTGAGGTGCAGAACTACATCGACGATACCGGTGTCCAGGTGGCCGATGTTGTCGTCGGCTTTCGAGTCCTCGAGGGGAAGTCGCTCGATGACATTCGGGCGATCCCCGAGACCCGCTTTGATTACTACTGCTGGGATTTGTACGCGCGCACGACCGAATGGTACGAGCAGGACAAGGAGCGGCTCGCCACGCGGGCACAGACCCTTCACGACATCGAGCATGGCGGCAACGACAACGCCGCCATCGCTGCCTTCATCGCCGACCGGATCGTCCGCTGTCATTTGAAGACCATGGCGCGGATGAATGTCGATTACGACCTGCTCACTTGGGAAGGCGACATCCTGCGGCTCAAGTTCTGGGCGCAGGCGTTCGACGTGCTGAAAGCGAAGAAGGCCGTCTATCTCGCCGCGGAAGGGCGACTCGCCGGGTGCTGGGTCATGCCTATTCAGGAGGACCTCGACGAGTCCCGACCACCGAATCCCGAATTCCGGCCCGGCGACGAAGCCGAAGGCGAGGAGCGTGAAAAGGTCATCGTTCGCTCAAATGGCGTTGTCACGTACGTCGGCAAGGACATCGCCTATCAGTTCTGGAAGCTGGGGCTGCTCGGCCGTGATTTCGAGTACCGGGTGTTTGGCTCCAAGGCTTTTTCCAATGATCCGATATGGGCGACGTGTACTACCGGCGGCGAGGCCCATCATCCGGATTTTGGCGGCGCTGCGTATGTCTACAACGTCATCGACGTGCGGCAGTCGTACCTGCAAAAGCTGTTGAAGCAGGCGCTGATTGCCGTCGGACACGCTGAAGGCGCCGACCGTTCGCATCACTTCTCCTACGAGATGGTCGCGCTGTCGCACGCGACGGCGGGCGAGCTCGGGTATGCGCCGCCGGCTGACTCAGAAGACGCGAAGCGGCCCTTCGTCGAGGTCTCCGGACGCAAGGGTCTCGGCGTGAAAGCGGACGATCTGCTCGATACGCTGGTGCGGTCCGCTGGCAGCGAAGTGGGCACGCGCAATCCGGAGTTGAGTGACAGCGACCGTCAGCGCATCGCCGAAATGATCGCGATTGCTGCCGTTCGCTACTTCATGATCAAGTTCTCGCGCGGCAAGATCATCGCGTTCGATCTGGCCGAGGCGCTCAGCTTCGAAGGCGAAAGCGGTCCTTACATCCAGTACGCGGTCGTACGCGCCAACAACATCTTTCAGAAGCTGCAGCAGCGCGACGGCCTGAATGAGTCGGACCTGCTGAAGACGCTGGCGGACGTTCCGACCGCCGAGCTCGACGGCGCGAACGGCAGCCACGAGCTCTGGGCGTTGGTGCTCGAGGCCGCGCGGCTCGACGAGGTGGTCGAACAGGTCATCCGATCGCTGGAATTCTCGGTGCTCGCAAAATTCGCGTTCACGCTTGCGCAGGCGTTCAACGCCTTTTATCATCGCGCACCTATCCTCAACGAAGAGCGTGACGATGTGCGGCGATGGCGCGCGGCAGGGGTGATTTACGTGCGCAACCAGCTGCGTACTGCGCTCGACCTGATGGGCGTCGCCGTGCCGCCCAGGATGTAGGTTTCCGAGGTGCGATAGTGCGAATGGTGCGATGGTGCGAGCGTGCGTCCGAAGGTGCGAGGTGTGATGGTTCGAATCGTCGCACCCACCATTGCAGGCTCGCACCGTCGCGCGTCGGATGCACCCTCGCACCCTCGCACATCGGACGCACCCTCGCACCCCCGCACCATCACACCGTCGCACTTTCACTCCTATGCCACTAATCGCGATTGCGCCGTGCAGCAAATTGCCTGATTACGAGGAGTCGGTGCGCCGCGCCGGCGGCGACGTCCGCGTGTTGACGCCGACCGACTCGGCCGCCGACGTCATCGCGTCCGTGCAGGGATTGCTGCTCACCGGCGGCGGTGACGTGCAGCCGTCAATCTACGGGGCGACGCCGCATAGCACGTTCGACCCAGCCGAAGCCGGTCGGGACGAGTTCGAGATCGAGCTAGTGAATCGAGCCATCGACAGCGACCTGCCCGTGTTCGCCATTTGCCGCGGCATCCAGGTGCTCAACGTGGCGCGCGGCGGAACGCTCATCCAGCACATTCCCGAAGAAGTCGGCACCAGCGTCGAGCACCGCATCAAGGAGCCGCGCTTCGCCATCGCACACGACGTCTGGCTGACGTCGGACAGTCTGCTCGAGCGCACGATGCGCGAGCGGCTCGAAGAAGCCGATGCGTGCGCGGTGAACAGCCGTCACCACCAGGCGCCGAAGGATCTCGGCGAAGGGCTGGTGGCAACCGCGACCGCGCCCGACGGCGTCATCGAGGCCGTCGAACATCCCGAGCGCCGCTTCCTCCTCGGCGTGCAGTGGCATCCGGAAAATTTCTGGCGCACCGGCGAGTTCAGGGCGTTGTTCGAGGCGTTTGTTCAGGCCTGCCGCTGAAACACTGCGATCGTTTCGACATGCGCGGTGTTCGGGAACAGGTCCAATCCACTCACGTCCCCTAACGCATAGTCGGCATTGACGAGCATGCGCGCGTCGCGGGCAAGCGTCGCCACATCACACGATACGTAGACGATGCGTGCCGGCTTGAGCGCGGCGGCGGCGCGCACCGCGTCCGAGGACATGCCAGTCCGCGGCGGATCGACGATGAAGGTTTCGTTCGCGGCGGGCTTGTCGTGACGGAGGAAGTCTTCGACGCTGGTGCGGATGATGCGTGCGCGATCGGCGTACGGCGCGGCGTTTTCTTCGAGGTCGCGACCGCTGACGCCATCACCCTCGACCAGCGTGACCGGCGCGCTGCGCGCCGCCGCGAGCGACAGGCCGAACAGTCCCACGCCGGCATATAGATCGACGACTGGCTCGTCGGGAACGTGCGCCGACACCCGTTGCACCAGAGTCTCCAGCAGGAAACGATTGCCCTGGAAGAAGGCGCGCACATCCCGGCGCAGCCGCACCGCGCCAATTGAATCCGATACCATCGGCGTACCGGACAGCGTCACGACACCATGTCGATCGAGCACCTGCGCCGACAGACCGGTGACGTCTTCAGTTGCGAGTACTGCGAAGCGTTGCGGATCTGTTCCGGGCTCCAGTTCGAGGTGCACAGCACGTTCATCCGCGGGAATGTTCTCCGCGATCTCGATCGAGGCGAGACCGGCCAGCCTGTCGGAGCGTAGGCGCGCCTCCGCCGCGGCGATCCACGAGACCATCGCGGGCAGTACCTGCCCCGTCTGGTCGACGGCACATACGTCGTGGCTGCCCTCACGCACAAATCCGATGCGCCCACCGCGCACATGCAACCGCGCACGCATCCGGTAGCCCTGCTCGGGAGATCCGGTAACGGATGGCGCTGCGTCCAGCGGAAGCCGACCAATGCGCGTGAACGCGTCGCGGATGATCTCGGACTTGAGCTGAAGCTGCCGCTCGTATGCGACGTGCGCAAGCACGTTGCCGCCGCAGCGCCAGTCGGCGACCGCATCGCGGCGGTCAGCCGACGCGGCCACGACCTCAATGGTCTCCGCGAACAGGACGCCTTTTCCTGTTCGCTCCACGCGGGCGCGCACGCGCTCGCCCGGTATCGCCCCCCAGACGAGCACGACCTGGCCGTTGTGCCGCGCGAGCATGCGGCCGCCCGCGGTGGGCTTTTCGACGTCGAGCGTTAAGGATTCAGCCACAAGCGATCGTCTTTGTGGCTATTCGTAACCGATCGCCGGCAGGCCGGCGCGATCGCGCAGCAGGCGGTCGATGCACGCCCGACGCGACTGCTGGTACTCCTCTGCGGGCATCCGCGCACGGAACGGCTTCAACTCCTCGTCCGCTTCCGCCGCCAGCTGCTGCATTGTTATATGGTCGGCGTGATCGCGCAGCGCACCAATCAGCGAGGTGTCGAGTTGTCGCAGCCGATCGATCAGGGCGTCGCGCGCGTCGCCCCGAATGTTCTTTGCTTGCGCGCGCGCTGCATCCAGCTCGCGGACGACGGTGTCAAGCACTGCGTCGAGCGAGCGATCCGCTCCGCCGCGAAGCGTTGTCAGTCGTGCGATGACACGGTCGAGATGCGCCGGCAGGCTCGATCGCGGACTTTCAGGCGCCGCGCTGCTCGTATCAGACACGCTGACGCCGACCGAGCGCCGCCATTCGTCAAACACATCGAGGACATCGTCTTCACAGAATTCGATCGGAACTGCCCGGGCGCGCGAATCCTTCGACCGCCGCCGCTCGACGCCGCGATCGATGCCTTGCATGGCGAGCTTCAACGGAATTCCACGATTGAACCAGCCCTGGACGAGATCGAACCGCGGACCGGCCAGGCGAATGAGGTGCCCTTCATTCCTGCGACAGAGGTGTTGCTCAATCTGACGGCAGTAGTCGCCCACATCCTCGGGCTTGGTCACGACGTCCATCGAACCTCTCCAGAGATTACACGAACGATCCGATCGTCCACTCGCACCAGCAGCGCGCCTGTGGAGTCGATATCATGCGCGATGCCGTGGCAGACATCCGTTTCCGCATCCCATTCGACGGACTTGCCGAGGTGCTGCGCGGCTCGCAGCCGCCACCCGGAGATGACGTCACTTCCGCGATCATGCTGCAAGGCCTCGTATCGGCACGCGAGTGCCGCAAGGCATTCGGCGAGCACGAGGCCGCGATCGATGGGTCGACCGAGCTCGCCTTCGATTGATGTCGCACGCTCTGCGACATCAGGCGGTAAGGCGGCGGGCTGCAGGTTGATTCCAAAACCGAGAACAACATGCTCTCCGGAGGGCGATGAACCAGCCTCCGCGAGAATGCCTGCAAGTTTGCGGCGGCCGACATATATGTCATTCGGCCACTTCACCCCGGCGCGAAGCCCCGTTGCCGCCTCAACGCCTTCGGCAACGGCCACACCCGCAGCGATAGTGATCAGTGAAAGCGCAGCGCGCGACGGATGCAGGATGACTGATACATACAATCCCGCACCCGGCGGCGACGACCAGCGGCGTCCGAGACGTCCGCGCCCCGACGACTGGGCGTTGGCGGCAATGACGACGCCCTCCGGTGCGCCGTTTGTCGCAGCCGCCAACGCAAGGTCATTTGTCGAGCCGACCTCGTCGTGCCACGAAAGATCTGTGAAGGAGCCGAGCCGTGAGCCGATGCGCGCAAACGCCTGGCGAATGTCGTCAGGAACCAAGCGGTTCAATCTCGAAGCTCAGATCCATCGCCGGCGCGGAGTGGGTCAGCGCGCCAACCGACACGTAATCCGCGCCTGTCGCCGCCAGCTCGGCAATCCGCTGCAGCGTGACGCCGCCGGAGATTTCGGTCTTCGCACGCCCGCCGCATCGCTGCACGGCCTTGACGATCTCGTCAGTTGACAGATTGTCCAGCAGAATGATCTCTGCGCCCGCTTCGAGCGCCTCGTCCACCTGGGCGAGCGTCTGCGCCTCCACTTCCGTCGGCATGTCGTGGTTACCCTTGCGCATGTTCGTCACCGCTGCGGCCACACTCCCGACCAGGCGCACGTGGTTGTCCTTGATGAGAATTCCGTCGTCGAGACCGCCGCGATGGTTCACGCCGCCACCCGCGCGCACCGCGTATTTCTCCAGCGCGCGGAGGATCGGGGTCGTCTTGCGGGTATCGAGAACGACGATGCGGCCGCCGGCGGCATCGACGAACTGTCGCGTAAGCGTGGCAATGCCGCAGAGACGCTGCAGAAAATTGAGCGCGGTGCGTTCCGCCGTCAGCAGCGCCGTCGCATGCCCGCGGATTTCCGCTACCTCCGTCCCCGGATCGCAGCGTTCGCTGTCACGCCGATGCACCGTGATCTGCGCTGCCGGATCGAGCTGACGAAACGCTTCCGCGGCGACGTCGATGCCGGCGATCACGCACCGGCATTTCGCGACGATCACCCCACGCGCCTTCTGCTCGCGATCGATAATCGTCTCCGTCGTGACGTCACCCCAGCCGAAGTCCTCGGCCAGCGCGCGGCGAACCAGCTCGCGGTATGCCCCGGGCTCGAGCGGCTCGAACGGCACCGGATTCAAGCCGCGGGTTCCTCCGCAAATTCGAGCTGCGGCTCCGACACGTCGGCGAACTGCAGATCCCGGATGTGCGTGGCGGCCTGGAAATCCCGGGCCGCAGGCCCCAGCCCGCTGAACGCCGACGGGAGCACGGCCCTGGTGATGACCGCCTTCGTCGGCTTCTTCAGCGTCGACTTGATGCGGCGCACTTCGGCCAGCGCGTTCTGCGTCGCTTCTCGAACCGTCAACGACTCCGGGTCATGGCCACCAATCGAGGCAACCACCTCGTCGGCGGTCGGCCACGCGGCCGTGTGGACGGAGCCGGCGCGCCACCACGACCAGACTTCTTCAGTAACAAACGGAAGAAAGGGAGCGAACAGTCTCAACAACGTCGACAGCGCGACGAGCATCGCGCTGTTGGCCGAGGCGGCACCGGCGCTGCCGAAATCACCGTAGCGCCGCGACTTCACGAGCTCGAGATAGTCGTCGCAGAACTCCCAGAAGAACCGCTCCGTCACCTGGAGCGCGCCGGAGTACTCGTATGCTTCAAGGTCCGCCGTGCACGCGGTGACGAGATCTGCCAGCGCCGTCAGCATGCCGCGGTCGAGCGGCTCGGTAATCGGACCCTGTGGGTCCGCCTGCATGAGGGCGAACCGCGCGGCATTCAAAATCTTGATCGCCAGTCGGCGACCGACTTTCATCTGGCTCGGCTCGAAGATAGTGTCGGCACCCGGACGCGCGCCGGCGGCCCAGTAGCGCACGCCGTCTGACCCGTGCTCCTGCAGCATCGCCCTCGGTGTGACCACGTTTCCTTTGGACTTCGACATCTTCTTGCGATCCGGATCCGTGATGAATCCGGACAGCGCCGCATGGCTCCATGGCAGCGATCCATGTTCGAGATGCGCGCGCAGCACCGTCGTGAACAACCACGTACGGATGATGTCGTGCGCCTGCGGACGCAAGTCCATCGGAAACACGCGCGCGAACAGATCGTCGTCATCGAGCCAGCCGCCGACGATCTGCGGCGTCAGTGAGGACGTTGCCCACGTGTCCATCACATCGGGATCGCCGGCGAAGCCGTTCGGCTTGTTGCGTTGCTCGGCGGTGAAGCCGCGCGGCGCGTCGTTCGACGGATCCACGGGCAGCTGCGATTCGTCGGACACGATTGGATGCTCGTAGTCGACGCTGCCATCCGCACGCACCGGATACCAGACCGGGAACGGCACACCAAAGAATCGCTGCCGGCTGACGCACCAGTCGCCGACGAGGCCGTTCACCCAATTCTCGTATCGATGGCGCATGTACTCCGGGTGCCACTGCAGCTCGCGGCCGCGCGCCAGCAACGCATCACGGAATTCCACGGTCTTGATGAACCATTGACGGCTCGTGATGATCTCGAGGGGACGATCGCCTTTCTCGTAAAACTTGACAGGATGCGTGATCGGCCGCGGCTCGCCAATCAGATCGCCTGACTGCCGCAGCTGTTCCACGATGACCGCGCGCGCCCGCACCGGCTGCAGGTTCGCAAGCTGGCTGTAGATCTGCTGCGCGCGCGCCGGATCCTTCGACTCCCAACCCGGCTGACCCCAGGTGATTGGCCGGAATGCCCCGTTCGGCTGAATCACAGCGCGCACCGGAAGCGACAGCTCGCGCCACCACGTCACGTCGGTGATGTCACCGAAGGTGCAAATCATCGCGATGCCGGTGCCCTTCTCCTGCTCCGCAAGTGGATGGGCCTTCACCGGCACTTCAACGCCGAACAGCGGCGTAATCACGTTCTTGCCGAACAACGGTTTGTACCGCTCGTCGTCCGGGTGCGCGACAAGCGCGACGCATGCGGGAATCAGTTCGGGACGCGTCGTCTCGATCTCGATGTGTGCAGGGACGGTCCCGTCGGTGGCTGGTATCGCCGACGGTTCTCCCAGATTGAAACGGATGCGGTGATAGGCACCTGGCTGTTCACGGTCTTCGAGCTCCGCCTGCGCGACAGCGGTTCGGAACTCGACGTCCCAGAGCGTTGGCGCCTCGAGCTGATATGCGATGCCGCGCTCCAACAGACGAAGGAACGCCGCCTGCGATACGCGCTGCGATCGCTTGTCGATCGTGGCGTAGGTCATCGACCAGTCCACCGAGAGGCCGAGATACCGCCACAGCTCCTCGAACGCCTTCTCGTCTTCTACCGTCAGCTGGTTGCACAGCCCGATGAAGTTCGGCCGCGACACGGGAATCGGATGCTTCGGCAGCTTCTCCGGCGGTGCGAACGACCCGTCGTACGGCAGCGACGGGTCGCAGCGCACGCCGTAGAAATTCTGAACGCGCCGTTCGGTCGGCAGCCCGTTGTCGTCCCATCCCATCGGATAAAACACAGCCTTGCCACGCATGCGCTGGAACCGCGCGATGATATCCGTGTGCGTGTACGAGAAGACGTGGCCGATGTGCAGCGAGCCGCTGACCGTCGGCGGCGGGGTATCGATCGAGAAGATCTCGTCGCGCGAGCGGCGGCGGTCGAAGCGGTAGGTCCCCGCCTCCTGCCATCGCGCGTTCCACTTCACCTCGAGTCCTTCGAGGGCAGGCTTTTCGGGAAGTGCTATCGGGTGGGAATCGTCAGCTCCGTGGGGCATCCCTACGGATTCTATCGATTTCTTCACGCACGAGCCGTTCGGCGACGCCGGAAACGATGTCCCTCACCATCGCCTGCATCTGATCCGAGGATCCGAGCGCCAGTTTCTGAATCACGCGTCTGGCCACATCGTCGATCATTGCCTCGGTCACGGCGGGCTGCGCTGCCCCATTCCCACCGATCCGCAGCGGTAGGGCACCAGGCTCGCCCTGCTCGACCGCAAGCAGAGCGTTGAACGCGTCCGCAATGATGCTACGGCCCGAGCTCGGCCCGAGCGGCTCGATCGCCGCGGGCGGCGCTGGAGGTGCGGCAGGAACAGCACTTGTCAACGTCGCAGGCAGATCCGGCGGTTCGATAGACGGCGGAGCGACAACGATCGACGGCGCCGGCGCCACAGGCGGAGGCAGCACCGGAAAGTCCATCACCGCGCCGTGCTCCGGCGCAGGCGGCATCCCCGCCAGCAGATCGTCGAGCGTCGGCACGTGCAACGAATCGTCCACGGGAACAGGATCGAGACCGGCGAACGGATCCGCGTCGGCGTGTGTAGGCGCCGGCAAGTCCAACGTGGGCAGATCGTCGAACGAATCGAGATCCTGGTCGAGGACGGGTCCATCCGAGGGCGTCGGCCGCACGTCGGGTTCTGATTCCAGCTGCTGTGCCGGCGCGCTGGTATGAGCAGTCGCGAACGCCTCGTCCAGTTTGTCGAAGTAGTCGTCGAGGGCATCGTCGACGATCGGCGCGGGCGCCGTCTGCATGTCCTCGATCTGCGGCAAACTCTCGACACGCGGCAGGAGGTCCTCGTCGCCGAGATCCATCAAGTCCTCGGCGATCGGCTCACGCTCTTGGCGTTTCGGGAGCTCCACCGGTCTGGGTGGCGCAAGCGCGGCAGCCGGACGCGGGATGTCCCCCACAGCCTGCGTCGGACTTCCTTTCGCGCCGCCAATCAGTTCGCGCACACGCGCAATCACATGATGCGGTTCGAACGGCTTCACAAGCACGCCGTCACATCTGGCTTCCTTTGCTTTGATCTCGTCAACGGGCTCGAACGCGCCGGCGAGGAGCAGCACGGGGATGTTTTCGAGCTCGGGGTTGCCTTTGACGAACGCCGACACCTCGTATCCGCTCCGTTTCGGCATGCCGATGTCGGCAAGGATGATGTCGGGCCTCTCTTTCGGGATGCGTGCGATCGCTTCTTCGCCGTCGCCCGCCGTCAATACCTGGACGTCCTCACCCGAGAAGGTGAGCTCGATGACGCGCTGGATGGTTACGCTGTCGTCGGCGAGCAGAAGCTTCTTCGGCATCCGACGCTACGCTTCGACGCGTGACCGCGTATTGCGGGTGATGAAGTCCACGATCTCCTGCATCGGCGTTCCCGGGAGAAAGATCCCTTTGATGCCGATCTCGTTCAATTTGGGGATGTCCATGTCCGGAATGATGCCGCCGACCACCACCAGCACGTCCTGCATCCCCTTCTCGCGAAGCAGCTCCATGACCCGAGGACAGATGTGCATGTGCGCACCGGACAGGATCGACAGCCCGATGGCATCAGCATCCTCCTGGAGCGCCGCCGCGACGATCTGTTCCGGAGTCTGCCGCAGGCCGGTATAAATGACCTCCATCCCGGCATCCCGCAGCGCACGGGCGATGACCTTCGCTCCACGGTCGTGGCCGTCAAGTCCGGGCTTTGCAATGACTACGCGGATTTTAGGCAAGCTGAAACCTGATACCTGGCACCCTACGCCTTTTAAATTATCGGCGTTTCCTCGTACTCGCCCCAGACCTCCCGGAGCGCGTCGCACATTTCGCCGACTGTCGCATACGCCCGGACAGCGTCAATCAGCAGCGGCATGGTGTTCGCGGACCCACGCGCCCCGTCTTTCAGCGCATCGAGTGCCCCGCGGACACCCACGTTGTCGCGCGTCCTGCGAAGCTCCTTGAGCTTCGACAGCTGCCGTTCGGCGGCTGATTCGTCGATGTAGAGGATGCCAATCGGCTCATCCTGTTCCGATACGAACTCGTTGACGCCGACGATGATCTTGTCGCGCTCTTCCACGCGCTGTTGAAACTTATACGCGCTTTCTGCAATCTCGCGCTGCGGATACCCCTTCTCGATGGCTGCCACCATGCCGCCCATGCGGTCGATCGTGTCGAAGTAGGCGAGCGCCTCTTCCTCCAGATCGGATGTGAGCTTCTCGACGAAGTACGACCCGCCGAGCGGGTCGACGATATTCGCCACGCCGGTTTCGTGGGCGATGATCTGCTGCGTCCGCAGGGCGAGCGTTGCCGCTTCCTCCGTGGGCAGCGCGAGCGCCTCGTCCAGCGAGTTGGTGTGTAATGACTGCGTGCCGCCGAGCACCGCGGCCAGCGCCTGCAGGGCGGTGCGGACGACGTTGTTGTAGGGCTGCTGCGCGGTCAGCGACACCCCCGCGGTCTGCGTGTGGAACCGGAGCTGCCACGAGCGCGGGCTTTTCGCCTTGAACCGATCCCGCATCACGTGCGCCCAGATGCGGCGCGCCGCGCGATACTTCGCGATCTCTTCGAAGAAGTCGCTGTGCGAGTTGAAGAAGAACGAGAGGCGCGGCGCAAAGGCGTCGACGTCGAGGCCGGCGTCAACACCGTACTGCACGTATTCGATGCCGTCGCGCAGTGTGAAGGCGAGCTCCTGCGCGGCAGTCGCACCCGCCTCGCGGATGTGATAGCCGCTCACCGAAATCGTGTTCCACCGGGGCACGCGCTCCGCGCAGAACGCAAACACGTCGGTGATAAGACGCATCGACGGCCGCGGCGGGTAAATGTATTCCTTCTGGGCGATGAACTCTTTGAGGATGTCGTTCTGAATCGTGCCCGAGAGGCAGTCCCAGGCGACGCCCTGCTGCTCCGCGACAACGAGATACATCGCGAACAACATCGATGCCGGCGAATTGATCGTCATCGACGTCGTGATCGCTCCGAGGTCGATGCCGTCGAAGAGCGTTTCCATGTCGGCGAGCGAGGTGACGTTCACTCCGCACTTACCGACCTCACCGAGCGACAGCTCGTGATCCGGATCTCGGCCCATCAACGTCGGCAGGTCGAAGGCGACGCTCAGCCCAGTACCACCCGCCTTGAGCAGCTGCTTGTACCGCCGGTTCGTTTCTTCGGGCGTCCCGAACCCGGCAAACTGCCGCATCGTCCAAAGCTTGCCGCGGTACCCCGCCGAATGAATTCCACGCGTGTACGGGAAAGTGCCCGGGTCCGCGAGGTCGCGCTCGTAGTCCAGCGCCGCGACATCCTGAGGCGTGTAGAGCTGATTGATAGGCCGCCCCGAGATGGTGGTGAAGCTTCCCCGCCGCTCTTTTGAGGCGGTCGCGCCGGGTGCAGCCGTTTTCATGTTCGTGACCATTGTACGAAACAATAACGGCCATGGCAGAGCACGGAGCGATCTTCGGGGCGATGCTTCAGGAATTCAACGTCGCCGCCCGCATCATCAACCTCGAGCCCGGCATCTGGAACATCCTCACGCATCCCAAGCGCCAGATCATCGTGTCCTGTCCCGTTCAGATGGACAACGGAGAAATCGAGTGCTTCACCGGCTATCGCGTCCAGTACAACATCACCCTCGGGCCGGCGAAGGGTGGTATCCGCTATCACCCGGACGTCTCGCTCGATGAGGTCACGGCGCTCGCCGCATGGATGACGTGGAAGTGCGCCGTCGCGCATATTCCGTTCGGGGGCGCCAAGGGCGGCATCGTCTGCGATCCGACGAGGATGTCGCGGCGCGAGCTCGAGGCGCTCACCCGCCGCTACGTCGCCGAGATCGTCGATGCCATCGGTCCGGAGAAGGACGTGCCGGCCCCTGACGTGAACACCAACGATCAGATCATGGCGTGGGTGATGGATACCTACAGCATGCACGTCGGCCACACGGCGACGGCGGTTGTCACGGGCAAGCCGATCGAAATGGGCGGATCGCTCGGCCGCCGCGAGGCCACCGGACGCGGTGTCATGATCGCGACGCGCGAGGCCGCCAGACATCTTGGCCTGGACGTGAAGAACCTGACGGTCGCGGTACAGGGCTTCGGCAACGTCGGATCCGTTTCCGCGGATCTGCTGGCGAAGGCTGGCGCGAAGATCGTCGCAGTCACGGACTGGAAAGGCGGCGTCTACAACGCGAAAGGCCTCGACATCCCCAAGCTGCTGGAATACGCGGCTGCGCACGAGAAAACCGTCGACGGCTTCCCCGGCGGCGAGGCCCTCTCAAACGACAAATTGTGGGGACTCGACGTTGACGTGCTGATTCCGGCGGCGCTGGAGAATCAGATCACGATGCAGAACGCATCTCAGATCAAGGCAAAGATCATCACCGAAGGCGCCAACGGTCCGACCACTCCCGATGCGCATAAGTTCCTGCACGACAAGGGCATCTTCGTCATCCCCGACATCCTCGCCAACTCAGGCGGCGTGACCACCTCGTACTTCGAATGGGTGCAGGACCGCTACGGCTATTTCTGGGAGGAGAAGGACGTCAACGAGCGGCTCGAGAAAAAGATGTGCGAAGCCTTCGATGCGGTGCTGAAGACGTCCCTCCGCTACAAGGTCGACATGCGCGTTGCCGCCTATATCGTTGCCATCCAGCGCGTCGGCACGGTGACGAGAATGCGCGGGATGTACGCGTAGCTCGCTCAAGGCCTGCGGCCGGCGCGAGTGCGCCTACCGCGTGCCGCCAAGCGCCTTGAGCTCCGGCTGCGTGCCCTCGAGCACCGGGTACTGATCGACGTTCAGCATCATCGACACGGTGCTGTACCATCCCGTCACCGCGATGATGTCAACAACACCGCGCTCGCCGAAGGCGTTCTTCGCGGCGGCGAAGGTCGTATCGCTCACCTGCTTCGTATTCAGCAGCTCCGAGACGAAGTTGTAGACCGCTTCCTCATCCTTCTGCATGGCCGCAGGGCGACGGCCGGCAGCGATCGCATCGCAGATCGCCGCGCTCAGTCCGGCCTGCAGCGCCGAGCGATGATGCGCCTGCCATTCGTACTGCGCGGTCCAGTGCCGAGCGGTGACGAGGATGGCCAGCTCGTAGAGCCGCTGCGGCAGTGATGACTTGAAGCGCGTTGACGCGCCGAACTCCTGACCGAGGTCGCCGATCTCCGGGCTGCGCAGCAGCACGTTGAACGGTCCGTTCACGCCGCCGCGTGGGCCGGCAATGAGATGCTCCACCATCATCTTCTGCGCAGGTGTCATCTCGTCGTAGGTGAGCGGCTTGAAGCGATTGCCGCGCAGTTGAATCCTGCGGGGGTCGGGCCGCTGCGCGGGCGGCGCCTGCGCAACCACGGTCACGACGACAGCGAACGCACACGCGCAGACAACGAGCAGTCGAGTCATGACTCCTCCATCGGCGCGGATGATACCGCTAGTCGAGAGCTTTGACCTTATCGTCGAGAAAGCGCGCCCAATTGCTGCGCGATTCGGGCGGCAGCTCCAGCAGGAGCTTCTTCAGATCGCCGTCGCGAGGCTTCACGTAGAACTGATACGCGTAGCGCTCGCGCAGCGGCGCATCGGGCGGCAGCGTGGCGCCGTGCGCCGCCCTGGAGTTGACGAATGCGAGCAGCGTGTTCGGCCGGAACGGTACCGTGCGCGCCAGCTCCACCGGCAGCCCTTCGTCCTCGGGATAGAACTTCCCCATCGTGCTCGATGTAAACGGCCTGCCGACCCGAAACAGCTGCGTGCCATAGGCCTCGCTGTCGCCCGGCCGCGCGAAATAGACGAGGCCGGTAATGACGACGCGCTTCGGATCGAGATGCGGTTTCAGGTGATAGCCAGGGCGGCGCAGATGCAGGCGGCCCGCGAACCCGCGATGCGGAATCGCCGCCGCGCGCACGCCGAAATCACCGCGGGCCGTCTCCGCGTAGTGCTCGACGACGGCGGCGTGAAAGCGTTGATGCAGCGCCGGCGCGAGAACGCCGGCAACAACGTCTTCGTCGAAGAACTTCCAGACGCGCTGCGTGAGCGCCGGCGCGGTCCCCAGATGCTCGTCGATGTGAAAGTCCTGCTTGACCGGGTCGCGCGACGGAAACAGCTCCGCCGGAGGAATGGCCGCGTTCACCAGCTCGTAGAAATCACTCGGCAGGATGTTCTCCATGACCGCGTGCGTGGTCGGGTCGTTTGATACCTGCGCGCGCTCAACAACGTTGAGGATGTGCGCACGAATCGGCTCGAGCCGCAGCCGCTCGTCGAGCGAGGCGAGCATCGGCTCACGACCCTGCATCCATTCCTTCACCGCGAGCGCGTCATGCGCCTCGCGCAGCGAACTGAGCTCCGCCTGCACGCGCGACAGCTCGCGCTGCAGTGTCTTGACGGACGCGTCGACATCTTTCGACCACGCGCGTCGCAACTCGGGCAGCAGCGCGGTCTTCAGGCGTGAGTAGACGAACCCGAGCACGAACGGCAGGATAACACGCCGTCCAACAGCAGCCTCTATGGCGTCACGCGGAAGGCGACGAGCTCTTTCGCGGTTTCTCCGGATGCGCCCTTCGTGGTGATCTCGATCACGTACTCGCCTGCGGGAATGGTGGCGAGGCTCATGTCGATCTGATGCGTGCCGCCGGCCGTCGCCGGCTGAACCGGTACATCGGTGAACTTCTGACCGTTGCTGTTCAGCAGCGCAGCCGTCGGTGTCGGTACCTCGTTGCCAGGTCCGTAGCTGTCGAACCGGATCAACAGCCGCATCGTACGAGAGAACTCGCGGTTCGCCGGCGGCACCGCAGCGGCATTCGATGCGACCGCCTGGAATTCGCGCGGCGTGCGCATGGCGTAGACACGCGGCGTGCTGATTGCCGGACGCGCGGCCGTCAAATCGGGAATGGTGATGTTGCGGATCTCCTGATCGAGAACACCACCGCCCGCACCTTCGACGGTCATCCGCAGTTCCAGCTTGCCGGGCGGCGCTTCAAACGTCAGCGCCTGCGGCGCGGCGGTCGTCGCCGCACTGGCCGCTGCCGGCAGCGACGCGCTCGCGCCCGTCGCCTGCGGATTCGCGCTGGCGAGCTGCCCGGCATCAGGCGAGCGGCCGCGATAGACGAGGTCGCCCTTTTCGGTTGCCGCGATGACGGACACGCGGCCGGGAGCGGGATCGCTGCGAAGGTTGCTGACACCCGTCGTCTTGGGCAGCGGCTCCCAGACGAGCGTGACCTTCGTCTTGCCGTTCTGCCCGCGCTCCGTACCAAGCCACGTCCGCACGAACTTGCCCGCCTGCACCGGGACCGCGATCGACGCGAGCGCCTGCATGACCGGCTTGGCGGAATCGGGCACCGCGGGACCCGTCGCCTTCTCGGCCTTCTTCACGTCCTCGGTCGTCGCCGCCCAGTAACCACGACGCGCACGGATCTGCAGGCCACGCTTCTTCGCGGCCGCGCTCAACTGCACCTTGATCTGATGGAACTTGCCATCGACTGGCGCCTGCGACGAGGTGTAGCCCAGAAGGTAGTAGGCGGTGGAATCCTGCAAAGCCTGCGCGAGCCCCTTGGCGAGGTCGTTGCGGCCGACAATCGCACGGCCGTCGGTTTCCTCGGCGATCGAGCGCAGCGTGTCCGTGGACGCCTGCAGCATGTTGCGATCCTGCTGCGGGCCGACGTTCTCGTCGATATCGAATTCGTTGGTCGCCAGACCGCGCGGATCGAGCGTGTAGATCGCCGTATTGTTCCGCGTCGCTGCGATGAAGACATCCTTCAACTGCGAGTAGAGGTCGGCCGTGGAAAACGCCTGCGCCGTCTGCTCGCGCGGATCGTTCTCACCAGCGAACGGATTGAATGCGTTCGGGTTACCGAGGTTCGGCTGCGAGGCATCCGCGCTGCGCAGCTGCGGCGGCAGCATCGCCTGCAACCCTTCGCTGACGTAGATGATCGACTTGCGGCCTTCACGGATCGAGCCGAGGCGTGTGGACAGACCACGCAGCGCGGTCATTACCACCTGATTGCGGATCTGCTCGACGACCTCGGTCGGCGCGCGTTGATACTGTTCTTCGAAGAGGTTGCGAGGCTCGTACTTGTACTTGCGACCCTCGAAATGCTGAACGGCGTTGATGATCTTGTTGTGGTCGCGCGTGAAGTCGATGTCGCTGACCGGCGTCAGCGGATACATGATGGCCACCATGTCGAGCGGCCGCAGGTTGTTCTGCACCCAGTCGCTCAACGGCTGCCGCACCGCCAGCGAGCTGCCGAGGCGCGTGTGGTAGTCGTCGAGGAAGATGACGAACACGCGCGTGTCGTCGCGCGCCGCCTCGCGCTCCTCGTCGTCGCGATTCTTGATCTGCTGCGGCGGCGGCTCGCCCGGCTTCGGATTGCCGTCAACCTTGATGAACCGGAACTGCTCGATCTTCTGTGGCTTGTTGTCCTCGATGATCTCGAAGTCGGACTGCTTCAGGTCGGTGACCGGCTGTCCCTTCGAATCCGCTACATATGCGTCGACCGTGACGAAGTTGATGCCCGACCGGAAGGTCAGCTGCGTCTGGTCGGCAGGCTGCGGCTGGCCGGCGGGCGGCTGGGTCTGGCCGGCGGCCTGCTGGGCACGCACCGCCAGGCTGCCCGAAAGTGCCAGAATCAGGGCTACGAAAAACGCGGCTAACAAGCGGGGTCCCCGCCGCGCACGCTTGTGCGGTGGGGTACGGAGGCGCATTCCAGTCATGATAATCCTGTTAACGAGTTGGACGCATGCAACAAACTGACAGCCTTCCGATAGCTCTTACTCAGCTCAGCCAGGACGAAACGCTCTTTCGCGACAGCGTTTACGAGTTCGCCGACCGCGAAATCCGGCCGCTCGTCCGCGAGATGGACGAGCACGCAAAGATCCCGCCGGACCTGCTTCGCAGGCTTTTCGACCTGGGTGTGATGGGCATCGAGGTACCCGAGAGCTACGGCGGAGCCGGCGCCACCTTTTTTCACTCCGTGTTGGCGGTTGAAGCACTCTCGCGCGTCGACCCCTCGATCGGGGTTCTCGTTGACGTCCAGAACACGCTCGTCATCAACGCTCTCGTGCGCTGGGCGTCCGACGCGCAGAAGTCGGCCTACCTGCCGAAGCTGGCGTCCGGCACGATTGGCGCCTACGCGCTCTCCGAATCGGGCTCGGGCAGCGACGCCTTCGCGATGGCAACGCGAGCCGTCCAGCATGACGATGGATTTGTGTTGAACGGCCGCAAGCTCTGGATCACGAACGGCAGTGAGGCGGGGTTGTTCATCATCTTCGCGAACATCGATCCCGCGGCCGGGTATCGCGGCATCACCGCGTTTCTCGTGGAGCGCGGCTTTCCCGGCTTCACCGTTGGCAAAAAGGAAGACAAGCTCGGCATCCGTGCCAGCAGCACGTGCGAGCTCCTGCTCGAGGATTGCCACGTGCCGCGCGCCAATGTGCTCGGCGAGGTGGGCAAGGGCTACAAGGTCGCCATCGAGACGCTGAACGAAGGGCGCATCGGCATCGGCGCGCAAATGGTGGGACTCGCGCAGGGTGCGCTCGACGCGACAATGAAATACACCAAAGAGCGCAAACAGTTTGGCAAGGCGATCGCCGACTTCCAGGGCGTGCAGTTTCAGATCGCACGCGCAGCGACGGAGCTCGAGGCGGCGCGGCTGATGGTCTATAACGCCGCGCGTCTACGCGACGCGGGGATGCCGTTCCTCAAGGAAGCGGCAATGTGCAAGATCTTTTCATCGGAAGTCGCGGAGCGCGGCAGCTCGCTGGCGGTGAATCTGTACGGCGGCTACGGCTTCGTCAAGGATTATCCGGTCGAGAAATTCTTCCGCGACGCGAAGATCGGTCAGATCTACGAAGGCACGTCCAATCTGCAGCTGCAGACGATCGCCAAGCAGATACTCGGCTAACCCTTCGGCAGCTCCACATCGGCGACCGCTTCTCGCAGTGCTTCGGTCCGCCCGGCGAAGAGCTCGATCGCGCGCACGTCCTGCGTCAGCCGTTCGATGACGTGTCCGCGGCGGAAGCTATCCACGCCAACCGCTTGCGTTGCACGCACGACCGCCGCCTGCGCGGCCGTCGTCGCGGCCAGCTTCGCCATCGACGCTGCCGCCAGCGGCACATTCGCGCCGTGCGCCGCCGCCTGCCACGTGAGCATGCGTGCCGCTTCGAGATCCGTCGCGGTGTCCGCAAGTAATCCTTGAACCGTCTGCTCGCCGCCGGCGCCATGCTCGCGCGTCGCCACCGACAGCGACTCGCGCAGCGCCCGGTTGCCGATGCCGAGTGCGACCGATGCGATCAGCGTTCTCGCCAGCGCCATGATGCGCGTCGTCTCCGTTGATGCCAAGCACGGCGTCCCCGCAAACATCACGTACGCCCACACGAAGCCGCTCAGTGCCGACGTGCGCACCTCGCTCAGCTGGACACCAGGACTGTCGAGAGCAACAGCACACGCCGTCATCTGCGAACCGTTGCGCGCGCCGACGATGGCAATGCCATGGTCGGTGATGGGACCGACCCACGCGGCCCGGCCGCCCAGCTTGCCGTTGTCGATGCTTGGAACATCTTCCGATGTCAACGCGATGGCACCGACGATCTCACCGCGCGCGAGGGCCGTGAATCGTTCGTCATGCGGAAATGCTTGGAGCGTTGTCGTATGCAGCGCCAGCGTCATCCCGGCAGCCGCCGACTCGCATGCCAACGCTTCGACGGCCAGCGATGCTGCCACGAGATCCGCGGTTGCATCGATCAGGCCAACGCGCGCTGCGCCCATGATGACGTCGGATGCGGCCGCACCCTCCGCCAACTCGCGCCCAAGCGTCTGCGCCTTTTCGCGCCACGAGCGCTGGACCTCGGTGAAATCGAAATCCATTCGTTGACAACCTACCACGGGCCATCGAGACATGGTTCATCTCCGTGCCCCCGTGGTTCGTGACTATGAGGAATTTCCGAGTCTGGCGAAGATGGGTTTGAGGCGCGCGGCGCTCTCGTGCAGATCCTCCGGCAACACGCGCGTTGTCCCCACGACCGTCATGAAGTTGGTGTCGCCGTTCCACCGCGGCACGAGGTGAACGTGCACGTGTTCGAGGACGCCGGCGCCGGCCGGTTTGCCGAGATTCACCCCGACATTGATGCCGTGCGGAGTGTACGCCTCGACGAGCGCCTGCTCGCACAGCGCCTGCAGATCTGCTATTTCGTACCGCTCCTCGGCCGTCAGCGCGCCGAGTGACGGCGTATGGCGGTACGGCACGACCATGACGTGTCCGTTGTTATACGGATACTTGTTCAGGATGACGTAGCAGGTCTTGCGCTCGTAGACGATGAGGGAATCTGGGTTGGGAAGTCGGGGCGCGTCGCAGAAGACGCACCCCTCATCTGGCTTACTGCTGGTCACGTACTCGAGTCGCCACGGCGACCATAAGAAGTTCATGAAGCTTGAAGGTCGAAGTCGGAAGTAGCTTACTTCCAACCTCTAACTTCCAACTTCAAACTTCCGCTACCGCGCCGCTGACATTGCCCGTGATCGATGCCGCTTCTTCCGCTTCCGCTTCGCGGTTGATCAGCTCCTTCAGCTCCTTGCCGGGCTTGAAGTAGGGCACTTTCTTCGGCGGCACGTCCACTTTGTCGCCCGTCTTCGGATTGCGCCCTTTGCGCGGCTCGCGCTTACGCAGCCGGAAACTGCCGAAACCCCGCAGCTCGATCTTCTCGCCTCGATGGAGCGCTTCGATGATGCTCCTGAACACCGTGTCGACGATGACTTCCGAGTGCTTCTTCGTGAGATCCGACACGCGCGACACTTCCTCGACGAGTTCCGCCTTGGTCATGCTGCCGCCAGGAGTATTCATGTGGCTCCTTACCGATTTCTGAAGTGATCGCCGAGGGTTGCCGTCCCCGTTCCCTCGCTCTCCGAATACGCTTCCCAGTCCGATCGATAGTCGTCCGACTTCAGCGCGCGAATGCTCAAGCCGATCTTCCGCTCCTGCGGGCTCAGCTTGATGATCTTCATCTGGTAGCTGTTACCAACCTGCAGATCGATCTTTTCGCCGCCATGGGTGTCGTCGAACTCCGACACATGGATAAGACCTTCGATGCCCTCGTCGAGTTCCACGAACGCGCCGAAGTTGGTCATGCGCGTGACCTTCCCCTCGATCGCGTCGCCGACGTGATGGCGTGAGAAGAAGTCATCCCAGATGTCGGTCGCGAGCTGCTTCAGGCCGAGCGACAGCCGCTGATTCTCGGCGTCGATGCTCAGCACCATTGCCTCGACGACGTCGCCTTTCTTCAGCACCTCGGACGGATGCTTGATCCGCTTGCTCCATGACATGTCGGAGATGTGAATCAGGCCGTCGATGTCTTCCTCGACCTCGACGAACGCGCCGAACTCGGTGAGGTTGCGCACCTTCCCTTTGATGCGCGTCCCGACCGGATACTTCTCGGTCAGCTCGTGCCAGGGGTTGGTCTCGACCTGCTTCAGACCGAGCGAGATGCGCCGCGCTGCGGGATCGACCCCGAGGACCATCGCATCGACGCTGTCGCCAACGTTGAGGATCTTCGACGGATGCTTGACCCGCTTGCTCCACGACATCTCGGAGACGTGGATCAGGCCCTCGACGCCGGCCTCGAGCTCGACGAACGCGCCGTAGTCGGTCAGGCTGACGACCTTGCCGCTCATGCGCGCGCCAACCGGATAGCGCTCCTGCACGGTCGCCCAGGGATCCTGGACCAGCTGCTTGTGTCCCAGCGACACGCGCTCCGTCGCGGGGTCGTACTTGAGGACGATCACATCGACTTCGTCGTTCACCTTGAACAGCTCGGACGGATGCCCGACGCGGCCCCACGACATGTCGGTGATGTGCAGCAGGCCGTCGATGCCGCCGAGGTCGATGAACGCGCCGTAGTCGGTGATGTTCTTCACCGTGCCGCGCAGCACCTTGCCTTCGGTCAGCGTCTCGAGCGTCGTCTTCTTTTTCTCGGCGTTCTCTTCTTCGAGCAGCGCCTTGCGCGACAGGACGATGTTGCCGCGCTTCTTGTTGACTTTGATGACGCGCATGCGGAGCTCCTGCCCCTTCAGCGCATCGAGGTTGCGAACGGGACGAACGTCAATCTGCGAGCCGGGCAGGAACGCGCGCACGCCGATGTCCACGGCGAGGCCGCCCTTGATCCGCTCGATGACGCGGCCGATGACGACCTTGCGCTCGGCGTAGGCCTTCTCGACCTCGTCCCAAATCTTCATCTTCTCGGCCTTCTCGCGCGACAGCACGATGTGGCCTTCACGATCCTCCGTGCGCTCGAGCAGCACGTCGACCATGTCACCGCCCTGCACGGTGACCTGACCGTTCTCGTCGAGGAACTCGTGGATGGGAATGAGACCTTCGGACTTGTAGCCGACGTCGACAACGACCGCCGTGTCGGTAACCTTGAGAACGGTTCCCTTCACGACCTCGCCTTCAGCCATGTTGCGGAAGCTGTCGTCGTAGATGTCGAGCATGGTCGCAAATTCCTGCGGATCCATGTCCTCGTGATGCATCGGCTTGAACGCCGGACCGGCGGGCTTGCCAGCCCGTGTGCGTGCCGGTGCTCCGGGCTGTTCGCCCGGCTTGTCGGGCGAGACTAACCCGTTAACTTCATTCGCCATTCCTTGCGCGTCCTCCTGATCGGATTACCGGTTTCTGTTGCGGGGACCGGCCCCCCGCGGCTATAACGGCGAGACGATTGCTGGGAGTTGGATGGAGCTGGGATGTCAGCAGCTTCCTTCGCCGATAAGCACTAGACTTTACGACACTTACCCGGAAACAGTCAAGGTAAGCCGGTAGACGAAAGGACGACGGCAATGGCCAAACGGAAGGCCGCACGGACCGCTAAACGGGCGCGGAAATCAAAGAAGGTCGTGAAAAAGGCCCAGGCGCGCGCAGCGGCCCGTAAAACGGCTCGGGCGAGCAAGGCTCAAAAGGCGAGGAACCCGGCACGCGCTCGAGCCAAAAAGAAGGCCGCCCGCAAATCAGCGCCGCGCAAAGCGGTCCGTGCATCGACGCGCAAGGCTGCGCGTCCGTCGGTTCGTAAGACCGCTCGCCGCGCGGCGACCGCTGTCGTCCGCAAGGCGCCTGCCCTCGATCGCGAACGGCGAACGATGCAAGGCGACGACATCGTCCCGACCCCGCCTTCGTCACTCGACCTCGACCGTAATGCGTCCGCCATCCGCACCGGTCGTAAGCAAATGCATGATCGTCTTGCCGAACATCACGAGACGAGCCCGGCACTCACCGCTGGCGACGTGGATGCGGATTGGGAATCTGCGGCGACAGTCGGCGACGAAGCACCTGGAGGCGATAACCCGACGCCGGATCAGGACATCGTCGACGATATCGGCCGTGCGGTCGGGGTGCAGTACGAAGACAACGAGGAGCTCAAAGGCGAGGAGAAAATTATCAAGCGCGACAAACACCGGTGGGAGCTGGATCCCGCTTCATCGGAGGACTACGACGAGCGCTGAGTTCCGATCTTCGCGTCCACCAGCGTCATAACGCGCTCGACCACGTCAGAGATCGGCATATCGGTCGTGTCGATGCGCACTGCATCGGACGCGATCGTCAGCGGCGATGCGGTGCGCGTGGTGTCGGAACGGTCGCGCGCTTCAATCGACGCCGCGACCGCGGCCTGTCCCGCCTGTCCGCCGCTATGCGCAGGATCGTTCATCCGCCGGCGCGCCCGTTCTTCGGCTGACGCATCCAGGTAGATTTTCAAATCCGCACTCGGGAACACAACGGTCCCGATGTCGCGTCCCTCCATGACGATGCCGCCGTCTGCAGCCATTCGCCGCTGACGTCCGACGAGCACTTCGCGGACGCGTGGCATCCGTGCAACCGACGACGCAGCCTTGTCGATTTCCGGTGTGCGGATTTCCTGCGTCACGTCGTGACCGTCGATCGACGCGCGGCCATTCTCCACGACGATATTGGAGCGCTCGGCGAGTGCGGTGACGGCCGGTTCATCATCGAGCGGGATGCGGTCGTGCAGCGCCTTCCAGCCGACTGCGCGGTACATCGCGCCCGTGTCGACATGACGGTATTTCAGTCGCTCCGCAATAGTCCTCGCGATCGTTCCCTTACCCGCGCCCGACGGTCCGTCTATGGCAATAATCAGTCTGTTCGGCATCTGCAATCTTCAATTTTCGATTTGAGCATCGGATTTGGCAATTAAAATGCCAGCGATGCGCGCGCCGCGCCGCTGGAGAATTCTGGCGGCCGTCATTCTGATCGCAGCCGTTCTGGGGTATGTCGCAGCGCCGTACGTGCGGGCGGCATCGTTGTTCATCAGGGTGGCGCACGTCGGCGGTCGGATCGAAGCGATCGCCAACAACCAGGCGCACGCTGTCACGATCATGTCGCCTCACACCGTGCCGACGCGCCACGGTCCCGTGCCCGCACAGTTCTATCGACCCGACGGACGATTCACGCGTACGGCGCTGCTGATTCCCGGCATCCATTCGATGGGCATCAAGGAGCCGCGGCTGACCGCGCTCGCGCACGACATGGCGGGCAGCGGCGTCATGGTGATGACGCTCGCGCTGCCGGATCTGCAGCGCTACAAGATCACGCCTGACTCTACGGATGTCATCGAGGATGCGACGCTGTGGCTGACGAAGCAGCACGAGTTCGCACCCGACGGACGCATCGGGATCATCGGCATCAGCTTCGCGGGTGGATTGTCGGTGGTTGCCGCCGGACGAGAGTCGATGCGCGACAAGCTGGCGTACGTGCTGTCGTTCGGCGGGCACGCGGATCTTCCGCGCGTGATGCGCTACCTCGCGACCGGCGAAGAGGTGCATCTGCCGGGCGTCGAACTCCATCCACCGCATGATTACGGCGTCGCGGTGATCCTGTACGGTCTCGCAGATCAGGGGATCGTTCCGCCGGAACAGGTCGAACCGCTCCGCAAAGGCATCGAGACGTTTCTCCTCGCATCACAGCTAACGCTCGTCGACATGAACGAGGCGAACGCGACGTTTCAAAAGGCACGCGATTACGTGAAGACGCTGCCGGAACCCGCGGCGACGTACATGACCTACGTCAACGATCGCAACGTGAACAAGCTGGGGCCCGCGCTCGTTCCCTATCTCGGCGCGCTTGGCGCGGATTCGCCGGCGCTGTCAGCCGACCGCGCGCCGTCGCCGCCCACGGCGCCTGTGTTTCTCCTGCACGGATCCGGAGACACGGTCATCCCAACGGCGGAATCCGTCCTGCTCGCGGATTACCTTCGCAAGAAAGGTACAGATGTAGACCTGTTGATCAGTGAATTGATCACGCACGCCGAGGTCGATCGCAGCGCTGCGGCGACGGAGACCGTGAAGCTCGTCTCATTCTGGGCGGGCGTACTCAAAAGGTGAAATGGGGTCAGACCCCATTTTTCAGACTTCGCTCACGCGTGGCGCGGAACTCATTTCCAGGTTTCCACTCCGGATACTTGTCCGCCTGCGCGACACGATACCCGACCGCGAAGAACACCTGCAGGTCCTCGACCGCGCCGCTGAGATCCCAATCGGCCTTAATCACGTCGCTCGGTTTGTGGTAATCGTGCTCGGTGTAGTCGTCCCGTACCTGCTTGCCGTACTCCGCAGGTTTACCGACGAAATCGGTTCCTTCGTCGGGATCGAGCGCCGGCACGCCCTGCTTGGCGAAGTTGAAGTGATCTGAACGGTAGTAGAACCCCTTCTCGGTTTCGGGATCCGGCCGAATCACTCGCCCCTGCTCGGCGGCCGCCGTCTTGGCGTAGTCGTCGAGATCGGAGGCGCCGTATCCGATCAACGTCAGATCTTTCGTCTTGCCGTGGACGTTCAGGCCATCCATGTTGACATTCGCGAGCGTCTTGCGGAGCGGATAGAGAGGCGTGACCGAGTAATACTGCGATCCGAGCAGCCCCTGCTCTTCCGCGGTCACGGACAGAAACAGAATCGATCGCTTCGGCGCAGGTGCAACCTTCGTGAACGCGCGCGCCAGCTCGAGGAGTCCCGCAACACCGATCGCATTGTCCTTTGCCCCGTTGTAGATGCGATCGCCGTTCTGCTCGGGTCCGATTCCAAGGTGATCCCAGTGCGCCGTGTAGACGACGTATTCGTCCTTCAGCGCCGGGTCGCTCCCTTCAAGCTTGGCGACGACGTTCTGCGAATCGATCGTGCGCAGCGTGTTGGTGATCGTCATCGACGCGGCGACGCCGAGCGGCACCGGCTTGAAGTCGCGCGTTGCGGCCTGCTTCTTCAACGCGTCGAAGTCCTGCCCGGCAAGCTGCATCAGATCGCGTGCCCGGTCGAGCGTTATCCAACCCTCGATGTTGACGCGGCCCATGTTCTTGTCCGGCGTGACGAGGTCGAACTGCTCGGTCGTTTTTGCCTGGACTACTTCGAACGGATAACCGGCCGGCTCCGTCTCGTGGACGATGAGAACGGCAGCCGCGTGCTGCATCGCGCCGATTTCGTACTTGTAGGTCCAGCGGCCGTAGTAGGTCATCGCCTTGCCGCCGAATGCCTTCGCATCGTCTGCAACCGGCGGATCGTTGACGAGCATGACGAGCGTCTTACCCGTCATGTCCATCCCTTTGTAGTCATCCCAGTTGTATTCGGGCGCCACAATTCCGTAGCCAACGAACACGAGTTCGGACTTGCTCATGCTCGCCGACTTGGCCACATGTTTGGTCCACGCAACGACGTCGTCTTTCCATTTGAGCGTCTGGCGGCGACCGCCCTTCTCGAACACGAGTGAGGTTGGGGTGGGCGTGATGCCGACAAGCGGCACCTTCTGCACATACGTGCCGTCGGTGTTGCCGGGCTTCAGGCCGAGCTTCTTGAACTGATCGACGAGGTAGCCAACCGTCAGCTCTTCACCCTTCGTTCCGGGCCCGCGGCCCTCGTATTCGTCGGACGACAGGACGCGCGTGTGCGCAAGGATCGCCTGCGGATCGACCGGCGGCATCTGCGACAGCAGCATCTGCTGCGCATCGGGTTTCTTCGCGCAACCGAGCAGCAGGATGACCGCGACGAGCAGGAGACGCGTCTTCATAGCGTGTGATTATAGAGTTGTGAACGATGACGGCGGCGGCGTCAGGCTGCAGAAGCTCATCTCACAGGCGGGTATTGCCTCACGTCGAGCGGCCGAGAAGCTGATCGCCGAAGGGCGCGTCACGGTAAACGGCGAAACCGTGCGCGAGATGGGAACGAAGGCGGACCCGTCGCACGATGACATTCGCGTCGATGGCCGCCGCATCAAGTCGGCCGAACGCCTCCGCTATATCCTGCTCTACAAACCGGCCGGGTACGTGACGACGCGATCGGATCCGCAGCGGCGGCCAACGGTCATCGATCTGCTGCGCGGAGTGAAGGAGTACGTCTACCCCGTCGGCCGGCTCGACTACGACACCGAAGGCCTGCTGCTGCTCACCAACGACGGCGACCTGGCGGCGCGACTGACACACCCGCGCCACGGCGTGGAACGAAGGTACGAAGCACGCGTGGCCGGGATGCCGGACGAGGAAACCGTCGAGCGTCTGCGTCGCGGCATTCCGCTCGACGGCAGGCGGACACTGCCCGCGGAAGTGTCGCTGCTCAACAAGCGGCGCGGTGCGGGTGACGCCGTGCTGGCGATCACCATCCGCGAAGGCCGCAATCGTCAGGTGCGCAGGATGCTAGAAGCCGTCGGGCATCCAGTCAAGAAGCTGACGCGCGTCGGCATAGGCCCGCTCAGCGATCGCGGTCTCAAGCGCGGCACATGGCGAGAACTCACGGAAGGAGAAGTGGAAAAGTTGAAAAGTGGAAAAGTGGAAAAGTAAGTTGAAAGTTACTTTTCCACTTCTTCCACTTTTCCACTTCTTTCACTTTCCTCCTCGTCGTCCTGCAGCGGCAGCATCTCCTCGGGCGGATTCTGTTCGATGAGCCGCGCCGGTGGATCGAAGCCGAGCGCTTCCGCCATGTCCTCGATCTTCGGAAGATCGCCGAGATCGTTGAGGCCGAACCGAATCAGGAACTCCTTCGTCGTCGCGTAGAGAAACGGACGGCCGACGACGTTCTTACGGCCGACGATCTTGATCAAATGCCGCTCGAGCAGCGTCGTCAGCACGCCTGACGTATTGACGCCGCGGATCTCGCCAACCTCGAGCGCGGTGATCGGCTGGCGGTAGGCGATGACGGCCAGGGTTTCGAGTGACTGCACCGTGAGTTTCTGCGTCGAGCGCTCGTGAAACATGCGCCGCACCCATTCGTGCAGCTCGGGTCGCGTGACGATCTGATAGCCGCCGGCAACTTCCACGAACTGCAGACCGGGACGCGATTCGTAGTCCACCTTGAGCGCCTCCACGGTCGCGGTCACGTCTTCCTTCGGCTCATCGGCGAGCAGCTTGAACAGCATTTTCGGCGTCAGCGGCTCGGGCGACGCGAAGATCAGCGCTTCGACAACAGCTTTCAGCGAGTTATCCATCGTTCGTAGGACGCGGGCTCACGCCCCGCCGGTTGGATCACCAATCGGATGCGGCGCATCGCTCGGGCGGGCGCGCTTGTAGACGCGAATCGCTCCCGAGCCGCCGGATTGAAACACGCGAACGAGCTTCAGACGAATCATTTCGAGCAGCGCGAGGAACGTCACGATCATGAAGCCGCGCGAACCGTCGCCGTCCGCGAACAGATCCTCGAAGCCGCACGCTTCGGTTTCGGAAAGTCGGTGCAGCAGCTGGTCGATGCGCGTCTCGATCGGGATCTCTTCCGGCGGCAGCACCATCCGCGGACGACGACTGGCCCGTTCGAGGACGCCCTTGAAGGCGGCGAGCAGGCTGAACAGATCGACTTCCAGTTCCGGTTCGTATTCGTCACCCGCGGCATCGGCGACAGCCGCATCCGGCCGCATGAACTGCGCGCTGCGCAGCGTTTCGCGCTCATGCAGCAGCTCCGCGGCGGCCTTGTACTTCTGATGCTCGAGCAGGCGCCGCACCAGCGCCTCGCGAGGGTCCTCCTCGAGCTGATCGTCCTGCGTCGGATCAGGCCGCGGCAGCAGCATGCGCGACTTGATGTGAATCAGCGTCGACGCCATGACCACGAACTCACCCGCGACATCGAGATTCAGCTCCTGCATCAGCGCAATGTACGAGAGGTACTGTTCCGTGATGAGCGCGATCGGAATGTCGTAGACGTTCACCTCATTCTTGCGAATGAGGTGGATGAGCAGATCGAGTGGCCCCTCGAAGGTATCCAGCTTGACCTTGTAGGCGTCGGGTGACGACTCGAAATCGCTGTGCTCGGAATGCTGTTCGGTCACGTTCAATATCGGAGCTTCACCGCGTCGCGGACGCGTTCCATGGTGTGTTGGGCGATGGACCGTGCCTTGCGCGATCCGTCCAGCGCGATTTCTCGAATCCGATCGGGCTTGCTCATGATCTCGCGCCGGCGCTCACGCATCGGTTCGAGCACGCCATTGACGGCGGCGGCAAGCTTCGTTTTCACCTCGACGTCGCCGACCTTGCCAGCGCGATACCGGGTTTTTAAGTCATCGACCTCGGCAACGTTCGCGTTGAACGCGTCATGGTACATGAACACGGGATTGCCTTCGACAGTGCCTGGAATGTCGGCGCGCACGCGCTTCGGATCCGTATACATCTGCCGAACCTTCTTCGTCACCTCGTCCGCGCTGTCGGTCAGATCGATCGTATTCCCGTAGCTCTTGCTCATCTTGCGGTTGTCGAGACCCGGTAAACGCGACGTCGCCGTCAAAATCGGCTGCGGCTCGACGAACACCTCGCCGTAGAACTGATGAAAACGTCGCACCACCTCGCGTGACAACTCGAGGTGCGCGACCTGATCCTCACCGACCGGCACGAATTTGCCGTCGTAGATGATGACGTCCGCTGTCTGCAGCAGCGGATAGCTCAAAAAGCCAAGCGTCGAGAGATCCTTCTCGCTCAGTTGCTCGCGTTGTTCCTTGTAGGTCGGCACGCGCTCCAGCCACGGGATCGGCACGACCATCGAGAGCAGCAGAAAAAGCTCCGCATGCTCCGGCACGAGCGACTGAATGAAGATGGTGCTGCGCTCGGGGTCGACACCGGCCGCCAGCCAGTCAGCGATGTTGTCCAACGCGCCGGCCGTAATGCCTGCCGTGTTCGCGTATTCGCTCGTCAGCGCATGCCAGTCGGCGACGAAGTAGAAACAGTCGTATTTCTCCTGCAGCGCAACCCAGTTGGTGAGCGCCCCGACAAGGTGCCCGAGATGCAGCTTGCCTGTCGGACGCATGCCGCTGACGACGCGAGGTTTGTTCATTCGTTAGAGAAGCAGGGCTTGGACGGCGTCGGCTGCCGGGAACACGATTCTCGCCAGCATTCCGCTCAGTATCAAGGCGTAAAGGATAAAGAAGCCGTAGGGACGGAGCTGGTCGTACGCATGTGCGGCAGGTCCGGTCAATAGTCCCGCCAGCACGTTGCCGCCATCGAGCGGAGGCACCGGGATCATGTTGAAGATCGCCAGCAGCACGTTCAATGCGACGGTCCGGTAAAAAAACACCGCGAGCGGCGTCAGCGTCGCTTCCTGAAAGCGCCCGGAAACGGGCACGATGTGCAGCACCAGCGCCGCGCCGATGGCGATGACCAGGTTGCTTGCCGGACCGGCGGCGGCAATCGCCATGAATTTCTGTTTCCAGTGCCGACCGAGGCGCGCGGGATTCACCGGCACCGGCTTAGCCCAGCCGATGAGCGGTGCGCCCGTAAACATGGCGACCAGCGGGAACACTACGGTGCCGATCCAGTCAATATGAACGGCTGGGTTGAGTGACACACGCCCAAGGAGCCGTGCGGTCGGATCCCCAAAACGATCGGCGGTCACCGCATGCGCCGCTTCGTGAACGGTCAACGAAAACAGCAGAACGACGAATTCGATGAAGACGAGCGTGAAGTTGATGTTGGCCAACAGGCGGCCAGCGTACTAGAACTGCTGGGTCTTCTCCAAGGTAAGCGCGCTGACGGTGCAGACCAGACCAACGAACATCAACGCGAGACCGGCAAGTGATACCGGCGCTGCCCAGAGCAGGAGCGCTCCGCTGCATAAGAGAACCACGCGAATCAGAATGTGAACGAGGGCGGAAGAAACCGACGGCATGGTGTTCCCGTACGGGAGCAGTGCAATCGCAAGGCCCGACGCGAACGATGATCTCCTGCTGAGGTGCGACGCAATTCTATTGAAGCGCGCGCAATCGAGGCGTATCGTGATCCCCTGCTCAGGGGGCTAGCACCATGACAGCCACTGCACGCGCGCCACTCGCCTTCCCTCGCAATCTTCAAGTTCCGCTGCGGCCGCTTCGCATCCACACGTTGACGCGTCCGGCCGCGCGCAGGCCGGCAGATCAGAAGCTGGTCGAGCGGGTGCGGCGTGAGTTCAGCGACATGCGCGGCTTGTCGCCGACCCTTGCGCAGGCGCGCCGACTGTTTCACCTCGCAGACGAGGAGTGCCTCGAGATCTTCACCCAGCTGCTGCAGGAAGGTTTTCTCGATCTCTGCGCCGACGATCGCTATCGGCTGAAACCGCGGCTGTTATAAACCGACGATCAGCATCACGGCCGCTGCCGTCGATGCCGACATCAGCGTCCAGCCCACCGTCTTGAGCGGCGGCGCGGTGGTGCGAAAGGCAAACATCACCGCGACGAGAATGCCGGGGATGGCAGCCGCCAGCGGCGTCCACGGCAATACCGCACGTATCGCCGCTGCGCCGAGACCGGCCAGCGCCATTGCGGCGAGCGCCGCGAGCGCGGCGCGAGTCGTGCGAACTGCGCGCGGATTCCCTCCAGCGCGTACCTTCAGAATCGACACGCGAACGGCAAGCACACCCGCGACGAAGACCACGGCGAACGCGATAGCAATCGCGAGCGCTGTGACAACGGCTGCCCCCGCGGCCACGGCGATGGGCGCGGCCGTCAGCGAGAACGCAAGCGCGACCGCGATCTCCGCGGGCCCGCTCTTTTCATGCTTTCGCAGAACGCCGGCGGCAACGACCATGGCGGGAACCAGCGGCAAGACGAACCACGGGCGAGCCGCAGGCGGTGCGAGCACGACTGCGGCGATGCCGACCACGGTCATCGCCGCGCCGATCATCATCAGCACCGATCGGGCGCGGCCGGCAGATTCCGTCCTGACGCGCGCACCGCGGCGTCCGAGGAGCACCATCAGCGGCTCGTGCGCAAGGAAGCCAAGGACAACGGCGACACCCGTAAGCGCCGCCGCCAATGTCACACCAGACACAAGGAACGTGGTCACCAGCGGCAACACCATCTGGCTGTAGGCGCCGTGCTCGCGCGGCAGCATCAGCATTCAGGCATGCGCGCGCCGCAGCATAACCGAGCTGAGGAACAACAACGCCGCAAACGCGACCAACTGGCCGCCAAGCACAATGCGATTGACGTCGATGGCCGGCTTCCACGACACGTCTTCGCCGTGCAGCACGAACACGCCCGACGGACGGCCCTTCATGCCGAATCCTGCGCCACCCTGCGCGGCGTCCGTGCCGCCACCTCCGCCGCCGCCGATCAAAGCCGTCGGCACCAGCGTGGTGTGGTCAACGGTGATAGGTTCGCCAAACACTCGCCGTGCGCTCAACACGTCCTGCGCGCCCGCCAGGATACTTTGCAGATCCATCGCCCTACCCTCCAGGTATGGAAGAGAACGTGCACGGTTTGCACCAACGGATCCGCAGGTCCTGACCATGGTTCGGGCGGGCGCAGGGAGATCTGGCGCGGAAAATTACGCTGACTTTGCGAAGTAATCGATGACCGCCGTTGCGGCTTTCGGCCCGACCACCATCTCCAGCTCTTCGCGCGTGGCGCGGCGAACGCCGGCAAGGCTGCCGAACTTCGTCAGCAGCGCCCGTCTCCGCCGCGGCCCGATCCCCGGCACATCATCAAGCTGCGATCGCAAGTCGCGCATCGAACGCGCCTTGCGGTGGAACGTGACCGCGAACCGGTGCGCCTCGTCACGAATCCGCTCGATCAGCAGCAGCGCCGGATCGTTTTCGGCCAGCACGATCGGCTCCTGCCTGTCGCGCGTGAAGAGCAGCTCCTCTCTCTTGGCAATGCCGACCGCCACGAGGTTGCCCAGTCCGATTCCCTCGAGCGCTTCATACGCGGCCGTGAGCTGCCCCTTGCCGCCGTCGATGAGAATCAGATCGGGAAACGGTCCGCCGTCCTCCAGAATCTTCCGGTAGCGCCGCTGCACCACTTCACGCATCGCGCCGAAGTCGTCCGCCGTCACGCTGCGGACGCGGAACTTGCGGTACTCCGACTTCTTCATCCGCCCGTCTTCGCAGACGACCATCGACGCGACCGTTTCGCTTCCCTGGATTGTCGAGACGTCGAAGCATTCAATCCGCCGTGGAATTGACGGCAGGCCGATAACCGCGCGAAGCGTTTCGAGTGCATCGAAATGCGCGGCGGTGTTCTCGTTGAATCGGGTGCGATACGACAGCTCCGCGTTGCGCGTCGCCAGTTCGACCAGTGCCTTCTTTTCGCCGCGCTGCGGCACGAGAATCTTCACGCGGCGGTCGGCGCGCGACGACAACCATTCCTCCATCGCCCCGCAGTCTTCGATCTCGATTGGCAGATCGATTTCCGCCGGCGGCACATGCATCTCGTAGAACTGCTGCAGTGTCGCCTGCAGCACGTCCGCATCCCGACCAGCGATGCCACCCGGGTCCGCCGCCAGCTCAATGCGCTCGACGATGCGGCCGCCGCGCATGGCAAAAACCTGGATCGCGCTGCCGCTGGGACCGACCTTCAATCCAAACACGTCGCGATCGCCAAGCTGCGCGGTGGCGACCTTCTGCTGCCGATCACGGAGAATCTGCACCGTGCGAAGCGCGTCGCGCACCTGCGCCGCCTCTTCGAAGCGCTGATCGTCGGATGCCTGCACCATCCGGTCGCGCAGCGTGTCGATCAGCTCGTCGTTGCGCCCTTCGAGCAGCAGCCTGGCATTGGCCACGGCGACGCCATATTGTTCCTCGGTGCAGATCTCGCGCACGCAGGGCGCGATGCACCGCTTGATGTCGTACTCCAGGCATGGGCGTCCGCGTTCGCCGGTGATCACCTCGTTGCACGATCGGATGCCGAACAGCCGGTGCGCCAGCCCCATCGTCCGGCGCGCGATTTTTGCCGGAAGAAACGGCCCGGCATAGAAGTCGCCGTTGCGTTCGACGCGACGGGCGACGAGCATGCGTGGAAACGACTCGCTTGTGGTCAGCTGCAAGAACGGATAGTTCTTGTCATCGCGCAGCAGGATGTTGTATTTCGGCGACCGTTCCTTGATCAGGTTGTTTTCGAGCGCCAGCGCTTCCATCACCGAGTCGGTCACGATGACGTCGACCGAGGTAATCTCTTCGAGCAGGGCGTCGTGACGCGGACTCATGCCCGCGGCGCCGAGATAGCTGCGCACGCGATCGCGCAGCGAGCGCGCCTTGCCGACGTAGATCGTCTCGCCCGTGCGATTGCCCCACAAATAGACGCCGGGCTGCTCCGGCAACCGCGCGATCTGCTCCTTGAGGTCGTCGATGGGCATGGGCTACTATGGCGAGTTTAGTTCCTAGGTGCGAAACCCTTAATTATAACAAAGCATGACATTTACGGGGTTCATCGGGAAGGTCTGCATGGCGCCGCTTCGCGCGATCATCAACGCGTGCGTGGCGCTCGGCATCCATCCCAACACGCTGACGCTCGTCGGCGTGCTGATCAACGTTGCCGCCGCCTCTGCCCTCGGCGTCAACCGGTTCCTCCTGGCCGGCTTCATCATGATCGTCGCGAACATCTTCGACTTCATCGACGGCAAGGTTGCGCAGCAGACGAACACGGTGTCGCGCTTCGGCGCGTTCTGGGATTCGACGCTCGATCGCTTCTCCGACATCGCGCTCTTCCTGGGACTGATCTACCTCTACTCGACTCTGCGGCGGACCGACTACGTCATGGTCGCGGCGCTGGCGATGATGTTCTCGATCATGACCAGTTACGCGCGGGCGCGCGCCGAATCGCTCATCGAGAAATGCAAGGTCGGCTTCATGGAGCGGCCCGAGCGCATCGTCCTGTTCATGATTGGCGCGTTCACCAACCGCATGGGGGCGGTGCTGTGGGTGATTCTGATCCTCGCGATTTTCACGGTCGCTGATCGCATCTACTACACGTATCTCGTGCTGAACGCGAGGACGGTGCCGCGGGGACGGAGTCCGATCACCAAGGTATTCACCCGCGCGTTTTTCTGGACCGACGAACGCAGCACGCTCCCCTACGATCTGATGGTGATCGCGATTCTTCTCTTCGTGTGGCTGACGCCGCCGATCTGGATCAACGATCCGACGGCGCCGGATATGGGGTTGTGGGCGCTGCTCGACAACCTGACCGGCGCGAAGGGTTCGGCCTTACCGTAAGGCGACGTAGTCGCTCAGCAAACCGCGAATCACTGAATCGAGCGCCTCGCGGTTTTTCGTCTCCATCAGCACCGCGGCGAGTGTCCGCAACTGCGGGTCCTCGCCGTCGGACACGCGTGACATCCGCTGCGACTGCGGATTCCAATACAACGCGACCACAGGAGGACGATCGGTGCGGTCGTGCCACTCGCGAAGCCTCGCTCGCGTGTAGTCTTCCCACAGCACGGCGTTGCAGCAGTGATCCGACGAATCGGAGATCACCGACACGCGCTGCGTCAGGTTTGTCGAAGTGAACGGCGGCCGCAGGGAATGCGGCACGGCGAACGCCCAGCTCAGTCGCGGCACACCGGCCACGATGAGCGTGCCAGGGGGCTCCGTAGCGGCTTCCCGTTCAATTTGCATCAGCGCGGCATATGAGATCGCGGCGTAACGATTCCACTCGCGCACCACGCCATGCAACTGGATCGCGTAGACGGTTGCGACCGCAGCTGCGGCAATGCTCGCCGCAATCCGGGCGAGGCGCGAGTCGTTGAGCACCCACACCGTTTCCACTGCGATTCCGAGCATTACGCTCCAGCCGAGCGCGGCCAGATACATGTGCCGCGGCGAGTAGTAGCCGGACATGAGGATCGGCGCGATGCCGAGCGTCATCCAGACCAGCCCGAAATAGATCGCGGCGCGCCAAAGACGCGGACGAATGGCAACCACGAGCGCGAGCAGCGCAATCCACACTGTGTCCTTCCACATCCAGTGCCGGATGCCTTCGCCGCCGACGACCAGACGGACGAGATGTCGGGAGCTGTCGGACAGGAATTCGTGCAGCCGCTGTGCGCTGAGGATGCTCTCGCGCGCGACCTCGTGGAACAGCGCATATCGAAGCGCGAGGAATCCAATCGTTAGCAGAATGTAGGGCACGTACGGCCGCAGCCATCGCCATGACACCTCAGTCGGTCGCCGCGCCACCAGCCAGTCGAACAAGACCAGCGCCGGGACCATTGTGATCGTGTTCTGCTTGCTGAAGAGCGCGGCGAAGAACAAGGCGACCGACCACCAGTAGTCACCCTGGCGGCGGACACTGGGGTCGTTGGTTGTGTCCGGCCTCAGGGGGACCGATCGGACATACAACAGGAACGACGCGAAGTAGAAAAATGTCGGCAGCGAATCGACGCGGCCCGTGACCCAGGCAACGCTCTCCGCCTGAATCGGCAACAGCACAAAGACGGCACCCGCAAACGCCGCGGGCACGAGCGACAACCCTGCAGCCGCCTCGGCAATCCACATCACCAGCACGCCGTTTGCCGCATGCAGCGCGATGTTGAGAACGTGGTTCGGCTCGGGAGCTGTCGCTCCGAACCACGATGCAATCACGTACGACGCCGCCGGGAAGGGCCGGATTTCGTCCGGCACATACCCCCAGATGTCTTCGGTCCACGGCGCGACGAACCATCGCGGGAAGTACGCGAGCGAGCGCTGTGAGAAGAGACCGACGACGCCGAAATCGTCCTGCATGAAATAGTCGTGCATAGTCGGCGCGTAGAAGACAAAGGCGGCGAGCGCGACGACGATCGCTGCGACCATCCGTAGATGCCGACCTTCAGGTCGGCCCTTCATACGAACCTTCGATGCAGGATCAGTCCGATCATGTTCACACCGGTACGCAGCGTCCCTGTGAACGAGCCGGTGATCTTCGAATCACCAATACGCCGGCGGTAGTTCACCGGCACCTCGATGACCGTGACGCCACGCTTCAGCGCCGCAATCACCATCTCGGGCAGGAAGTGCGACCCGCCCACCGTGAGGTCTTCCTGGATGCGGGCGAGCGCCGCGCGATGGGTCAGCCGCAGCGTACACCCGCAGTCGGTCAACGACGGCCCACCGTAGAGCACCTGAATCATTTTGGCCACGATCCAGTTTCCCCACCGCAGAAACCACCCCATGTTCGCCTGCTGCCAGATCAACTCCCGCGTCGTCCTGGTGCCGCACACCATCTCGAAGTCGTCGGCATACGCGAGCAGCTTCATGACGTCCCGGCCGACGAACGTGCCGTCCGGCTCCGCCATGATCACGAGATCGCCGGTCGCCTCCCGCAGTCCGCGACGCAGCGCGTTGCCGTACCCCTGCGCTCGCTCCTGCACGAGACGCGCACGTGTGGCTGCCGCTTCCGCGGCGGTGCGGTCGCGCGAGTTGTTGTCGACGACAACGACCTCGTCGACGACACCATCGAGAAAGAAGTCCTCGACGGCGGAACGGATATATCGCTCTTCGTTGTACGCCGGAAGCACGATGCTGACCGTGCGCGCGTTCCACATCAGGCTTTGCTCGCCACGACCAGCATTTGACCAGCCAGCGGTTTGATCGGGGAACGCAGATAGGCGCGCACCGTCCACGAGCGAATCGGCAGCCTGCTGCCGCGCATCGAATACGGAAGAAACCGCGCCTGAACGCGATCGATGCGGAAACCGTGCGCGCGCAGCAGGTTCGGCAGGGAGATGTCGGTGAACACCGATCGATGGGTGTAGTCGTCGAAGTAGTGCTTCGCCGCGTAGCGGAAGTTCGGCTGCACGACGACCAATCGGCCGCCAGGCTTGAGGAGCCGGCCGATATCGTCAACCACCGAGCTCGCAACCCCCGGCTCGAAGTGCTCGAGGATGTTCGACGCGAGCACCGCATCGAAGCTGGACGCGCCGAGCGTCAACAGCTCGCACGATGCGTCGAGCACCTTGGCCTCGACGCCTGGCCCGGCATAGCGCGCGATGTCGGGCCAGACATCAACAGCGACCCGCCGCGCCGCGGCGACGTTGTTGATCCACTCGCAGTAGCCGGCGCCAATCTCGACGACGTGCGCGCTCTGTGGGATCCACGACGCGAGGTGCTCGGCGACGACCTTCCACACCACGGCACGCGCCGGGTCCTCGGGCAGATGCGCCGCGTGATAGCCGTTCACCGCGCCTGCCATGACGCGGGAAGATTGCGCGCGATTTCGATCGCGTCAAACGGCGCGCTGACGCGCGCGCCGTGGTCACGCACCCATGCCGCCATGCGCGCGAGTCCGTCCTCGAGTGGGGTCTGCGGAGGCGCGCCGAACACGCGACGCACCTTGTCGTGCGAGGCGTGTGCGTGCTGAACCTCGTGCCGTGCATCGAGATGCACCACGCGCGGCTCGACGCCCATTGCGTGAGCCACGGCGTCAGCGAGCTGCAGCAGCGCGTACGGCTTATCGGCTCCGACGTTGAACGTGTCGTTCCACGCCGCCGGTATCTCGATCACATCGGCGATCAGCGGCGCCACATCGTCGATGTAGCTGAAGGCACGCGTCTGCGTGCCGTCGCCGAAGATCGTCATCGGCTGCTGCTGCAGAATCTGATTCATGAAGATGCCGACGACATTGCGGTAGCGGTCGCCGATGTTCTGCCGCGGGCCGTAGACGTTATGCGGACGGAAGATGACGTAGTTCAAACCGAACAGATCTCGGCACGCGCGCAGTTCCATCTCCACGGCGTACTTGGCGATGCCGTACGAGTCCTCAGGTACAGGGACGTCGTCCTCGGTCATCGGCGGAGGCGTGTTGCCATAGACCGCGATCGACGAGGTGAAGATGAACGTCTTGACGCCGGTGTTGACGGATGCGTTCAGCAGGTTGACGCTGCCGATCACGTTGTTCGTGTAGTTGAACCGCTTGATGAAGTGGCTGAGGCCCTCGGCTGCGTACGCGGCCAGATGGTAGACGTGCTCGAAGCGGCGCTCCGCGAATAATCCGTTGACGAGCGCATGGTCCGTGACGCTGCCGCGCACGAACGCGGCCGCGCCGGGGACGTTCTCGGCGAAGCCGCCGGTCAGATCGTCAAGAAGGGTAACGTCGTGGCCGCGGGCAATCAAAGCATCCGCTACGTGGGAGCCGATAAATCCGGCCCCACCCGTCACCAGAACTCGGCTCAAGCGCCCCTAGGATACCTTGCGTTTGCGTGCGCCGTTGGCGGCCTTCGTCTTCGGGACGGCCGCTTTCGTCAGGTCTGCCTTCGCGGGTTTCTTCTTCTCCTGGCTGACAGAGTCGAGGCTGCGCTTCAGTGCCTCCATCAGATCAACCACGCGTGCCGGCTCCTGCACTTCGGGTGCGACAATCTCTTCGCCCGCGATCTTCGCGTCGATAATCTTGCGCAGCCCTTCCTTGTATTCGTCCTTGTAGTCCTTGAGATTGAGGTCCGCGTCGAAGGTTGCTATGACCTGCTTGGCGAGCTTCATCTCTTCCGGTTTCACCTTTGCCGGCACGGAGTTGAGCTCCTCGATCTGATCGATGCTTCGGATTTCGGCGTCGTGATGCAGCGTGTACATCACGATTCCCTTCTTGCGCGGCCGTACTGCAACGAGATACTCGCGCCCGTAGAGTGCCATCTTGCCGATACCCGCCTTGCCCGCCATCCCTTCGCGCATCACCGCGAAGGCTTCCGCGGCCATCGGTCCGTCTGGCGCCAGGTAGTAGGCGCGATCGACATAGATCGGATCGATCTCCGTCTCGTCGGCGAACTGCACAAGGTTGATGACCCGCGTCGACTCGACACGCACCTTCTGCATGTCGTCTTCGGTGACAACGACATAGCGGCCCTTCTCGAACTCGTAGCCTTTGACCAGTTCGCTGTTCGGCACCTCCCGTTCGCAGTGCGGACACCAGCGCTTCTGCTGAATGCGCGTCTGACACTCGGCATGGAGCTGATTGAACGAAATGGTTTCAGCCGATTCGGTCGCCGGAAATACTTTGACCGGGATGTTGACCAGGCTGACCTTCAGGAACCCTTTCCAAGTCGGGCGAGGTGGCATATGCGGTCATTATCGGCGCAGTCGACCCATACCTGCACGGGTATGCACTAGCCAAATTGACGTCGAACAACCATTTGACCGCTGACCGTTCATAAGCCTAAGCTTCACCCTTCCCGTTTTTCTCCCCATGATCGGCAAAACCGTCAGTCACTATCGCGTCACCGAGCTGCTCGGCTCTGGTGGAATGGGCGTCGTTTACAAGGCTGAAGACATCAAGCTGTCGCGCCCCGTCGCCCTCAAATTCCTGCAGATCACCCCGGCGCCCACACCGACCTCCGTGCAGCGTTTCCTGCGCGAGGCGCGCACCGCCTCGGCGCTGAATCATCCAGGGATCTGCACCATCTACGAAGTCGACGAGTACGACGGCCAGCCGTTTATCGCGATGGAGCTGCTCGAAGGCGAGACCCTGTCTCATGCCCTTGCACGAGGACCGCTGACCATCGGCGCGCTCCTGCGCGTCGCAACGCAGATCGCGGATGCGCTCGACGCCGCTCACAAGCAGGGCATCCTGCATCGCGACATCAAGCCCGCGAATATTTTCCTGACGTCACGTGGACAGGCGAAGCTTCTGGACTTCGGTCTGGCGAAGTCTTCGCTGCCGCAAGGCGGTGGCCTGTCGCTGGCTCCGACCGAAGTGCTGACGACAGCCCAGGGCGTCACCATGGGCACCATCGCCTACATGTCACCGGAGCAGGCATGCGGACTGGAACTGGATGCACGCACCGACCTGTTTTCGTTCGGCGTGGTTCTCTACGAGATGTCGACCGGGCACCAGACGTTCCAGGGAAGCACCGCGGCCCTCGTGTTCGAGGCAATTCTGAACCGGCAGCCACAGGCACCGGTTGAGTTGAATGCTAACGTCCCCGTCGGTCTCGAGCGCGTCATCGCGCGTGCGCTCCACAAAGATCGTGAACTGCGCTACCAGTCGGCGGCCGAAATGCGGGACGAGCTGGCTGCTGTCGAGCGGGAACATCAAAATCGATCCGTGAGCGCGCCGGTGATGACGGTGTCGTCCGCCAGCGCTCCGAACTGGTCACGTGTGACCGCCGCCGCGGTACCAGTGGCGCCTGCACCGAGCTCGACTCCGGGTCCGGCGCTTCTCGTCGGCGGTGCCGTCGTTCTCGGCGCCCTGCTGATCGGCCTGCCGATGTTCTTCTTCGCCAACAAGATTCCTCCGTCCGAAGCGAAGGCCGCGGACGCTGTCTCGTCGGCGCCATCGACGGCCGCACCTGCGGCACCACCAACCGTCGCACCCTCGACTGTCGCACCCTCGACACCATCAACTGCCGCACAGTCGCCGCTCCCGGCTGCTCGCCCTGAGCCTGCGCGACCCGCGTCATCTGCCGCAGCTTCACCGGCGGCCGCCGTGTCGAACGCGGCCAAGCCGACTGTTGACGTTGATGCAAAACAGGGCGCTGGACTTCGCGCCGCGCGTGCGAAGTTCGATGCGAAGCTCTACGATCAGGCGCTGGCGGACCTGAAGACGCTCACCGATGCCGCCGGTGCAAATGCACCCGACGCACAGCTGCTGATCGGAACGATCTACGAGCGGCAGGGCAAACCCGATGATGCGCTTGCCGCCTATATCGAATTGAAGAGCCGCTATGGATCGAGCGCACTTGCCGCCGATGCCATCTTCAGAGCGGCGGACTTGACGCTGCGCTCGAAACGCAACGATCGCGAAGCCGCCGCGCGGACGTTGTACGGTGAGATTGCCACGCAGTATCCGCGCAGCACGGTGAGCGCTGAAGCGCTTTACAAGAAGGCGGGGCTCGAAGAGCGCGCCAAGCTTCGAACAATCGACCCGACGCTTCAGACGTCCGCTCCCACGGCGCTCGCCTCGTATCGAACGCTCGCAACCGCGTACCCGAAGAGTCCATTCGCGGAAGCGGCCCTCGATCGGCTGTCCGAGATCTATTCGGATCTCCGCCGCTACGATCTCGCTGCCGAGGCGCTACAAGATCTCGCCAAGCGCTTCCCGTCGAATCAGCGCGACGCGGCGTGGAAAGCGGCCAAGCTGTACGAGGACAAGGTGAAAGACAAGGATCGCGCCCGCGCGGCGTACGCCGCCGTCCCGACCTCCTCCTCACACTACAAAGACGCTCAGAAGAAGTTGCGCTGAACGCTACACCGCATCAGCCTCGTCCCGACTGCCGAGATCGAGACCCGTGCCGCCGATGTGAATGGCGTGTGCCTTGATTTGATCCCTCAGCAGGCGGCGCGCCTGGCCGTACAGGTTCCCCGGCACCTCTAAACGCTTTGCAATGTTCCTGAAGTGTGAAATCAGCACCAGCGTGATGTGCCCTTCCTCCTTCCACGACACCGCCGAAATCTGTCCCCAGCGCATGAAGCCTGTATCGGACCAGATGCCGTCGCGATAAAAGCCGCGGGCGATCCTCGTGCTGAGCGGAAGCGCGTAGCCGTAGTAGACGAACATCATCGACTCGCCGAGCAGCGTCTGGATGGGACGATGCTGCACGAACAGCTTGAAGACGAACAGCACGCCAAGCATGACGCCCAGGGCAAGGTTGAAGCCGTAGAAGCGCGGCTTCGCTCCCTGCCACGTCAGCAGCGCTGACCTCCGGCGGACGCGGAAACGAATCAGATCCGCAATCACCAGCAGGTTCGCGATCAGGAAACCGACGCCGAAAAAGAACAGGATGCGCTGAAGAAGAACCTGCAGGGGCACCGCTCAAACTTCTTGGGATTTGGATTTTGGGATTTGGGATTTCGGATTTTCCGCAGAAAGCGTCGGATCGAAGCAGGCGCGGCACCTGGCTTCGTACGTCCCCGATGCGCCGAGCAGCACGCGATCGCCGCTCGCCACGAGCCGTTGCGTATGGTTGGCGGGATTGCCGCACACCATGCAGATGGCCAGCGTCTTCGTGATGTATTCCGCAATGGCCAGCAACTGCGGCATCGGCTCGAACGGCTTGCCGAGGTAGTCCTGATCGAGCCCCGCGACGATGACGCGCTTGCCGCGATTGGCGAGTTCGTTCACCACCGCCGGCAGATCCTGATCGAAGAACTGTCCTTCGTCGATGCCGACGACCTCCGTGTCCTCCTCGACGAGATCGAGCAGCGCACGCGAGTTCGCGACCGCACGCGACGGAATGCGCATCTCGCTGTGCGACACAATGGCATCCTCCGCATAGCGGCTGTCGAGGGTCGGCTTGAAGATCTGCACCTTCTGACGCGCAATCTGCGCACGCCGCAGCCTGCGGATCAGCTCCTCGCTTTTGCCGCTGAACATGCTGCCGACGATGACTTCGATCCAGCCCTGATTCGGCTGGTGGCGAACTACATCCATTTGTCATTAATGATTTGCGATTAGTGATTTGTGGGTCGTCGAAATCGCGAATCACAAATCACGAATCACAAATTCCAGTCAATCAGGCACGCGCCAAATACTCCCCCGTCTCGGTGTTCACGCGAATCATGTCGCCGGTGTTGATGAACGGAGGCACCTGCACGACGAGGCCCGTCTCCAGCGTGGCCGGCTTGATCTGGTTGCTCGCGGTGGCGCCCTTGATGCCGGGCACGGTCTCGACAACCTTCAAATCCACCGTCTGCGGCAGCTCGATGCCGACGGGCTCGCTGCCGTAGAACTCGACATTGATGGTCATCTCGGCTTTCAGGTAATTCACCGACTCGCCAAGCCCTTCGCTGTGGATGTGAATCTGCTCGTACGAGGAGGTGTCCATGAAGTAGTAGTCGTCGCCGTCCTGGTAGAGGTACTGCATCTCGCGCTCTTCCAGCGTCGCCCGTTCGATCGAATCCTCCGACCGCAGCTTCTGATCGGACAACGTTCCGCTGCGAATGTTCCGCAGCTTCACGCGGACGAAGCCGCGGAGGTTGCCGGGGGTGACGTGCTGGAGCTCGAGGACCCGGAAGAGGTCCTGTTCCATCTTGACGAGCATCCCTTTCTTCAACCGTGTCGCTTGTATTGTCGCCATGCTCGCCCTCTAGCATACCGAATGGCTATGCTAGATTTACGCAGATGGCGTTTGCGCGATGGGATCCGATTCGCGATCTGCTGGCCATCCAGCAGCGTCTGGACCGGTTCGCGCCTGCCCCGTCCGGCTGGATTCCCCCCATCGACGTTCACGAAACAGCCGACGAGTACGTGATCACGGCGGAGCTGCCCGGCCTTGGCCGCGACGACGTGCGCATCCAGGTGCGCGACGGCCGGCTCCACATCGAGGGGCAGCGACGCGAGCGCGACCTTCCGTGCGAACAGTACCATCGTATCGAGCGGGGACACGGCAGTTTCAGCCGGACGTTCGAGCTTCCCCTTCCCGTACAGGCCGAGCAGGTCTCGGCAGATCTCCGCGATGGCGTCCTGACCATCGTCTGCCCGAAGGCAAAAGAATCCGGAGCGCACCGGATCGTGGTCTCCTGAGATGCGAGCACAGCGCTTCGTCTTCGCACTGCTGATTCTCGCCTGCGGCTTTCTCGCGGGGCTGCTGCTCACCGGACGCATCCGCGCCAGCGCGACGGAAGATGCGGCGCCGCCGCCACCGCCGCAAACGGCAGCCGCCCGTCCCGGGGTTCAGTCGCAGCCGCCGAATCAATCGGCATTACCGGACTTCAGCAGCGTTGCTGCGCGAACGGTGCCCGCCGTCGCCAACATTTCGTCCACGCAGGTGGTAGCCCGATCGAATTCGCCGTTTGCGAACGATCCATTCTTCCGCTACTTCTTCGGCGACGACCCGGATCTGTACGGCCAGCCTGATGTCGAGCGCAGCCTGGGCTCCGGCGTCATCGTCAGCGCGGACGGCTACATCTTGACCAACAACCACGTCGTCGCCGGCGAGCAGGGCCGCATCTCGCTGCGGCAGCTTCCCGCGATTACCGTCTCGCTCGCCGACAAGCGTGAGCTACGCGCGCAGATCGTCGGCGTCGATCCAACGATCGACCTGGCGCTGCTGAAGATCAACGCCCGCAATCTGCCGACGATGCCATGGGGCGATTCAGCGCAGTTGAAGGTGGCGCAGTGGGTGCTGGCGATCGGCAACCCCTTCCAGCTCAATCAGACCGTCACGCTCGGCATCGTCTCGGCGCTCGGACGCACAAGTCTCGGCATCTCGGGCTACGAAGACTTCATCCAGACCGATGCCGCAATCAACCCGGGCAACTCGGGCGGCGCGCTGGTCAATACGCGAGGCGAGCTGGTCGGGATCAACACCGCCATCTTCAGCCAGAGTGGTGGGTATCAAGGCATCGGCTTCGCCATTCCGAGCAACCTCGCGCGGCGGGTGGTGAGCGATTTCCTGAAGTACGGCGAAGTGCGGCGCGGATCGATCGGTACGGTGATTCTGGCGCCGATGACGACCGAAATCGCCGCGCAGCTCGGCGCGCCTGACGCGCGAGGACTGCTGGTACAGCGCATCGCCCGCGGCTCGTCTGCCTATGGTGGCGGGCTTCGGCCCGGCGACATCATCGTCGGCTTCAACGGCACGGCCATCCAGGATGGCGGCGTGCTGATGCGGCTCGTGCAGGACGCGCCGATCGGCAGCACAGCGACACTCGATGTCATCCGGGACGGCCGCCGCGTCCAGCTCAAGGTCCCGATCGTTCGCGCCACCGAACAGTGACCCTTCCTTCGAACTGGCCCGAGCTGACGCTGGCCCTCGCGCTGGCGCTGCTTCTCGCCTACGTCATCGCCGACCGGGTGGCGCGTCTGGCCTGGTCGATTCTGCAGGCCATCATCGAAGACCGCGAAGTTCATGCGCAATTCGTCGATCGTCCGCGCCGTATCGTCCAGCTCGTCGTCTTTCTCGTCACCGCCGCCGCTGTCGTTCCGCCCGCACTGCAGCTCGCGGGCTATCGCACCCGTTTTGGCGGCAATCCGGATGCGCTGCTCCGGTGGTTTCTCGACGCGGGCCTGCGCATCGTCATCATCGCCATCACCGCGTACTTCGTCCTGCGCGCCGGCTCGGCCGCCGCCCGACGGTTCGAACGCGAGATGAGCCGCGGCACGGGCCTGGACGTCATCGAGCGCACCAAGCGCGCGCAGACACTCGGCCGTCTGCTGCAGAAAGCGCTGTCGGTGCTCGTCATCGGCATCGCGGGCCTGATGATCCTGCGCGAGTTGAGCGTCGACATCACGCCGGCGCTGACCGGCGCCGGCATCGTCGGCCTGGCGATCGGTTTCGGCGCACAGACGATCGTGCGCGACGTCATCTCCGGCTTCTTTCTCATCCTCGAAGATCAGTGTCGGGTTGGCGACGTGGCGGTGGTCAACGGCCAGGGCGGGCTCGTCGAGGAAGTGAACCTGCGTACGATCGTGCTGCGTGACGAAGAAGGTACGGTGCACGTGTTTCCCAACGGCGAGGTGAAGACGCTCGCCAACAAATCGAAGGACTTCTCGTACTACGTGATTACGTGGGGCGTCGGCTACGACGACGATCCGGAGCGGGTGATGGCGGCGATGCGCGACGCGGCCGCGTCGCTCGAAGCCGATCCGAACTTCAAGCCGCACATCCTGGCGCCATTCGAAATTTATGGTGTCGACGATTTCCGGGACGGGCAAATGATGCTGAAAGCTCGCATCAAGACGGTCCCGTTGAAACAGTGGCAGGTCGGGCGCGAGCTGCGCGGCCGCATGGCGAAAATCTTCGCCGAGCGCGGCATCGCGCCACCCACGGGCAGGATGATCGTGCAGCTCGATAAAGGGGAGGCTACGTAGACAGGCCGAGGTCTTTCAGCGTGATGCGCGCGAGAGAGGCGCGCGCCTCGACACGATCCGTGACGTCCACGGCGCTGCCGACGTAGCCCACAAAATGCCCTGATGCGTCGTAGACGGGGCCGCCGCTGTCGAGCACCCAGCGGTATTCGCCGTCGTAACGCCGCAGTCGGTATTCGACTTCAAACGGGTCGCGACGCTCGAACGCGTCGCGGTACGTCTTTAGGCAACGGTCGCGATCGTCCGGATGGACGCCGTTACACCAGCCGTCCCCCAATTCGTCCTCGAGCGCGCGGCCGGTGAATGCCAGCCAGCGCTGGTTGAAGTAGTCGCATCGGGCAGAGCTGTCGGAGCGCCAGATCATGATTGGCGCCTGCTCGACGATACTCCGGTATTCGGCGTGACTTAACACGATTGGCGTGCGGGATGGGCCACGACGCCCTAAACGCCGTGGCCGTAGCCGGTCGGATGATGATGCGTGGCGGCGACGCCCGAGGGCGTGTCGAAGGGGTCGACGTGATCGTGGTGAACGGATCCGGTTCGGACTGCGCTAATCACTGCCACGACATCGTTATCGCTGATGAGCTTCCGTTCGTCGGCTATGACCATCAACGCGCGATACACCTCGACGAGCTCACCGCCCTCGACATCGAAGCCGAGGTCCTTGCAACGGCGCTGCACGGCGTGACGGCCTGAATGCTTGCCGAGCACCAGCGGATTCCACGGCGCGCCGACATCCTCGGCGCGCATGATTTCGTAGGTGCGGCGATCCTTCATCATGCCGTCCTGGTGGATGCCCGCTTCGTGCGCGAAAGCGTTGCGGCCAACGATCGCCTTGTTCACCTGTACGCCCTGCCCCGTCAACCGCGTCAGCATCTCGCTCGATGGATAGAGCTCGAGGGTGTTGACGCTGGTCGTGTACGGCAGCCGTTCCTGGCGCACTTTGAAGGCCATGACAATTTCTTCGAGCGACGCGTTGCCGGCACGCTCGCCGATGCCGTTCACCGTGCACTCTACCTGCGTCGCGCCGCCCTGCACCGCGGCGATGGAGTTGGCGACCGCCAGGCCAAGATCGTCGTGGCAGTGCGTGCTGAAGACCACCTTATCCGCGTTCGGGACGCGGCTGCGGATGTTCGTGAAGAAATCGCGGGTCTCATCGGGCGTCGCGTAGCCAACCGTGTCGGGCAGGTTGATGGTGTTGGCGCCCGCCTTGATGACCGCTTCGACAACACGGCAGAGGAACTCCATGTCGCTGCGCGTGGCGTCCTCGGCCGAGAACTGCACGTCGAACGTGTGATGCCGCGCGAAGCGGACGGCTTCCACGGCCGCTTCGAGGCACTGCTCTCGCGACATGCGCAGCTTCGCCTGCAGGTGCAGGTCGGACGTAGCGATGAACGTGTGGATACGCCCTTTTTCCGCCGGCTTGATCGCTTCGGCCGCCTTCTCGAGATCCGCCCGGTGCGCCCGCGCGAGGCAGGCGATGGTCGGCCGCCGCACCTCCTGAGCAATGCGGTGCACCGCTTCCGCATCGGCCGGCGACGCAATCGGGAATCCGGCTTCGATGATGTCCACGCCGAGCGCATCGAGCTGCCGGGCTAGACGAAGCTTCTCGGATACCCGCAGTGAGAATCCGGGCGCCTGCTCGCCGTCCCGCAGCGTCGTGTCGAAGATTCGGACGTGTTCTGCCATCAGAAACCTCATGGGGCAGCTGCCGGAGGGCAAGGCCGCCGCATCCATTGGACGCGACCGCGCGACTACTGTCAAAATGATAATTATTCTGTTTGGATTATCACTGCTTATGAGACTGTAGTGCCGTGGAATTGAGCGAATTGCGCGTATTTCTTAAGGTTGCAGCCGAACGCAGCTTCTCGCGCGCCGCCATGAAGTTGCACCGCACCCAGCCAGCCGTCAGTCAATCGGTGCGCCGCCTCGAGGAAAGCGTGGGCGAGCGGCTCTTTGACCGCGCCACCAAAGACGCCACGCTGACCGATGCCGGACGCCTCCTTCGCGACTACGCCGAGCGCCTCCTGCGCCTTTCCGAGGAAGCCGAAGTCGCGGTCAAAGACCTGCGCGACCTGCGTCGCGGCCGCGTCCTCATTGGCGCCAACGAAGCGTCGGTGCACGTGGTGCTGCCGCTGATTGCCCGCTTCCAGGACGCGCATCCGCTGGTCCACGTCGACGTGCGTCGGGTGCCGGCGCGGCAGATTGGCGCGGAGGTCTCACAGGGAACTCTCGATTTCGGCGTGCTGACGTTTCAGCCCGGCGAGCCGAGACTCAGCTCCATCGTCCTCGGCCATGACGAGCTCGTAATGCTGGTCCCGCCGAATCACCCCCTGGCCAACAGCAAGGAAGTGACGCTCGCCGAGTGCGCCCGCAATCCGGTGATCGCGCATAACGACCCGTCGCACGTTCGCGATCGCGTCCTGCGATTGTTCGAACAGCATCACATTCCGGCAAACATTCTCGTGTCGCTGCCGAGTCTGGAGGGAATCAAACGCGCCGTGGCGACCAACATGGGCGTTGCGCTGCTGCCGCGCCGCTGTGCGGAGTCCGAAATCGCGCGCGGCGAGCTCATCGGGTTGCCGATTCCGGAGATCCGGCTTCGACGCCAGGTTCGCCTGGTGTTCAGACGCGGAGGCGAGCGGTCGCATGCCTCCGCCGCGTTCCTCGCGTCTATCGAGGAGAAGACGAAAAGCCGCTCAGATAAGGAAGGCGAGCGGAAACCGCATTGACCTGCGTGTAGCGGTCCAGCAGCAGGCTGGTGGTATCCCATGCCCCGCTCATGAGCGTGTCGCGGACATGGTCAGGAATTCCAATCCGGACCGTCATGCCGGGCGCCTGACACGTTCGTGTGTCGAGATCCACCTTCAGCAGCGCCTCCGGCTGACGCTCCACCAGCGACATCAGCGCCGCGACATCCGTCGGCGACGCGGTCACGCACGCCAGGCCCATCATCAGCGAATTGCCGAAGAAGATTTCGGCAAACGATTCCGCGACGATGGCACGAATGCCCCAGCGATGCAGCCCCTGCGGCGCATGTTCTCGAGATGACCCAGCGCCGAAGTTCCTGTTCGCGATCAGGATTGCAGCGCCCTGATATTTCGATTCGTCGAACGGATGCACCTGCCCCGACCGCGTCGCCGCGAGGCGATCGTCCTCGAACACATGCTCGCCGAGCCCGTCGAACGTGATCGCCTTCAGGAACCGAGCCGGCATGATGCGGTCGGTGTCCATGTCTTCGCCGCGGATCGGCAGCGCTCGACCTTCGATGGTCTGAATCTTCGCTGTGGCCATTACCGCACCCCCGCGGGAACTTGTTCGGCCAGCTCGCGCACGTCGGTAACGACGCCCGTAATCGCCGCGGCCGCCACCATTGCCGGGCTCATGAGCAACGTGCGTCCTGTCGGACTTCCCTGTCGCCCTTTGAAGTTCCGATTCGAGGAGGCGGCGCACACCTGTTCGCCTTCCAGCTTGTCCGGGTTCATACCCAGGCACATTGAGCATCCGGCATCGCGCCATTCGAACCCGGCGTCACGAAACGTTTTGTCCAGTCCTTCGCGCTCGGCGGCTTTCTGCACACCCACCGAGCCGGGCACTACAAGCGCCTTCACACCGCTCGCCACGTGCTGGCCGCGGACGATGCGCGCCGCTTCCCGCAGGTCCGACAGGCGCCCATTGGTGCACGAGCCGATAAAGGCGACGTCGATCTTCATTCCCGCAATCGGCTGTCCCGCGCGCAGGCCCATGTAGGTGAGGGCATCGGCCACCTGCTGGTCCGACGTGTTTGCAGGTACCTTTCCGGTAATGCCGATCGACTGACCCGGGTTGACGCCCCAGGTGACGACGGGCGTCAGTTCCTCCGCCTTGATCACGACCTCATCGTCGTAAACCGCATCCGCGTCGGAGGCCATCGAGCGCCACCACGCCTTCGCCCGCTCGAACGCCTCGCCCTGCGGCACGAACGCGCGGCCTTGCATGTACTTGAACGTCGTCTCGTCGGGATTCACGTAGCCGACGCGCGCACCGCCTTCGATGGACATGTTGCAGATGGTCATGCGCTCGTCCATCGACATCCGATCGATGGTGTCGCCGCCGTACTCGTAGGCGTAGCCGTTGCCGCCGCCGACGCCGAGACGCTGGATGATCGTCAGGATGACGTCCTTCGCGTACACGCCCCGAGGAAGCTGACCCATGACGCGAATACGGCGCACCTTCAGAGGTTCGAGCGCCATGCACTGCGACGCGAGCACATCGCGAACCTGCGAGGTGCCTATACCGAAGGCCACGGCTCCGAACGCGCCGTGAGTGGACGTGTGGCTGTCGCCGCACGCGATCGTCATGCCGGGCTGCGTCAGCCCGAGCTCCGGGCCAATCACATGCACGATTCCCTGGCGCTCGTCGCCGATGTCGTAGAGCGGAATGCCGAACTCGCGGCAGTTACGCTCGAGCGAGGAGATCATGTCCTCGGCCATCACATCGATGAACGGGCGCTGACGCTGCCTGGTAGGCACGATGTGATCGACCGTCGCGAACGTGCGATCAGGCCGCGCCACCTTCCAGCCACGCTGCCGCAGCGCGTCGAACGCCTGCGGTGTAGTGACTTCGTGAATCAGATGCAGGCCGATGAACAGCTGCGTCTGCCCCGTCGGCAGCGTGCGGACGGTGTGAAGGTCCCAGACCTTCTGTAAAAGAGTTTTACCCATGGCGGAATTTCAATCGTAACATCACCCCCCATGAGAAACGACGCGACATGGTTAGTTGTGCTGGTCGCGACGATCGCCGGCGTGATGATTGTCGCCCCGCGCGCGCAGGCACCGCCTGCGACCAACCCGCGGGTAATTACGGCGCTCGGACCGGAAGCGTTTGTCTCGCGCCTCGTCGCGACCGGGCTCAGCGGGCCGTGGGAAGTCACATGGGGCCCCGACAGCTTCCTGTGGGTCAGCGAACGGATAGGCAAACGCGTGGTCCGGATCAACCCGGCGACCGGCGCGCAGACCGTCGCCGTCACGATAGACGAGGTGGATCAAACGCTGTCTCAGGACGGCCTGCTGGGCATGACGCTCCACCCGGACCTGTTGAAAGGGAGCAATCGCGACTACGTGTATGTGGCCTACACCTACGACGGCGATCCGGGAGCCGGGTTCGTTCGGCGCATGAAGGTACGGCGCTACACATACGATCGTCGCACCGAGCGGCTGTCGAATCCTGTCGACATCCTGACGAACCTCCCGCACGGCACCGATCACGGCGCCGGACGTCTCGTGTTTGGACCGGATGGCAAGTTGTATCTGAGCCGCGGCGATCAGGGCAGCAACTTCCTCGCAAACTACTGCAACGTCAACCATGCGCAAGATCTGCCGACGGCGGCGGATGTACAGGCGAAAGACTGGACGACGTATCAGGGCAAGATTCTGCGCATCAACCCCGATGGTTCGATCCCGAGTGATAACCCCGTCATCAACGGCGTACGCAGTCACATCTACTCGTATGGGCATCGCAATCCACAGGGATTGACGTTCACCCCCGGTAACCGGTTGTTCGACTCCGAGCATGGCGAGAGCATCGACGACGAAGTAAACCTGGTGCTCGCTGGCAGAAACTACGGCTGGCCGCTCATCGCGGGATATCAGGACGATCAGTCGTACGTGTACGCCAACTGGTCGGCGTCAGCGCCGGAGCCGTGTGCCTCGCTGAAATTCGACGTCCTCAATCCGCCGCCATCAGTACCCAGACATAAGGAGTCGGAGTTCCACTTGCCTGACTTCATGCCGCCGGCGAGAACGTTCTTCACCGTGCCGAACGGATATGACTTCCGCGCGCTTGGAAACGCAACCGTTGCACCAGCCGGCCTCGACGTCTATACATCGTCGGCAATACCGGGGTGGCGCAACTCACTGCTGCTGACGACGATGATCAGCGGCGTCGTGTTTCGCATGCCGCTCTCGAACGACCCGCGCAACCCTGTTGGCGCACCAGTCGCGTACTTCAAGACAGGTAACCGCTACCGCGATATCGCCATCGCACCTGATGGCGTTCGGTTCTACCTTGCGACCGATGCGGACGGCCGCACTGTCGGCGTGGACGGTGCGCTCACGCGCGAGCTCGTGAACCCGGATTCGATTCTGGAATTCGTGTACGCCGGCCCGAAACAGACCGATGGCCTTCGACCCAGTAGCGCCACGGTCGTTCGATCGCGACCCTGATACCGATCCGCGGCCCGGTGGCAATCTGTCCGACGGAGATGCCTCTGTCATCGATCGTCAATTTGCTCGTGGCGAGATCGAGTCGGTTGTGCTTGATCGTGATGCCGAGCGCCTTGGTGAGGTTGCCAGGTCCGCGACACAGTGCGTGCTCGTCGATCTCGCGCCCGTCGGGCGCGCGGCGCTTTTGCATCAACTCGATGCCGTCGAGGGGCTGCAGCGCGCGAATCAGCACCGCGCCAGGATACCCGTCGGCTTCGGTGACGGCGTTCATCAGATAGTGAATGCCGTAGTTCAAGTAGACGTACGCGAAGCCGGGCGGTCCAAACAGCGGCTCGCTGCGCTCCGTGCGCCCGAAGGAGGCATGGCAGGCCGGATCGTCTTCACCGATGTACGCTTCGGTCTCGACGATAATGCCGGCGGTAATGCCCTCGCGCGTGCGATGCACCAGCACCTTCCCCAACAGATCCTCAGCCACCTTCAACGTGGGACGCGCATAGAACGAATGCGGCAGAACGCGACCGGTTCGAACGTCCCGAACGTCGCGAACGTCCCGAACGTCCCGAACGTCCCGAACGACTCGAACGACTCGAACGGTCCGAACGCTATCTTGCCGCGTAGGCATTACTTCGGCCTGCGGCAAGCACGTGACGGAGCGCCTGGCCGGTATACGACTTCTCGACCTGCGCCACCTGCTCCGGCGTGCCGGTGGCGATCACATATCCGCCTTCTGCCCCGCCCTCAGGCCCGAGATCGATCAGGTAATCCGCCGTTTTAACCACGTCGAGGTTGTGCTCGATGACGAGCAGCGTGTGGCCGGCCTCGACCAGTTTCTTGAACGCCGCAAGCAGCTTGGCGATGTCGTCGAAGTGCAAGCCGGTGGTCGGCTCGTCGAGGATGTAGAGGAGCCGCTCGCCGCCGAACGATGCCAGATGCGCAGCAATCTTGATGCGCTGCGCCTCCCCGCCCGACAGCGTCGTCGCCGGCTGGCCGAGGCGAAGGTAGCCGAGGCCGATCTCATCCAACACCTGCAGACGGCGCAGCACCTTCGGCGACGTGCTGAAGAACGCCAGCGCCTCGCGTACCGTCATCTCGAGCACCTGATGAACGGTCTTGCCCTTGTAACGAACCTCGAGCACCTGCGGCTTGAAGCGCATGCCGTCGCACTGCTCGCACGGCACGAAGACGTCGGCGAGGAACTGCATCTCGACGCGCACTTCGCCTTCACCCTGACACGCCTCGCAGCGGCCACCGGGGACGTTGAACGAGAAATGGCTTGCCGTCAGTGCGCGCGATTTCGCGTCCTTCGTCAGGGCGAACAGCTCGCGGATCGGATCGAACGCCTTCAGGTACGTGACCGGGTTCGATCGCGGGGTCCGACCGATCGGCGCCTGATCCACAAGGACGGCGTCGGTGATGTACTCGAGTCCCTGCAGCTCACGGAAGGCGCCAACACGGCGATCCCAGTCGCCTTTTGCGCGCTTGATGGCGGCGTAGAGCACATCGTGGACCAGCGTCGACTTGCCGGATCCGCTGACGCCGGTCACGCACGTCAGCGCGTTCAGCGGGACTTCGATATCGATGTCTTTCAGGTTGTGTTCGGTCGCTCCCTTTAGCCGTATCTTCTGCGCCAGTCCCTTGCGCCTCGGATGCGGAATCGGGATAGCCAGCTCGTTGCGGAGATACTTGGCCGTCAGTGATCGCGACTCCTGCAATAAGCCGCGATAGTCGCCGGAGTACACGACCTTGCCACCCTGCTCGCCGGCACCGAGACCGATATCGACGACGTGATCGGCGACGCGAATCATGTCCTCATCGTGCTCGACGACCAGCACGGTGTTTCCCTGGTCACGGAGCTGCTGAAGAATGTCGATGAGCCGCCGGTTGTCGCGCGAGTGCAGGCCGATCGATGGTTCGTCAAGGACGTAGAGCGTGCCCACGAGCGCAGAGCCGAGCGACGTGGCCAGATTGATGCGCTGCGATTCGCCTCCCGATAGCGTGGACGAAAGTCGATCGAGCGTCAGGTAATCCAGTCCGACGTCAGCGAGAAATGACAGGCGCCGTCGGATCTCGCGCAGCACCTTGTCGGCGACCGCAGATTCCTTTTCGGTGAGCTCGAGCTCCGCAAAGAACTGCTGCGCCTCGCGCACGGTCAGCGCGGAAACCGCATCGATGGTCCTGCCGCCAACTCGTACATCACGCGCTTCACGACGCAACCGTGCGCCGCCGCAGTCCGGACAGGCGAGGTAGCCGCGGTACCGGCTGAGGAACACGCGCACGTGGACCTTGTATTTCTTTCGCTCGAGCCACCGGAAAAAGCCGCGGATCCCGTCGTAGCCTCCATCACCCTCGACGACGAACGTCCGCTCATCGTCGGTCAGCTCCGACCACGGTGCATCGAGACGAATGCCGGTTTTGCGGGCAGCGCGTTTCAGCTCCGCCAGCTGCGCGCGATAGTGCGGTTTGCTCCACGGCTCGATGGCGCCCTGATTGATCGACTTCGACGCATCAGGCACGACCAGGTTCATGTCGAGCTCGATGATGTTGCCGAAGCCGTGGCAGGTCGGACAGGCGCCGAACGGGTTGTTGAACGAAAACAGTCTCGGCTGCGGCGTCTCGTAGGTGATGCCGCAGGTGCGGCACTCGAAACGCTCGGAGAACTCCAGGCGGTTCGCGCCAGCTTCTTCGAGCACAATCGCAAATGCCGCACCGCCCCCCTCGCGATATGACGTCTCGATTGAATCCGTCAGCCGGCTGCGCAAGTCGCCTTCAATCTTCAACCGATCGACGATGACGTCGAGCGTCGTTCGATCCTTGAGCGCCGCGCGATCGATCTCGTCAAACGCGAGAGCACGCCCATCGACGAGCAGACGGCCATAACCGCGTCGCTGCAGCGTCGAAACCGTTTCGGCAACAGGGTCGAAGCGAGCAACCTCCCCTTCGAAGAGATCGTCTCCGGGCTCCGCATCGTCCGGCGTTGTTGTCGGCGCTGCGACGACCGGAATCTGGAAGCCGATCATCACCCGGGTCTCGGCGGGGAGTTCGGACAGACGCTTCGCCACGATCTCAGCGGTCTCGCGCACGACTTCCTGACCGCACCGGCGGCAGTAGGTGCGGCCGACGCGCGCGTACAACAGCCGCATGTAGTCGTGAATTTCGGTGGTCGTGCCAACGGTCGACCGCGGATTGCGAACGCTGTTCTTCTGACGAATGGCGATCGCGGGGCAGATGCCTTCGATGCGGTCGACGTCCGGCTTTTCCATCCGCTCGAGGAACTGTCGAGCATAGGCGGAGAGCGACTCCACGTATCGACGCTGTCCTTCGGCGTAAATCGTGTCGAAGGCGAGCGAAGACTTACCCGACCCGCTGACGCCCGTGAAGATGACGAGCTTGCCGTGCGGCAGTGTGACGTCGACGTTTTTCAGGTTGTGGGTGCGCGCGCCGCGAACGACGAGCGGCCCACGAGCCGATTGGCGGGTCTCGGGCATCCTGTGGAGAATTTCGCCTAAACCGTAAGAGAAAAATCGTACTACCGCCGTTCGGCCGCCGCAAGCGCCGTGGCATTTCGCAGCGCGGACACTGCAAAGACGACGAGAAGACAGGCTGAGGCTGCGATTCCGCCGAAGTCGAACAGCGGCACCGAGACCGGGCCAATTCGCACCTGTGGATTCCGCAACAGCGCGAGCGCTCCCGCAGCAAGCACGATCCGCAGCTCCGTGGGGCCGACGCCGGCGACGGACAACTTGAATACCCCACGGACCGCTGTTGACAGGAACACCTCTCCGGAAACAAGCAGGTAGGCGATCAGCACACCGAGCGCGACGACGGGCGTCATGAACGAAGAGCATGCCAGGCCGCCCAGCAGCAGCGTGGCGCCCGCGATATCCACCACGTGATCCACATAGAAGCCGTATCGAGGGCGCTCTACGTGGCGCACGCGCGCCAGCGTGCCGTCAAGGCTGTCGCCAAACCAGTTGAGCGCAAGAGCAACAACCACGATCCAGAGCGCGCGAGCGTCCCATCGCGCGGCGGCGAATGCCCCACCGGCCATGGCCATCGCTGCCAGCGCCAGAGCGGTCAGGTGATCCGAATTAATCGCGCGTGGCAGCCGCTGCGCGATGAAGACGAGCAGCCGCTTTTCTGGTGCAGCCAGAATGCTGCGGTGTTCGCGCACATGACTCATGGGAAAACCTCCTCATCAGGCAATGTGCGAACGGCAGGAAAAGTGGCTCCCGCCTTCGCCAAGGCTACGGCTGGCAGGCGGAACGAGACGTGCACCGAAGAACGTCATGACGGGAACCTACAAGCCGACGTGGGCTGTTTACTTAGGGATGGCAGCGCTCGCGGTCGTCGTGATGATTGCCTGGCCGCACTCTCGCAGCCGGCTCGGTACGGGCACGTCGTCGATTGGAAATCCGCCGATCGGCACCACGGGGCATGTGAACGCGGCGCCCGAAGACTCCCCAGCTACGGTGCACGACCTCGACACGGTGCTGCGTACGGTCGATCAGAACGAGCTGATCGGACGTCGCGTCGACTTCCACGTGAGGGTCGCGGACCTGAACGATTACACCTCTTTCTGGGTGGGTAACAAGGACAACCGGATGCTGGTCGTGCCCGGACGCGATAACCCACCGATGAAAGTCGGTCAGACGGCGCGAATTACGGGATCGATTGAACGCGCGCCGAAGGACCAGGAGGTTTACATCCGCGCCGACAACGTGATCCCCGAGGGCTGAACGCGTGCCGCACCATGCGGCACGCGCCCACCTCATTCAGCTCGCTCTTGCCGCCGGGTCGCGTTTCACTTCGGTGAGCAGTGCGGGTTCCTGCGCGTAGTCACCGATTGCGATCCCCGCATCCTTGTCGGCGGCGACTTTGGATGATGACAGCTTGCCTTCTCCAACACCCGATCGCGCCATATGCAGCTGAATCGCGGTGAAGTTGTAATCCTTTGAGCGGTCCGCAGCGGCAGCGGTTGGCTGCCACCAAATCCACACGGCACCCTCGGCCAGCGCGACGATGTCGACCGAGCCGTCAGGCCGCATCACACGCTTGGCATAACGAATCGTATGGTCGAGTCCTCCGGGCAGGTGAATCCAGCCGACGGTACCCGGCTCCTTCAACGTGTCCATTGTCTTCGCGGGATCTTTCTGGACCGATTGAAACACGCTGTCCCGTTCCGCATCAGTTGACCAGCGACTGATGACAAGCTCGAGCGGCTGCTTCTCATCGCCGGCCCTGAAGGTATAACGGTCGGCGGCACGGTTCGTTTGTTGCGCGTGGATACCAGGCGCGGTGGCGAGCATGAAGGCCACCAAGCCCAACAGAATGCCAGTTCTGTTCAGCATGCAGTCCTCCTTGTTTGCCTGACGCTTCGACAAGCTCAAGGCGATCCGAGGCGCGCCCTGAGGAAGCGAGGCGCAAATTTCCAACGCGTTTAGACGTCATCGCGCGAATTTGGTTTTACCGTTTCAGCGCTTTGGCGACGACTCTCAGATCAGCCACCAGTGACTCGTACGCCTGCCGTCGTCCTTCTGAATCCGGCGCACGCAGCACGGCCGAGGGATGAATGGTTGCGACGACGTGTTCAGCAAGGGGGCTGACCACCAGCTTGCCGCGGTTCTGCATCAGCTTGAATTGGGCTCCCAGCATCGACTGCGCAGCCGTCGCACCGAGGCAGACAACGATTTCCGGTTTGACCGCGCGCAGCTCGGCTTCGAGCCACGGCCGACACGCCTTCACCTCGGACGCGCGCGGCTTCTTGTGGATGCGACGCTTGCCGCGCGGCTCCCATTTGAAATGTTTCACGGCGTTGGTGACGTACACGTCATCACGCGGAATGCCGGCGTCTTCGAGTGCTTTGTCGAGCATCGCGCCTGCCGGCCCGACAAATGGCGCGCCCTGGCGATCTTCCTGATCGCCCGGCTGCTCGCCGACAAACACGACACGCGCTTTCCCAGGTCCGGCCCCAAACACGACCTGCGTCGCTGTCTTGTAGAGATCGCAGCCACGGCATTCATGCGCCGCGACGGTCAATGTCCGGATACTCTTGGTCTGGGGGACAAACGGGGCCGCAGACCGTTCCCCGCCGGGATTGGCGTCGTCCGGACTGCCCTTTTTCGCCATGAAGGCCTATACTCTAGCTTTCGTCAACCCAGGAGGTTGAGTGATGCGTGTATTGCTGACAGCAAGTCTCGTGCTCGGCCTCGCCACGGCGGCGATGGCGCAGACGGCAGATCTCAAGGTCGGTGACCAGGCGCCGAACTTCAAGCTGCAGGCGACCGACGGCAAGACCTACCAGCTCTCCGATTTCAAAGGCAAGAAGGCAGTTGTGGTTGCATGGTTCCCCGCGGCGTTCACGCGCGGCTGCACCATCGAGTGCAAGTCGCTGGCGGAAAACGGCGACAAGATCAAGATGTACGACGTCTCTTACTTCATGGCGAGCGTCGACCCGATCGAGAAGAACACCGAGTTCGCGAAGGCGAAGAGCGTAACGCTGGGCCAGGGCGCCAACGCGCAGGTCGTCGAGAAGAAGGAAGCCGACTTCCCGCTGCTCAGCGACCCGACGAAGGAAACGGCGAAGGCGTACGGCGTGCTGAACGACCGCGGCGTCGCGAATCGCTGGACCTTCTACATCGACAAGAACGGCAAGATCACCTACATCGAGAAGATGGTGAAGCCCGAGACGTCAGCGGAAGACATGATCGGCAAGCTGGCCGAGCTGAAGATTCCGATGATGCACAAAGGCACCAAGTAGCGCGCGACCTCGCCGCGCGAGTTGTTGAATCCCTCCTGAGTTGATCAGCTGATCCGGGGAATTACGGTTCCCCGGATCTTTCCCTTCAGCGTAAAAGCCCCGCCGTTTGCATCGCCGTCCGTCATGGGAAGGACATGTATAGCTGCGCTCGCATTCGCCGTACTGGTGATCGTGCCCGCGCGCGCGATTGAGTGGACGCACTTCGAAACCGCGGTGCGCGGTTATCCGGTGATGCGCGACGCGAACGGCCGGCGCATCGCGGACGGGAACTTCGTGCAGTGGATCGCGAAAGACGGTCTGCACGTGCAGATTACGTACGCCGGTCGCGGCAAGCGCATGGAGGAAACCGTCGTGCTCCAGCAGCGACCCGAGCTCGCACAGCGTACCTGGCGATGGCGCGAGACTGCGAATGGCAGAACCATCCGCAGCTTCGACATGAATTTCGTATCAGGCGCCGCGACGGCGAGCAAAGTCGAAAAGGGCGAAACGAAACACTGGTCGGACACGCTCGACGTCGAGCCGGGCCGCACGTTTGCGGGATTCGGCTTCACCATGGCTGCCAAGGCGCTGCGCGATCGGCTGGTGAAAGGCGAGACGGTGGAGTTGAAGGCCGTCGGTTTTACACCATCGCCGAAGACGGTCAAGGTCGGGTTGTCGTACGCGGGCCGCGACACGGTGCGGATGTCGGGCCGCGCGATTCCTGCCGATCACTACGTTGTGCATCCGGAGATTCCGGCAGTCGCGAAGCTGTTCGTGAAAGTGCCCGACGCGCACATCTGGCTGACACCGCCGCCCGCCGGTTTTCTTCGCTTCGAGGGGACCCTCGTCGAGCCGAGCGACGCGGTTATTCGGATCGATTTGTTGCCGGGAGAGCCGAGTGAGGCTGCGACACCGGTGGCAACGAGCGGGAAGCGGTAGCGTCCGCGTTCAGCGGCGCTGTCTTCTTCCCGTAGCAATCGGGACACACGCCGATCGACGAGGTGGTGTTCTTGCGCTGCTGCAGAAACTGGTCGATCGAGAGCCACTCGCCATCGACCGACACGCGCCGGCACCACGCGCACATCGTCATCATGGTGGACAGCCGCTGAATGCGCAGGATCGCTTCGCGCAGTACGCCGAGGACCGTGATGAACAGGCACAGCACGGCGACGACCTTGATTGAAAACGCGTACGGGCGAATGGGATTGAGCATCGCGCCGTAGGAGCGAGCCGGAAGGTCCCAGTCATCGAGCGCAAAGACGACGATCAGACCCAGGAAGCCGGCGACAGCGAGCGTGATGATGGGCGGCAGGTAATTGGTCTGCGGCGGCCGGCGGCTCATTTCGCCTCCGCCGTGCGCGAGAGCGCCGGACCGAGTGTGGTCTGGCAGTCCGGACACATCCCGTGAGTGGTCTCTGTCGAGTCGCGCGACCCGACGAAGTCTTCGAAATCCATCCAGCGGCCTTCATCGCCGACGCGCTGACAGGAGGCGCAGAGCGTCAGCATCGATTCGAGATATGCAAGCCGGCGAAACGTCAGCCACGAAACGCCGGTCACCGCGGCGCCAAGCAGCAGCACGAATCCGGATTCGATGGCGACTTCGAAGGGGCGGAAGGGCGTCTGAGGCACGCCGAGGAGCAGATGCGGCAGATCGAGGTAATCGTTCACCCAGATGAGCAGGGAGACGAAGATAAACCCGAGCGCCTCGAGCAGGAGGGCCTCGTGTACCGCGCGCCTGCGCTTGGTCTGCATCGCGTCTGGAGACGGAATACTTATCGGCAGAATCGCGCCGGGCTTTGCGCCCTGCTACAATCCTGTGGAGGCTGGAGGTGCGAGATATTTCGCCCCTCCGGCCCTTCTCGCCTGTATTGCCGGCGTAGCTCAGTTGGTAGAGCGGCTGATTCGTAATCAGCAGGTCCGCGGTTCAAGCCCGCGCGCCGGCTCCAGTTTTCCTAGGTCCATTCCCATCGTGAGTGGTAACACTGTGGTGAGCTGGGATATTTCGACGACGGTCCGAAAGTCTTACCTTCGCCCACTCGGCAACGCTTGTCCCGATCATTGTCATCTTCCATAACGTGCGAGCGCGAAATCATTGTCGGAGGAACCTACAGTGACGATCTTCCCGGTCGGCTGGATCACGAGTCCCCCGACCACGTCATCGGTGCTCGTGCCGAAATTCGTGGTCGCCACTCCGCCCGATCCGAATGATGCGTCGAGGGTACCGGTGGCGGTGTAGCGTGCCACCGCAAAGTCCTCACCCGTCACGTCCACAAAACCGCCGGCGAGGATGTTCCCTCTCGTCTGAACCGAGAGGGTGGAGATTCCCGAAAACGTGCCTGGGCCGAAGCTGGTGAAGACGTGCCCGTTGACACCGAATGCCGGCGCGAGCGTTCCGTTCGCAGTCAGTTGCGTGAGCGCCATTTCAACGTTATTGCTGGCACCCTTGGTAAAGCCGCCAGCGACAATGTTCCCGTTCGACAGCAGCGCAACGGCGTCAGCGCTGTCGGTCTGGTTCGCGCCGCTCACGTCCTCGGTATAAATGCCGCCGCCGGCGAACGTGACGTCGAGTTGTCCGTCGGTGTTGTATCGAGCGACAAGAGAATCCAGCGAGGTAGTGCCCGCCGAAATTTCCGGGCTGAAGTTGCCGGCAACGACGATCTTTCCATTGGACTGAATCGCAATGGCGTGAACTTGCGCGGACTCGGCCGCGGTTCCCACGTCCGTGATCACCGTCCCGCCCGTTCCGAATGTGACATCCAGCGTCCCGTTCGAGTTATATCGGGCTAGTGCTACATTGGCGTCGCTCAATCCCGCGGCCACGATCTTGCCGTCCGTCTGGATGGCGACGGCGTTGGCAACACTGATGGACGAGGAGAAGGATGTCGTTACCTTGCCTCCTGTGCCGAAGTTCGGGTCGAGCGAACCGTTCAACAGATACCGTGCGAGCGCAAACGAGTCGTTCGACCGTCCCGCCAGTACAGTATTGCCGCTGCTGTCGATCGCCATCGCAAACGCCCGGTCGTCTGACGACCCACTGAAATCTGTTGTGACCTTGCCGCCGGTGCCGAATGTGGAATCCAGCCCGCCATTGGCGGTATAGCGTGCCACAGCGAAGTCGTAGCTTCCGGAGGCGTTCGATCCGCCGGCCGCGACGATGAATCCAAACGCGCCGCCGGCGGCAGCCGCATAGTCGCCGCTGTCGCTGGTGGCCGAAAAATTCGTCGTGACCGTGCCGGAGTGGCCAAACGACGGATCGAGGGAGCCGGATGCCGCGTACAGCAGTACGCCACAAATGGTGAGAGCGACGATCGCGGGAACGATAGTCGACGCAAGACGATGGCGGGAACGGGTCACATGTCCCATGGGGAAGCTCCTGTAGGCGAATGGGGATGGAAGCGATGCCGTATGAGAAACCTGCCTGCGCGGATGCGCACGTGGCGCCAGCCTACTTCATGACGCGACGGCGCGACCGTTCACAAGTGAACAGTGCCCGGTGCGTGCTCCGTGCTCGCGCCGTTCAGTGTCTCAGGAAAGCGGAGGCTGCCCCGCCGCAAGTACCTCACGAATCTTTCGCACCAGCGCCTCGCCGGAAAATGGCTTCTGAATGACCACTGCGACTCGCGTCGGCCGTTGCCGACTCTTCGGCACAGCAACTGGTCGAGGCACGCACGCTGTGGCTGGAAGCAATGCGCGTGTTCGGCCGTGCGCACGCTCTGACGTTCCACGCCACGCGAGGTCCCGCTGAGGTCGCTGCGCAAACCGCATATGCTTGTCAACACGGGCGTTCAGCTTGCAGAGTACGACGGAAGGTGTCGCGATGACTCGAGCCGCGCTGTATGCGATTGGAGGCGCCGCCCTATCGCTGGCGGAGCCTATCGGGCTGCTGATCGTGCGGGAAACGTTCGGCTCTCGTCCGATTCCTGCAGAACTGAGCCTCGAGCGCGTCACCTACCTATACGTGTTCGGCACCACGGCGATCATCCTGGGCTTTCTCGGATACCTCATCGGACGTCAGGCGGATCGGTTGGAATGGCTCGCCGGCACCGACGCCTTGACCGCGCTGCCGAATCGTCGCGCCCTTCGGCGGCGCCTCGCGGACGATCTCAAGCGAGCACGGCGTTATCGTTTTCCCGTTTCGCTCGTTCTCATCGATCTCGACGGGCTCAAAGCGATTAACGACGCCAGGGGCCATGCCGCCGGCGATGGTGCCATCCGTCGCGTAGCAGAAGCAATCTCGCTCACACTGCGCGAGCCAGACTTCGGGGCGCGCTGGGGAGGCGACGAATTCGCTGTGGTGATGCCGAACACCAACGCGGCGGCGGCGTACCGATCCGCGGAGCGCCTCAGGATGCATGTGGCCAACAGCAGCCACGATGCGGACGATCGGATTGCGATCTCTGTCGGGATTGCGACCTTCGATCCCGCGCTAAACGCGACCGCAGGCGCGAGCGTCGAGCAGCTGTCGAAGAGCGCCGACGCAGCGTTGTACGAGGCGAAGCGCGCCGGTCGAAACCGCGTGCACGCCGCCTAAGGCCGCGTTTCATCCCGCAAGGCCGTTGCGGAATGAAATGGCGCGGTAAACCCACGTCGCAAAATCCCACGTGTTTACAGGATTTTTGCCCCTTTGCCTCGGACCGCAATTTGCGAAGGTTCGGAATAGTCGTTACAGCCACTCGAACGTCGCATCCGCGCCGAATATCTCGATATGCCAGGTCTGTCGCTGACGTTCCCACAGGCGCAGCGGTTGTGGAATCTCGACCGCACACGTGCCGGGTGCTGCTTACAACGCAGATGGGTCAGCGTTTTCTGCGCTGCACCAGCAACGGTCGCTTCGTGCTGCCGTCGGCCCGGGTTAAGGCACATCGATGGAGGACACATGAACGTTCGGTTAGAGGTCGCGAGCGGCGGCAGCGACACGTGCTGCGTCATCGCCGCCGAGGTGACCGGCGGTCCGCTGCTGGCGCGCCGTCTCGGCCGACGCCTGGCAATGCAGCGACGTCGCGCATTACCCGAGACTACTGATCTTCGTGAGACCGACGAAGAGGACTAAGACGTCCGAGCCACGCTCATCTCAGTTGCTGCTGCGCGGCAAATCGATCAGTGGGATCGCCTGAGTGTCAGCCGCAGATTCATGTCGGATTGAAATCACAAGGACCCGACCCTGGAAGCCGGTTGATTACCGGCGCAACCACCCACCGACGCGGCCTGACGAGCACGCGGATGCTCCACAACTGAAAGTGAAGGTGGGTATCAGAC
>DATJJE010000050.1:0-133024 GCA_035492455.1 Vicinamibacterales bacterium | reverse complement strand
GATTCACGTAATGAGTCCCGACCCCTTCAGAACCGCGTGATCACTTCAAACGTCGCCGCGCGCGGCGTTTGAGGATTCGTGAACGTCTTGAACGTCTGTGGGTTGTAGATCCGGTTCGGACCCTGCCGACTCCACTCCGTGAAGTTCCCGGCGTTGAGCAGGTTGAATACCTCGAACGCGACCTCGACGTTCTTGTCGGCCGCAAACGGAATTCGCTTCCCGACTTTCACGCCGACGATGTGGACGTCGGGAGCGCGTGGCTGCCCTTCTCCGCGCGTCGGGTAGTAGAACCGAATGCGCGTCGCGAGCGGGTTCGACTGCCGCGCACCCGTGGACGACACCACCGTCGACGGACCAAACACCGAGATCAGCGGGCTGTTCGCCGGCAGCTGATCGATCACCGGGCCGGTCCAGTTGCCGGCGACGATCGTGTAGCTGCCAGAGGTGACCAGGTCCCACGGCGCGTGCCACGTTCCCGCCATGCGAATCGAGTACGGGTTCCACATCGGATTGTTCACCAGCGAGTTGCCGGTGGCGAGGCTGTTCTGATCCTGCACGCCGTCGGTCCGCCAGATGTTCTTGTTGTTCGGGAACGCATCCGGCTGGATGAACTTCGCCGGATCCGTCGGGTTCCAGGTGCCCTCGAGGTGCTGCCACTGCCGCTGCACCGTGAACAGCATCTGGAAACCATGCGTGAGGTTCTTCGTGAGCGTCGCCTGGAGCGCACGGTAATGCGTGGTGCTCCAGGAGTTGTTCGTCAGTCGGTACAGAAGTCCCTGGTTCGGGTCAACCTTGCCGAACCCGCCGAACGGCTGGAACGGGGCGCTCGGATAGATGCCGTTGATGTCGACCTGCGCGTACTGATCGTGGTTCACCTTGACGATGCCCGCGACGTCCATGGCAATCTGCCCTGGGAACTGCCGCCGGTATCCGAGCGACCATTCATCGAAGCTCGGTTGATGAAGCTCCGGATCGAACTGCAGGTTCGAGATCGACGTCGCCACAGGCGGCGTCACGATCACCGTCTCGAACACGCCATCGGCGTTGAGGTCGTAGGTGTTGCGCATCCCCTGCGCGTCGTTGCCGCCGAACGACGGAACCGGATTGCGCGTCCCCATCAACTGCTGGTGGTATTTCCCATACGTGCCGCGGAGGACGTTCTTGGCATCCTGCGTCAGGACATACGAGAAGCCGAGGCGCGGGCCGATCTCGGTGCTCGACTGACGTTGCAGGTTCCGCAGCACGTCGAACCGACGCACCACGTCGACCCGCAGACCAAGGGTCGTGGTCAGGCGTCCCGCCTTCCAGCTATCCTGACCGTAGAAGCCGATGTCCTTGTCGCGCCCCTTCGACTGATCGAGGTTCAGATCCCCGAGGATGTACTGCCGCGCGAAGGGGATGGTGCCTGCCGCCGCATTCGCGGGGTCAACCATTCTCCGCTGCTCGAGAATGAACCCGTCGTTGAGGAAGTGGACGTTCTTCCTGTAAATGCTTCTCGGCATCGCAAGAAATCCGCTCTGGAACTCGTGCGAGCCGAACCATCCTTCCTTGAAATACATGACATCGCCGCGAAGCATCGTGATCGACGAGGTGTCGAGGTCGTAACACGCGCTGCACGCCGTCGATGACCACTGACCACCGCGCAGGATCAATCCCGATCCTTCCAGGACACCCTGGTTGAGGAACGCCTCGCGATGAATGTTCAGGAGCGGCCCCTGTTTCTCGTAGCCATAGCTGTCAGTGCTGTTGCCGCCCTTCGTGTTGTAGCTGACGTAGAACGTCGACGTGAGGTTATTCCCCCACACCGACGTGAGCTTTCCGCCGTACATCGGTCCGCCGGTCGACAGCACCTCCACTTGCTCGTAGTCTTCGGCGCTGATGGCGTTCAGCAGCAACCGGTCCGCCTGGTAGATCAACGCCAGATCGTGTTTCGGACTCAACTTCGTCGACACCTTCACCCATGGCTGATAGCCGGTGATGGTGTTGTTCTCGAGCGGCTTATCGGGAAAGAAGGCGCGGTGCGCGGCCAGCTGCTCGGGCGTGCGGCCCGTTCCGCTCTTGTTCTGCGTATACCGCAGCGCGCCGAAGAACCACGTCTTGTCTTTCTTGATTGGTCCGCCGAACGAGACGTCGTACTGATGCACTTCTCGCGTCGCGGGAGACCCGGAGCCGACGTTGTTCGCATTCCACTTGAACGGCTGATACGACACCACGCCGGTGCCGTGGAAATCGTTGCCGCCGCTCTTGCTGACCATGTTGATGACGAGGCCGTAGCCCATGGGCGAGGCGGCGTCGATACCGCCGGTCTTCACTTCGGTGTCCTGAATGGCCTCGGAGCTCAGGCCCGTGCGATTGATGTTGAAGTCGTTATAGTTGCCCGCGTAGAGACCCTCCATCAATGTCACGGCGTCGCGATGCTCGACGGCATTGCCGAAGTAGTTCTGGCGGCCGCTCGCATCGTTATGCGGGCGCGAGATGACGCCCGGCGTCAGCATCAGAAAGTCGCTCCAGAATTTCCCTTCGACGACCGGCGCCTCCTTCTGGAACTCGGCGTCAATTGTCAGCACGTTGCTCGGCTTGGTGACCTCGAGCATCGGCGCATCGCCTGACACGATGATCGACTCCTCCAGTGCGCCCAGCTCCATCGTCATGTCGACCTGGAAGTTGCTGCCGGCGCGCAGCAGGACGCCTTCGCGGCGCGAAACGGAGAAGCCCGACAGCTGCGCGGTCACGGTGAAAGTGCCCGGCGGCAGGTTGATCAGCCGGTACTCACCGGCGGTATCAGTCACGGTGACGCGAGGACTGAGCAGGACATCGCTCGTTGCGGTGACAGTCACGCCCGGCAGGGCGCCACCCTGACTGTCGCGAACGGTTCCGCGAAGGCTTCCATCTCCACCTTGAGCCCAGACATGGCTCGCGGTCACAAGGATCGTCACGACGGTTAGAGCCCAAACGGTCCTTTTCATGGTGCTGGCTCCTAAGTGTGCGACGAGACGCCGATTGGTGTGGGGTGAGAATGTGCGGGCGGAGTATACTCCGCGGCACTTGGAAGTTTGAGGTTGGAAGTTGGAAGTTCGAAGTTGGAAGGGAGGGGCCGTGAAACGTCTCACCATCGCTCTCGTCGCATTGCTGCTCGTTGTGGCGGCCGCCCAGGCGCCGCAGGGGCAGGGCCAACCGAGTCCTGAACAACAGGCGGCGGTCGCGCGCCAGGAGGCGCTCGAGAAAGCCACGCCGCAGCTGCAGATCACCGAGGAGGTCCTGAGGCTGACGGTGCCCGGTCATACGATTGGTGAAGCGGTTGGCGTCGCCAAGAACTCAAAAGGCAATCTGTTCGTGTTCACCCGCAGCGGCAACCTCGGACCCGCGCGCGGCGCCACGGCGTCGCAGCTGTTCGAGTTCGATCCGAACCTCCGCTTCGTCAAGCAGTGGGGGCAGGACAACTACGCCGCGTCGTTCGCGCACAACGTCCGCGTTGACAAGTACGACAACGTCTGGATGACCGACGAAGGGTCGAACATGATCGTCAAGTTCAACCCGCAGGGAGCGGTGCAGATGGTCCTCGGCCGCAAGCCGGAGGCGATCGACTTTCTCGAGCGCTACCTCGAGCGTGGCGAGCGCGAGCCTGAAAATCAGCGTTTCCCGGTCGGCGGTGTCGGCACCTTCGGCCGTCCGACGGACGTCGCGTTCGACAGCAGCGACAACATCTTCATTTCCGATGGGTACAAGAACTCGCGCATCGTGAAAGTGAACAAGGACGGCTCCTGGAACAAGGCGGTCGGCACGCGCGGCGCCGGCATGAACCAGTTCAATACGGTCCACGCCGTTACGACTGACGCGAAGAACAACGTGTATGTCGCCGACCGCGGCAACCGCCGCATCCAGGTCTACGACGACAACCTGAATTTCTTGAAGTCGATCACCAACGTCGGCGCGCCGTGGAGCGTCTGCACATCACCGATGCCGAACCAGTTTCTGTTCAGCGGCGATGGCAACGGGAAGATATACAAGCTGGATATGAACGGGAACCTCGTCGGCTGGGCACAGACGAGCCAGGGCCACGGGCAGACAGGATGTCTGATCCACGAGATGCACTGCGAGTCCGACACCGTCGTTTACAAGGGGGATTGTTCGACGTGGACCGTGGAGAAGATCACGATCAAGGGCGGCGGCCGCTCGACCCAGACCCAGTAGAGCGCCAGACCAGAAACGCCGCGACCACCCCGAGTGCCACGAGCAGTTGGCGTTCGGTCGCGGCGTTGAATGGATCGGTCACGACCTTCAGCTGCAGACGCGTCCGCGTCCAGCCGCCCTTTTCGTACAGCTCGTCATACATTCGCGTCTGCAAATCGTGCGCGTTGACCGCCTCGAGGTCGTCGCCTTCCCCAGGCCCATAGGGTGGCGGCAGCACGGGCAGACGGTCGGCGGGATCCACGACCCAGTTCACGAACTTCACAGCCAGGCTGCGATCCTCGGCTGGCGGCCACGCCGCAACGATTAGTAGCGCAACGATTAGAAGCGTCCACCACTGGCCGTTGGTCGGCTGCCACACGCGCCCGAGCATACTCGAAAGCTGGAATTTGGAACTTCGATCTTGGAACTTGGATCTTGGAACTTGGATCTTGGAACTTGGATTGCTTTAGCTAACCCCATGACGCCTCCACTCGCCCCTTCCGCCGACCTGGCCCTGGACGCCGAGGACGTAACGTCGCGGTCGGAATCGATGACAGCGCTCGCGGCGCTGCTGCTCGACTGGCGGGTGGACTGCGAACGGCACCTGCGCGGCCTGACGAACCTGCAACGCTGGCTCGAGCGGGTCCGCTGCGGCGCCGCCGCCGACGGCGAGCGCGAGCTGCTGCTCCAGGAGATGGGGCGCGTGCTGCGCGAAGCGCCGCCGAAACACGACGACTGGATGCGTGAGGCCGAAACACAGTTGAAAAAACTCACACGGTGAGCACATGCCACGAAAAGCAGGCACGAAACGCCAATTGATCAATACGGGGACCGACAAGCGCTACGTCCGCCGCGGCAAGAGCGGACGATTCAAGGAAAGTGATGATGTGGGGCGCGCGACCGCGCAGGATAGCAAGCGGCCCGCGAAGACCCGTTCGAAGCGCGGTCACGGCGACCGCGGCGACCGCTAGTCCGCGTCGGCCTGTGGGACGGGATCGGTCGTCAGCCGTCGCAGTTTGTTGACGTCGCCGACGATTTCCACCGCGCCGCAATTGCGGCACATGCTCGCCTTCGTCATCACGTCACCCGTCTCGAGCGTCAGGAACTTCGATTCCTGCGGACGGAACGCGGTGCGCATGCCCGAGTAGAGCGCGCCGACGACCATCGTGTCGCCCTTACATCGATAACACGTCGCCATTTCAGCCTCACCAAAAAGGAACACGCAGGCCACGAAATCGAAATCGCCTGCGGTGTTCCGCTTCACGTCCCTACCCAGGGCAGCACACCCGGCCGACCCGGTGCCGCGAATCCTTCACAAAGCGCGCCGAGGCTCTACAATTCCGGTCCATGACCCACCGCCCGGCTCGCTGCGCCGACACTGAACACGCCCCCATCAGCCGCCGTGACGCGCTCGGCCGCGTCGCCGCAGGGTTCGGAATCGCGACCATCTTCGCCCGCAATGCGGCTGCCCAACGCCCTGCACCCGCACGATCCCGTAGGGCTACCGTCAACACCGTGCTCGGGCCGATCGAGGCGTCGAAGCTTGGATTCACGCTCTCACACGAACACATCATCGCCAGCTCCGCCGGCATCTGGCAGGCCTGGCCGGAACTGTTCGGGGGACGGGCGAAGTTCATCGCCACCGCGTCGGATTCGTTGAAGCGCGCCAAAGACGAAGGCGTCACCACGATCATCGACTGCACGACGATCGATCTCGGCCGGGACATCCGCATGATGGAGGAAGTCTCGCGGCGGTCGGGCATGCAGGTAATCGCGTCGACCGGCGTCTGGCTCGATCCATCGAACACGCTTCGGCAGCGGACCATCGAGGAGCTGGCGGACTTCTTCATGCGCGAGATTACCGTCGGCATCGACGGCACCGACATCAAGGCGGGCATCATCAAGGTTGCGAACGGCAACATGATCGACATGTTTGGTGACAAGCTGCTGCGCGCCGCCGTACGCGCCAGCAAGATGACGGGCGTTCCGATCACGACGCACACTCCGGGACCGCAGCGTATGGGCGAGAAGCAGGCGGCGATCTTCGAGGAAGAAGGGCTGTCGCCTGCGCGCGTGTGCATCGGCCACTCGGACAACAGCCCTGCTGATTACCAGCTGGGACTGGTGCGTCGCGGTTATTACGTCGGCATGGATCAACTGCCGCGGGGCGGGCCCGTCGCTCCCGGGACACCGCTCGTCGGCGCCGGCGCGCTGACCTGGCAACAGCGCTACTCGCAGATCAAAGCGCTGGTCGATGCGGGGTTCGCCAATCGTCTGATGCTCGGCAATGACGACTCGGTGGCGATGACGATTCAGCCGACGGCGTCCAATCCCGCGCGCATTGCCATGAATCCGGACGGCATGCTGTTCGTCGTGCGCAAGGCGATCCCGGCGCTGAAGCAGATCGGCATCTCCAACGAGGCGATCAGGACGATGACGAACGACGTTCCGAAGATGTTGTTCGAGGGGGCGTAGAGGCCGACCTTACTCGTGGAGGGGCGACCTCCACGTCGGCCCCTACCCCACTGATTCATACTCACACAACGGATCTTCTGCCAGAGCATCTCCTCCAGACGCACAGTAGGCGCGCGCCCGCGAACCGCCGCACGCCCACCGGTACTCGCAGCGGCCGCAGCGGCCATGAAAGCTGTCAGGGTCGCGCAGCTGCACAAACAGCGGCGCATCGCGGTAGACGTCGACGACGGTCCGTGCCCTGATGTTCCCCGCGGCGACCTCCAGAAATCCTGACGGGCAGATATCGCCTGTGTGCGAGATGAAGATGATGCCGTTGCCATCGCGGATGCCGGCGGCATGATGCGCGCCGCTCCCGCCCGATTGCTGCATAGCGACGCGGCGAAGCTGCGGCGCTTCAGTGCTCGTGATGATCGGCGCTGGCGTGCCCGGCCGGCGTACTAGGCCGGCCGCCCACTGCAGAACCTGCTCCGCGCGTGCCGCCGAGATCGGCTGCAGCAGTTGCCCACGTCCGACGGTCACGAGAAAGAACAGACTCCACCGCGCCGCACCAAGCGCGCACACCTGCTGGTAGATCGACGGAAGGTCATCCACCGTGTCCGCACAAACCAGCGTGTTGATCTGAAAGGGCAGATGGATGACGCGTGCCACATGTGCGGCCTCGAGCGTGCGTCCGTAGGTTCCCGCTATGCCGCGAATAGCATCGTGGCGTTCGGCGGTCGAGCCATCCAGGCTGAGTGAAATGGCATCGATACCCGCCGACGCCAGCTTCAGCAGCGCCTTCTCCGTCAGCAGCGGCGTTGCGCTCGGCGCGACCGACACGCGCAACCCAAGGCCGCGGGCGGCGTCGATCAACTTGAACAGATCGCGTCGCTTGAGCGGATCGCCGCCGGTGAGCACGACGTGTGGATAGGGCTCGCCAAACGACGCGAGCTGCTCCAGCAAACGAAATCCTTCGGCCGTCGACAGCTCATCGGGATCGGCATTCGGATTCGCGGTCGCGCGGCAATGACGGCACGCCAGATCGCAGGCGCGGGTGATCTCCCAGTAGACGCGCAACGGCCGCTCGTGGACAAACTTCGCTGTGGCAACGGAGGCGGAAACCATGGATGCCTTGGACGTCGCAAAGCAGGTGCCGCCCTTTCTGGCGCCGGATTCGTGCAGTTCCAGAGATGACGATGGTGCGCGGCGGGGAATTTATCGCGGCGCCGGAAATTTCCCCGAAACGTCACGCCGCCGCGTCAAACGGCGGCCACTTCGTGTCGCGCTCGGCCACGAGCGGCGACGACACCGGCCAGTCGATAGCCAGCGCCGGATCGTTCCACATGAAACCTGACTCGTGCGCCGGCGCGTATTCCGTCGTCGTTTTGTAAAGGACCTCGGCGCTCTCACTCAGCACGCAGAAGCCGTGCGCGCACCAGGGCGGCACGTACACCATGCGGCGGTTCTGACCTGAGAGCACGGTACTCACCCATTTGCCGCGGGTCCGCGAATCTGGCCGCATGTCTACGGCGACGTCGAAGATTTCGCCGGCAATGACGCGCACCAGCTTGCCCTGCGCGTACGGCCCCACCTGAAAGTGCAGACCGCGCAGTGTGCCGCGCTGTGATTTCGATTGGTTTTCCTGCACGAACGGACCGTCGACGAACGCGGCGAAGTCCGACTGTTTGTACGTCTCCATGAAAAAGCCGCGCGCGTCGTCGAACACCATGGGCTCGATGACGATCACTTCAGGGATCGCCAGCCTGTTGAACGTAAAGGGCATCGTTTGGGCTTACGTCGTCAGCCGCAGCAGCTTGACCAGATTGCCACCCAGGATAGCTTCCTTGTCGGCGTTGTTGAGCGCTGCGTTGTTCACGATTGGATCGACCGTTACCGGCCAGCCGAATGGCGTGTCCGTACCGAAGACCACCTGGCCCGGTCCCATCTCGGCCACCAGATGCCGGACGCCCTCGGCCGAAAACACCATCGAATCGGCCAGGATGTTGGTGCGAAGGTAATCGCTTGGCTTGCGCTTGATGATGCAGTTCTGATTCGCCCGCTGACAGGCAACTTCTGTCCGTCCCAGGTACGACGGCAGATACCCACCCGCGTGCGCGCCGCACACCTTCAGATTCGGGAACTTGTCGAAGGTGCCGTCGAAGATCAGCCGCGACAGAAAAACTGTCGTCTCGAGCGGGTTGCCGACGATGTTGCCGAGACCGCCCCGGCCGGCGAGGGCACCCTGCTGAATGATGTTGGCGGAGCCGTTGGGATGCATGAACGCCAGTTGCCCCAGCTCCTGCACCTTCGCCCAGAACACGTCGAACTTCGGCGACGAGAGGCTCTCGCCGTTGACGTGACCGCCGACCGCCACACCGCGCGCGCCGAGTCGCTTCACGGCATCGTTCAGGATGTCCGCCGCAACCTGCGGAAACTGCAGCGGAATCGAGGCCATGCCGACGATGCGATCGGGATATCGCTTGTTCCAGGACGCGAGCGTCTCGTTGTGTTTCGCGCAGATCGCCTTGGCGAGGCCTTCGTCTTTAATCTCCCACCACCAGAAGTCGTTCACGCTGATGGCTTCCGTATCGACGCCGATCTTGTCCATCATCGGCAGCCGATCGTCGAGCCCTGCCCCGGTCGCGCGATCCTTCTCGTAGGGCGTGCCTTTCACCACGTCGCCCAACGGCATGTCCCAATGCGAATGCACGTCAACGACGCGCACGCGCTTGCCACCTACTGTGACCTGCAGACGCGACGCCGCCTGCCCGCCCGCTGCCAAAGCTCGCTGAGCGAAGGCGGGAGAACCGAGGACCCGATCGCCCACGTACAAACCGGCTGCGGCTCCTGCGACGGTCTTGAAGAACTGTCTGCGATTGGTCACTGCGATCTCCTATTCGTGCGTCGGATAATCGGCGGGCGCCGGAATTCTGTCAAGCCGCGGTTAACTCGTCTCGAGCGCCACGCCGGATCGGCGACGCTCAAAAATCCGGGCAACGGTCCGCGCGATCTCGGCCGCTGCTTCATGCGGAGGCTTTCCTTTCGGATGAATGCCGCAGATGGCGGTCGTAGCGGCGTGATCGAGGTCGCGACGCCATCGCATCTGTCCCGCCGTGTCACGGCCGTAGGTCAAGTACGCAGACATCGTGTTCAGACCGGTGCCCGGCCGCTCACCAATGAGATGCACGACAACGTCTGCGGAGACCAGCAGGCCGACCTCATATCCCGTGCGTACCCGGCTGTTCTGAAGAATGACGTCGGTGTCGGAGACGTGATGTCCTTGCGTTGACAGCAGTTGCCGCAGCAACGGCATTACGGCACGGAGCTGCTCATTGATCGCGTCGGCATTGAGACCGTCCGATACCACGATCTGCACCTGCGGATGCCGCGTTCGCCCGATAGCCTCGATGTCGCGGACGTCATCGTCGCGCAGACACTCGCCGGCGTGGGGACGCGCGAGATAGTCCTCTCGAGTCGCCGCTGTCGTCCTGGCGCGCACGTGGCGCGGGCTCGCCTCGCGGATCACGCCGTCCTCGATCGTCGCGTAGAGCGCGCGGCGGGCGTGCGCATAGATGGCGTCGAGCCTCGTGTCCGCCGCGTCTGCATCGAGGTTGAGGTCGAGTCCACGTTCTTCCAGCTCCATCAGTTGACGCATGCCATCCAGGCCGAACAGCGTTGCCAGCCGCAGGATCGACGCTGGGCCTGGCCTCGACGCACCGTCAGCAGTAACGGCGCCGAGCGCGACGAGCCGCTGCTCCATTGCGGACGTCATGCGCCGCCCAACACGCGCTCGCAGGAACGGATGCTCGCGAAACGACGTCGTCAGGTAACCGAGCATCGGATCCGCGTTGCCAGCCACCGCCATCAAATACGCGGGCGCCGCGCGCATCACGATTCGCTCCGTCAGCTCGCGCAGCTCCCGCGGCGCGATGCCCATATGGAAAGTGGCGCACACGTCGAGTCCCATCGTCAGCCCGTGCAGTTTCGCCATGACGACGTCTTCGAGGCATGCGCGCTCCAGTTGAGCGGCGGTCTTGAACACTTCGGGCCCGATGAATCCGGCGACATCGTTGACGATCGTCCACCGGCATCCGGTCGTGCGTTTCAGGTACCTCGCGACGCCGTAGGTGCGCGCTTCGAGCGTCACCATGTCAACACCATCGGCCGCGCCGTTGGTCACCTCGGAACCCTGGCCGGTCTCGAAGTACAGCGCGTCGAAGGCGCGCGCGAGATCGAGGATACCGTCAACATCGAGGCCGACCATTCCGATCAGTCCACGCGACGTCCCGGCAAGACTCTGAAACGCCACGTCGATGCGTGCGCGTGTCCGCGCGCGATGCTGTTTGACGATGTCGGAGAGCACGCAGTAGCGGGTTGGCAGATCGAGTGTGCGGACGACGCGTTCGAGCAGTTGCTCCAGGCGGATGATCGTGTCGATCTCGTCCGCGGCCGGATTCAGTCCGATGATGACGTCCCCACAGCCGTAGGACAGACCATCGAGAATCGAGAACAGAATCTCCGTTTCATCGTCTCCCGCACTGTTTGGCTGAATGCGCGAGCCGAAATGCCGTGGCGAGCCGATGGCGATGCCGGAGCCGTCGAGAGGATTGAAGAGGCTGGAGGAGACTGACGAGAGCTCGTCGTCCGTCATCACCTTCACGACCGCGGCGATGACCTCGCTTGACAGGCTGTCGCGATAGGTGCTGGCCCAGGCAGCGACACCGGGGCCGAGCAGGATCGTCTTCAGCCGTTCGATGGTGAGCGGATCGAGTTCGGCGTCGAAACTGCGATTGCGCGACCGGTCGAGGCTGGCGCTCACACCGTCGTCGACGAAGCTCGCGCGACGGATATCGCCGACCGTCGCAGCGCTCAGCGCCTGCCGCGCGTCGTCTCGCACTCGCTCGTCGGCTGTGCCGCCGACGAGCAGATCGCCTTCCTTGAATGCGTTGGCGAAGGTGAAGAGCTCTTTTATACCGCTACCGCTCCCCAGACCTGGTTCGTGACCGCCACGATGCGTTCCAGCTTCGCCCACTGGTCGGCTTCGGTAATCTGATTACCCTGCGCCGTGCTCGCGAATCCGCACTGCGGGCTCAGGCAGAGCCGTTCGATCGGCACGTAACGAGACGCCTGATCGAGGCGCCGCATGATGTCCGTCGGATGTTCGAGCGCCGCCGACTTGCTGGTCAGCAGCCCGAGCACGATCACCTTATTGTCCGGGACGAAACGGAGCGGCTCGAACGATCCGGATCGCGCGTCGTCGTATTCGAGGAAGTACGCGTCTACGTGCAGCTCGTTGAACAGCGCGTCAGCAACGGGTTCGTACCCGCCCTCCGCGACCCAGGCGCTCTGCATGTTGCCGCGACACAGATGGATCGCAACGGTCAGGTCCGACGGCCGATCGTCGATGACGGCGTTGATCAGTTCCGCGTAGGCGTGCGGCAGTTCATTCGGATCGTCACCCCGCTCCTTGGCCTGCGCACGCAGCTCGGGATCGCACAGGTAGGCGAGGTTCGTGTCGTCGAGCTGAATGTATCGGCAGCCCGCGTCGTAGAGAGACTGAATTTCGTCGCGATAGACCTGCGCCAGATCTGCGAAGAACTCCTCGAGGTCCGGGTAGGCGGTGATATCGATGCCTTTCCTTCCACCGCGGAAGTGCACCATCGTCGGCGACGGAATGGTGACCTTCGGCGTTTTCGTTGCGACGGACTTCAGGAATTTGAAATCGTTGGCCTGAATGTCCTGGATATGGCGCAGCTTCCCCGTGACCGTGACGCGCGGCGGAGCGAAGTCGATCTCGCCGGTGCGCGTGTGGAACTTCGTCGCGATGCCTCCGGACACCGCCACACCCTCGAGCTTCTGCAGGAAGTCGATATGAAAGAACGTCCGGCGGAATTCGCCGTCGGTAATGCTCTGCAGACCGACCCCTTCCTGCTTCTTCACGACATCACGGATGGCGTCATCCTCGATGTCGCGAAGCTGCTCTTTGGTGATCTCGTTGCGCTGAAATCGCGCGCGCGCTTCCTGCAAATGCTGGGGTCGAAGAAGACTGCCGACGTGATCGGCGCGAAAAGGCGGGTTCAAGCGTGGCATGGGACCTCCCGGGGCGATGCATCTTACATATTTTTGTATAGAATCCGCTGCCATGTCTCCCACAGTCGACGTTGGCAAGGTATTGGACGAAGGACGCTGGAGCCCCTACCAGAAGCTGCTCGTCGGCAGCGCAGCGCTGGCCATCATCTTCGATGGGCTCGACAATCAGCTCCTCGGCGCCGCCATTCCCGCGATGATGCGTGAGTGGGCGCTGCCTCGGCCGGCGTTTGCGTCGGTCCTCGCGGCCGCGCTGCTCGGCATGGTCTTCGGCGGATTTGTCGGCGGCTACCTCGGCGATCGGATCGGCCGCCGGCGCGCGCTGCTGACGAGCGTAGTGACGTTCGGCATCCTCACGATCCTGGTGTCGTTTGCCAGCAACGTCACCATGTTGACCGTGCTGCGCTTCTTTGCCGGCCTTGGCCTTGGCGGCGCGATGCCGAATGCGGCGGCGCTCGCGTCGGAGTACGTGCCGCTGCGACGAAGGCCATTTGCCGTTACGTTGACGATCGTCTGCATTCCGCTCGGCGGTACGCTCGCCGGTTTCACCGGCGCGATCGTCCTCCCCGCTTATGGGTGGCGCGCGCTGTTCTTAATCGGCGGCGCGCTGCCGCTGGTCCTGGCGGCGGTGCTCTGGAAAACGCTGCCGGAATCGCCGCGCTATCTGGCGAGGCAGCGAGAGCGATGGCCGGAGCTGGCGGCGTTGCTCAAGCGGCTCGGACACGAGATGGCGCCGGATGCCTCCTTCGTCGATTCGCACGAACGAGCGGTCGCGCGCGCGTCGGTCCGCGCCCTGCTTGTGCCCGAGTTCCGCCGCGACACGCTCGCGCTCTGCGCGGCGTTTTTCTTCTGCTTGCTGTCCGTCTACACGGGCACGAACTGGGTGCCGTCGCTGCTGACGAGCGCAGGGTTTGACGTGGCGACTGCCAACTACGGCCTGACGGCGTTCAATCTCGGCGGCGTGATCGGCGCCATCCTCGGCGCCGTGATCTTCTCGCGCCTCGGTTCGCGTATGACGATGCTCGCGATGACGGCGGGCGCCATTGCCGGATGCGTGGTGCTCGGAAGCGCACCGGTCGCCGACCGATCGACGCTGACGGTCCTCGCTCTCCTCGGCTGGACGGGCGGACTGATCAACGCGGTGCAGACGACGATGTACGCGTTGGCCGCGCATGTGTATCCCGCGGGCATCCGCGCCACCGGTGTCGGGACTGCGGTAGCGGTCGGGCGCATCGGAGGATTCGTCTCGCCGTACGCCGGCGCGCTGGCGCTCGAGGCGGGACCGTCGCAGATGTTTCTGTTGATCGCCGCGACACTATCGGCGGTCTTCGTGGCGCTGGCCGCCGTGCGCCAGCATATTCAGCGTCAGGAACCGGCCGACCGGCGCACGACGCGGTCGACCAGCGCACGCACGGCACCGACATAGCGCTCGGGCGCGAGGTGGCGATCGATGTCCGCGGGTGAGAGGTAGCGCGTCACGCCGGCATCCGCCGCAAGCGCATCGCGAAACGTGCCACCGCCCGCGCGCATGCGACCCGCGGCTTCTTCCACCAGTCGATGCGCCTCGCCGCGGCCGACATGCGCGGCGAGCGCCATCACGATCGCCTCGGACGCAATCAGGCCCTGAGAGGCCTGCAGGTTCTCGCGCATCCGCACCTCGTCGATGACGAGACCTTCGACCATCGCGGCAGCGGCGTGCGCTGCATCACGGGTCAACGACACGAGCTCCGACAGGGTCGGCCACTCGGCCTGCCATCCGCCAATCGCGCGCTCGTGCTCCTGCGGCATCGCGGCAAGCATCGTCGCCACGAAGCCTGGCGCCCGCACCGAGGCCGCAAGCACCGCCGCAGCCTTCACAGGATTCTGCTTGTGCGGCATCGCAGACGAGCGACCGCCCTTCCCTTCCGACGCTTCACCGACCTCGGTCTGCGCCAGCAGGGATACGTCGCGCGCGATCTTGCCGAGCGTGCCGCACGTCACGCCGAGCGCACACGCCAGTCGCGCGAACCGATCGCGATGCGTGTGCCACGGGATGTCTGGAGCGGCAAGTCCCAGCCGCGATGCGAGGCCTTCGGCGATGTCGAGACCGCGATCGCCGAGCGCGGCGAGCGTGCCGGATGCGCCGCCGAACTGCACGACGCGGGCGTCTTCGAGCGCAGCGGCGAGCGCGGCTCGCTGCCGAGCCACCGCGTCGAGCCATCCCGCGGCTTTCACGCCAAAGGTAATCGGCGTTGACTGCTGAAGGAGTGTGCGTCCCGCCATTGGTGTATCCACATGTCGGCGCGCGTGCTCCGCAGCCGCCGTGGTAACGCGGTCGAGGTCGGCCAGAATTGCTGGCACTGTGCGCTGCAGCTGCAGGACGCGGCCGGTGTCGAGGATGTCCTGACTCGTCGCGCCCCAGTGCACGTAGCGAGCGGCGTCGCGGTCGATCGTCTCGACCTGCTTCGTCAGGTGGCGAACGAGCGCGATGGTCAGGACGCCGTCGGCTTCCGCTTCGGCGGCGATCGTCGCGTAGTCGTATCGCTCGGCGTGCGCGGCGGAACGAATCGGCTGAACCGCTTCGCGCGGAATGACGCCAAGCTCCGCTTCGACTTCGGCAAGCGCGGCTTCCGCGTCGAGCATCGCTTGCAGCAGATCGACCTGATCAGACATCGAAGAAGACGGTCTCGCCGGCGCCCTGCATCACCAGGTTGAACCGGTATTGGCCCTCACCGATCCGTCGTGCAATCAACGTATCGCGTCGCTCGCGCGGGACCATCGCGAGCACTGGATCGTCCGCGTTGCTCGCTTCATCCTCGAAGTAAATGCGCGTGATAAACCGCGTGAGGATTCCGCGTGCCATGACGCTGACGGCGATGTGCGGCGCCTGCGCGCCGCCGTCAGGCGCCGGGATGCGGCCAGGCTTGATCGTTTCGAAGCGAAAGCCGCCATCGTCTCGCGTGTGCGCCCAGCCGTAGCCGTTGAACGTCGGATCCGAGGGTGGATCGGCCTGCCACGTTTCGACGAGCGCATCCGGAATGACGTTGCCGGCCCCATCGAAGACCTGTCCTTCGATGACGATCGGGGTGCCGCCAGCCGCGCCGGTCACCTGGCGGCACTCGCGGCGGCCCCGAACCATGATGTCGAAGTAGGGACCGACGGTCTGTGAGGGTGTGAGGCCGGACATCACGGCAGCATGGGCGTCGCTTCGCGCCCGCGCAGTACGATGTCCCACCGGAAGCCGAGCGCCCAGTCAGGCACCGTGAGGTTGATGTCGAACGCCGAGATCATCCGCTCGCGCACCGCTGGATCACGCACCGAGTTGAAGATCGGATCGAGTGGAAACAGGGGGTCACCGGGGAAGTACATCTGCGTGACGAGACGTGTCAGAAAGCCGGGGCCCAGCACGGAGAAGTGAATGTGCGCCGGGCGCCACGCATTGTAGTGGTTGCCCCACGGATAGTGACCCGGCTTGATCGTCACGAAGCGATAGCGGCCCTCTTCGTCGGTAATGGCGCGGCCCGTTCCCGTGAAATTCGGATCGAGCGGCACGTCGTGCTGATCCACCTTGTGCGCGTAGCGCCCGCACGCGTTCGCCTGCCAGATCTCGACGAGCGTGCGCGGAATCGGACGTCCGTTCTCATCGAGTACGCGTCCTTCGACAATGATCCGCTCGCCGATCGGCGCGCCGGTGTGCTGCCGCGTGAGGTCGTTGTTGACCGGACCAATTGCATCATACGGATACGAAGGACCGGTCACTTCGGAAATCGTCTGCGGAATCTGCACGAGCGGCTGCACCGGGTGTCGCAGCAGCGTGCTGCGATACGCGGGATCCTCGGGCGGATGCACACCCGCCGGCAGGCGCCGGAACGGAGCAAACGCCGTGTCCGTGTGATCCGTCTTCTTCACGCCTGGACGCCCGACATCTGCGCCAGCACCTTGAAGAGGACCGCGAAGTCGAACTTCGCCAGTCCCATGCCGCGCGCAGCGGTAAGAAATTCGTTGGTGATCGCCGTGGTCGGCAGCGGCACGTCCAGACGACGGCCCATCTCCAGCGCGAGCAGCAGATCCTTCTGCATCATGTTGACGTCGAACCACGATTCATCGGGCAGCTGCAGCACGAAGGGGCCGCGATACTGCACCATCGGCGAGCCGATGACGCTGTGCGTGAGCACATCGACCGCGACCTCGCGCGAGATGCCACTCTTCTCGGCCAGCAGCACGCCTTCGCTGAAGGCGAGCATCTGCACGGCGAGGCTCAGGTTGTGCGCGATCTTGATCGACAGCGCGAGGCCGTTGTCTCCGACGTGCGTCACCTTCGGGCCGATGTCGTCGAGGATCGGTTTGATCCGATCGAAAGTCGGCTTCTTCCCGCCAACCATCACACTCAACTTGCCCGACTCGAGCGTCGTCACACTGCCGGAGACAGGCGCATCGACCATGTCGGCGCCCCTGGCGCGCACCTTCTCCGCGACGTCGCGGCTCATCGCAGGACTGAGCGTGCTGCTGTCGACGATCACCTTGCCGCTGCCGAGGCCGGCAATGAAGCCCTCAGGGCCATTGGCAACGCCGTCGAGCGCTTTTGAGTCAGTCACCATCACGAAAATAACGTCGGCCGCTTCGGCGACGGTTCGCGGCGTGTCGCCCCATTTCATCCCGCGGTCGATCAGCCACTGCGCCTTCGCTTTTGTGCGGTTGTAGCCGGTGACGACGTGTCCTTTGTCGAGCAGGCGGGCGGCCATCCGGCCGCCCATTGCGCCGAGGCCGATGTATCCGAGATTTGCCATTGACTCAGAATCCTCCAAGGGTAGTATCTGCACCCCATGGCCACAGTCATCTCACAGCCCGCGACCGCCGCTGCCGCTACCGCCGCTCGGAAGCCGTTCTACAGGAGCCTGTGGGGACAGGTGCTCCTGGGAGTCGCCCTCGCGATTGTTCTCGGGTATGTGGCGCCAACCACTGCCCAGGCGATGCGTCCGTTCGGCGACGCGTTCATCCGGCTGATCACGATGGTGATTTCGCTCGTGATCTTCTGCACCGTCGCGGCCGGGATTGCCGGCATGGATAGTATCAAGAAGGTCGGCCGCGTCGGCGGCAAGGCGCTTCTCTACTTTGAAGTGCTGACCAGCATCGCGCTGATCATCGGCCTTGTGGTCGGGGCCATCTTGCAGCCGGGCGCAGGCTTCAATGCGACGCCGACCGCCGGCGATGCGACGGCCGTCGCCGGTTACGCCGGTCAGGCGAAGGCGCAGACGGTGACCGACTTCCTCGTGAACATCATCCCGAATTCGGTGATCGGGGCCTTCGCCGGCGGCAGCATCCTTAACGTCATCCTCGTGTCGCTCCTCGTCGGGTTCGCGCTCGCCTCGCTCGGCCCGAAAGCCAAGCCGGTGACCGACGTGCTCGACGGTCTGACACAGATGGTGTTCCGCGTCGTCAACATGCTGATGCGGCTCGCCCCGATTGGTGCGTTCGGCGCGATGGCGTTCACCGTCGGACGCTACGGCCTAAGCTCGCTCGGACCATTGGCGAAGCTGATCGTCACGCTGTGGATCACCTCGGCGCTGTTCGTGCTCATCGTGCTCGGTGCGGTCGCCGCGATGGCGGGCTTCAGCATCATCAGGTTCCTCAAGTACATCCGCGAGGAGATCGTGCTGACGCTGTCTCTCAGCTCGTCTGACCCGGCGCTGCCGTCGCTGATGCGCAAGCTCGAGGATCTGGGATGCTCGAAGGCGCTGGTCGGCCTCGTCACGCCGACGGGCTACATCTTCAATCCGGATGGGAGCTGCATCTACATGACGCTTGCCGCGGTCTTCGTCGCGCAGGCGACGGGCGTGCCGCTCACGTTTGGCAATTACCTCACGTTGCTTGCCGTCGCGGCGTTGACGCACAAGGGCGCCGTCGGCATTCAGGGCGCGGCGTTCATCGCGCTGGTCGCCACGCTGATGGTTATTCCGTCGATTCCCGTGGCCGGGATGGCACTCATTCTCGGCCTCGATCGCTTCATGAGCATGTGCCGCGCCACGGTCAACATGCTGTGCAACGGTGTGGCGACGGTGGTCGTGTCGCGGTGGGAACGCGAGATTGACGCAGAGACCCTGCGCAAGAATCTCGCGGCGCTAACGTAAACACATGGGTGCGATGGTGGCGACGGTGCGATGGTGCGATGGTGCGTCCGAAGGTGCGAGGTGCGATGGTGCCACAATGCAAGGCGATCTTGCCGACGCGCCGTACCATCGCACGCCGCACTATCGGACGCACGGTCGCACAATCGCACGGCTCGCACGTCGCACTTGACCCAGGGGTCCGCGTGCAGCGTTCAGCGAAGATAAACCGCCTTCCGGTTGACGAAGGCCTCCAGCCCGCTTTCGCTGTTCTCGGGAAGTCCTGCACCTGACTGCTTCACGCCCCCGAACGGCATCGACGGCTCCTTATATCCCGTGTGCACGTTGACGTGCGCGAGACCGGCCTCGATGCCATCGATGTACTTCCGCGCGGCACGGAGATCGCTGGTGTAGATCGCTGACGAGAGTCCGTAGATCGAATCGTTTGCCGCCTTCAGCGCCTCATCGAGCGATTCGAATTCAGAGATGGCCAGCACGGGCCCGAAGATCTCTTCGCGGAACAGCTCCATGTCGCAGCGCACACCGGTGAACACCGTCGGGCGGATGAAGTAGCCCTCCGCCTTCGCCGCATCGCCGCCAGCAATCATTCGGGCGCCGTCCGTCTGCGCGCGGCAGATGGCATTTCGAATGTCCTGATACTGCTGTGGGCCGGCGACCGGCCCCATGTCCGTATCGTCGTGCAGCCCATCGCCCACGTTCATCTTCTCGCATCGTGCGACGAGCTTCTCGAGAAATGGCTTGGCGATCGAACGCTGCAGCAGGATCCGGCTCGTCGACGTGCACCACTGACCCGCGTTGGAGAACCCGGCAGTGACCGCGGCATCGAGCGTCGCGTCGACATCGGCGTCTGCCATCACGATCAGCGCGTTCTTTCCGCCGAGCTCGAGCTGCGTCCGCGTCAGATTAGCCGCGGCCTGCGCCTGGATCTTCTTGCCGACGGCCGTCGATCCAGTGAATGAGATGGCGCGAACACGCGGATCTTCGACGAGCCGGCTGCCGATCGATGAACCGAGGCCGGTGAGGCAGTTGAAGACGCCAGCTGGCAGGCCCGCGCGCTCGAACAGGCGCGCCATGAAGATCCCCGACCATGGCGTGAACGACGCGGGCTTGAACACCACCGTGTTCCCTGTCAACAGTGCCGGCAGCGTCTTGCGGCACATCACGTTCATCGGAAAGTTCCACGGGCTGATGACACCGACCACCCCGAGCGGCTCGTACTGCACCCATGTCGTGATGTCGCGGCCGGCGCCGGGTCCGGTGTGGCCGTAGAAGGCCGACACCTGCGTCAGGTGATAGTTGCCCTCGACGAGCGCGGAATCGACTTCGGCGCGCGATTCACGGAGGGTCTTGCCGTTTTCGAGGGTGACGACGCGCGCCAGCTCCTCGCGCGATTCCTTCAACAGCCGTAGAAACTCCGCGACGTACTGCTGGCGCTCTGCGACGGCGGTGCGGCGCCAGGTGCGGAACGCGAGCTCGGCCGCACTGACTGCCTCGTCAATGTCCACCGTGCCAGACGATTGAAAGAATCCGAGGTTGCTGCCTTTGTTGGCGGGGTTCTCGTTTTCGAACGTCTGACCGGTGTTCGAATCCTTCCACTGACCGGCGACGAAGTTCTTGAATGTGTCAGGCATCTGTTCAGAGCTGTGGAGATGTGATGGCGTTGACCAGATCGCGCATGAACTCGGCGGCCTGCACGCCGGACGCGACGCGATGATCGCACGAGAGCGTCATCGACAGCATCGGTCTGACGGCTGGCTGACCGTTGACCGCGACCACACGATCGGCGATCGCACCCACGGCGAGAATGGCGGCCTGCGGCGGCACGATGATAGCGGTGAAGGCGTCGACGCCGAACATCCCGAGATTGCTGATCGTAAACGTCGCGCCCGTGATGTCCGCCGGCTGCAGACGTCCCGCCTGCGCACGTTGCGTCAGCTCTCGCCGGCGAACGGCGATGTCGCCGGGCGCTGCACGATCGGCGTGCGGAATCACAGCGGTCACCACGGCGTTCTCGACGCCGATCGCCAGCGCGATGTTCACTTCCTGATGCGCGACTACCCCCTGCGGTTCCCAGCTGGCGTTGAGGCGAGGATGTTTCACCAACGTGCGCGCCACGAGCGCGACGAGAAGATCGGTGTGTGTGACCGTGACGCCGTGCGATTTCTCGATCGCCGGCAGCAGCCGGGCGCGCGCCTCGTTCAGGCCACCGGCATCCATCTCGCGCGTGACGAAAAAGTGCGGAACGGTCGTCCAGCTCTGTGTCGTCCGCTCCGCCATGAGCCGACCTATTGAGGGGGTTCGACCCCCTTCGTTGGGCGACTCACGGACGAATCCGTGCTCCGCTGTAGGGGCCGGCTTCAGCCGCTCCACCGCCGCAAGAACATCGTCGGCGAGAACCTCGCCGCCGGGGCCGGAGCCGGTCAGGCGGCTGATGTCGACGTTTTTCTCCTGTGCGAGACGGCGCGCCTTCGGGGAAATGCGCGGTGCGCCGCGGGTCGCGGCAGAGGGGGTCTGAAGGTCCGCCTCGACGCCCCTACGCGCGGTCACGACCGATGCGACAGCCGGAGGGACCGCAGCGGGTGGCGCTTCGCCCGGCTGCACAAGCCACGCGATGGTGTGGCCGACATGGACGACGTCGCCAGGTTTCGCCGTAACGGCGGCGAGAATGCCATCTGCCGCCGCTTCCACTTCGACGACAGCCTTGTCGGTCTCGACCTCCAGCAGCATCTCGCCCTTGCGGACCGCTTCGCCTTCCTTCTTCAGCCACGAAATGAGCTTGCCGGTCTCCTGCGCCATCTCCAGCGCAGGCATCACCACGCTGACGGCCATCTAGCTGCTCGCACCCACCTTTTCGCCGGCGTCGGCTTCAGCGCGCGCGGCGTTCGCAATCATCTCCACCACCTGCGGATTCGGTGGCTGCTCCGTCTCGCGGATGATCGGCAGCGTCCCGTCAACGGTGACGAACGGCGCGCCTGCAACCAGCAGCTGCTCCGCCGGGAAGCGCGTGATCACTTCATGGCCGGTCTTCGTCACCACGATTTCTTCTTCAATGCGCGCCGCGCTCCAGCCATCGGTCGACGGCCAGAACGTTTCCAGCGCAAAGACCATCCCAGGCTTGATCTCATGTGGATGATCCAGCGAAACGAGACGGCTGATCATCGGCCGCTCCCATATCGCGAGCCCGATACCGTGTCCCATCTGCAGCGCAAACGCCGCCTCCTCGTTCGGGAACCCGAACTCCTGGGCCTTCGGCCACACCGACGCGACCTCTGACGTGAGCCGGCCAGGTCGAATCAGCTCGATCGACGCGTCGAGATAATCGCGGCACCGTTTGTATGCGTCGACGAGTGCGCGTGGCGCGGAGCCGACGGCGAACGTCCGGTAATAGCAGGTGCGATAGCCCATGTAGGAATGAAGGATGTCGTAGTAGACGGGGTCGCCCGGCCGAAGCGCCCGGTCGGAAAACAAATGCGGATGCGGACTGCAGCGCTCACCCGAGATGGCGTTGACGCCTTCCACGTATTCGGAGCCCATGTCGTAGAGGCGCTCGGCAACCAGCGCGACCGCTTCGTTCTCGCGCATCCCCGGCTTCATCGCCTTGTAGAGGTCGTAGTAGGCGGCATCCACCATCATCGCGGACATATTGAGCAGCGTGATTTCGTCTTCGGTCTTGATCTCGCGCGCCTCGCACATCAGGGCGTGGCCGTTGACGATCGAGATACCCTCGCGCTGCAGCGCAATCATCACATCGGGCTCGATGATGTCGACGCCAAGCGGTTCCTTCTGCAGCCCCCGCTTCTCCAGCTCGATGCGAATCTTCTTCGCCACGTCTTCGGCACGTCCCATCTCGGGTGTCATGGCGCCGCGCATCGAGGGAATGCCGGCGCGCGAGCGCTCGCCGAGCCAGGGGCAATGCAGCTGGTGATGCCGTGCCGCGGAGCCGAAATCCCAGAGAATCGGCTCGTCGTTCTGCGGCAGCAGCGTGAAGCGGCTGTTCTTGTCCTGCGCCCACGTGCCGATGTGGGTCGAGGTGATGTAGCGCACGTTGTTCATGTCGAAGCAGAGCAACGCGCCCATCGACGACTTGCCGAGCAGGTCTTTGATACGTGCGAGGCGCTCGCGCCGCAGCCGGTCGTAGTCGACCCGCTGCTCCCAATCCACGCCCATCGTGCCGAACGTTTTCAACGCCACCGTTATCTCCTCCGCGGCTAGTGGTGATTAGTGATGTGAAAAGACCGATCGCCAATCACAAATCGCGAATCACAAATCGCAAATCACGAATCATTTGTTGCACATTTGACGCGCGAGCGCGACGACGTCGCGCTCGTTTGGAACCGTGGCGTCCTCGAGCGGCGGCGCAAACGGTATGGGCACGTGGCGCGCACCGAGTCGCCGCACCGGACCGTCGAGATCGTAGAACGCGTTCTCCGCGATCACCGACGCAATCTCTCCCGTGATGCCGTATCTGAAGTACCCCTCGTCAACGACGATGCACCGCGATGTCTTGCGAACGGACTCGATCAGCGTTTTCTCGTCCAGCGGCCACGTCGTCCGCGGATCGACCACTTCGGCATCGACGCCGACCTCCTCGAGCATCACCGCCGCGCCGAGCGCCACCTGCACCATGCTGCTCGTGGCAATGATCGAGATGTCGCTCCCCTCGCGCTTGATGTCGGCGACACCGAGAGGAATCACGTATTCCTCATCGGGAACGGGGCCCTTCACCTTGGCGTAGGAAATCTTGTCCTCGAAGATGACGACCGGATTGTCATCGCGGATCGCGGCTTTGAGGAGTCCCTTCGCATCGTACGGCGTTGACGGAATCGCCACCTTCAATCCGGGGATGTGACTCGGCCAGGCGTGCAGCGACTGCGAATGCTGCGCCGCCGACCTGCGCGTCGCGCCCATCGTCGCGCGAATCACCATCGGCACCTTCCACTTGCCGCCTGACATGTAGTGGATCTTCGCGGCCTGGTTGACGACCTGGTCCATGATCAGCGTCATGAAGTCGCCGAACATGATGTCGACGACCGGCCGCATGCCTGCCATCGCGGCGCCCACGGCGAGCCCCGTGAATCCCGCCTCGGAGATAGGCGTGTCAACGACGCGGGCCTTGCCGAATTCATCGACGAGACCTTTGACGACCTTGAAGGGAGTGCCCGCCTCGGCGACATCCTCGCCGATGACGAAGACCGTCGGATCGCGCCGCATTTCCTCCGCGAGCGCCTCGCGGATGGCATCGGCGAAGCTGATTTCTCGAACGGCGGTTGCGGTTTCAGGCATAGACGTCCTCATCGACGCGCGCGGGATCCGGATAGGGCGCGTTCTTGGCGAACTCGACGGCCGCATCCATCTCGGCAGCCACCTCGGTTTCCATGCGATCGAGCTCGCCCTTCTCGGCGAGTCCTTCGGCCACGAGCCAACCGCCAAAGAGCGCAATCGGGTCGCGCTCTGACATCCAGCGCTGCTCTTCCTGTTTCGACCGGTAGTAATCCCGTGCGATATCGCCGACATGGTGGCCGCGGAACCGGTAAGTGTTCATCAACAGAAACGCAGGCCCATCGCCGCGACGGGCGCGTTCCACCATCTTCGACGCCGCGGCGTGGACTGCACGAACGTCCTGACCGTCAACTGTTTCTGACTGCAGGCCAAACGCTGTCGCCCGGGTTGGGATATCGCCGGCGGTCGTCTCCGAGAAATGCGTGTACTCGTTGTACATGTTGTTCTCGCACACATAGAGGATCGGCAGCTTCCAGAGCTGTGCAAGATTCATCGATTCGTAGAGCACGCCCTGGCCGAGGGCGCCTTCGCCGAAGAAACAAACCGCCACGCGGTCCTGTCCGAGCATCTTGGACGCGTAGGCCGCGCCGGTCGCGAGCGCCGCCCCACCGCCCACGATGGCGTTCGCGCCCAGGTTGCCGGTGCCCGGATCGGCGATGTGCATCGATCCGCCCTTCCCTTTGCAGTAACCCGCTTCTTTGCCGAGGAGCTCCGCGAACATCAGGTCCGGCGCCGCGCCTTTGGCGAGGCAATGGCCGTGGCCGCGGTGCGTGCTGGTGATGTAGTCGTCGGGGCGAAGCGCTTCGCAGACGCCGACGGCCACAGCCTCCTCCCCTATATATAGGTGTGCCAGTCCCGGCATAAGTGCCCGCGTATACAGGTCGTTGGCGCGCTCCTCGAAGGCGCGGATGGCGATCATCTGCCGGTACATGTGCAGGGCCTTTTGAACGCCGAGCCCTGCCGCATCCTGTTTCGCTGCAATGGTCATGGGGCGTAAGTATCGCCCCGGGAGCGTAGTCGTCGCAATGCGTCACTGATTTCTTGACCGGCGCCGCCGCCCGCCGCACAATTGCGGCACTTTCGAGACCTCGCAGGCGTGATCCCATGGAGATCCGGCATGAAGACCGCAGTCGCTCTTGCCCTCGCGGCGGGTTTACTCCTCATCGTCGGCGCCGAACCCGTTGCGCGGCGCGTTGCGGCGCAGTCCGCGGCTGTGTCGTCGGCCACTCCCAATCTCACCGGAATCTGGCACCGCAAGGGACCTCTCAACGGCAAGCCCAACCCGCCGATGGCGCCCACGAACAGAGCTCTCGGCTATGAGAAGGCATACGAGAACGCCCTCTCACCAACCTATGACTGTGTGCCGATCCCCGTACCGGCGCTGATGAACGATGACTACGACTTCCAAATCACGCAGCAGCCCGATCGGGTGATCATCCGCTACGAGAAGATGGACGTCGTCCGGACCGTCTGGCTGGACGGTCACGGTCATCCGAAACCGGGGGCGTACGATTACTCGATCCAGGGACACTCGATTGGCCGCTACGACGGAGGCCGGCTGGTGGTCGAGACCACCAAGTTCACTCCCGATTCGAGAGGATTCAATTCCAACCGTTTCGTTCCCGCAACGGCGATGAAGAAGGTGACCGAGACTTACTGGCGCGAAGGCGACGTTTTGAAAATGCAAACAGTCTCGGTCGATCCACTTGTCCTCAAGCAACCGTTCCACTGGGACTACGAATACACGCTTCGGAAGGAAGAGCTGACGCCCTACGATTGCGACCCGGAGGATTCAAGGTTCGGGGCGCAATTCCACAAGTCCATTTACCCACCCGACAACTAACTCACACGAGGACTCACCCATGAGACGGTCGTTAGGCACACTGTCGGCGGCGGCGAGGTTCACTCTGGCGATTGCGGTCACATTCGGGTGGTCGGTGGACGCATTTGCGCATCACTCTACGGCGTACTTCTCCAAGAACCTCAAGGACGTTGTGAAGATCGAGGGCCGGGTTGTCCGCTTTGAATGGCGGAGTCCACACAGCGAGCTGTTCGTCGAGACCAAAGGACCAAACGGAGATCAGGTCGTCTGGCGTTTTGACACGACTCCGGCTGCCTGGCTGGTGCGCGAGGGATGGTCAAAAGATTCTCTGCACACCGGGGATTTGGTTACCGTAGAAGGGTTCCCGCTCGTCGGCCAACCATACGCGTGGCTCGGCAAAGTGACCAAGCAGGATGGCACCAAACTAGTGCCCCAGCGATCGACCGGAACGCCACCTGGATGGCAACCGTAACGCGGGGGTCACAACGATGCGCACCATTCTTCGCAATGTCGTCATCACCGGAATCGTTCTTCTTCTCACCAGCTCCCTTGCGCGGGCGCAGGCTACCGCCGAACTGAACGGGCGGGTCACCGATGAGAGCGGCGCCGTACTTCCCGGCGCTACCGTTACCTCCACGCAGACCGACACGGGGTTTACTCGAACGGTTACTACCGAAGCGAATGGGTCCTGGGTCATCACGAACCTGCCGACCGGTCCGTACAGGCTGGAGGTTTCCCTGCAGGGGTTCCGCAGCTACGTGCAGACCGGCATCGTGCTGCGCGTCGACGCAAAGCCGACGATCAATGTCGCGCTCGCTCTCGGCAACGTCGAAGAAACCATCTCCGTCGAAGGTGCGGCGCCGCTCGTCGACGTCCGCAGCGCTGGCATCAGCACCGTCGTCGAACAGGAGCGGATCGTTGAGCTGCCGCTGCAGGGACGACAGGTTACCGATCTCATCATCCTCGCCGGCGCCGCGGTCGAGACCGACCGTCCGAACAGCAGGAACTTCCAAGGCGGTGTCAACATCTCAGTCGCCGGCGGACTGCAGTTTGGCGTGGCGTATACGCTCGACGGCGCCGTGCACAACGATCCGCAGAACTCCGCCAGCCTTCCGCTTCCCTTTCCCGACGCGCTGCAGGAATTCCGCGTCGCGACGAGCGGTCTCGCCGCGCAGAGCGGCATGCGCTCGGCTGCCTCGGTGAACGCCGTGACCAAGTCGGGCACGAACACGCTTCACGGAAACCTGTTCGAATTCCTTCGTGACCGCCGGTTCAATGCGAAGAGCCCGTTTGCAGGCATCGGTCCCGACGGCAAGCGGTTCGACGATGGGCTGAAGCGCAATCAGTACGGCGGCACCGTCGGCGGACCGATCGTTCATGACAGGTTGTTCTATTTCGCCGGCTATCAGGGCACGCGGACGCGACAGACACCGCCGGATCTCATTGCGTTTGTGCCGACCGCAGCGATGTTGGCAGGCGACTTCACGACGTTCGCGTCGGCGGCATGCCAGGGGCGCCAGGTCAACCTCGGCGCCGGTTTTGTCGGCAATCGCATCGATCCCGCGCGGTTCAGTCCCGCCGCGGTGAAGATGGCGGGCTTCCTGCCGAAGACGACCGATCCCTGCGGACAGATTACCTACAGCCAGCCGGACGATCGCGACGAAGGGCAGTACGTCGGCCGCCTCGACTACCAACTCGGCGCGAACCACACCGTGTTCGGCCGCTACATGGCCTCGCGCGACAAGAAACCGTCGGCCTTTGGCAAGACAGGCAACATTCTGACGACGAGGAACCCGAAGATCGACAACCTGGCGCAGTCGCTGACGCTCGGCGACACGAAGATTTTCGGCAGCAACACCGTCAACTCGCTCCGCTTTGCCTTCAACCGCACGGCGGTCAATCGCGACAACGACCCGTACTTCGATCCTCCGTCTCTCGGCATCAAAGCGGCCACCTACGTACCTGGCTCGATGATCGTCGTCGTCACAGGCGGGTTTCAGATCGCGGCTGCGACATCGACGCGGGGCATCGCCGACAACAACTCGTTCCAGGTCAATGACGACCTGACGCTGGTGAAGGGCGACCACCAGATCGGGCTCGGCGCGAGCGTCGCCCACTTCAGAGTGTCGTTCAGGACGTGGGCCCGCGGCGGCGGACAGTGGACCTTCACCGGCCAGGCGTCAGGATTGGGACTGGCGGACATGCTCCTCGGGCGCGTCGCCACGATCGATCAATCGGGCCTCTCCGGCGTCGATTATTACCAGTGGTACCAGGGCGTCTACGCGCAGGACACGTGGCGCGCCGCCAGACGCGTGACGATCAACGCGGGCATCCGCTGGGAGCCGTTCTTCAGCCAGAACCTCACGCGCGGCGCCAACACGATCTTCGATCGCGACCGCTTCAAACAGAACGTGAAGAGCTCGGTGTTCCACAACGCGCCCGCAGGCTTCATCTATCCGGGTGATCCGGGCTTTCCACCGGGCACATCGGGGCTGAACAAGAAATGGTGGAACTTCTCGCCGCGCGCGGGCGTGGCGTGGGATGTGCGCGGCGACGGGCGTCTCGCCATCAGGTCGTCGTACGCGCTCATGTACGACTATCCCGGAGGCGAGTACTTCAACAACCTCGCCGCGGCACCGCCGTACGGCAACCGCACGCTGGTCAGCGACCCGTCCGGCCTGTTCGACGATCCGTACCGCGATATCGGCGGGAATCCCCACCCGATCGCTGTCGGTCCGGATACGGTGTACCCGGTTGGCGGAACACTGTCGTCGATGGATCCCGACATCAACGCACCACGCGTGCAGTCCTGGAACGTCACCATCGAAAAGCAACTTGGTTCCAACTGGGGCACATCGGTCAGCTATCTTGGCAGCTACACCGACCGGCTGTGGGGCCTCGTGGCGCTGAATCCGGGCGTGTTCCTCGGTCTTGGTCCGTGCGTCCTGCAGGGCGTTTCGTTCCCGGTGTGCACGACCAACAACAACTTGAACCAGCGGCGTGTGCTGTCGCTCTCTGGCGAAAATCCGGCATCGGCAGCGCTCATCAGCAATCTCGACAGCCATGCGGCAGTGGGCACGCAAAAATATCGCGGGCTGAAGCTGGAGGCGCAGCGGCGTTCGGCCAACGGCGTGAGCGTGAATGCGAACTACACGTTCTCGCGCTGCGAGGGGCTCGAGATGGCGCCGAATGCGCAGTTCGGGATCGGGTTCACCAATCCGGCCGACCCGAATGCGGATTACGGCCGCTGCGACGGCGACCGAACGCACATCGGCAACGGTACGGTCGGGTACACGACGCCGCACGTGAACGGCGCGCTCGGTCAGTTCGCATCGAACTGGCGAGTATCAGGCATCCTCAACATCCGATCGGGAACCCCGCTCAACATCCTGAGCGGGCGCGACAATGCGTTCAACGGCCAGGCGAATCAGCGGGTCGATCAGATCTCGAACGACGTGTACGGCGAAAAGACGTTGAACAATTACCTGAATCGAGCGGCCTTCGCGCAGCCCGCGCCCGGAGGGTTCGGCACCTACCAGCGGAACAGCATCGACGGCCCGGGATTCTGGAAGGTCGACCTCGCCATCTCGCGGCTGGTCTCGATCGCATCGACTCAGAACCTGGAGCTGCGCGTGGAGGTCTTCAACCTGACCAACAATTTCAACTGGGACGTGCCGAACCTGAACTTCGCCGCCGCGACGTTCGGTCGTATCACAACGCAGGCCGGCACGCCGCGCATCATGCAGTTCGGCGTCAAGTATGGGTTCTAAGGGGTGCCGCGGCCGCCTGTGGTCGCATCACCGAGCTTTGTGCCGTCAGGGAGCAGGGCCTGAGTGAGCAGGCCAAATGGCCGTCCATTCGCTGCTGGCCGCACGGTGACGGTGATTTGGTCGTCGGGCTTGAAGGAATTCGGACGGTAGCCTTCGGCGTATACCGTGTTCGGCGCCTGCGTCTCGGCAAGCCACTGTACGACCTGTCCGTCTTCGCCTTTGACCTCAAACGTCAGCAGGCAGTGGGGATTGGACCAGCGCCAGCCCTTGACGGTCCCTTTCATCGTCACCGTTTTGTCGCTGTATAGCGTCGTCGCAGTGTGATGTGCGACCACCGGTACCGACGTCAAAGCGACGACCGTCGCAGCAAACGCCATGACGAACTTGAGTTTCACGTGCGCCCTCCAAATTTCCAGTCCGACGTTACTTTCCGCTTACGGGATTCCCGTATGCACTGTTGTACGCGTCGATTTCCACGGGTGAGCAGTACCGCGTCATGACATCGGTCCGCGGGTCTTGCAACGCCAAGGGCAGCTTCATGGTCTGCCACGGTCGTGTATACACCTTCGGATCTTCAATCGTCTCCGACCACTCGAGGGTGTCGTAATCCATACGCCGGAATGTTTCTGTTACGCGCACCTTTTCGCTGATGGGCCGTCCGGTGTTGTCGAGCCACACGCGATCGTCCGGCATAGTCCCAACCGTCTGGACCTCGAGGGTGTGATCGTCCAGCCACTTGCCGACTGAATACCCGAACCACCGCGACTCCCGGTACTCGCCGTCTATTTCCACGCCGCCATCGACCAACTTGGGAAGCGGTCGTCCATCCGTCCAGATGACACGCCACCGATTGTCGTACTGGTACAAGATCGCAATCTTGTACTCGTCCTGAAAGATCTGGATCCCGACGTCGTAGTGGTTATAGCGCGGCACTCCTAACGGTTCGCAGCGAACCCTCGGGTCATTTGTCTCGGACGGCGGAACCGCGTCGGCGCCCTCGAGAGCCTTATGCGACTTGTATAGCTGCAGACCATAGGGAGTGTACGGCAGTTGGTTTTCCGGCTTGCCATTGTTCGGCTTCAGCTGGACACCCGATGACTGGTTTGTGGCCTGGCGATTTCCGGCAATCGCGCCCCACATGCCGACCAGGCTGCGCCGCGGAGCCGGCTTCTTATCTTTGTCGCCTGTTGGCGGACGAACCGGAACCGGCTGAGGCCAGCTCGCGGTCGGACGGTTCTGGGCAATCAGGTCGACGGTGACGAGAGCCACACTCAACAAGCCGACAATGAGGACCCAAAGACGATTTCGCATGTGCGGATTCTATCTCCACCAGCGGGTTGCCGGATGTGAAGGTGCTCAGGCTCGCTCGCGCGGCGCGTGCGGCCACGGCGGCAGGACGTGCACCAGCCCTGCTAGCAGCATGAACGGGAGGATGAGCAGCGCAACGGCGACGCCAAGACCCTCGCGCGTAGCGAACTGCAGCTTGTAGGTTGTGTATCCCAGGAAGCTCTTCGAGAACAGCTGCCCGCCGATGACAACGTTCCACCGCATCGCGAAGATTCCAATCAGGGTCAGCACACCGGCGACGACATACAGCGCGCGGCGACTGCGCACGCGGCGGACGAGCGGCGCGATCGCCAGCAGTCCAATCGGCACCACGGTGCCGAGCATGATTTGCAGGACGATTTGCGAGACGAACAGCCGGGTGTGCACCATGAAATCGAGTGTTTTGAACGATTCGTCGGCCTCGTAGATGCGGTGCAGCAGGTCGATCATCTCCAGCGCGAAGTCGATTAGAAATGCATACAGCAGGTATCGCGCGATCGTGTCGAGACACGGCATATCAATCTCGACCTTCCGATACCACGTCGTCACGACGTACATCAGCATGACGAGCGCGATGCCGGATACCATGGCCGAGAAAAGGAACACCACTGGCATCATCGGCGTAGACCACCACGGGTTCGCCTTGATCGAGCCGAAGATGAACCCGACATACCCGTGCAACAGGAAAGCCGATGGGATGCCGACGATGGTGACGAGCCGTCCGACGCGATCGTCAATCCGCAGCGCGTCCTCGCTCACGTTGCTCGAACCGAGTGCCAGCACACGATAGGCAAACCGCTTCAGGCCCGTCGACCGCTGCCACCAGTGAACGATTTCCCGCCGGTACTCGAGCCAGATCTCGACGACCAGCACCGCCATCAGATACCACAGGTAGATGAAGCCAAACATCGCCATGGCGGACGTCATATGCGGCGTCAGGTACATCTCGAACGATCGCTCGGGATGTCCAAGGTGCAGCTGCAATGGAAGCGGCGCGACGATCATGAAGGCCAGTGCGGTCAGCAGGGCAAGTCGGTAGGTAGGCTTGACCGCCTGCACGTTGAACACCCGCTCCAGCGACGCAAGGATGAACGCACCGGCGACGAGACCCGTGATAAACGGATAGAGCACGATTAGGATGCTCCACTGAAGCTCCATCTCGTTCGGATACATGAACCCGTCTACCGCGCCCACACGCTCCTCCTATCGTACCGACCCGTCGAGTCCGTTGTAGAACGTCTTCGGATGGGTGGCCATCTGCGGCTTCAGCACGTGGACGACGTGCGTCCTCAGGTATTCGTGAATGGCATCCTTCGGATTCTTCAGGTCGCCGAGATACCTCGCCTGCGTTGGACAGACTTCCACGCACGCAGTCTGCAGCCCCTTGGTGATGCGGTGATAGCAGAGGGTGCACTTGTCCGCGGTGTGCGTCGTCGGATCGAGGTAGCGCGATCCGTACGGACAGGCCTGAATGCAGTAGCGGCAGCCGAGGCAGTATTCCTTGTCGATGAGGACGACGCCGTCGGGCGAAAGGAACGTCGCACCTACGGGGCACACCTGCACACACGGAGAATCCGCGCATTGGTTGCACAGCTTGGGGACGAAGAAGGTTTTGACTCCCTGCTTCTCCGGACGCGTCGCGAAGCCGTCGTAACCACCGTTCGGGGATTCGACATGGGGATGTTCGGGATCATCGGGATCGATTTCCCATCGCTCGATCCAGGTTCGGAAGTAATACGGCTCCATCGAGACGCCATTTTCGGCCTTGCAGGCCTGCACGCAGCGGCCGCATCCGATGCACTTCTCGACGTCGATGATCATCGCCCACCAATGTTTGGTGGCGTCATAGTCGGGTGCCTTCTCCGGCTCGCCTGCAACCACGTAGTCCCACGCCGTCGAGGCGGCCGCCGTCAGCACGAGCAGCTTGCCGGTCTGCAGCAGGAACTCTCGTCGGTCAGGCGGCATGACACTTGTCCATCACAGCTTTGGCGCGTGCGGTGAATGGCATGACGTGCACGGACCAGGATCGGCGTGGTCGGCAAACAAGACGGTCTTGATCGCCCGCGTCCGAGCCGGGTCCGGTTGGTGACATACCGCGCAGACGGCGCGCGCATCGGGCTTGCGCGCGGCGACCGATGGATCGTCGGCGTGGGCAGCAAGCGGACCGTGGCACGTCTCGCAGCTGATGCGCGCGTGCATGTTGTTCTTACGCGCTTCGGCGACATCGGTGTGACACTCGACGCAGGAGAGCTGGCCAGCGTAGACCGTCGAGTGCGAGGCGATCTGCAGGAGTGCGCCGGCGCGATAACGACCGAACCGACCGTAGTCTGCCGGGACGAGCAGCGCCCGCAGGATCGCGAAGACCACGGCGGCAGCCGCGAATACCGCGGCCAGACGCAACAGGTGCTCGTACGATCGGAATGGAGGCACGATGCAGACGCCTTGGGCAAACGCGGTGCCGCGCACCCGCGCGGCAGTTGCTTGGATTTTTCGCGGTCGCTCACTGGAGGTGCGAACTTCTCAGCGGAGGCGCGCAAAATTGAACCCTTCGACTCGCCTGCGCTCGCTCATGGTGAACGGTTGATGATTGTCGTGTTGATGGGCGCCGCCGGTGCCGGGAAGACGACCGTAGGCAAAGCGCTGGCGAAGACGCTCGGGTGGACGTTCGTCGACGCCGACGATTTACACCCCGCGTCGAACGTCGACAAGATGCGTGCTGGCATGCCGCTGACGGATGATGACCGCGAGCCGTGGCTGGCCAGTACACACGAGGTGATCGCGACGCTGGCGCGCGATGGCAGGAACGCGGTGGTCGCATGCTCGGCACTGCGCGAACGTTATCGCGCCACCCTTGCCAAAGACGTCCCCGAGCTGCGCTGGGTGTTTCTTCAGGCGGACCGAGGCCTGCTTGCAGCTCGCCTGCACGCGCGCTCAGGCCATTTCGCCGGTCCTCAGATCGTGCCAAGCCAGCTCCAAGAATTGGAGCCGCCACACGACGGCCTGACACTCCGGGCAGATCTGCCCGTCAGCACACTGATTGATCGGATCTGCACCGAACTTGCGCTGAGACCAGCCGGTGCGGCGGACGCCGGACGATAATACCCGCGTGCGCCGTTGCATCCTGGCCACCATCGCGTGTTTTCTCGTCGCGATTCGCGCCGATGCTGCGGAATGGACGTCGCTCCGCACCGAGCACTTTCTCCTGATCGGCGATGCCAGCCCACGCGCGATCAAGGACGTGGCGCTTCGATTCGAGCAATTCCGCGCCGCGGTTGCGAGTGCCTTTCCGGTGCTGGCGGACTCTCGTCCCGGGCCTCCGGTCATCGTCATCGTGTTTCGCGACCAACGCTCCTACGAACCGTACAAGCCGAAGTTCAACGGCAAGACCGTCCAGGTTGGCGGCTACTTCCTTGGCAGCCGCGACGTGAACTACATCACGCTCGCCGCGGACAGTGGTGGCGACGACTTCCGCGCGCTGTACCACGAGTACACGCACCTGTTGCTGCAACGAATCTCCGCCAATCTATCGCCCTGGTTCAACGAGGGGCTGGCGGAATTCTTCAGCACCTTCGACGCCAGCGGCAACACCGCCAGGTTTGGACGCCCGATCGAAAGTCATGTCGGGATGTTGCGCGAACGCCAGATGCACGTGCCGGAGCTGTTCGCGGTGACGCAGCAGTCCACCACCTACAACGAAGGTGACCGGCGATCGCTGTTCTACGCACAATCGTGGCTGCTGATGCATTACACGTTCGTGGAAAATCGAGACCGATGGAAGCAGCTGGTCCAGTTCGAGCAGTTCGTCGAGCGCGGTGCGACGCCGGATGCCGCGTTCCAGCAGGCGTTTGCGATGCCGACGGACAGCCTCGACAAGGAGCTGTTGACGTATGTGCTGCGGCCTGCGATGCGTGTGCAGGTCGTCGAACTGAACCAGCGTGTCGTCAACCGCCTGCAAACGGAACCGGTACGCGTCGCAGAAACAGAGGCACATGCGCGGCTCGGCGATCTGCTGGTGCACGCGGCGCGCTACGACGAAGCCGCGCCGCTGCTGAATGCGGTGCTCAAGACAACGCCGGATTTGCCTCTCGCGCATGCGGCGATGGGCAGGATGCTGCTGCGACAGGACAAGCGCGCGGACGCGATGACGCATCTGGAGCGTGCGGCGGCAGCTCCAACAGCCGACGAATTCGTGCAGTTCTACTACGGCGCGGCGTTGCTCGAACGTGGCAGCGGCCAGCAATCCGGCGGTGATGCTGATGTGGGCAAGGCGATCGTGGCCCTGGAACGCGCGGTGCAATTGCACCCCGGCTTCACCGACGCCGATCGCCTGCTCGGCTACGCATACTTGTACATGGACGACGCCTCGAAGGCGCGAGACGCGCTGCGCCGCACGCTCGACCAGGAGCCCGGTAACGAAGAAGTGATACTGATGCTCGCCGAGGCGTACATCCGTCTCGCCCAGTTCACCGACGCGCGTGACCTGCTGGGTCCGCTCGTCGGCCGCGCGGCGAACTCGGCAACGAAAGAGCGCGCGCGTGACCTGCTGGCGCGTTCCGTCGGCGTCGAACAACAACAGCAGCTGCGAACGCGGCTCGCAACCGAATCGGCGACATCACAGCCGGAGCCGACGCCGGAGCCGCCGATCGCTCCTCCGCCGGGCAGGCGCACATCCACCCTGATTCCTGCCTTTCGCAAGCTCGAGGCCGGTGAAACACGTACCTACGGTCTCTTCACGGAGGTGGAATGCACGCGGCAGCAGATTGTGCTGCACGTCCGGTCGTCGGCAGGAATGCTGCTGCTCCGCGCCGTCCGGTTCGACGCCATCGACTTCATAAGCTATCGATCGACGACGCCCGGCACGATCTCCTGCGGCGCCAGGCGCCCCGCGGAAGATGTGTACGTAACCTGGCGCAGCGACGAGGCCACATTCCCGTCCGGGTCGTCGCAGGGGATCGTGGTTGCGGTGGAACTGCTGCCCGATGGATTCGTTCCCGCTCTGTGACGGTTCTGCACGGAACTTCTCCTCGCAGCGGCTCGACGCACAAACGGTGACGGATAATAGCGTCCCTCCTTGCGGGGCCGCTGATGTCGAATCTGGCTACGCTGTTCGAGCCGCCGGACGACGCAACTCCTGACGAATTGCGGGCGCGCCTGCGCGCCCTGGCCGACCTGATCGCGCGCGCCCCTGTTCCAATCGCCATCGCGCACGACGCCGAGTGTCAGCTGATTACGGCGAACGACGCGCTGGCCCGGCTGCTCCGCGTGCCGCCCAACGTCAACATCTCGATGACGCCTCGCGCCGGCGAGCAACCGCTCTATCGCATCCAGCAGTACGGACGGGATATGCCCGCCAGCGAGCTGCCGATGCAGTACGCCGTCGCCAACCGGACGCACGTGACCAACGACATCGAGATCGTGCGCGTCGACGGGTCGGTGCTGTACATCCAGAACGACGTTGAACCCCTCTACAACCGCCACGGCAAGGTGTGCGGATGCGTCAGCGTCTGCGTCGACATGACGGAGCGGAAAATGGCGGAAGACATGCTGCGGGAGGCGGATCGACGCAAGGATGAATTCCTGGCGACGCTTTCGCACGAACTTCGCAACCCGCTCGCCCCGATCCGAAATGCCGTAGCCCTAATGCGGCGGCGCTCCGGACGCGATGCGGATGTCACCGAGCGCTCGCTGGCCATCCTGGAGCGGCAGCTGGGCCAGCTGGTTCGCCTCACCGACGACCTGCTCGACGTCTCACGCATCGCTCGCAACGCCATCGAGCTGCAACGCGATCGCGTCGATCTGCGGTCGGTTCTCCTTAGCGCCGTGGAGACCATCGAGCCGCTGAGCGACGCGGCTGCGCACGTTCTCACCTCCGATCTGCCGGACGAGCCATTGTGGGTTCTCGGCGATTTCACACGCCTGGCGCAGGCGTTCGTCAACCTGCTGAACAACGCCGTCAAGTACACCGACCGCGGCGGCCGCATCTCGCTCGCCGCATCCGTCGGCGGTGACCGTGTCATCGTCTCGTTGACCGATACAGGCATCGGTATTGACCCACATCTGCTGCCGCGCATCTTCGACATGTTCGTGCAGATTGAACAGGAGGAAGGACGAACGCGCGGCGGGCTCGGCATCGGGCTGGCGCTCGCCAGACGCCTCGTCGAACTCCATCACGGCCGCATCAAAGCGTGCAGCGACGGCCTGGGTACAGGCACCACCTTCATCGTCGAGCTGCCCCTGATGAAAGCGATTGTCGAACCTGCGCCCATCGACGCTCCTCTCGCGCGCGCGGCGTCATCCTGCCGCGTTCTGGTGGCGGAAGACATTCCTGACGCCGCCGAAATGATGAAGCTGGTGCTCGAGACGATGGGACACGACGTGCGCATTGCCACCGACGGCGTGCAAGCGGTGGCGATTGCGAAGCAGTTCGAACCGCACGTCGCGCTGCTTGATATCGGCATGCCGCGAATGGATGGCTACGAGGCCGCAAGACGCATCCGCGAAGCGCTCGGGCGTCGCGTCTTCCTTGTCGCGCTGACGGGATGGGGTCAGCAGGAAGATGAGCGCCGCGCGTATCAGGCCGGCTTCGATCGGCACATCACGAAACCTGCCGACCCCGACCTGCTCGAGGCGCTCATCGCGTCGCTTGCTGTCTGACTACTTTTTCGGGGCCGCGGCCTTCTGCTGTTCGGCCAGCTTCTGCAGCTAGCGGACAGATCACTTGTTGACAACAAATGGCAGATCCGAAGGTGCATCTTCGAAATTGTGATCGGTCGCCTTCCTGCCGCGCGGCGAGGCTCTCTGAATCCTTATTTTTCGAGGCCGCACCTAGCGCGAGATGGACCGGAAGTTGCCCATCCTGCCGCGGAGGCCTTTCGATGCGTACACGAATCACACTTCCGTGGCTCTTCGTCAGCAGCATGCTTGGCGTTACTGCGTTCGGGCAGACTCCGAGCAACCCCACGCAGCACGTTGACGCGGCTGGGGACCAGGGCGCCGTGCCGGTGTTCCGTGTCACGGTCGTTGGCCATACGACGCCTGCGATCAACTACCGCCCGCGAAAAGGCGACACAAAAGTCGACTTCGCAGGCACCGCCCTCTCGCCGCTGGCAACGGGCAACGCGACGGTCGGGGGAAAGAAGGGCTACATCGACATCGACGCGAAGTTCGATCGTCTCGCGCCGCCGTCGCAATTCGGCCCGGAATACCTCACCTACGTTCTGTGGGCCATAACTCCCGAAGGACGCGCGACGAATCTCGGTGAGGTGCAGGTCAAGGATGACGAGGCACACATCCACGTCACCACCGAACTGCAGGCATTCGGCATGATCGTCACCGCTGAACCCTACTTCGCGGTCACGCAGCCGAGCGACGTGGTCATCGTCGAAAACAGCGTCCGCAACGGCACCAAGGGAAATGTCGAAGTCATCCAGGCCAAGTACGACCTGCTGAAACGCGGCACGTACCTGATGAATCAAGACACGCGGCAGGTGAAGTTCAAACCGCTCGAGCCGGGCGCCCCGCTTGATCTTGCAGAGGCTCGCAACGCGGTCATGCTCGCGAGGTTTGCCGGCGCGGATCGGTACTCGGACGACACCTACATCAAAGCGACGCGGCTGCTGACCGACGCGGAACAGGCCCAGGCTCGGCATCGTGGCGGCAACGATGTGATGATGCCGGCACGCCAGGCGGTCCAGACGGCCGAGGACGCGCGGCTGATTTCGCTGCAGCGACAGGAAGACGAGGCCGACGCGAAGCAGCGGGCGCAGGCCAAGCAGCGCGAAGAAACGGCGCTCGAGCGGGCACGAGCGGAGGAAATGGCGCGCCGGCAAGCCGAGATCGATCGACTGAGTGCGGAGAACGCCAGAATCGCGGCCGAACGTGACAAGGCGGCTGCCGAGGCGGCGCGGGCGGCGGCGCAGACACAGATGGAGCAGGCGCGCGCACTCGCCGAACAGTCGGCCCGCGACAAGGCGGCAGCCGAAGCAGCCCGCGCGGCGGCCGAATCCGCCCGGCAGGCGGCCGAGGCGAACGCGGCGCAGGCCGAACGCGAGAAAGCGGCTCTCCGCGATCAGCTGCGGCAGCAGCTCAATCAGATCCTCGAAACCCGCGAGAGCGCGCGAGGACTGATCGTCAACCTCTCTGACGTACTGTTCGATACCGGAAGCTCGAATCTCAAACCGGGCACGCGCGAGAAGCTCGCCAAGGTGTCGGGCATCCTCCTGGCACATCCAGGTCTGAAGCTGCAGGTCGAGGGACACACGGACAGCGTCGGATCTTCCGAATACAACCAGCGTCTCTCCGAAAGTCGCGCCGACTCGGTTCGCACCTATCTGGTCGGACAGGGCATTGCCGCGAACGCCGTGAGCACCGCGGGATTCGGCGAGACGATGCCGATTGCGTCGAATGACACGGCGGCCGGACGGCAGCAGAATCGACGCGTCGAGCTCGTGGTGTCGGGCGATTCGATCGGCACGACGACGCAGACTCCGGTGACCCGGTAAGATCGGAGGCGTGAAGATCACCGTGTACCAGAAACCCACATGTACGACGTGCCGGCAGGTCTACGCGGCGCTGCGTGATGCCGGCGTCGATTTCGAGGCGGTGGACTACTACACCGATCCGATTCCGAAGACAAAGCTGAAGGAGCTGCTGCGGAAGATGGGCCTTTCCCCTCGCGACCTGTTGCGGACGAAGGAAGACGCCTATAAGACGCTGCGGCTTGGCGAGCGCAACCTCACCAACGATCAGATACTCGATCTCATGCTGAAACACCCCGATTTGATCCAGCGGCCGATTGTGGAGAAAGGGTCGCGGGCAATCCTCGCGCGGCCGGCGGAGCGGCTGCGCGAGATTCTCTGAACGTCAAGCCGAGCGCGACGTAGACGAGGACGAGCCCGAGGTATTCCGTCAACTCGAATGGTCCGATTGCGTTGACCACCCAGTCGTAACGCGTTGCAGACACGAGGGCGATCGTGTTGCCGATCAGCAACGCCCACCACGCCCAGCGCTCGCCGCGGCGGAATGCAGTCGCCGCAATGACCGTCGTCAGCAGTCCGAAGATGACGCAGTAGATGCCGTACATCGCATAGACCACCTGTATGTACCTCGCCGTGGCGGGCAACGTCCTTGTGAGTTCCGACCACGATGTCCTGGTAAAGCCTTCGTAGCCGGCGACGATGATTGGGGTGCCGTGCGGTCCCAGCAGGTGGTCCGGCCATGCTGCGGCCATTGCACCCCACGCGATGTACGACACGTCCACGATGAGGATCAGCAGCACGGCGATGGCGCGGCGGCTCATGGCTGTCCTCTTGCCGGAAGTCCCTCGGCTTGGCGCGCCGCCGTACAGACCATCTCGACGTCCTGCTCCGACATCCGCGCCTCAGGACGCAGCATGGTGTAGAGACGATCGGGCATCCTGCCTTCGCGTACGTCCTGGCACGATGCGGCGAGCAGGGTGCGCTGCTGCGACGGCGAATACCCGGCCCATTCCGAGAAGTTGACCGCATCGCGGCCTTCCCTGACGCCATTGGCAATCAACCACGACACCGGTGCGATGCGCGCGTACCACGGCCACGCGGCTGCGTTGGTGTGACAGTTGCCGCACGAGCGATCCAGAACAGCACCCAGTTCACTGCCCTGCTCAAGGTGCGCCTGAATCGTGCGGCTCGAATCGGTCGTCGGTTTCGCGTGCAGAGGACGAACGAGTTGCGCAAGCGCGAACAGGGCGACCAGGATGACGGCGGCCTGTTTCAAACGCGCGCTCATCGATCGAGTCCTTTGACGAACGAGAACCACTTGAATTGATTTTCCAGATGGTGCGCTTTGACCAGGTCGACAATCTCCGGAATCGGCTCCGAGTACACCGTCATCAAGTGGTTGTCTGCGTAGTCGGTAAACAGCTTCGTGCGCGCCTCGATGATGTTGCGATTGTGTTCGATGAGCCCCTCGGGGCCGGTGTAGGCCTCACGAACCTCGCACTCGGTGCCATCCCTGGTGATGAACCAGTCGTAACGAAGCGTGTGCGTGTCCTTTTCCTTGGTGATACGGATGCACTCGGCCGCCTGCTTCTTGAATCCCTCGAGTTGACCCGGCCTGATCGTCATGTGTGCACTGAGCTCGAACGCCATAGGTCCTCCTATGCGCTGCGTTGAATGACGAACCGCCCGTGGTTGCCAATCAGTGTTGTGCTGCAATTGTCTTGCTACGAGATCACGCAGCCCTGCCGTCGATGTAGGCCGCGCGACGCGCACTCGACGACGGATGGCCGCGAGATAGTTCGCGGCCGCCTGCGGAGTTATCCGCGCCGAGGCGCTGAAACAACTTCGCAGATGCGCCATTGAGCTTTATGGTGTGCCTGTGACGCGTGACTCCGGGGCTACCCTGCCCTTGTCGACGCGTGTCGCTCGTTGCGCGTGCGGGCGCAGAACGCCAGGATGGGCAGCGAGGGATGTGTCGCGGATTCGCTGGCCATGATGGAACGGATTCACCGCCGCCCGCGGCGCGGGGCGTCGAGCGACGCGCATCGAAACGAGGAGGAGTTCGTCGCTATGGACGTTTCCATTCTGTGAAACGTAACTGCTAAGATACTTTGATCGCTCGAAGTACGGTCCCCATGGTGTAGCTGGCCCAACACGCTGCCCTTTCAAGGCAGAGATCGCGGGTTCGAATCCCGCTGGGGACGCCACATCTTCAGACGCGGCAGACATCTCCCGTAAGCATTTGAACGCAGCACAGGGTTCGCCCCGATGCGCCGCCGGCGCCCCCCTTATTATGGGAGCTCGAAATCGACCACCGCGTCGCCTCCGGCGGCAGTCTCCCCGTAGACCGGCGAATAGTTGCCCATCCGCTCTGCAAACAGACTATCGACGCGATCAATCGGCAGCTCACACAATCGATACCGCCCCTGCGAATCAGTGATGGTGTCAGCGATAACCGTATCGAGGAGGGGCTCCCAGCCTACCCAGGCGCCGGCAACCGGTGCACGCACGTTGTTCCGCAGGGTATAGACCGTACCGCTGATCTGCCGAGTCGCCGCGGACGTCGGCAGGGCTGTGATCACGACGTCTTCTTTCCGAGTGAGCGTCAGGTCCGCGTTTGTATCGGTCGCGAGTGTGACGATTTTCGCGCACTGTTGCACGTATCCATCCTTCCAGGCGCGCACGAAGATCGTACCTGGGTCTTGCGGTGCGTTAGTGATGCGATACCGACCCGCATTGTCCGCATCACTGCCTCGGCCCCACGGTCCATACCACGGGCCCCAAAGCCGGAGCGGATACACGACCACACGAGGTGCGGCAATGGGGCTGCCGACTGGACTCGTGACCTGGCCAGATACCGTGACGGTTGGCGTCACGGGGGCTATCGGCGGACTTGAAGCTGGCGCGCTGGGGCTGACCGGAGCTACGGCATCCCCGCCGCACGCTAGGACGAGGATGGGCAGGCACATTACGAGCGGGAGTGCTGATCGCATGGTCCTCTCCGAGATTCGATAGACCGTTACATTCAGAACTTTTCAGGAATGACATCAGGACTTCGCGAGTGGGACCGAATACTGTTTTCGCATGAGCACGCACGTCACGATTCGCAATCTCTTCATCTTGGCTGCTACCTTTGTCGCCAGCGCACAAGTCGCTGCCGCGCAGGAGCCGGTTCACACGTTCCAGCAGCTGCAAGTCGGCGTCGGACAGGCCATTGTCGTCAAACCGAATCAGGGCCGGACGGCGACGTGGAGCGTTGTGTCCATCGTCGGCGATCAGCTCCAGGTCGAACGACGGCGCTGGAACTTTAGGATCGAGCGGAAGACGTTTACCGAACAAACAGCCGCACGCATCGACCTCCACGACTCAACGTTAGATGGGACTCTTAAAGGTGCGGGCGTCGGCCTCGCGGGCGCCCTCATAATCGCGCAGACCTGCCAGGACTTGGTTTGCGTCTTGCCGTTCATCCTCTCGCTCTCGATGGGGGCGCCCATCGGTGGCGCAATTGACGAGGCGATCAATCGGACCATCTATAGCGCCGGCCAGCCAGCGCGCGTCACGTTCGTTCCGCTTCTGGGACAAAACCGAATCGGGTTGACGGCGCGGCTTCAGCTGGGCGCACATCGGTAGAAGGGCTAAGGACCCCGCAAGTCTCGACAATGGCTAGTTACTGGACGTAGTTGAAATCCTTACGGTCGTTCCTTGCGGCGTTCGGGCGTCACCCAGACGTGATCACATTTCGAACACCGCCAATTGAGGTGCGTGCTGCCGTCCCAGCGGAACCTACTGATAAGAATCGTGTCCGTGCCGCCGCAATTGTGACAAACCTCGCGGACAGATTTTTCGGTTTCATGATCAGAAGGGGGCCGCTGATCCACCACGCCGCATATCCTTGATGGCAATATAGCGGCATTAGGTACTCCAAAAAAGGTCAACAGCCGCAGCGGATAGCTCAGGTGCAGGATCCATTCATCGCGACCAATGGAGGCGAGAACCTTTTGCGCCCGGTGCAACACAGCTGATTTTGTTCGGCGGTCACGCGTCGTAATGGGCGAGGAAAAGTACGACGAGTTTCATTGCGCGCGATGCGATGCCACCTGGCGGGATCGACGGGTCAGCGTAGCCGATCGCATAGCTGGGCGGAACGTGATCGGCGCAGCCCGTTCGGCCGCTCGACGGCGGTGCTCGCATTTCGCCGCGCGACCGATCCGGGTCCGCTTCGTCGCGACGATGAGGACCTGTCGCGACGTCGTAGTTCAGCGTGTTTACGGCTGGCGTCGCTTTCGGTTGAACACCGTCCCACACGCCGCACATCGCCAGAACGTATCCGCGGTGATCACTTTCGCGAGTGTGCCGAGCGCCCGCGAGCCGCACTCAGGACATGCACTCGGACGCAGCGCCGCTTCGGGGCGATCGCCCGATTGCGATCGTAAGTAGTCAAGCGAATCGTTCATCCACACACCTCAACTGCTCTCTTGGTTGCGCGTCAGCACGGATTCATAGAAGGTCGGCACGCCTGTGTATGCGTTTCGTTGGCGGTCTTAGCGCGACTGTAGTGATTCACGGCTCGTATCGGTAGCAACGTCGGCAGTCGCCCGCATTGTCGCAATGTACGTTCCGGCACCCATCAAAATGCGCGCAGTTTGTTTGTCGCGTCGGATCGGCGTGGTGGGGACGTAATTACATCCGCTACACTCACTGCCACAATGGAACCGCTTCGGCGAACTCGTGTGCTCATCGTTGAGGACGACGAACCCCTACGGGAGCTCTATCGACAAGAGCTCGTCTCTGCCGGCTTCCTTGTGACAGCTGTCGCCGATGGCGTTGATGCGTTGAAGCGCATCGACGCGGGTCTCATACCGGACGTCGTGGTGCTCGATCTGATGTTGCCGCAGCTGAATGGGCTCGACGTGTACCGGGAGTTGAAAGCGCACGTGCAGACACGAAACGTCCCGATCCTTGTGGTGACAGGCACCGACACACGCGAACTCGACGCGGCGGAGTTCGCCTTTGTGTTTCGAAAACCGGTGAGCGGGGCGACCCTGATCAGGGCGATAGATGCGGCGGTGATCAATTAGCAATTGACGCTATATAGTCGCCGCGCACGGGAATTTTTCGGATCGCGCCCATTGTTTCGAGGAACCCTGCGATCTGGTTTCAACTTGGGATGCTTAGGGACGCCACTCTTTCGGTGCTGTCAGAGATCTCCCGCAAGTAGCTGAACGCAGTGCACGTTACGACGGTTCCAAATTTCTGACCATCCCACTCCAGACCATTTGGAAACAGGGCCCCCTGAAGGGCCATCTTTCCGTCAGCAGCGACATTCATCCATAGCGCGGTTGCGTTAACCATGACGTGCTCGGCGAACGCGAGGACTCCTTCGACGTCCGCTGCTGAAGCTGAGCCTCGCTAAGCTCCAACTGCGCAGCCGCTACTGCTCTCGGAGCGGGTCCCTCATGTCGTTGTACGTGTCGCGATCGATCGAGCGGGCCAGTACGAAAGCGTCGCTCACCCCTTTGAAGGTCCCCTTGCAGCGCCGAAACACGGTCGCGGAGGCGTGCGGCCACATCTGCCGCCGTACGGCATTCCTGTCGCCAGACGTCAAGCACTATTGCCCTGAATAAAGCGAGATATTCCGGTCGGGGCCTGAGGGAGTCCAAGAGGTCCACAAACTTGGCTTCGATGACTGCTTTTGCGGGAGGCCACACCGCGACACCGGTTCCGGCAGTGGTAATACGGGTACACGCCGCTGCGACCACGCGAACGACTGCCAGTGAGAGGCGTGTCGCAGGCTGCGCATCGCACAAAACGGCGCAATGGAAATCTGGATCATCCTGCTGTCGTACGGACGGGTGACTGTTGATGGCAGCAAGGCGGGCCTGTACGCCGCTGTACAGCGCCTCCGAGACGATCGGGTCAAAGTCTCCTTCATGCTCACTGTTCCATCGGCGCGATTGGATGCGTCCGGCGTACGCGGGGTTGCGAAGGAGGTTGTTCAGCGATTGCGCTGTCGTCCGGCACGCGTGGCAAGGCCCGATGCGCTGACCGCACGTAGCACGGCCCGCTGATCGCGTCCGTTGGCAAAGAGCTCGAACGCCTGACGAATCAGTGGAGCGCGATCTGGATTGGTTCGCATTTCTCCGCGGTGCCTGGTCAGATCCGCTTTTTCCTGAAGGCGTTGTGAACGGCGACGTCGTCTGGCGCGGATTCGGTAGTTGGAGCGTGCGCGTAGGACCAGCCGGTCCGACGTGGTTCCGTGAGGAACCAAGCCAAGTGATGTCCTGCGACATCGCGACATCGCAGGTCAGTAACGGCGTGTACCTCGCGCGCACCGCTTATGTCGCGGGCGCGCCACATGTGCGATTGTGTGACCAATCTCTCATTCAGCCGTGTCAACAAATTTCGGTCGCAGCCCGAGGATCATCTTTTGCTCCGCCGGTATGCTGCAACCGTCGAAAGGGATGATTCAGTCGTGTGCAGACGTAGTCTCCTCAATGCAGCCGTAGCTTGCATCCTTTTGGGGTGCGGCTCCGAAGATCGTGGCATTACTCAACCCTCGCCGAATGCCGTGTCGGCGGTTCACAACACGCTCCTTGCTCCTACGAACCGGTCGTTGCTGTACCTTGCAGGTTCGTGGGTGTACGACACCGACAGTCCCATCCTCCTTGACCTGTTGCCCTATTCGCTGGATGACTTCACCAGTGCGACGTCAACCTCGATCCGCGCGGTGTCGTGGCAGGGCGGCTATTGCAACCCAATAGTTCCCGGTCAGCCGCCGGTCGTCGCACCCCGTGCCGACTCGACAAGCGCATTCCAAATCTGGTTTGTCGCCGACCGCAACGGAACTCCTCAGACGACCAGCATGCTGTATCAGATGACGCTCACGGCTGGCGAAGCGCACGAGGCATTTGCGTTTGACGCTCACACTGCGACTGGTGTTGTTTATGTTCAGAACGAAGCCGATTGCGCGTACTACGATTACACCGCGGTTCTACCAATGCCTTTTCCAGTCACAGCGGGCACCCGCTACTGGTTGCAAATTCGCGCCAGGGAAGGGGCAGGGAAACTGGGAATATTCTGGGGCTGGCGCGTCGGTAGTCTGGATAACGGTATCTCGGCGACGGGATCTGTTCACGGCAACACCCTCACCACCAAGCCCATCGACCTGGCGTTCTCCCTCGAACCTTGACGCATGCCCGGCGTCTACCGGTCCGGCAATGCGCGCGGAAGCCAACGTGCCTACATCACAGGACTCGCGAGTTCATGGCTTAGGACGGCCACGGACGTGCCAACGCGCCGTGGGCCAGTATTATTGCCGGTGTTGATCTGGAACCGAAGGAGCACGCCGATCGGTTCACGATGGACGATTGCGGGGATCGGCCTCGCAGTCACGCTCCTTATTCCGCACACGCCGTTGTTGCTCGGCCACGCCGCGCCGATGTGGGACGGCATCGACCTGTTTGCGCCGTACTACATGCTCGTCGGCGACTTCGCGCGTAATGGCGCATTTCTCCTGTGGAACCCGTTCACACTCGGTGGTTCTCCCGACTATCTCGAGCCACAACTCGGATCGTTCTCGCCGCCCGTCGTTGCCTTCGGGTTGCTGTTCGGGGGTACGCCGCTGGCGTTCGCGCTGTACTGGCTCGCGATCTGGCTGCTCGGCGGCGCCGGTATGCTCGTGCTGGCGCGCCACCTGGGCACGCCGCCGTGGGTGGGATTTGTCGGCGCTGTCGCCTTCTGTTTCTCCGGCTTCTACACCGGCAACGCGGAACACACGGCATTGCTCTATTCAATTTCGCTGCTTCCGTGGATCGTGTGGCGAGTCGATGTCGCAATGTCCACGCGAAGCCTGCGTCCTGCAGTGCAAGCGGGAGCGCTCCTGGGCCTCTCGGGATTAGGTGGCTACCCGGCACTCGTCTTCCTGAACGGTTGTTTCGCCGTCTTGTGGAGCGTTGGTCGCGTAGTCTGCCCTGATGAAGAACCGCGCGTCCAGGCAGCGCATCAGTTCAATCAATTCAAACGCCTCGCAGCCATTCACATCGTCGTCGCGCTTGTCGGTGCCGCCGTGATGTCACCGACGTACGTCCCCTTGTTTGTCGAAGGACCTGACGTATCGGATCGAGCCGGACCCATGAAGCGTGACGATGCGGTCTTCAACAACGCGCTTCATCCTGCGGCCGTCGTCACGTTGTCCAGCCCCTCGCTCTCGCTGGCCGATTTGTACGAATACACTGACATCTCGATGCGAAGCGTCTACGTCGGCGTTCTCATTCCGGCGTTTGCCGCATTCGCGCTCGTGAAGCGCAGGGGCACGGGGTTCCGTTGGTGGCTCCTCGCTGTGGCGCTACTGTTTCTTGGCTGCGCGTTTGGTCGCGCGCTGCCGTTGAGGGGCTGGCTCTATGACTGGGTCCCGCCGACTCGGTACTTCAGGCAAGCGGCCCTGTTCCGTTGTTACACGATTTTCGCGCTTACCGTGCTCGGCATGTTCGGAATGCGCGATCTCACATTAACGATCGACCAGAACCGGAAAATGTGGCGACGATTCGCCATCACAGTTGTCTGCGTCGCTGCCGCGGCACTCGCGACATACACCAACGTCATGGTGGCGCTTCGCGGATCGACCTCGCTGCCGCTAGGCGCCTCGAACTGGCATGCATACGGACTCTGGATCTCCCTCTGTGTCGTCGCACTCGCAGGGCTGAGGGTCAACCGCAGCCGTTGGCGCGAAGTCGCTCCCGTCGCGTTCGTAGTGCTCGCGACCGGTGACGCGTTATCGACCTCGCGACTGGTCCGCTCGACGATGTACAACCCGCACCCCGAAACATGGCGCAGTCTCGATCAACTGCATCGGACGACAATCGACCTCACGGCCAGCGCATTGATGCGTCGCGTCGAGAACCGCGGCAATCTCACCTTTCTGTCGAAGGTGCCGACCATTCACGGATACAGCAGCTTAGCCGGCGCGCTGGTGCGCCGATATTCGTACGACGATGTGCTGGCGGACAGTGCTACGGGTCCAGATCGCCTGTGGTTTTCCAGGTCCGTTGGAATCGTCAATCGGTCGGAGGAGTGTTTTCAGCTGTTTCTCCGCCGTGCAACGAAACTCGCGGCACCGCCGATCGTGGTTCATCCGCAGGCCGCCGCTAGCGGTGCGTCGGAGGTCGTCGGCGCCGATACGTGTGAAGCCGTTATTACTTCGCTGCCGCCGGCCGAGCGTCTGAACTCCTTCAAGGTGCTGTCCTACCGCCCGTCACAACTGACCCTGCAAGTGGATGTTCCTGCGGCAGGCTGGCTGCTCGTGACCGATACCTGGTCTCGCAGTTGGCACGTCACCGTCAACGGGCGCGAGAGCAGGGTCGTGAGGGGGAACTTCGTGTATCGCGCAGTGCAGGTGCAGCCAGGAACGTCGATCGTGGACTTTCGCTACCGCGCGATCGGTTTCCCATGGTTGCTCTTGCTAAGTTGGGGAATGTTGTTCACTGCGGCTGCGTGGAGTTCAGCTCGTCGCTGCTCCAGTTGTTTCAGCACTTCAGCCAGTGATCAATCACTGGCACCGCAAGCGTGACGCGACGGACTCGCAACCTGCGTCGGCTGGCTCCAGTGCACCGCGTAGTCGTTGCGCTCTTCCTGCTCGTTGCGGTGTCCTGCGGCAGTAACACGCCGATGTCGCCCTCGTCTCCAGACGCGCGACCAATGACGGGCGCTCTCGACGGCATCGTTAATCACGATGACCTGCCCCCTACATCCGATCCATCGATGGTTGGAGGTCCTCGGGTTTAGCGCCCTCATCAGGGCCAGCCGGCCGCAGCCGGCGAGCCCCCTCCGTCATCGCGGCAAACTGCATCGGTGTACGACCAGCGAGCGAGCTGTGCGGCCGGACGCTGTTGTAATCGACGCGCCACGCTTCAATTTCAGCCTTCGCGTCAGCCAGGTTCAGAAACCAGTGTTCGTTCAAGCACTCATCACGGAATTTGCCGTTGAAGCCTTCGACGTACGCGTTCTCGATCAGTTTGCCCGGTCGAATGAAGCGCAGCGTGACGCCGCGCGCGTATGCCCACGCGTCGAGCGTGCGTCCGGCAAACTCGGGTCCGTTGTCGACGACGATCGTCTGGGGCAAGCCAATCGCGGCGTGTAGGCAATCGAGCACGCGCGTCACGCGCAGGCCAGGCAACGACCGATCGACCTCAATCGCAACGCACTCGCGCGTGAAATCGTCAACGATGTTAAGCGTGCGAAACGCGCGGCCGTCCGCGAGCGTGTCAAGCGTGAAGTCCATCGACCAGCGCTCACCGCGATGGGTCGCCACCGGCAACGGCACGCGTGCTCCGCGCGTGCTCCGGTTCCGCCGCCGCCGGCGCACCTGGAGACCGGCGGCGCGATACAGACGATAGAGGCGCTTGTGATTCACGCACATGCCCTCGCGGGCGATCAGAATATGCAACCGTCGATAGCCGAACCGCGGGCGCTCGGCAGCGTGCGCCTGCAAGGCGATGCAACAGCGCACCGTTGACGGGATCATCGCGCCGCTGGTACTGCCACGTTGCGCGACTGAGCCCAATCAGTTGACAGGCACGCCGCTGACTGGCGCCGCGTGTCTGCAACCACCCGACCGCCTCGCGCCGAGCCGCGGGGGTCATCATTTTTTTGCGACCACCGCCTTCAGCCTGGGTCCAGCGTCTGCTCAGGGATGATCTGTTTCAAGCGGCGATTCTCGTCCTCGAGGTGCTTCAGGCGCTGCATCTCGCTCAGCTCCATCCGCCGTACTTGGCTTTCCACCGGTAGTACGTCTGCTCGCTGATGCCATGCGAGCGACAGAGGTCAGCGACTTTTCGTCCGGCCTCGCCTTCCTTGACGATCGCCAGGATCTGCTCGTCGGTGTACGTGCTCCGTTTCATCGGTCCTCCTTTGAACGGAGGACCTCATTCTATGCGGCGGATCGGATTAAAAGGGGGCAGGTCAACGCCATCAAACCTGCGTCGCCGTTCGCACGCATCGAACGTGTGCGAAGCCCGCAGGCTGCGAGCCGGCGTTCCGCCCGGTCATGATTGGGATTGCCGTGCTCGCGCTCGCTGCGAACGCGCGTCGGCGCGGTCATTCGGTAGGAGGAAATGTCAGCTTGGAGACGTTGAGGTGAGGCGCTGGTCGCGCCCCATCCTCATCACTTGGTCGATCAGCAGACATGACCCTGATTCGGGTTACATGGAACCGCGCTCAGGTATTCGTAAATCGCCCGGAGATCGCGATCGGTCATGTTCCGCAACTCCGGCCAGGGCATGATTTGGAGTAGTGTCCCAGCGAAAGGTGGCGGCAAGTTCGCATGGAGCTGGTCCGGATCTACGCCTGTTCGAATAGTTTCGCGAAATTCCTCGAACGTATCGCCGCCGATCGGCAGCCCTGTGTGATCCGGTGTCAGATTGCGCGAGACGATATTGATCGTCGATGTCAAAGCAAAAACCCGGCCGCCACCCAGGTACGTCGCCGGATTGATCGCCTCTGGCTGGCCGAAGAATGGGTTGCCGCCGGGCAGGTATTGGGTCGGCGGGCCCGCCGAGTGGCATCCGTTGCAACCGATCACGGCGTTGACGATGTAGCTGCCCAGACCAACGAGCGCCCGATTCTTGTGCGCCAGATTGAGAGGCACCGGCGCAATCTCCAAACCAATCCGAACCTTCGCTTCCTCACTATTGTCGTCGGCCGCTCGCAACGAGCGGACGCCGACGGAGCCGATAAAAACAACAGCACAAAGAACAAGAATTGTCCCGGCCCCGAAATGTTGTCGGCGCTTCATATACGCTTCTCCTTTTTTGGATGAACATCGGAGTTTATGCATCGCTGGTTCGCTGGGCCAAGCAGATTCGTGCAAGTGAGGACCGCCGGACAGCGGACGGCAAGCCGGACTTCTCGGGATTGTGGCAAGGCCCCGGCCCTCTCATCGCATTGTTCGAGCTCGCATGCGGCAGACGTGCTGCCGTGGGCGAAGGAAGTGGCACGACAGCGCCGTGACGAGTTTTTCAGAACCCGGCCCGATTATCAGTGCGTCCCCGCCGGACCGGAGGCGTTCCGTGGAATGAAACGCGTTCTCCAGACCCCGACGGCTCTTGTCATCGAGAACGAGAACCAAACCTATCGGCACATCTTCACGGACGGTCGCACGCTAGAAGCGTCCCCGTATCCAACATGGGATGGGATATTCCGTCGGTCGGGGGACGGCGATACGTCGGTCATTGATAGTGTGGGTTTCAACGATCGTACGTGGCTGAATAACGCGGGGCTACCGCATACCGAAGACTTCCGAATGCCGAGCGATGGCGGCGTGAAACTGCTGGCCGTGTGCGAATCGAGGTCACGTACACGGATCCTGCCGCTTACCTGCAGCCACTGAGTTTCGTGGTCGACCTCTTTCTAGCGGCCGATACCGAAATGATCGAAGCTGTCTGCGAGGGACGCAACGATCAGTGGGCAGGCAGCGCCGCCGAATGTAGAAAAATCAGCGATTTCAATCGCTCCCGACTGGGTTCTCCGTCAGAACAGCGTATCGAGTCCATTTTTCATGCCGCGAATCCGGCGGAATCGCGTTGCTGTCGCATAGACTCGAGGAAGCTGGCGATTTGGTTCCAACTCGGAATACTCAGGGACGTCACAAACGTTGGGTCCATTCGGCGCACATGGGTGACAGCCGCGCGCCTGAAACTATCCCGTTACAAATCTGCATTTCAGTACGGCCAACGGCCGTATCGGTCGGGGAATGGGACGTTGGTTCGATTGTTTGACTCGTGCGCCGTCCGGTAGTTTTGGTTGAGGAGTTTATCGACTCTTCCCGCACTTCGGCCGCCTTCGTTGCTTGTCACCGAGGGCGGCAATTTTTCTGCCTTTCATACGTCGCGGTCATCGCGCCATTCGGTCCATCCCATTCCTCGTGTGACTCCGCCTGCGCTCCGCGTGCGACAAGGCCGCACGTACAAACCCGGGAATGAAGCGTAGCGGTGCCCGCGGAGCCGGCCGCATCCTGGAGATTCGTCACGCTGGCAAACCAAAGAGCCGTGGCGGCACGCGTGGGGAGGCTCGCGAGTGAGAAGTTCTGAACGGGCCGAGACTTTCTTGCCGCCGTCACTCAGTACTCTGAACTGATGTGCGCGGACTTTTACGTCACCGCGCGGTTTTCACCCGGCAGCAATGATGCAGCCTTGAATTGACGCACACACACCCAAGGTGACGAACGACGCCCTCGCCAATGGAGTAAGCGTCGTTCGTCACCGCCCAACGTTCCGCGTAACCTACAAGTCGCCACGCATCATGTAATCGCGTTGTGCCAACATTCCTGAACTCTCGGTGAGCGTCGAACACCGGATCGGGCTGACTGACGCAACTTTCATCAACGTGTTCCGACGAATTCGTCGGGACAAAAGACCCCCTTGACGTGCCGGCGTGATTTCTTCACTATTAGCAATGAAATGCCCCGCGACACGCTCACCGATTTCGAGTTGATGATTCTTCTGGCCATTCTCCGTCTCGGTGACGAAGCTTACGGCGTCCCGATCGCCGATGAAATCGAGCGCACCGGCCGGCGAACGGTCGCCGTAGCCGCTGTCTACGCGTCGTTGGAACGCCTCGCCAGCCGCGGATTGGTGACCTCGTCGCTGGGCGATCCGACTCCGGAACGCGGCGGCCGCGCAAAGAAGTTCTTCAAGCTCACTGGTAAGGGCGCCAGCCTGGTTCGCGAGACGTACGAGCGGCTCAACGCGATGTGGCGTGGCCTTTCAGTCGTGAAGGGGCGCGCGTGACGCGCACACCGCCGCGGCTTGCCGCCTGGATTCTCAAGCACTGCAGCTGGATTGATGGGTGCGTGACCGGCGATCTCATCGAGCGATACCGCCGTGGCGGCTGTTCCCCGCTGTGGTACTGGCGGCAGGTGTTCAGCGCGGTTCGGCACGACGCGTTGCGGGATGTCCGTGTGCATCCGGTCCGGACGGGTCTGTCGATGGCGGTCGGCCTTGTCATCGTCTGGTGGGGCGCGAATTACGTTCTGTTCTCACTGCTGAACCTTCCGGAATGGCTGTTTGCGACCGGACTTTCGAAAGGACTCTATGCCCGCGGCCTGGCGCTTCCGCAGCCCCTCCGCGACTTTCCAGGCTTATCTGTGTGGAAGGCGCTCGTCTACGCGGCGAGCGGCTGGGTCGTGGTCCGGACTGCCTCGGGCGCTCGGGCGTCGATCGCGTTCGCGTATGTCCCGTTCGTGCTCGGTCTCAACGCGTTCACGTTTCTTCAGTACTTTGGCCGGTACCCACTTGCGCAGTTGATGATCGATCTCTTGGTCCTCTATCCACTCGCAGCGCTCGGTGGCGGATTGGCAGCAGCGCGTAGATACGCACCAACTCGTGGAGTTGAATCGTGACGTCTCGACCGCCTCGATTGGCAACGGCGTTGCTGCGAGCCTTCGGTCCACGCGACGATGCGATGGCGGGAGATCTCGAGGAAGGCTTTCATCACCGGTCCGCATCCCGGACGTGGTACTGGTGGCAGGTCGCGATCGCAATCCGTGTCGCGGCGGTTCGCGAAATCGGCACGCATCCGATCGCGATGGTAGCAACGCTGATGTTGGGTTGGATCGTCTTCTGGGTGCTGATGTACCAGATTGCGTTTCCGGCATTGTTTGCGGCCGTTCACGCATACTTCATGTGGCGCATGTTCAATGGCTCTGAGGCTCTGCTCTTTGGTCCGTTCTTCATGTACACGTCGAGGGTGCTCACGTTTGCCGCCGAAATGATCGGCGCGGTGGTAGCAGTTCGTATCTATCGTGGGCACCGAGCACTCCTGGCGTTGCTCTATGCGGTAGCCGTTATTCCGCGGTGGATTGGTCACACGACGCTCAATTCCATCTACTACGACCCAACCGCGAGTCCGCTGCACTACGGCATCAATTTTCCACCGGTGAACTTGATTATCTTGATGGCGCAACCATGCGCGGCGCTGGTCGGCGGGATGTGGGCGGCCGGAGTACGATCGCGCGCTATCTGACGCCTGGCGCCAGTGCGCCTCTCGCTCACGCGCTCCTTGAGGCCGCACGACACCGATAGCAGTTACGCAGGCCTCTGCGATTGCCCAACCGAGTAACATGGTTGGTGTAGACGATTAAGGTGCCGCCCGATCCGCTCTTCGACGCTCATCGCAAGTTGCTGGACAAGCATGCCGCCCTTGAGAAGGAATTCGAGAAGCTGAGAGGCGACCGCCGCAATCTTCCAGCGCATAGGCGCTACCTCGAGAAAATCCGAGCGCACCTGGATGCCCTGCACAAACACACTGAGGCTCTCCGCCTGGAAGGTGAGCGACTGAGCGAACAACGCGAACTGCTGCATGCGTCGCACATCGTCGAGCCACGCCATCCCGCGCCAACGCCGCACCCGCAACGGACTCATCGCGGTTCAAACCGCTGACTCGTTCGATGCTGAGCGCTACGCCATGGCGCGAGGCAGGACGGGTTGACGGGTCCAGTCTGCAAAGCGGAACTCACCCAACTTCGCGTCGTCGCCGGGCACCAGCGACCGCTCGCTGAGTTCCGCACCAAAGTAGCGCGCGTGAGGGTCAGTAATAACGGTCCGCCGATCATCGCGCTGGCGCAGGTTCTGGCGGATCAATTCATCGAACCGGAACTGTTGCGGACCGGCCACTTCCAACGTGCCCTTAAGCGGAGTGCCGAGGGCCACCCTCGCGACCGCTGTGGCGACATCATCCGCGGCCATCGGCTGAATGAGCACCGGCGGCAGACGAACGATCATTCCTTCAGTGGCTTCATCGGCGATGCGCGTCATGAATTCAAAGAACTGCGTCGCGTGCACGATCGAGTACGGAACTTCGCCACCCTTGATCAGCGTCTCTTGAGAGTTCTTCGCTCGGAGGTAAGGACTGTCAGGCATACGCTCGGTGCCAACCACTGAGAGCGCCACGTAATGCGCTACGGCAGCCACTGTCGCGAACTTGAGAATGTTGCGTGTCGACGTCGTGAAGAAGTTCAGCGCTGCCGCTTCTTCAAAGGACGGAGAATTCGATACGTCGATTACAACTGATGCCCCTTGAAGGACGTCTGCGAGACCTTCACCAGTGAGTGTGTTGACGCCCGTGTCGGGTGACGCCGCCACGACGTCGTGACGCTGCTCGCGGAGCTTTGCGACGACTCTTGATCCAACGAGTCCGGTGCCGCCGATGACGACGAGTTTCATGGTGCTTCGTTGACGGTGCAGCCTCCATGCCCGATCCCGTACTTCAGTCGTTGCAATAGAGGAAGGCCTGCCACAAAAACTCGTCGTGGGTGCTGGCAGCATGCTGTGACCTTCACAGCACACCGTTGTCTCCACTCCGATCGCCTGATGGCATTCCGCGCCGGACTGTCGCCGCGCTCGGGTATGAGGCATGAACAACCTCTTGGGAGAAACGAGGAGGAGACGATGGCCACCGAACTTACCATCACTGAGCACGAGGCAGCGCAGGTCGAGCGCGCTAACGCCTCTACCGCCACGCCGGTTGTCTTCGTTCACGGGCTATGGTTGCTCCCATCGAGCTGGGACCACTGGGTCACGCTGTTCGAGAACGCCGGATATGTGGCGTTGACACCGGGCTGGCCCGACGATCCCGAAACGGTGACGGAGGCCAGAGAACACCCTGAACTGTTCGCCGGCAAGGGAATCAGCGAGATCGCCGACTACGAGGAGGCGATCATGCGCCGTCTGAATCGGAAGCCCGTGATCATCGGCCATTCGTTCGGGGGCCTCCTGACAATGATTCTCGCGGGACGCGGGGTTGCCGCCGCATCGGTGGCAATCAGCCCCGCTCCGTTCCGAGGTGTGCTCCCGCTCCCAATCTCGGCGCTCCGCACGGCCAGCGTTGCTCTGCGCAATCCGGCGAATTGGAACCGCGCGATCCCGCTCACCTACGAGCAGTTCCGCTATAGCTTCGCGAACGCGGTCGGCGAGAACGAGGCAAAGGAGCTTTACCTTGGCTACTCCGTCCCCGGCGCCGGCGAGCCGCTCTTTCAGGCTGCGTCCGCGAACTTCAATCCGTGGTCAGAAGCGAAGGTGAACTCGACGAACCCGGAGCGAGGGCCGATGCTGATCATCTCGGCCGACTCGGACCATACAGTGCCTTGGGCGATCGCAAATGCGTCCTACCAAAAGCAAAAGCGCAACGCGGGTGTGACCGAGATTGTCAAAATGCCGGGCCGTGGACACACGCTGACGATCGACGCCGGCTGGCGCGAGGTCGCCGAGAAGGCGCTCGAGTTCGTCAGGCGGTTCACAGCAAGCGAGCGGAAGGTGGCGTGAAGCACCCTCACAGTTTGACCATAGGCAGCGGCGTTAGGGGATGCCGAGGGAGCCAAGCGGCAGTCAGTTCGGCCAGGCGCCAATGGAAACCCGCGCTGGGCCAGGTGGCGAACAGTGATTGGATGAAGGGACGCGCGATCCCGAACCGGCGGAATCCGCACGATACGTCGACCCAGTCAGCTCGCCGAAATCCTTCGACGAGCCACTCCGGATGGGCTCGAGCACGCGTGATCTTGTGATGATTCGCGATCATCGCCTCGACCTCCGGGATCCAGTCGGCTCGCGAGCGGGCCACTAGGTATTCGCGCGCCAGCGAAATGGACGGCGCCAGGTAGTCGAATGTATGGTCCGTCCAGATTCCGAGGTCGTGAAACGCCGACGCGACCGCGATCTTATTGAAGTCGTCGCGACTGCCGTGCGTAAGCGCCAGGCACAGATTAACGACGCGGTGCACATGATTGCGGTAGGCGATGAGGTCACGACCCAACGTCGAGGAGTGATGATCGAGCACCTCCTCGACGATTGGGATGTTCGTCACCAAATAGCGCTGGTCATTCATCAAACGGGGCGTTCAACAATAAGTCGACCGTTGACACCGCTTTGTAACCAGGCACGAACCGCTCGCCGAAGTCGCGCAAGAAGTTATCGTGACTCGTTTCCGGCTTCGCCGTGACGAGCTGAGAACATGTCTTCGTAAATCTTTGCTTCATGTTGAGGCGAGGGAAGGCCTTGACGATGCGTTCGACATCGTCTGCCGGAAGTGTCTCAATTCCGAAGCCGCCATAGTCAAGTCCGATGCCCATCGTTCCCACCGCAACCTCTGGCTCCTTGTGAAGCGCGAGCGATGGTGTCGAGTTGAGCGCGACCAGGTCCCATATTAGTTGTGCACGGCGATCCGAACGGCGGTCACCTTTGATGAATGAAAGTGCGACATCGGCGCCATTGACTTCAAAACGATTGGGACCCGACACGCTGGCAGTGAGGCCGATGTCGTGGAGAACCGTGCCAATGGCGACAATCTCGTGGTCGTAGTCGATTCCTTTCATGCGGCCAATGGTTTCTGCGAACAACCACGAACGTATCGCATGGTTGAAAAGATACGGTTCCGAAAGCCGGCGGGCATATTCGATCACTGCTGTGATAAGCGGACTGTCTGCGACGCTGACGCCCGCAATCAGTCGTGTCCGTCGCGCATCGTCATCAGTCGACACGTCGGACGCCTCAGCATCGACTGTGCCTGTGCGCATCGCGACGGGACACGTGAATCGGCGGAAAAGGGAGGCCTTTACCACAGAAGCGTCACGGTGACTTGTGACCACGCGGCCATGCCTTACAGCCGGTAGTCACCACTCCAACTCGATCGCGTAATGCGGTCGCGGCGCTATTCGTTGGAATCACGCAAACGTGAGCGTGAGCAGCCGTTGGCATGTCTCATGAGTCGCACACCGCCCGGCTTGCGCGATCGAGAGTTCCGCGCTCGGGCCCACACATCGATCCGATTGAGAGGCATCAACATGAGCACTATCACCGTGAAAGATGGCACCACGATTTACTACAAGGACTGGGGCAAAGGACCGGTCGTCACCCTCTCGCATGGATGGCCGCTGAACTCCGATATGTGGGATGGCCAGATGCTGTTCCTCGCACAGCATGGTTTCCGCGTCGTCGCACACGATCGTCGTGGCCATGGGCGATCGAGCCAGCCCTGGTCGGGTAACGACATGGACGGATATGCCGACGATCTGGCAGCCTTGATCGAGGCGCTCGATCTCAAGGACATCACGATGGTGGGCCACTCCACTGGCGGCGGAGAAGTCGCGCGCTACATCGGGCGCTACGGCACGACGCGAGTGGCCAAGGCGGTCCTCATCGCGGCGGTGCCGCCGATCATGCTGAAATCGGCGACCAATCCAGAAGGACTCCCCATCGAACTCTTCGACACCCTGCGGAACGCGTTGGCGAAGGATCGGTCGCAGGCCTGGAAAGACTTTGCGCCGCGGTTCTACGGCGCCAACAGACCTGGGGCGGAGGTATCCCAAGGCACGCTGGATCAGTTCTGGCTCTGGAGCATGCAGGCCGGCCTGAAGAACGCGTACGACAGCATCAAGGCGTTTTCGGAAACCGACTTCACCGAAGACCTCAAGAAGTTCGACATACCGACGCTGGTCATGCATGGTGAGGACGACCAGATCGTGCCCGTCAAGGATTCCGGGAAGAAGTCAGCAAAGCTGATCAAGAGCGCTGTCGAGATCTACTATCCGGGCCTGCCGCACGGCCTCACCGCCACGCACGCCGACGTCGTCAACCGCGACCTGCTTGCGTTCATCCAGGAAGGCAAACGGAAGGCGGCGTAGTCCGCGTCGAAGGAGGGGGTGTCAGACGTATCGGCCCCTCTCCACGACATGCAGCTCGCGCTCAGTGCCCAACCTTGATGTAGCCCCACCCCACCCGCTGTCTTGCGACAATCTCGCCGATCCCGTCGGGCACTATTTGCACATTCGGCAGCAACTGACTCTTGTCAACCTGCTGGTTCTTCATCGCAATCGCGCAAACCTTGAAAGTGGCGTGAGCGTTGTTGATCGCCTCCTCTACGCCGCCCGCGAGTGTCGTTTTCCCTGCGATTACAAGGTCAAGCCCGCGGCCGTACAGGACGACCTCCGTTTCGGTCTTCGGGTTCAACTCAGTAACCTCTCTGATCCAGCGGAGGACGGCTTGCTGATCGAGCGGATCCTGACTCGTCAAATCGAAGACGACTTTGTAGGGTTGAGGCTGGGACGACTGTGCCCGAGCAGTCGCCGCGCCGATCGTGATCACCACAATGCAGGCGATGGACAGAATGGACTTCATCATCATCCTCCGGTGCAGAGATATTACGTCTCGATCGGCACGGCAACCCCTGTCATTGCCGGTTGTACTTGATGCCCGCCTCTTGCGCTTGGTCGATGGCGATAACCATCGCAGGCACGATTGTCACGCCCGGCAGCACGTTGGCACGCAGGTCCTTTTCGATGTCCTGCGCCTTCCCTTTGCCTCTGGCTTCGAGTTCCAGACACCAGATGCCGAGCGCATTGGCGCACAGCACGAACTTGGTGCCCATTTTCTGGAGGTTCTCGATGCCGAGCGCGGGGACCGCGTCGGCGAGCGCCGGAATTGTCGGCGAGCCTACAGCCTGCATCAAGAGGTGCAGGTCTTTGGCGGTCGGATGGTTGAACACGTTATGCCTGTAGAACTTGTCCGCTGCATCCTTGAGTCCGGTGTACGCGCCGAGCTCGTACTTCGCCCAGATGGTGTCGTTGAATGCCAGGGGAATGCTCGCCTGCGGACCCACGGCATAGAAGGTCCCGACGGCGCCGACCTGGCCCGGCGCGGTTTTGTACGCCGTTGCGTACGTATTCAGGTAGTTCAGGATGTGGAGCAGCGGAAAACCGTTCTTGTGTTGCGGGAAATCAAACAGACATCGGTGAGCGCCGCGCACCTCCTTGATCCAGTCGTGCGGCCCCGACTCCTGTGCGGCGGCGACAGAAGTAGCAGAGATCGACACGCCTGCGGCACCGATGACACCCGCCAGCTGACCGAGAAAAGTGCGACGATCGGTTGTTGGTTGTGAGTCCACGGTCACTCTCCTTGTTGACCGCGAACTGTCGCATTCGGACAGGTGCGCTCGCGTCCCACGAAACGGTCATTTTTTGAATGATGCGCATATGGCCCGCACGGGCCATATGGTTCACTCACCACAGCTTCGGCACCAGACGATAGCGCACGATGCCGATGTAGCTGCTCCAGAGAGTGTCCTCGGCGAGCACCTGTTCCTCCGCATGGATTCGATAGAACAGCGATAGCCACCCGACAAATGTCAGTAGCAGGGAGCCAACGTTCCACTCCTGCAGGTTGTAACCGATGTCGCTCAACATGTAGGCCGCGTAGATCGGATGGCGCACGACGCGGTACGACCCGCGCGTGACCAGCTTGCGGAGCGCCGGCCGGATGCCGAACGACGTCCCGAGGCTTACGAGGCTCGCGAGGCTCCAGACGGCTGCGACCGTTACGACCGCGAGGCCGGCCGACTGCGAGGCGGATTCACCCGGGCTCCATCCGAGCCAGAGAATCTGCGCATAAGGGTACGCGTACGACGCGATGACGGCGAGGCCGGACCGGACCGAGTGGTCCTGGACCGTGGGCCTGCGTCTGGTGAAGGCGAGGCCCAACACGATCAGGTGTTGCGCAAGATAGATCCAGTCGACGAGGGTGAAGCCCGGTGTCAGGCGAATGAGGATCGTCAGCTCCAGCGCCGTAACGCTGAAGAGCAGGACATCACCGAACGCCACGCAGCGAATCCGCAGGAATCGCATGCGAGCAGACGCGATGCCTGCAGGGTCACCGTGATTTCGAGCAATTCAGACGATTTCGGTGTGAGCGCGGCGAAATGTGGTTGACCGTGCCCGTCGGTCGTCACCACAGTCCAGAGCGATGCCGCCTAATTAACTGCGGATTCGGTGATCCATCCGCGCGTGGCGAGGGCGGTGAACGCCTCGAAACTTCTGACGAGCGCATCCTGAGGTCCCTTGCAGCGTTCCTCGACGATGGGGTGCCCCGCGTGGCTGATTCTGACGGTGTACCACTCGCCCTCTGCAATCAACGTGCAGGTCAATCGCTGTCCATTGCGGGCCAGCGTCCACGAGGTGCGCAACGTGCCGAATCCTTGATTCATATGGACTGATTGCGATGCACGGCTCGCCAGCACATACGGCTGGCGGGCCGTGTAGCGGAGTGGCCGAACCCTGTGTGGGCAGGCCGGCCACTGCCTGCGTCGTCCGCCCGGTCGCAATCCCGGTACCTACGGCGGAGGTTCGCGAATATCCAGCAATTCCGCGCGTATTCCGAATGGGACCGCTAAAAGAGGTAAAGAAGTCTGCGCTGTCGCAGCATTTGGTCAGCGCGCCGCCACGTTCGGCCTTGCATTCAACTGCGCCCGCAGGCGTGCCTGCCGGCCGGTGACGATCTGCACAGTGGACGTCCACGCGTCGTATCCGTCGAGCACCACGCGCACGGCACGCGAGCCCACCACTTGACTCTTCAGAAGCAAAGGGGTCTGTCCGGCCACACGTCCGTTGAGAAACACTCGCGCACCGGGTGGACTCGATTCAACGAACAATGACCCGCGGAAAACAGGACCGCCGGATCCCTTTCGCGCGACGTAACGATCGTGGCGGACGCCAGACGTCGCGACGGCAACAGCGTCGGCGTCGAGCGACACATATAAAGGTTGACGCGACCGCAATTCAGATTGAGAACTGCGAGAAGGTGGCGTGCGGTGCTCGGCAGCATCGCCCGTCGACCAGACGGCAATACCACCAACGACGAGGCCACATCCGAACGCCGCGGCGATCGTCGACGATCGCATCCGCGTCAGCGTTTGCCGCATCCGCGTTCGTTTCGGATGTTCGGATGGAAAGTCCAGTAGATCGTCGCCGTGCACTGTCGAACTCACTTCGTGCGGGCGCAACGGTAACACAACTCGTGCGCTGTGCCGCGCCGCAATCAACACGCAATATTGCCGTCTTCATAACGTCACGAGGAATGTGTATTGCCGTAGATGGAGCACGCGCCGGTCTTTCGTGCTAAGAGCGACTCATCCGCATACACCCTGTTCGCCGGCGCGCTTCGTTTCGTTACATCAGTGCTGACCACCAAAAGAATGGATCAACAACCGTGACCAGCCATTTTTCTATCGATGCGACCCTGAAGGAGCCGCAAGCCGAGGTCGCCCGTCTCCGGCAGGAGAATATGGACCTTCGCGCATCTGCTCTCCTGTGGCAGCGGTTGTACGAGCAGGCGCTGCAGCGCGAGACGCGAGCGGAGCTGGAAAGCGTGGATGACGTGGCACCGGAGAAGAAGCGGCAGAAACACGCGCGTTCCGAACCTTCGGCGGACCCAGGCACGCCGCGCCCGTCCAACGTGGCTGCTTTACGAATTGCGAGTCGATGATGTTACCGTCGCCGCCGCAATCGGGGTTTAGTTCACCCCCAAATTTCGCAGGATGTGTTCCAAGTTGAAGCACTGCAGACGTGTGCATCGAACGGACACTGGGGAATTCCAGAAGCCAGAGGCGGCACAAAGATTGGTGATCAGCCAATTATGTCTCGTCGACCCAAATGCCCGCGCTGTGGAGCAGCGCAAGTAACTGAACTCGGACAATCCTCGGATCACCCGTTGTGCAGCATCCTTCGTTGCGCGAAATGCGGCCACGTGTGGATGCCCGACACTCGGCCCGATGTGTCTTCTCTTCCGGACCACGTATGTGACGCGTGCGCTAGCCGCGACCTTCGTTTCGTCGGCCGAACCGCTTCTGGCGTCGGCTATTTTCGCTGCAACCGTTGCGACCGCTTGATCGTCGACACAGTTCCCCGCGCTGTGCCGGCCCGATCGGCGCGCTGCTCGAGGAGCGCGTGACCGATGGACCGCCCTGCTCTCCTCGGCGTCAGTCCTTCTACTGAAGCGCTGCGTCTGCAGATCGAGTTTGCCGCGCGCAGCAACACAAAGGTGTTGATCATCGGTGAGACCGGTGCGGGCAAGGAGGTCGTCGCACGCACTATCCACGAACGGAGTGCGCGGTACGCACGTCCGTTCATCGCCATCAACTGCAGCGGCATTCCGGACACGCTCCTGGAGTCGGAGCTGTTCGGCCATGCGCGCGGCAGCTTCACCGGTGCGTATCGTGACAAGGCGGGTTTAATCCGTCAGGCGCAGGGCGGCACCTTGTTCCTCGACGAGCTTGGCGAGATGGGATTGCGCATGCAAGCCGTCCTTCTGCGGTTTGCCGAGAGCGGTGAGCTGCAAACGGTCGGCAGTCACGGTCCCGCCGTTGCCAACGATGTCCGGCTCATTTGCGCGACGAATCGCGATCTGCACGTTGCGATGGAGAACAGCGCGTTCCGTCGCGACCTTTATTACCGCCTGAACGTCATTGAGATCCGTGTGATGCCGCTGCGCGAGCGCCGCGCGGATATTCCGGTGCTGCTCCGTCATTTCCTGGATCACGCCGCCGCAGCCCACGCCATGGCGTGTCCGGAGCTCTCCGCCGAGACCGAGGAACTGCTCGTCCAGTACAAGTGGCCCGGGAACGTCCGCGAGCTGAAGAACGTTGCCGAACGGCTCGTGCTGGCGGAATTCCATCGACCAGTCATGGCCACCGACTTGCCGTGGGAGCTGCGGGAACCACCTCCCCGCTACGCCGATACGCGCCCCAGCGCACCCGCACCGACGTCGAGCGCCGGGACGCGCGCGGAGTCACCAGCGACCATTGCAATGTGGGAGCGCTTCGCCGCGGGCGAGGATTTCTGGACGGTCGTGTACCACCCGTTCAAACGGCGGGAGCTGACCCGTGACGACGTGACCGAACTCATCGACAGCGGACTCCGAAAGACGGTCGGCAGTTATCGCGCCCTTATCTTCAAGTTCAATTTGTCGGCGACCGACTACAAACGCTTCCATGCGTTTCTGACGCAGCACCGATGCAATCTGCCCGTTTTCGCCTACCGCCACAGCGGGCGGCGCCGCCACGATCCACCCTCTGGAGGGATGTCCCCTGACGTAATGAAGCTGAGGCCGCCAACGACCGAAAAATGGGGCGATGAACTTTCTCAAGGGCGAGTTGCTCGAAATTATCGAGTGGACTGACGACTCGCGAAACACGCTCTCCTATCGATTTCCGGACGAGGACAAAGAGATCAAACGCGGCGCCCAGTTGATAGTCCGCGAATCGCAAGTCGCCCAATTCGTCTATCTCGGTCAGTTTGGCGACACGTTCGGTCCCGGCAAGTACTCGCTGAATACTGCCAACATCCCCGTGCTCAGCTCCCTCAAGGGCTGGAAATACGGTTTCGAGACTCCGTTCAAGACTGACATCTATTACCTCACCTCACGCGTATTCACCGGCAACAAGTGGGGCACATCGAATCCTCTGATGATGCGCGATGCCGATCTCGGCGTCGTGCGCATCCGCGCGTTCGGCACTTACGACTTCCGGATCATCCAGCCGCAGACATTCCTTAAAGAGGTTGCGGGCACCGATCAGCACTTCCGGTTGGAAGAGTTCGTTGATGCGATGCGGTCGCGCATTGTGAGCGTCTTCAGCAGCGCACTCGCGGCAAGTGGTATCCCGGTCCTCGACGTAGCGCGCCGCTACATCGAACTAGGCGAGGCGTTGCTGCCGCTCATCAACCCTGCGCTCAAGGACAAGTACGGCATCGAGATGACCGCCTTCATTCTCGAGAACGCGTCCGTGCCGCCGGAGGTCGAAGCGGCGATCGACACCCGCTCGAGCATGGCGGCCGTCGGTAACCTGAACGACATGGTCAAGTATCAGCTCGCGCACGGACTCGCGCAGGGGGGCGCGGGCGTCGCCGGTCTCGGCGCCGAGGTCGCCATCGGTTCGGCCATCGCCCAGCAGATGCTGCCGCCGCAATCAGGCTCTGAAGTGCTCTCTCCTGCCGACGCCGCACGCACGCTCGGCGTCACCGAAAGTGACGTTATGGCCAGTCTGGAAGCTGGGGACCTGAAAGGCAAGAAGATCGGCACCCAGTGGCGGATCACCAGGAGGGCGCTTCAGGACTTCCTCGCGTGAACGCCACCTTCAACTGAGCTTGCGAGCAAGAAACGACAGGCCCGCCTCGACGAGCCCCAACGGAGACGAGGACTTCCAGCCCTCGTCCTCGCGAAGGTGCCGAAAGAGCGTGTCCACTTCGAGCTTCTCCAGCGCGAGCTTCCCCGGCAGCGCCGGATCAATCGTCTTCGCAGCCGCATCGTCTGCCTGAAGCTGCGCCGTCAGGTGTTCGATCTGCGCAGCGTCAATCATCGAAAGCGGCGAACCGCAGTGGGCGCATGCCGATTCGCGCGCCACGTCGACCGGAGCCCCGCAATTTGAGCAGTTGATCGACTGCACGTGCGCACGGACATCCGCGAGTTGTTGCGGAGACAGCGGCTTGATGAAGTCCTTCTCGCGCAGGAAATCGAAGAACGTGATGAGACGGCCGTGATCTCGTCCGCAGCGCCAGTACCGAAACGGCGTATTGCGCTGGCGGTCGTTGGTGAGCAGCAGCCGGATGTCGCAGCGCGGACACTTGAGCGGCTGGCGGATTGGCTCGGGCGCTTTTTGCGAACGTTCGCCGATCATCCGAAACAGCTGCAGCGTCGCTCCTGGGGACAGCTTCAGACTTTCGAAATGATCGAACCAGATCACCTGGCACGCTGGACAGACATCCACCGCCACCTCGCCGCCCAGACGCGCGGCAAGCGTCGGCGATGTCATCTCCGCACCGCAGGAAGGACAGTTCATATCGCAGGCTTGGCAGCAGGATACGACATATAATCCGCACGCAAGCCGCAGCTTCTTGCGATGCGGAGGTTTCCAGTGACGCCACGCTCATCTGGTTCTCTCGCTGCTGCCATCGTGATGCTCGCCGCATTACCCCACTACGTGTTCGCTCAGGGCGGCGCGCCGCGCACAGCTGCCGGATGTCCGCTCGAGCCGGCCCGGTTCCACGAGTGCGCTGTGCCCAAAATGAACGCATTCGATCCGCCCAAGACCCCGGATGGACACCCCGACATGCAGGGCAACTGGGAACGCGCGTTCACGTCGCAGGATGTCGAAGAACATGGCGCGGACGGCTTGAACCAGCAGCCAGGACCCAGCCTTGTCCTCGACACGCCCGATCGAAAGATCCCATATCAACCATGGGCGCTCGAATTCAGAAAAGGGATCGTCCAGAGATTCATCTCGCCGCTGGCCAGCTGTCTTCCTCCCGGTATCCCGCGCGACATCGTCGCCCCTGGCGCGCATCAGATCGTGCAGACGCCCGGTTACGTGATGCACCTGCTCGAGTACTCACACTCGTATCGCGTTATCCCCACGACCGCCACCCAGCACGTCGCAAGCAACGTCAAGCTGTGGCAGGGCAACTCGCGCGGGCGTTGGGAAGGCAACACGCTCGTCATCGATGTGACGAACACCAACGGCCTCGCCTGGCTCGATAACGCCGGCAACTTCGTCAGCGATGCGCTCCACGTGGTCGAACGCTGGACGATGGTCGATCGCGACACGATCCACTGGGAGGCGCGGCTCGAGGATGCGAAGGTCTACACACGCCCATGGACGATGGTGTCGGCGCTGGTCAGGAACAAGGAGCGCGGCTTCGAGGTGTGGGAGCAGGCGTGTCACGAAGGCAATCACGCCGTCGATGGGCAACTTGAACTGGGCATGAAACCCTTCTTAGGAGCGACCCCACGATGAGAAAGCATGTTTTCGTCCTCGTCATCGCGACCTGCGCGATGGCGCTGTATGTCGGGCTCGGTGCGCAGGGCGCCGCTGTGCCTCGATACGTCTACGATCCGGGATGGCCGAAGCAGCTGCCGAACAAATGGAAGATGGGCGGCGTCACTGGCCTTGCGGTCGCACCGAATGACGACACCGTGTGGGTGTACGACCGGCCCAACGACCTGACGAACCTCGAGCTCGAGGCGGAGACCAACACGTCGGACTGCTGCGCGCGGCCGCCCTCGATGATCCATATCGCGAAGGACGGGACCGTTCTCGGCTCGTTCGATGCCCCGCAGGGCCACGGCATGGACATCGACAGCAAAGGCTTCGCCTACCTCGGACAGAACACCGTCCGTAAGTACGACACGAAGACCGGCAAGCTCGTTGGCGAGATCGCGCACACGCCGGAGCTCGAGAACGGCGGCAAGTTCGGTCCCGCGGAGATGCCGAAGCACACACCGGGCGTGGGCGGACAGGGACCGGTCGCCGGCTTCCTGCCTCCGCCGCCGGGAGCCGCCGGGCGCGGCCGCGGCGGTCGCGGCGGCGACGCAGGTGATGCGGCGGCGGCGCGCGAGGCGTTCCGCAAGAAATATCCGCCGACCACGCCGATGATCGTCGGCGGTATCGAGGAGATCCGTCTCGACGAGCCAGCGGGCGAGGTCTACGTCGCGGACAATTATCTCGGCGGACGCGTCATGGTGTTCGACATGAACACCTTTGCGTTCAAGCGCGGATGGGGCGCCTACGGGCACAAGCTGTCGGAGATCTCGACCGATCCCGCGGACCGTGAGTTCGCCAACGGCAAACCGCCGAAGGAGTTCAGAGGCCACCTCACGCTCAATGTCTCGAATGACGGCCTCGTCTACGCGGCGGATCGCGCGGCGGAGCGCATCGTCGTGACGAAGAGAGACGGCACGTTCGTGAAGGAATTCATGATGACCGCGCCAGGGACCAAGCGCAACGACTCCGACCGCGGCGCCGCGGGCGGTGTCGCGTTCTCCCCCGACAAGGCGCAGACGTATCTCTACATCTGCGACATCAAGAACAACACGATCTGGTTCCTGAATCGTAACGACGGAAAGATTGTCGGGCGGCTCGGCAGCATGGGTGAGAGCGGTGGCCAGTTCTTCGGCCTACACATGATCGCCACCGATTCGAAAGGCTACATCTACACGGGCGAGGTGTTCGCCGGTCAACGGGTGCAGCGCTTCGTGCCTTCCGATAGCGCTCGCGGCAAGGCTATCGAAGCGCTGGCTCGGGTTCAGTAACTCAACGCGAGTTCCGGGAGCGTCGGCGACCACCGGCGTTCCCGCGGACTCCACCGCGCGAACGGTCGTGCGCCGTCGCGCGCGAGGAGCTGTTGCCGCGTGCGCCGCCGCGCATCGACGCAACTATCCGCCGCGCGCCGCGGCGTGGTTGAGACGTGGACATCTCCTCTTCTTCTTCGGCGCCGCTGCCCATCAACGCTTCGCGGTTCACTTCTGACTTCGCGATGTCATTCAGCTTCTCGTCGGCCGCCTTCTCCTCGTCGAGCGTCTGGCCCAGCAGCTCCTTCGCCTTGTCGTTGCCAAGCATCTCCGCGAAATACGCAAGCGTGCCGTAGGCGGCAATTTCATAGTGCTCGGCCCGTTGCGCGCCCGCGATCAACGCGGCGTCGAGCACGGGACCTTCCAGCTCTTCCATCGCCGACTTGCCTTCCTCGATGATCCCCATCAGCCCGTCGCATTTCTTGCCACGCACGGGTTCGCCCACCGAACGGAACACCTGCTCGAGGCGCTGTACATGGCGTTCGGTTTCGCGAAGGTGGCTGGTGAACGCCGCGCGCAGATCCTCGTTCTCTGCTGCCTTGGCCATGCGCGGTAGCGCCTTCGTCAACCGCTTTTCTCCGTCGTACGCGTCGCGGAGCTCTTCGACGAACAGTTCCTGTAACGATTTCGCTGACATGTAGGCTCCTCTCCTGATCCGCGCGTCATGATGCAGGATTCGAGCCGGTTGAGAAGTTGTGGAGGTTGGAAGTTGAAGTTGTGAGATGGGCCCCCTGGGGATCGAACCCAGGACACCGTGATTAAAAGTCACGTGCTCTACCACTGAGCTAGGGGCCCTTGGAAGCTCCATTGGAACTTGGATCTTGGAGCTTGGATCTTGGAGCTTAAATTATCTCACTTCGATCTCGATGGCGCGCGCGTCCCCACCAATCGCACCAAGCGTGTGGCCCTGCAACCGTGGAAGCACCAGCCATTGCCCGACCTGCCGGATGCGCACCGGCTCCTCGCCGCCGATGCCGCCCTGCTCGATCGTGCCGCTGATCAAAACGATGATCACCGCGCCTGTGTGCTGATGCGTTGCCGGCCCGTCACCGGGCTTCAGCGTCAGATCGCTGATCACAAACGGCGGTGATTGCTTCATTTCGTGCATGTTCTCGATCTCGAACGCCCGGTAATCCGTCGTCCCGTTGTTCTCGATGCGATACGTTGCCGGCTTGCCCGTGTGTTCGGCGATGATGACGGAGCCGCGCGCGTTCGGCGCGGGCGGTGTAAACGCCTCACCGTTGCGTTGAATGTTCAACATGCCGTCTCCGATCACGACGGTCGCTACATCGTAGTCATGCACAAAGGGAGGCGTCGATTGCCCCGGCGACAGCGTCACATCCCAGAACCGCAGGTCGTTGGTGTAGAGCAGACGCTTATGGTGCGGTTCCTTGTCGAGCGTCACCGGCTCTGACTGAGCTGCGACTGCTGCAGCGCAGAAACTTGCAAGAAAAAAAGACAGGATGAGGTGGCGCATGCCGCGATTATAGGCACATGCCTAACGACTTTCCTGCCGGCATTATCGACATCACCGCGCACCGGCCATGGCCATTGCCGCAGGCTCCGTGGCTGATGACGCAGAGCTGGCACAACTTGTTGTTCGCGCATTGGCCTGTGGATGCGGAACTGCTGCGCGCGAAGCTGCCCGCTGGGTTGCCACTCGATCTCTACGACGGACAGGCGTGGGTCGGTGTTGTCCCGTTCCGCATGACGAACGTCGCGCCGCGATTTGTTCCGGTGTTTCCGTTCATATCCGAGTTCGCCGAGTTGAACGTGCGGACTTACGTAACCGTCGGCGAAAAGCGTGGTGTTTATTTCTTCAGCCTCGATGCGGAGAGCGCCGTGGCGGTTACCGCAGCCCGCTCACTGCTACACCTTCCCTACTTCGCTGCTGACATGAACGTCCGCGGCGATAGCGAGCGCATCGAGTACGTCAGTCGCCGTACCGACCGCAGCGGCGCGCCGGCGGACTTCGCGGCGCAATACCGGCCGGTGGCGCCGTCGTTCGAAGCCCAACCCGGCTCGCTCGAGTACTTCCTCACCGAGCGCTACTGCCTCTATAACGTCGATGCGCGCTTTCGCGTCTATCGACTGGAAATTCATCATCCGCCGTGGAAGCTGCAGCGTGCCGAGGCAACGATTGCGACCAACACGATGGCTGAAGCGGCGGGCATCAATCTCCCGTCGATTGCGCCGCTGCTGCATTTCTCCGCGCGGCAGGACATGCTGGCCTGGCCGCCTGAAACTCTTGCGTCGCTTGAGTCGTCATAACCTTTGAGAGGCTTGCCTCGCCGAAGCGATGGGCTTACCGGGCGGTAGGCGGGGTTGTTGCAAATCAGCACAGTATGGCCAAGCGCGGACGTCCCAAAACGCTCGAGTTCTCGCCGACCAAACGCCGCAAGGCGTTAATCGACTGGAACGATCCGTCCCGGCAGGCCCACGTTCTCGATTGGCGCCACCGCGCCCAGGACTTCGGCCTCGCCGTCGAAACCCACGACGAGCTCGAAGACGCCGGTCAGCCGTTTGCGCCAAGCCCCGAACAGATCCTTCACGACGAGGAGCCCGAGGCGTTTGAAGACCAGCCGGTTCGTGCCGATCAGGCGCCCGAAGAAGACGAGGAACAGCTCGAGGCCGGCGCACCTGCGGGACGCGAGGAGGTCGATCTCGTCCGCGTTTACCTTCAGCACATCGGCAAGCGCAAGCTCCTGAAGGCCGCAGAGGAGCGCCTCATCGGCGAACGGATCGAGAACGCCCAGCGCGATCTCGCGACGATGCTCGGAGATATCCCGTCGGCGGCGCAGACGCTGGTTGCACTCGCGGATCGGATCCGCACCAAGGGCGACCCAGCGGCGGAGCTCATCCTGCTTCCCGAGGGCGGCGAGTTGAAGGAAGAGCACGTCACGCCGGTGCTGAAGGCGTTCGCCCGCATCAAGCGGCGTCGCTGCATCATCGACACTGCGAAAGCGAAGCTCGAAAACCCGCGGCTGGGCGTGAAGGCGAAAGCGCAAATAGAGGCGCAGATCGCCCGCACTCGCAAAGCGATCGCCGAGGAGCTGGCGGCGCAGCCGATTCGCCCTTCCCTCATCGACGACGTCGTCACCGAGTTGCGTCATGTCGATGACGAGTTCCGGACGCTCGAGCAGCTGCCGCGCGAGCAGCGGTTGAAGCGGTGCCAGGAGCTCGAGGCGCAGGTGGGACTCTCGCGCACGGAGTTCCGCAGACGTTTTGCCCGGGTGCAGGCATCGGAAGACACAGTCCGCGAGGAGAAGCGGTTCCTGATGGAGGCCAACCTCCGTCTCGTCGTGTCGATCGCGAAGCGATACATGAATCGCGGCCTGTCGTTTCTGGATCTCATCCAGGAAGGCAACCTGGGATTGATGAAAGCCGTCGATCGATTCCAGTTCAGGCGCGGCTTCAAGTTCTCCACCTACGCGACGTGGTGGATCAGGCAGGCCATCACGCGCGCCATCGCGGATCACGGCCGCACCATCCGTCTGCCCGTTCATGTCATCGAATCGCTGAACCGGTTGGAGAAGGAACGCAAGGCGCTGCGTACAGAACGAGGGCGTGATCCGTCCCCGGATGATCTCGCCGAACGGCTGAAGATGCCGGTGTCGAAAGTGCGCCTTTTGCTCGACGCGCAGAAAACTCCGTACTCGCTTGAAATGAAGGTTGGTGAGGACGAGAACACCGAGCTCGGCGACCTGCTGCGCGACACGTCGGTGCGTTCCCCCGAGGAGGCAACGCTCGAAGGCGATCTTTCCAACGAGGTCTCCCGCGCGCTGGCGCCATTGTCGGATCGCGAGAAGGAAGTGCTTCGTCTGCGCTACGGGCTGGGTACCGACCGAGAGTACACCCTCGAGGAAATTGGCAAGCGACTCTCTGTCACGCGTGAACGCGTGCGGCAGATTGAGAGCCGGGCGCTGCAGAAGGTCCGCGCCGCGAAGAGCGGCGAGGCGCTGGCCCGTAAGCCCGCGTAAAGACGCCGCGGCCAACTAACTTGGGCGGGTCCAACAGGACCCGCCTTTTCACCGCACAGTTACTGCAAACAGCTCGGAGAGACGATCCGAATCGCCTTCACCTGCAGGCGCGACGTGAGATCGTCCGTCGTGCCTTTATCGGTCTTCAACGGTACGACGGTGTTGTCGCGTGGTGTCTTCGTCGCGGGCACGTCGGACTGCCCGGCCGTTGCCGTTTGATCCTTCGGCGCGTCCGCGCCGCTTGTCGCGCGTGCCCCGGTCGATCCTGAATCAAGGGTGCCGGTTACTTCGACCCGCTTGCCCAGATATCGATCGAACTCGGTCGCGCGTTTTCCAACGAGCTCGTACGACATGCCGTTGACCGCAACGGTCGCCTGGCCGCCGTTGGCGGCGTCGCGGACAACGCAGCCGGTGATCGTCGTGGCTTGCGGCGCCTTTGCCGCGTCGCTGTTGGGGAGTGGCCGGTCGGGAGTCCGGCCGTGAGTGGTTTGCGCCGAAACAAATGTCATCGACAACAGCACGGCCGCGCAGGTCGCGCTTAGCTTCGCTCTTGCCATGATGCCCCCCTGGGTTGGGTAGTAGTTGGTGGTTGGACCACCAACTACTAACCGAGCAAGAACGAAGCCGGAGAGAGCTCTACTGGCAGCTCTCGCCGAGGACGTGGACGGAGGTGACGCGCAGCATCGGCATCGTGTTCGTGGCCGAGCTCGCGTTGTTGTTGCGGCGTGAGCTGGCGTTCGCGCGGGTCGGAACCATCATTCCCGTAATTTCAACGCGTTTGTTGGCGTACTCGTTCGGATTGGTGATACCCGTCAGTTGGTAGGAAGTCGCGCCACCGGTGTCGCCGTAGGTGCCGCTCTGGGTGTTCTGCGTCGTCGCTGAGCCGCTGGCGGATGTGTTGCCGCGCCTCGTACCCGCCGTTGCGCCCGCGCCGACGGTGCTGCCCGCCTGATCTGTTGCGCCGACGCCGGCACCATGCGCCTCGGTGTCGACGTTACCCGGGCGGTTCGCCGTTCCGCTGGTGCCTGTCGCCGTTGAGGTCGATCCGGAGACACCATTTCCCGTGGTTCCGTTTCGATTGCCGGCGCTCGTGCCTTCGTTGCTCGGGCTGCCGCTGCGACTCGTCTGCGAGCTCTGGTCGCCGTAGGTCGCGTTGCTGGATGTCTGGCTTCCCGCCGTGTTGCTTGTCGTTGCGTTCGACAGAATCCAACCGCCTGCATTCGCGGTCGGTCGGCTCGCTGACGCTGTCTGCGTCGTCGGACTGTTGCTCTGCATGATGCAACCAGTCACCGTAATGCTTTGCGAGCTGTTGGCCGAGCGGTTCGATGATGTCTGCCGCGATGAGCTGCGTGTCGTGCCGGTCTGTGCTCCGCTTTTAGTCGATGGGGTCGATCGTGTGGTCGGCTGCTGGTCGGATGGCTGCGGGTATGTCTGTGCCGAGGCCGCTACCGCCAACGACAATACCGCCGCAGCGCACGTACTACCGGCGATCCACTTGTGCATATATGCCCTCCACGAAAAACTCGATTCGTAACGCAGCGGGGTGCTGCAATGCGGACGCCCGATCAAGCGGACGCGAGGAATTTTGCCGTCGTAATCAGCTGGCCGGTGTGGCGCGTTGAATGTTCCGCGGCGTGAAACAGGAGGCCGAGAACGCTCGACGGCAGCTGCGCCCGCCCGACACCACGAAAGTCGAGGAGCTGATCGCGCGACGTATGGCGGAGCTGATGCATCGCGGCATCAATGTGCGCAATCGCATCATTTACTAGATCCGGAAATGTTGTCGGTGGATCGCCAGGGTCACCTTCGGCCTTGAGGGCCATCCTCTGCGCCTCGCTCAGCTGTTCGCCGCGAGCGTATGTAAAGAGGCGGTCGAGAGCGCCTCCAAGATGTCGAACGTGGAAGCCGATTGAAGCGGCACCGCCGGGGCGAAGCCAGACGTGCGGCAACGGCACGAGCGGAAGTATTCGCTCGAGGTCCTCGCGGACCTGCACGAGGGAGTGCGCCACCGGCATCAGCAGCGGATCGACCCCTTCGATTGGACCCCGCATCCACGCTTCTGTCGCGCTCATGATGAGCAGTGTACGCGCATCGCGATTGCATGTATTTCAGGGGAATCAAGGACTTCAGGTCGAGGTGGCATCACATGGACGAGCGGATTGGATCAACTCCTCCGATCGCGACCGTCGGCCGGCTTGCGCACCGGACCATTCAGCGGATTGCACGGCGCGCGGTCCCGGAACTCGCGGATTTTGCCGTGGTATTCATGGTGACCGGCCGCTCGATCGTCGGCATCGCATCGGCACACGCCAGCCCCGCCGGAAACAAACTGCTGCGGGCGCTGCAGCGCGTCTATCACATCCGGCGCGACGATCTTCACAGCACGGTGGCGCAAGTCGTGCGCACCGGTGAGCCCTCGCTGCGCCGCACGATCCTGCAGGAGACGGTGGCAGACGCACCGCGCGGCAGCGTCGCGGACCTGCATCGGCGCCTCGCATGCCGCTCGGCGCTGGTGCTCCCCATTCGTGTCGGTAACACCGTGACCGGGGCGGTCAGCCTCTGCTACGCTGGCTCGGGCCGTACCTACGCGGCGACCGATCTCGCCGACGCTCGACGTATCGCGCGCGAGATCGAGCGCACGCCGCCGCCGCTGCTCAATGCCACATCCCGACTACGTGCCGCAACTGGCGACGCTCGTCGCCACGCCGCCGTCCGGCGACGAGTGGCTGCACGAAATTAAGTACGACGGATACCGCATCGGTGCACGGGTCCGCAAAGGACGCGTGACGCTCTACACGCGCAACGGCAACGATTGGACAGCTGCGTTTCCGGAGATTGTCGCCGCGGTCGAAAGGCTCGGACTCGGTGACGCCCTCATCGACGGCGAAGCGGCGATGGTTCTGCCCGACGGTCGAACAAGCTTTCAGGCGATGCAGAACGCGGGCGAGCCGTCCAGGCGCGGGACGCTCGTCTACTTCGTCTTTGATCTGCTGCGTCTGAACGACGAAAACCTGCAGACGTTAGCGCTCCAGGATCGTAAGGCGCGGCTGAAGAAGCTCGTTGGGACGAAGAAGACCGGACCCATCCGCTACTCGGAGCATATCGAGGGCAACGGCAACGCATTCTTCGCCGAAGCGTGCCGGGCAGGCCTCGAAGGGATCGTGTCCAAGCGCCGTGACAAGCCGTACCGCGCCGGGCGTCACGGTGAATGGCTGAAGACGAAGTGCGTGCAGCGGCAGGAGTTCGTCATTGGCGGGTTCACGGATCCGGAAGGGACGCGCGCTGGCATCGGCGCGCTGCTGATCGGCTACTACGACGGCGAGCGCCTGGCCTTCTCCGGAAAGGTGGGTACCGGGTTCACGCACAAGTCGGCACTCGACGTTCGCGCCACGCTGGGCCGCATCGAAACCACGAGCTCCCCGTTCATGCCGCCGCCGCCAGGAGCGCTCGGTCGCAACGCCCACTGGGTAAAGCCGGAACTGGTGTGTGAAGTGGAGTTCACCGAGTGGACGAGCGATGGCAAGATTCGCCATCCGTCGTTTCAGGGATTGCGGAAGGACAAGGATCCCAGACAGATCGTTCGCGAAAGAGCCGCGGACTCAACGGGTCCGCGCCGTACGGACCGCGACACGGTGGCCGGCATCCAGATCTCTCACCCCGATCGCATCCTCTATCCCGAGCAGAAGCTGACGAAGCTTGATGTCGTCCGCTACTACGAATCGATTGCCGACTGGATCGTGCCGCACGTCGCGGGCCGCCCGCTGACGCTGGTTCGCTGCCCCGAGGGCCTGCGTGGTGACTGCTTCTTCATGAAGCATTCAAAGGTATGGGCCCCATCCGCACTGCGCCGCGTGCGAATCAAGGAGAAGACGAAGCTTGGTGAGTACCTCGTCGCCGACGACATCGCCGGCATCGTCGGCCTCGCACAGATGGGCGTGCTGGAGATACATACGTGGAATTCGGTATTCGAGGACGTCGAGCGGCCGAACCGCATCGTCTTCGACCTCGATCCGGGCGATGAGGTCGAGTGGCAGTCGGTGGTTCGCGGGGCGCGCATGGTGCGCGACTCGCTCGCCGCGCTGCAACTCCAGTCGTGGGTGAAGACGACGGGTGGGCGTGGCCTGCATATCGTCGTGCCCTTGATCCCCCATGCCGACTGGTCCCAGTGCCTCGAGTTTTCGCGGGCGCTCGGCGAACGGTTCGAACAGGCGAGGGCCGACCTCTATACCACCAGCTTCACAAAAGCAGGGCGCGAGCGGAAAATTCTGATCGATTACCTGCGCAACAACCGCACGAACACGACGATTGCGGCGTACTCGACACGCGCGCGAAAAGGCGCGCCGGTCAGCGTCCCGCTGACATGGGCAGAGTTGCGCATCTCATTGTCGCCTCAGAGCTTTACGATTCTGACCCTCCCCAACCGCTTGTCGAAGATGAAGACCGACCCGTGGGCTGGCTATTGGAAATGCCGGCAGAAGCTGACTGCGCCGCTCATCCGTGCAGTACGGGAGTAAGATGTGCCAGTTTCCGGGAAGGAGGCGCCATGGATCGTTACGACGGTACCCACGACCCGAAAAATCCGCCGCAGTCCGTGCTGGGCCCACGAGCACGCAGCGCTGTCCTGGTCGGCTTTGTTGGTTCGCTTGTCGTCTTCTTCGTCATCGTCGGCGTCGCCATGATCTTCTGGACGGTTGCCCACCCGCGCCCCGCCGCCGCCGCGGGAAGGGAGAAAGTAGTCGGGACGTCGGGTTATTACTCGACCGAAGGCGGACACGACCCCGTTCGGCGGGCCGGCAGCACGCGCGACGAGCTGAAATTCAAAGGAAGGCTTACGCCGCCGACCGAAGCTCGGAGCCGGTAAGCATCACGGTCGCGCCGTTCATCAGCGCCGCCCACAGGTCGAGCGCCCCTGCCTCGCCGGACCACTCGGCGAGCGGAGGTACCACACGCTCCTGCAGCGACATGATCGTTGCGTGCGGCACGAGGACCAGCGGCGAACCGTCGCGGTCGGGTATGACACACGCCAAGTCACTCGCGCGCGCGACCACTGGAAGATTTGCCGAAGACAGTGCCGGCTGGCGCAGCGCTGGCGTCATGTCCACGTTGCGGTAGCGCACCTCATCGCCGTCACTCTTCTCAACGAATGACACGCCGTCCGGCCAGTCGGTGCTGTCGAACTCGGGATCAATAAGGGTATATGTGCCGCCGGCCTTGAGAATGCCGAGCAGCACGATCGCGGTTTCTGCCGAGCGCGGCAGACGCACCGTGGCAAGGCCCCCACGCCTGAAGCCATGGCTCATCAAATGCCTGGCGACGACGTTCGCCTGCTGGTTCAGCTCGCGATAGCTGAGCGTAATCCGCTGGTCTGAAATGGCAGCGGAGTCGCCATATCTGGCCGCATGCGCCTCAATGATGCGATGAACCGCCATACGCGGGGCATTTCAGCAAATTCATCTCCATCTGAAGACGCGGAGTGCGATTACAAATCCGCCAATCCCCCACGTCGCAAGAATGGCGAGCTCGCGCGTGACACCCTGCAGCCCCGCACCCTCCAGAATGACGTCACGCAATGCGTCGACGAGTGCGGTGAGCGGAAGCACCCGGATGATCGGCTGCATCGATTGCGGAAAATTCGACGCAGAGAAAAAGACTCCCGACACCACCCACATCGGCACCGTCGAGAGGTTCATCAATCCCGATATCGCTTCGAACGTGCGCGCTCGACTCGCGAGCAGCAGGCCGATGCCGCCGAACGATAGCGCCCCCGCGAGACACACCACTGACATCGCGAGAATCGATCCGCGAATCGGCATTCCCAATACCATCACGCCGAAGACCAGCGGCGCCCCGGCTTCCGGCGCCAGCAGCACCAGCCGGCCGGCGACCTGGGCGAGAAGATATTCACGCTTGCGCATGGGACTGGCGACGAGACGCTTGAGCAGCTTGCGCATCCGCGCCTGCACGATGGCGAAGCCGATGCTCCACATGCTCGTCCCCATGATGCTCAGGCCGACAATGCCGGGGATAAGCCAGTCGACGTAGCGTGAGCCAGGAACGTCCAGGGGCTCTTCGCGCGCCAGCCACGGATCGTTTCTGCCGGCCGCCTTCTTCAGCGCGGAATCTACGAGCAGCCGCGCGACGCGACTTTCCTCGCGCGCGGGATCGAATCGATAGACAGGTGGCGTGGCCGGAACGACGAGCAGATGTACGTCGCCCGCGCGAAGCGCGCGTGCCTCGGCACCCGCCGGCATGTCACGAATGACAATTCCCGGTTCGTGCCCCAGCACCTCGCGCAGCGCGGCAGCGCCCTCGCCTGGCTCGATGCCGACAATTGCCGGCTTCGTTCCTCCGCGCGGAAACGCGAGCGCCATCGTCACCGACATCAGAATCGGAAAGATAAACGCCCAGAAGACTGCCTCCGGCTCGCGCACGAACTCGCGTAGCCGCGCGAGCGCCAGCTCGATGAGCGGATGCCGCGCGCCGCCACGATCGATAACGCTATTCTTCACGGAGACGCCGTCCGGTGAGCGCGACAAACACATCCTCCAGAGTTCCCTGATGCGTGACGACTTTCGGCGCGCCGAGCGTCGCAATCAGCTCGCGAGGCGATCCTTCGGCAATAACCTTTCCGTGGTCAACGATCGCGACCCGATCGCACAGCGTTTCCGCCTCATCCATGTAGTGTGTGGTCAGCAGGATGGTCCCGCCCTGTCGACGGAACTCCGACAGCAGCGCCCATAGCTGTCGACGCGATTGCGGATCGAGGCCGGTCGTCGGCTCGTCGAGAAATAACAGATCCGGGTCGCCGGCCAGCGCACACGCAACGGCAAGACGCTGCTTCTGTCCGCCCGACAGCTTACCTACCCAGCTGTGACGCTTCGACTCGAGCTCGACGATGCGGAAGAGATCGTCGAGCGTCCGCCCGCGATGATAGAACGAGCGGAACAGCCGCAGCGTTTCCTCGACCGACAACTTGTCCGCGAACTGCGTCTCCTGCAGCTGAACGCCGAGTCGCTGCCGCAGCTCGCGATGATGCGCACGCCATGTGAGGCCAAGCACCTCCACCTCACCCGCATCAGGTTCGAGCAATCCTTCCAGAATTTCGATCGTCGTCGTTTTGCCGGCGCCGTTCGGTCCGAGCAGTCCAAAGCACTCGCCGCGATTGACGACGAGCGACAGGCCATCGACGGCGACGACATCGCCGTAGCGTTTGACCAGATTGACACAACGAACGCCAATCACTGTGTGATTCTGTAAAGTCCGAATTCAAAATGCAAAATTCGACATGCGAAAGAATTCAAAAGTGAACGTCACTGCCGCACCGTTTGAACTTTGCACTTTGCATTTTGAATTACACTGATTCTCTTGTGTCCACGGTTCTGATCGCCGCGCCCGAGCACCTGGAAGTGTTGAAGGAACGCGACGATTTCAGCAACGCACAGTCCTTTTCCGACGCAGAGGCGCTGCGCGCGCTCGAGGTCATCACACGCAAGCGGCCCGACGTCGTCGCACTCGAGCGCGATTTCGCCGCCACGACGCGCGGTGCCGCGCTGATCAATCGCATCAAGGCCGATCCGAAGCTCGCGTCGTGCGAAATTCGTATCGTTGCACCCGATAGCGGCTATTCGCGTGCGCCCGTGCCGCCCAGCACGAGCGCTGCTGGTTCAGCGGTGGCGGTCGCCGCGCCACCCGCGGCGGCACCGGCGGCGCCGCTCGATCAGCGGGGCACGCGACGCGCTCCGCGCGTCAGGATTGTGGATGGCGTCGAGGTGCTGGTGGATGGCAACACCGCCACGCTCGTCGATCTCTCGATCGTCGGCGCGCAGGTCGTGTCGCAGACAGTCCTGAAACCGAATCAGCGCGTGCGCTTGTCGATCACCCACGGCCACAAGCCGCTGCGCATCAATGCCGGCGTCGCCTGGGCATCGTTCGAGCTCGTCAAGACGGGACCCCGCTACCGCGCCGGGGTCGAGTTCTTCGACGCCGAGTCCGAGCGCGTCCAGAAGTTCATCGACGCGAAGAAGCGCCCTTCATAACCTCGACTACGAAATCGACGATTGAAGATTGAAAATTGACATGGTGTCATCCCGGACGATGGTCTCGCTTCGGTCGGACCCCGTTGAGATGATCGCGCACGGCGCGCCGCTCACTTCTTCCAGCCGCTTGATGTAGCGCTGCGCCTCTGCTGGAAGCGCAGCGAACCTGGTCGCGCCGCGCGTCGCTCCGCTCCATCCCGGCAATGTTTCGTAAACGGGCTCGGCGCTCGCCAGCGCGCGCAGATCCGCGGGGAACTCGGTGATAACACCCTTTGCGGTGCGGTATCCGGTGCAGATGCGGACCTCGGGAAGTCCGTCGAGCACATCCAGCTTTGTCAGCGCTATGGCGTCGAGACCGTTGATGCGCGCGGAGTACCGCACGACGACGGCGTCGTACCAGCCGCAGCGCCGCGGACGCCCGGTCGAAGCGCCGTACTCCTGGCCACCCTCGCGCAGACGTTCGGCGAGATCACCGGAGAGCTCGGTCGGCAACGGCCCCTCGCCCACGCGAGTGGTGTAGGCCTTCGCCACGCCGAGGACGGCGTCGATGGCGGACGGCGGGACGCCCAGACCCGTGCAGACCCCGCCAATGGATGCGTTCGACGAGGTGACAAACGGATATGTGCCGTGATCGATGTCGAGCAGCGTGGCCTGCGCCCCCTCGTACATCACGTTGCGGTCGTCGGCGCGCAGTCTGGCGAGGAACAGCGATACGTCGCCGACCCATGTCCGCAGCCGTTCGCCGTAGGCGACGAGCTGATCGAAGAGCGGCTTCCAGTCGAGCGTCGACTCTTTGATGATCTGATTGCGGGCGTGCACGTTCTCGCGCACCTCCTGCGCCAGCGCATCGCGGTCGCCAAGCAGGTCGCACATGCGGATGCCGCGGCGTCCGATCTTGTCCTCGTACGCGGGGCCGATACCGCGCGAGGTGGTGCCGATTTTCCGTTCGCCGCGACGCGCTTCCGACAGGACATCGAGCTCACGGTGGTACGGCAGGATGACGTGGGCCTTCTCGCTGATTAACAGCCGGCCGTTCACGTCCACGCCCATGCGCGCCAGCTCGTCGACTTCCTTGAACAGCGCCTGCGGATCGACGACAACCCCGTTGCCGATGATGCAGGTGACGCCCGCATGCAGGATGCCCGACGGAATGAGATGGAGGACGAACTTGACGCCCTTCACGTACACGGTGTGGCCGGCATTGTGGCCGCCCTGATACCGCGCGACGGCGGAGAAGTGCGGCGTCAGCATGTCGACGATCTTGCCTTTCCCCTCGTCGCCCCACTGCGCGCCCAGCACTGCAATGTTCATGGACATGCGGCTATATCGTAAACCACGAAGGCCACGAAGGCCGCGAAGCACACGAAAACAAAAATGGTGCGTGACCTGCGAGTTCTTCGTGAACTTCGTGGTTAAGATCGTCGATCGATGATCGAACTCGACGGACATTCCCTCACGCTCGATCAACTCGTCGCCATCGCTGAGCACCGCGAGCGCGTCGCGTTGAGCGATACCGCGCGGCAGCGCGTGCAGGCGGCGCGTACGGTGGTCGATGAGTTTGCGCAGCACGACACGCCGACCTACGGCATCAATACCGGTTTCGGCAACTTCGCCGAGGTGAAGATTCCGCGCGACCAGCTCGACACGCTGCAGGTGAATCTGCTCCGCAGCCACGCGGCAGGTGTCGGCGAACCGCTGCCCGTGCCGGTCGTGCGCGCGACCATGGCGCTGCGCGCGAACGTCCTGGCCAAAGGATTCTCCGGAATTCGCGTTGAGACGTTGCACCTGCTCATCGAACTGTTGAATCGGGGTGTTCACCCGACCGTTCCCTCGCGCGGGTCGGTCGGCGCCAGCGGCGATCTCGCACCGCTCGCACATCTCGCACTTGTTTTGATCGGTGAGGGAGAGGTGGGGACCGGCAGGAGCGGCGTGGATGCGCTGCGGGAAGTGGGCCTCGAGCCCGTGACGCTTGCGCCGAAGGAGGGGCTCGCGCTGATCAACGGCACGCAGCCTTCGACCGCGCTTCTCGGCCTGGCGCTGCACGGCGCTGAACGGCTCGCCCGCGCCATCGACATCGCCGCAGCGATGAGCATCGATGGCCTGCAGGGTTCCACCAAGCCCTTCGATCGCCGCATCCACGAAGCCCGCGGCTTCGCCGGACAGGCGCTTTCCGCGCAAAACCTCACCGAACTGCTCGCCGGCAGCCGCATCAATGCCGCGCACGCGAACTGCGGTCGTGTTCAGGACGCTTATTCCATGCGCTGCGCCGCGCAAGTGCACGGGTCCGCCCGCGAGGCGTTCGCCTTCGCGCGGCGCGGATTCGACGTCGAAGCCAATGCCGCGACCGACAACCCGATGGTCTTCGCCGCTACCGGTGAGATCGTCTCCGGCGGCAACTTCCACGGCGCGCCGGTAGCACTTGCGTGTGATGTCCTCTGTCTTGGACTGGCACAACTGGCGACGATCAGCGAGCGAAGAAGCGAACGGCTGGTGAATCCTGCGCTGAGCGGTCTGCCGCCGTTCCTTACACGGCATGGTGGACTGCAGTCGGGACTGATGATGGCGCAGGTGACTGCCGCGGCGCTCACGTCGGAGCTGAAGACGCTCGCGCATCCATCGAGTGTGGACACGATTCCCACGTCAGCGAACACGGAAGATCACGTCAGCATGAGCATGAGCGCGGGACTGAAGGCGATGCGCGCCCTCGAGCTTGCGCGGACCGTCGTCGCCGTGGAAATTCTTTGCGCGGCGCAGGCGATCGATCTGCTCAAACCGCTGCAGACGTCACCGCCGCTCGTGCGCGCGCATGATTTCATTCGCACGCACGTGCCGACGCTCGACGCGGATCGTTCGACGTCGCGCGATCTGTCGAGGATTACAGAAATGCTTGCGTTGGGAGAGGTCGAACGCGCATGCGCGATGAAAGTCAATTGAAAATTTTTTTCTAAAATCAATTGACAAGCGTTCGCGCGAAATTTATTTTCCACTCTCGCGCTCGTCGAACCGCTCACACTCACACGCTCCAGCAATGGCCATTGGCACGCGCACCATCAAAGCGCCTCACGGCACGGCATTGTCCTGCAAGGGCTGGCCGCAGGAGGCTGCGCTGCGCATGCTGATGAACAATCTGGATCCCCACGTCGCCGAACGTCCCGACGATCTCGTTGTCTACGGCGGTTCCGGAAAGGCGGCGCGCAACTGGGAATCGTTCGACGCGATTGTCGACTCGCTGCGCGCGCTCGAACACGACGAAACGCTGCTCATTCAGTCGGGCAAGCCGGTGGGCGTATTCCGCACGCACGCCGGGGCGCCGCGCGTGCTCATCGCCAACGCGCTGCTCGTGCCGGCGTGGGCGACGTGGGACAACTTCCGCGATCTCGAACACCGCGGCCTGACCATGTACGGCCAGATGACGGCTGGCAGCTGGATCTACATCGGATCTCAGGGAATTGTTCAGGGAACTTACGAGACTTTCGCTGCCGCTGCGCGTCGCCACTTCGGCGGCTCGCTGAGCGGGCGCGTGGTGGTCACGGCGGGACTGGGTGGGATGGGTGGCGCGCAGCCGCTTGCCGCGACGCTGAACGGGGCCGCGGCGCTCATCGTCGAAGTCGATCGCGCACGCATCCAGCGGCGGCTGGATACCAAGTATCTCGACGAGGCAACGAGCAATCTTGACCAGGCGCTGACGCGAATCGAAACATGGAAGCGCGATCGCGTTGCACGATCGATTGCCGTCGAAGGGAACGCCGCCGATGTGCTTCCCGAACTCGTACGCCGCGGTATCACTCCCGATATCGTGACGGATCAAACGTCGGCGCACGATGCGCTCAACGGCTACGTACCGCACGGCATGTCACTTGCTGAGGCCATCGCGCTCCGCGAGCGACGAGCCGACGAGTACATTGCGCGCGCCATGCAGTCGATGGCACGCCACGTGGAAGCGATGCTCGCGCTGCAGCAGCGCGGCGCGGTGACGTTCGACTATGGCAACAACATTCGATCGCAAGCACAGCGTGCGGGTGTAAAAAACGCGTTTGACATTCCGGGCTTCGTGCCGGAATATGTGCGGCCTCTGTTCTGTGAGGGCAAGGGCCCGTTCCGATGGGCGGCGCTCTCCGGAGATCCCGAAGACATTCACGTAACGGATGCGCTCGCGCTCGACATGTTTGGTGATGACGCGGCGCTGGTGCGATGGATTACGATGGCGCACGAGCGGATTGCGTTCCAGGGATTGCCGGCGCGGATATGCTGGTTGGGGTACGGCGATCGCGCGCGCTTCGGATTGAAGATCAACGAGCTCGTGCGCGCGGGGGTAATCAAGGCACCGATCGTGATTGGGCGTGATCATCTTGACACTGGATCGGTCGCCTCTCCGTACCGCGAGACGGAAGGGATGCGCGACGGCAGCGATGCGATTGCCGACTGGCCGATCCTCAACGCGCTGCTCAACGCATCGGCGGGCGCCACATGGGTGTCCGTGCACCACGGTGGCGGTGTCGGCATTGGCTACTCGCTGCACGCCGGGATGGTTGTCGTCGCGGACGGCACGACTGAGGCCGACGCGAAGCTTGATCGCGTGCTGACGTGTGACCCCGGTATAGGAGTGGCGCGCCACGCGGATGCGGGGTACCCCGAGGCCATCGCCACGGCGGCCGCGAAGGGAATTCGGCTTCCGATGAAGCCATCGTAGGGGCCGGCGTTAGGTGGCCCTGGGCCGTCTGAAGGCGGCCCCTACGCAAATAAATTTGCCCGGCTGCCGCCATAAGGGAGCCGGCAGAGGGAGTTTGGGAAATGGCGGGTCAGCATTCTGGGTTCGATCGACGGGTTCTGGGCGCGCTCGAAGCCTCTCCATCCCGTATCCCCGTCGTTCTTGGCGGTTGCGGAACCGGCCGCACCGTACTGCTGCAGCGGCTGCGCGAGCGACTCGGCCGCACCGCCGCGCAGTACCTAGATGTGGAACGGTGCGCCACAACGCCCGAACGGTTTCTGCAGGCGGTCACCGGCGCGTCGCCATTCCCGTGGCACGCGGCGGACCGCCAGCCGGGGACCGCGCGCGAAGCGTTCGACATGCTGCTCGTCTTCTTCGATACGGCGCGCGCGCCGGGCGGAGAGCCGTGCACCTTCATGCTCGATGACGTACTCGAGCTGCGCACGTTCGAAAGCTTTCCAGGTCTGCGGCACGTTCTGCGCGACCTGCTCGAGGCCCTCGCCGCCAGCCCGAACCGCTTCGTGTTGACGACCAGGTATGTTGCCCGCGCGCACCGCCTGCTGCGCGACGCGACCTCGCGCTTTGAAGTGATGCACATCCCGTCGCTCACACCGGCCGATGCGACAGACCTGCTTGCGCCGACGTTCAACAACTACGAGCAGATGCCGACCGACGATCGCGACGACCTCGGTCGCACCGTGCAGACGCTGACCGATGGCCGCGCCGCCTACGTGCGCGCGATCGGCGACGCGATGGTGCAGATGGGCCGGACAGCCGATCCCATCAGCGCGCTCACCGCGCTGCTCTCATCGGAAGGTGCGCTCGATCACTGGTGCCGCTTCTGCTACGAGTTGCGTCTGCATCGCGCACGCGGATACGGCGCCCTGAAAGCCATTCTCGATGTGCTCGCGGAAGAAGAACCGCTGACGCTCACCGAAATCTCCCATCGTCTGCATCGCACGCCAGGATCGACGAAAGACTATCTGTCGTGGCTCGAGGATGTGGATCTGGTGACATCGCGTCAAAAGCGGTACAGCTTTACCGATCCTGTGTTGCGCCTCTGGGTACGGCTGCACTGTCGGCCCGTTCCGCCGAGCGACGAAGACGTCGCGCGCGAGGTGCAGCAGTACGCGCTCGCCCGGCTGCCGCATGCCGAGGCCGCGCCCGCGCTTGCCTATGCGGGTGTGGATGCGACCGCCGACGAACGAAAATCCTGGGGCATTATCGAGATCGACTAAGTCGTTCACCCCGGTTGTGCGTACACGTATTGTTTGAATCTTGCGTTCTGCATTTTCAATTACGCCAATCTTTCCAGAGCAAGCCGCGCCGCCTCTTGCTCCGCTTCCTTCTTGGCCTTCCCACTGGCCGCGCCCAGCACTTCCCCGCCCACGACAACTTCAATGCTGAAGATCTTCTGGTGGTCGGGGCCGGTCTCGCCCGCGATGCGGTATTCCGGCAGCGGCCGTCCGAGCGCCTGCACGCGCTCCTGCAGCGCTGACTTGTAATCGCGGCCAACGAAGTCGCGCGTCGCGCCGGCGTCGATGCCTTCCTTCAGCTCGCGCCGCAGGAACGCGTCGGCGGCCTCGAGCCCGCCATCGAGGTAAATGGCGGCGATCAGCGCTTCGTAGGCATCGGCGAGCAGCGCCTGTTTGAAGCGGCCGCCGGTTTTCTCTTCGCCGCGGCCGAGGATCAGGTGATCGCCGAGCCGGATGTTCTCCGCATGGCGCGCCAACGCCTGCGTCGACACGATAGACGCCTTGATTTTCGATTTCTGCCCTTCGTTGTAGCTCGGATACTGGCGGAAGAGGGCTTCCGCGACGATGAGACCGAGCACCGCGTCGCCGAGGAACTCCAGCGACTCGTTATCAGCCACGCCTCCGGAGATGTCCTCGGCTGCGCGCGACTTGTGCGTCAGCGCGTGCTCGAGCAGGCCGCGATCCCGGAACCTGTACTCGATGCGTGTCTCCAGATCATCGAACTCGTCGCGAATCCGTACGACGCGCGCGCCGACGTCCTCGCGATGGCTGTCGATAATCCGAATGGCGTCGTCGGCCGCATCCTCGGGGACGGCGATACGGATCTCGCCGAGCGGACTCATCGACATCGGCAGAATCGCCTGTGGGTTGCCGGAGATGCGGAAGCCCGCGATGCCCTGGCTGTCGAGCAGCGCCAGAACGACGCTCGCTTCGATGTCGGACGTGGTGGAAAAGACGATGACCGGCGGCATTTGTGGATTAGGAATTGGTGATTATGAAACCACGAAGGACGCGAAGAACACGAGGTTTTGAAATCACAAAGCGCGAATCACACATCACAAATGGACAGGCGCAGCGACCTCGTCCAGCTTCAGGACAACCAGCGTCAGATCGTCCTGCAGAGCGGTCTTGCCGATGAATACCCTGATTTCGCGCAGGATGCGTTCGCGCAGCTCTTCGAACGGCAGGTCGCCGTGTTCTCCCACCAGAGCGGCGAGGCGCTCTTCACCAAACGGCTCCCCTGCCGCGTTCATCGCTTCCGTCACGCCGTCAGTAAACAGCAGGATGACGTCGCCGATGCCGAGCGGAATCGTGACCTGCTCGAGAAGACTGTCGAATCGCTCGCCGCTATCGATCTTCAATCCAAGCACCAACCCGTCAGGCACCTGAACCTGCACCCTCCTGCCCTCTTTCGTTCTGTCTGCCCCGCCCTCCGCCTGCTGCCCTGCGGCCCCTGGCCCCGGTAGATAGATCAACGGGCAATGACCCGCCCTCGCATACGTGAACGTTCGCGCGCACAGATCGACAACGGCGTACGTCATCGTGATGAAACTGCGCGCATCGAGATGCTGCGCGATGATGCGGTTCGCGCGGATCAGCAGCTCGCGCGGCGACGCATGCAGCTGGCTGAGCGACAGCATCAGTCCTTTCAGCTCCGCCATATAGAGGGCGGCTGATGTGCCCTTGCCCGCCACGTCGGCGATGATGATGCCGATGCGGCGCTCGCCCAGTGTGAAGTAGTCGTAGTAGTCCCCTCCGACCTCCCGCGCCGGCTCGCAATGCGCCGTCACCGACAGGCCATCGAGCTTCAGCGGCCCTTGCGGCAGCAGCGACATCTGGATCTGTCGCGCGATGCGGAGCTCCTGCTCGAGTCGCTCCTTCTCCGCCTTCTGCTGCAGGAGCTCCTCGACGCTGGCGGTCATCGAATTGAACGAGTCCGCGAGGTCGCCGAGCTGATCGTGGCTGCTGACGGAAATCCGATGCGAAAAGTCGCCGCGCTTCACGTGCTCGGTCCCGCTTGCGAGCTCGTGCACGGCCCCCGTAATCGAGCGCGCCAGCTTCAGACCCATCACGTACGCGACCGTCTGGATGACGATGAACAACGCCGCGACAACCATCAGCATGATGAGCAGCAGCTGCCCGAAGCTGAAGTTGCCGATCTGCGTCAGCGGCGTCGCGGAGATGCGGCCGTAGATGTCCGTGACATTCAGTCCGATGGCGATGACGACGTTTCCGGTGCGGCCTGTGGCCCAATCGACGTAATCGAGGAACGTCATCCACTTCACCCGCTCGCTCGGGACTGGAGCCGTCGGATCTTCTTCAATCGCGTGGCCAGTTACGGGGACGACGTCAGTGGCCGTCATGCCGAGCGTGGAAATGTCGCCAAGCTCGATGCCGGTCTCGTTCTGAATCTGCAGTCCTGTGGCCGCAGTCACGGGCACGTCGACGATGACGGCGTAGCGCGCAATCGCTTCGGCCGGAAGCGCCACTGCGCGAACGGCGAGGTGCGTGCGCCACAGCGGACTTTCCCGAGCGGCAGCCGCGCCCATCGGCGGCGCCTGATAGGCGATGAGTCCCGCAAACCCCTCGCACGATACCCAGAGCGGCAGGCTGCCTGGCGCCTCGAGGTGCGCCCATGCGCCGCTGGCGAGCGGACGGCTCACCGTACGGCCGGGCGTCGCGTTGATTGGGCCGCACACACGGTAAGTCGGCACGACCACGAGCGACGCGCCGTGATAGCGCGCGGAGGCGGCTTCCTGTCGCCGTGTCAGCACCTCGTCAAACGTCGGATCGTCGGTTGCCTGCGCCAGCTCGATGGCCGTCGCCTCGGCGAGAAATCGAGTCTCGTCGACCAGCGCATTGACGCGCGACTGCACGAGATACGAGCTGACGTTGAAAAACAGCAGGAGTCCGCACAGCAGGAAGAAGGAGGCGAGCAGCAGGACGGGCACGAACCCGATGAAGACGTAGGAGAGCGTCAGCTTGCGCCGGACGCGCCACAGAAATCCCACGGCAACAGTGTACGTGGGGCCGGCTGAAGCCGGCCCCTACGCGCTCTTGTCCGTACGCAGGGACTGGCTTCAGGCGGCCCTGTAGTACCCTCGTCTCGTGAAGCTGCGCGAAACGGCCAGATTCAGCACGATTTGCATCCACGCCGGCCAGGTTCCCGATCCTGCGACAGGCGCCATCATCACGCCCATTTACCAGACATCGACCTACGTGCAGGACGCGCTCGGCAAGCACAAAGGGTACGAGTACGCGCGCACGCAGAACCCGACGCGCGCGGCGCTCGAGGCGAACGTTGCCGCGATGGAGAAGGGCAGAGCGGCGTTTGCGTTTGCGTCAGGAATGGCTGCCGAGGGCGCCATCATGACGCTCCTGCAGGCCGGCGACCACGTCGTCGTCACTGACAACACCTACGGCGGCACGTATCGGCTGTTTGAGCGCGTGCTGCGGAAATATCAGCTCGACTTCAGCTATGTCGATTCCTCGAACACAGATGACATCGCAGCGGCGATCCGGCCGAATACGAAGCTGCTCTTTCTCGAAACACCGACCAATCCGACGCTTCGCCTGACCGACCTTGCTGCCGCGTGCGACGTCGCGCACAAGCGCGGCGTTGCTGTCGCGGTGGACAACACGTTCGCCAGCCCGTACGTGCAGCGGCCGATTGAGTTCGGCGCCGACCTCGTGGTCCACAGCACGACGAAGTTCCTCAACGGTCACAGTGACAGCGTCGGCGGCGTCGTCATCGCCACGCGTGACGATCACATCGAGTGGCTGCGGTTCGTGCAGAATGCCGAGGGGGCGATCATCGGCCCGATGGATGCATGGCTGGTGCTGCGCGGCACGAAGACGCTGCCCATCCGGATGGAGCGGCACAATGCGAACGCGATGGTACTGGCCGAGTATCTCGCCTCGCATGCAAAGGTCAGGAAGGTCAATTACCCCGGCCTGTCATTGCATCCACAGCATGCGCTGGCGAAGAAGCAGATGCGCGGCTTCGGGGGACTGATCTCCTTCGCGCTCGGCTCGCTCGACAACGCGCGCACGCTCTTGAACAATGTGAGGCTGATGGCCCTGGCGGAAAGTCTAGGCGGCGTCGAGACGCTTATCAGCCATCCAGCAACCATGACGCACGCCTCCGTTCCAGCCGAGTTACGTCAGCGCATCGGCGTGACCGACGATCTCGTTCGCGTCTCGGTCGGCATCGAAGACGTGGATGATTTAAAGGAAGATCTCGAACAGGCGCTCGCCCGCATCTCGTGAATCTTCTGCAGGATTTTTTCCATACCGTCTACAACGTCCCGGAACTGATCCGCTTTGTCGGGCAGTACGGGATCCCGTTCATCATCTTTGCCGAGACCGGGCTGCTCGCAGGCTTCTTTCTTCCTGGCGACTCGCTGCTGATCACGGCCGGACTCTTCGCCGCGCGTGGTGATTTGAATTTGCCCTTGTTGATTGTGACGCTCATCCCGGCGGCGATTCTCGGCAACGCGACGGGCTATCAGATCGGGAAACGCGCCGGCAAGGCGCTCTACAGTCGACCGGATTCGCTACTCTTCCGACGCGAGCATCTGCAGATGACGCACGACTATTACGAGCGCCACGGCGGGAAGACGATCATCATCGCGCAGTTCGCGCCGATCCTCCGCACGTTTGCGCCCGTCGTCGCCGGCGTGGCGGAGATGGGCTACAGACATTTCGCCACCTACAACATCGTCGGCGCGATCCTCTGGATTGCAAGCATGACGCTTGGCGGCTACCTGCTGGGGAACGTCATCCCCGGCATCGACAAGAGGATCGACGTAGTCGTCATGGTCGTGATTGCGATTTCTCTGCTGCCGGCACTGATCGGCTGGCTTCGTTCCCGAAGCGTATAATCGAGATTGCCTAATTCGCCTCGTTAGAGGCGATACGGGGGACCCAACTTCACTGGGGCTCATCTCGCCGAAGCCGCGAAAGCGGCGAAGGCGGAGGGGGACTTCCAACCCCTAGCCCGTCAGCTAACCCCGTCGGCGTTTGGAGGCCATCGTGTCCGCCGAGTCATTCCTCGGGCAGGTCAAGCGCCTGATTGTCGGCGCGCCCATTCCCTCTCGTCTCGCTCACCACGAACGCTTTTCGAAGATCACGGGACTGGCGGTGCTCTCGTCAGACGCGCTGTCATCCGTAGCGTACGCGACGGAAGAAATCCTGCGCGTGCTAACGATCGGCGGCCTCGTCTCGATGAGCCTCGTCACGCCGATTGGCGCCATCATCGCCACGGTGATGATCGTCGTCGTCTTTTCGTACCGGCAGACGATCCACGCCTATCCGAGTGGAGGCGGGGCGTATATCGTCGCCAAAGACAATCTCGGACGGTTGCCATCGCTCGTTGCCGCGGCGTCGCTGCTAATCGACTATATCCTGACGGTGTCCGTCAGCATCGCCGCCGGCGTCGCCGCGATCACGTCGGCGTTCCCGCAATACCAACCCCACGCGGTCGCGGTGTGTCTCGGCTTTGTCGTTGTTCTCATGCTCGGCAACCTGCGCGGCGTCCGCGAGTCGGGTCGCCTCTTCGCCGGACCCACCTACTTCTTTATCGTCAGCATTCTCACGATGATCGCGGTGGGCGCGTGGCGGTATTTCAGCGGCTCGCTGCACGCGGTGCCGCCACTCGAACATCCGCTGCCACCTGGAACGACGATGCTGCCGGTCTTTGTGTTGCTCACGGCATTTTCGAACGGCTGCACCGCGCTGACTGGTGTCGAGGCCGTATCGAACGGTGTGCCGGCGTTCCGGCCGCCGGAGAGCAAGAACGCGGCGGGCACGCTCGTCGCCATGGCGTGCATGTCAATCACCATGTTCATCGGTATTACGCTGCTCTCGCACGCTTACGCCATCGTGCCGAACGATGCCGAGACCGTCGTCTCGCAAATTGCACGCGCCACGTTCGGCGGACGCGGCTGGCCGTACTTCGCGGTACAGGCGGGGACGATGGCGATCCTCGTGCTCGCGGCGAACACCGCCTACGCGGACTTCCCGCGGTTGGCGTCGATCATGGCGCGCGACCGCTTTCTGCCGAGGCAGTTCATGAACCAGGGTGATCGCCTCGCCTTCTCCAACGGCATCGTTATTCTCAGCATCCTGGCATCGGTGCTACTCATCGTCTTCGGCGGCGACACCCACGCCCTGATTCCGCTTTACATGATCGGTGTATTCGTGTCGTTCACGCTGTCGCAAGCGGGGATGGTGTTGCATTGGCGCCGACTGCGCGAACCTGGATGGCGCAGCAGCGCGGCGATCAACGGGTTCGGCGCAATCGTCACGGGCGTGGTGCTGGTCATCGTGGCAATGACAAAGGCGGCGGAAGGCGCGTGGATCATCATCGTCATGATTCCGGTGCTGGTCACGATCTTCGAGGTCACGCGCCGACATTACGACCATGTCGCCGCGGAGCTGACGCTGCGCGGATGGCAGCCCGAACCAGCCAGCCGCCACGTCGTGATCGTGCCGATTGGCGGCTTGCAGCGCGCCGTGGTGAAGGCGCTGCGCTACGCGCGGGCGCTGTCACCGGATGTGCGCGCCGTGTATGTCGAGCTCGATCCGACGGCTACCGAGGCGCTGCGGCGACAGTGGAGCGAATGGGGACAAGGGGTCGAGCTCGTCGTACTCGAGTCTCCCTTCCGATCGCTCATGGAGCCGCTGCTCGAATACATCGAGGAACTGCACGAAGCGGACGCCGCGGCATATGTCACCGTCATCCTTCCGGAGTTCGTGCCGAAGCGGCTCTGGCAACACCTGCTCCACAACCAGCATGCGTTGCTGATCAAGGGAGCGTTGCTGTTCAAGCCGAACATCGTCGTGACCAGCGTGCCCTACCATCTCGGCCGTGCTGTCGCGCCAGCGGCCGGTGAGGAGCACGCACTGCGCTGCGCGTCCGACCAAACCGGCGCATAATGTACAAAGCCTAAGGCGTCCGGTACCGAACCGGGCGACACGGGGGACCCAGCAGAAAGTGGGGCGCATCTCGCTGAAGCCGCACTGCGGCAAGGCGGAGGGGGACTTCCAACCCCTAGCCCGTCAGCTAACCCCGTCGGCGAATTGGAGGAGCGTTTGCCCGACGGGTCCGGCACGGCCGCCGCAGCTTTCCCTGGCATTTCGCACACAACCCGCCACAGCCGTCTGCTGCCGCTGACGCTCACGGCGCTCGGCGTCGTCTACGGCGACATCGGCACGAGCCCGCTGTATGCGATGCGCGAATGCTTCTTCGGCACGCACAGCGTGCCGCCTACCACCGAGAACGTGCTGGGCGTCCTGTCGCTCATCATCTATGCGCTGCTGCTCGTCATCTCGCTCAAGTACGTCGTGGTCGTGATGCGCGCGGACAATCAGGGAGAGGGCGGCATTCTTGCGTTGACCGCGCTCATTCCGAGCCGCGGTGGTGCTGGTGGTCCGGCCCGGCTGGCCATGGGACGGCCCCTGCTCGTGGCGCTCGGCATCTTTGGAACCGCGCTGCTGTACGGCGACGGCATGATTACTCCAGCGATTTCGGTGTTGAGCGCAGTTGAGGGCCTCGAGGTCGCGACACCGCTGTTCAGCCCGTATGTCGTGCCGCTGACGGTCGCCATCCTGGTGATCCTGTTTGCGATCCAGAAGTTCGGCACACATCGAGTCGGCCGACTGTTCGGCCCGATCGTGATCGTCTGGTTTGTGACCATCGCCGCCCTCGGCGTGGTCTGGATCGCAAGCGCTCCACAGGTTCTCGGCGCGTTCGACCCGCGCCACGCAGTCAGGTTCTTCGAAATCAATCGGTTCACCGGATTTGCGGTGCTCGGTGCCGTATTTCTCGTCGTCACCGGGGGCGAAGCGCTGTATGCCGACATGGGGCATTTCGGCAAGCAGCCGATTCGTCTGGCATGGTTCGCACTCGTATTGCCGGCGTTGGTGCTCAATTACCTCGGGCAGGGTGCACTGCTGCTGCGCAATCCCGCCGCTGAGCACCCGTTCTTCCAGCTCGCGCCGTCGTGGGGCTTGCTGCCGCTGGTCGGCATCGCTACGGTTGCGGCGATCATCGCGTCGCAGGCGCTCATCTCTGGTTCCTTCTCAATCACCCGTCAGGCGATTCAGCTTGGCCTCGTGCCGCGACTCGAGGTGGAGCATACCTCCGCGCGGGAGATCGGCCAGATCTACGTGCCGCAGGTGAACTGGGCACTCATGGCGGCGACGGTGCTGATCGTGATCGGGTTCGGGTCGTCCGGCGCCATGGCGGCCGCGTATGGCATCGCCGTGACGCTGACGATGATCATCACCGTGCTGCTGCTCTACGTCATCATGACGGAGCGCTGGCATTGGCCGAAGCCGGCGGTGATCGCGGCGACCGCACTGTTCCTCGGCATCGACACCGCGTTCTTCGGCGCCAACGCCCTGAAAGTGGTCCAGGGAGGCTGGGTAACGCTCGCTGTCGCGGCCGTGCTTTTCACCGTGATGACGACGTGGCGGACCGGCCGGCGGCTGGTTGCCGAGCGGCTCACAGCGCGCGCCGTGCCGCTGGAGACATTCATGGCGGTGGTCGAAGCGTCGCCGCCGCTGCGAGTGCCGGGAACGGCGGTTTTCATGACGGCGCAGCCGACCGGCACACCACCTGCCCTGGCGCATAACCTGCGGCACAACAAAGTGCTGCATGAACACGTCATTGTGCTGACCGTCGCCACCGTCCAGGTGCCGCACGTCGCGCGAAAAGACCATCTCTACGTGCAATCGCTCGGACACGGGCTGTACAACATGCGGCTGCAGTATGGATTTATGGAGGATCCAAACGTCCCCGAGGCGCTGCTCGACGCGCGCGAGCAAGGATTGCCGCTCGACGTCGATGACGTCACTTACTTCCTGGGCCGCGAAACGATTCTCGTGACACGCCGACAAGGCATGGCGATCTGGCGCGAAAAGCTGTTTGTGCTGATGACGCGCAATGCCATCCGCGCGACGGCGTTCTTCCGCCTGCCGCCGGAGCGCGTGGTCGAGTTGGGTGTTCAGGTGGAGATGTAAATATGAAAGTGCACTCGTCGGATCTCGACCGCGAGCGTTTGCGAAGGCTGCTGGCGGATGAAGTGGAACGTGACCAGGCGAGCGGAATCCGGCGCTATTTCCTCGTTCGCGTCGGCCTCATCGCGGCGGTGATCTGGGTGTTCAGCTGGCCGATCCCGGTGTTGCCGCACACATTGTTGTGGGGGCTGGCGGCTGCCGTCGTCTTTGCCTGCGGCCTTATGTCGCCGCCACGGAGGCAGCAATCCACGCCAGATACGGCGCCGAAGCCTTCACATCGAGAATGATAAGTTCCGGAAGTTCGTACGGATGCAGCTCGCGGAAGCGGGCCTCGATCGCCCCGACCCGGTCTTCCGTCGTCTTGATGACGAGCTGTTGCTCCCGATCCTCCTCGACCTCTCCCTTCCACCGGTAAAGCGACGTCATCGGCGGCAACACGTTTACGCAGGCGGCCAGCTGCTCGCTGACCAGCGCGCGCGCGAACGAAGTTGCGTCGGCCGACGCGGAAAGAGTCGTGAGAATGATGACGGCTGAACTGCCGCTTGTACTTTTCATCTCACTTTGGTAGTTGTACTCGCGATCGAAACGCGCTATTCTGCCACGGGTCGAAATTGAAGAAACGCGCTCCCGATACGACGACGACCTCCTCGATGCAGCGCCGGCGCCGCAGCCGTGTGGTGCGCTACGTCGTGCTGGCGGTCGGGTGCGTGCTGATCATCGACGCGCTGGTCGGCGACCGCGGTTTCCTCGCGATGCTGAAGGCGCGGCAGCAGTACCGGACCCTCGAGACGTCGCTGGCGCAGTCGCGCGCCGAAAACGCCCACCTGCGCGACCAGGCGCGCGAGCTCCGCGAAGATCCTCAGGCGATCGAAGAGATTGCCCGCCGCGAACTTGGCCTGATCCGGCCCGGAGAGAAGCTCTTCATCATCAAAGATGTGAAGTAGAATCGTGCGCTCATGAGGGGGTTCTCTATGCGCACGCTCTCTGTGTCTCTGCTCGCGTTGACCTGCATGGCGGCGCCAGCCCTGGCGCAGAACCGAGTCGGCAAACCGCTCGAAATTTACATCGTCGACGTCGAAGGCGGCAATGCGACGCTGTTCGTGACGCCGTCCGGTGAAACCGTCCTCATCGACACGGGCAACGGCGGCAACCAGGCCGCTCGCGACGCTGGACGCATCATGGAAGCGGCGAAGGATGCCGGCGTGACGAAGATCGATCACCTGATCATCACCCACTGGCATGGCGATCACTTCGGCGGCCTGCAGGAACTCGCCCGGCAGATACCCATCGCGCATTATTACGATCACGGCCCCAACGTGCAGGCGACGCCGGCGACGGACGATTTCTTCAAGACGGTCTACGAACCGCTCACCGCGAAGGCGACACACACAGTCTTGAAACCGGGCGACACGATTCCCCTCAAGGATCTGAAATGGAACGTCGTCGCCGCAGCCGGCAACGTTCTGAAGACGAACCTCCAAGGCGCGGGTCGTCCGAATCCGTATTGCGCGGAATCGAAGCCGCAGGATCCGGATCCGACCGAGAACGCACAATCGGTCAGCAGCTACATCACGTTTGGCAAGTTCCGGATGGTGCACATGGGCGACCTGACCTACAACAAGGAACTCGATCTGATGTGCCCGAACAACCGGCTCGGCACCGCGGATCTGTTTATCGTGTCGCATCACGGCCAGGCGATTTCCAACTCCCCGGCGCTGGTGCATGCGCTCCATCCGCGCGCGGCGATCATCAATAACGGCACGCGCAAGGGCGGACAACCGGACGCGATGAAAGTTCTCTTTTCCTCGCCCGGCCTCGAGGACCTGTGGCAGATGCACTTCTCGCTGCTCAGTGGCCAGGAGTACACGGTGCCGGGCGCGTTCATCGCCAACCAGATCGACCAGCCAGACGCCTCATTGCCGGTGGCGGCGTGGAATCCGCCGCCGCAGGGACAGCAGGCCGCACCGGCACCGGTGCACAACGGGAAGTCATACTATTTCAAGGTTGTCGCGCAGCAGGATGGCGCCTTCACGGTGACAAACATGCGCAACAACTTCAGCAAGACGTATCGTCCGGCAACCGCTAACGCCACGAGGTAGCTGTATGAAACGCGCACTGCTCGCGCTCGCTGCCGTCGCCTGTCTCGCCGCGCCCGCGTTTACGCAGAACCGCGCGACCAAGCCGCTGACGATCTATGTCGTCGACGTCGAGGGTGGCAACGGCGTGCTTTTCGTCTCGCCGACCGGCGAATCGCTGCTGATGGACACCGGCAACGCCGGCGCCGCGGCGGTACGCGATGCGGGGCGCATCATGGAAGCCGTCCGCGATGCGGGCCTGACGCAGATCGACAATCTGATCATCACGCACTGGCACGGTGATCACTTCGGCGGCCTGCAGGAGCTCGCCAAGCAGATCCCGATCAAGCACTACTGGGATCACGGGCCCAACGTGCAGCCCGGCCAGGCCGCGGACGATTTTCTGAAGAACGTCTACGCGGACCTGATCTCGAAATCGCAGCACACGGTCGCCAAGCCGGGAGACAAGATTCCGCTCGGCGCGACCAACGTGACCGTGGTCATTTCGGCCGGGATGCCGATTGCGACGATGAAAGGCAACGGCGCCGGCCAGCGCAATCCGGAGTGCGCGAACTTTCAGCCGATCGACAACAACATGGAAGATCCGATGTCGGTCGGCATTCTCGTCAGCTACGGCAAGTTCAGGGCGTTGCACCTGGGCGACAACACACGCAACAAGGAATTCGAGCTGGCGTGTCCGGTCAACCGGATCGGAACCGTCGATTTGATGCTCGGCATGCATCACGGCCAGTCCAGCTCCAACTCGCCGGTGCTCGTGCATGCCGTGCGTCCGCGCGTGGCAATCGTCAACAACGGCACCCGAAAGGGCGGCGAGCCCTTCTCGATGCAGTCGATGTTCTCCTCGCCGGGGCTCGAGGACGTGTGGCAGATGCACTTCTCGCTGTTGAGCGGGCAGGAATACACCGTGCCGGGCGCGTTCATCGCCAACACGATCGATCAGCCTGAGACGTCGATGCCGATCGGGCAATACACACCGCCGCCCCAAGGGCAGCAGGCGCCGCCCGCACCGGTGCACAACGGGAAGTCATATTTCTTCAAGGTGACGGCGCAGCAGGATGGCACCTTCACTGTGACGAATACGCGCAACAATTTCAGCAAGACGTATCGACCCGGCGAAATCAACGCCACGAAGTAGGATCCATTCCATGGCCAAGAGCGGGCGGCATTTTCTTCAAATCCCAGGTCCCACCAACGTTCCCGATCGTGTGCTGCGCGCGCTCAGCAAGCCGACGATCGATCACCGCGGCCCCGAGTTCGCGTCGCTCGCCAAGGACGTGCTGGCAGGGCTGAAGGACGTCTTCCTTACCAAGTCGCCCGTCATCATTTATCCGGGATCCGGTACCGGCGCGTGGGAGGCGTCGCTCGTCAACACGCTCTCGCCCGGCGACCGAGTACTGATGTTCGAGACCGGCCACTTCGCCACGCTGTGGAGAGAGGTGGCGACAAAGATGGGCCTGCAGGTCGACTGGGTGACCAGCGATTGGCGTCATGGCGCCGATCCCGCCGTGGTGTTCGAAAAGCTGGCGGACGACCGCGGCCACGCGATCAAAGCCGTCTGTGTCGTCCACAACGAGACGTCAACCGGTGTCGTCAGCCGCATCGGCGAGATTCGCAAGCAGATTGATGCGGCGCGACACCCTGCACTGCTGCTCGTCGACACCATCTCTTCGCTCGGCTCGATCGAATATCGTCACCATGCCTGGGGCGCGGACGTCACGGTTGGCTGCTCGCAGAAAGGATTGATGCTGCCGCCCGGCATTAGCTTCAACGCAATCAGCGACAAGGCGCTTGCCGCCTCGAAGACCGCGAAGATGCCTCGCGCCTACTGGGACTGGCAGCCGATGCTGCGCGACAACACGGCCGGCTTCTTTCCCTATACGCCGTCAACCAACATTTTGTACGGGCTGCGCGAGGCGCTCGGCATGATGCGCGACGAGGGGCTCGAGAATATCTGGGCCCGTCACGAGCGCTTCGGGCGCGCGACGCGAGCGGCGGTCAAGGAGTGGGGCCTCGACATCGTGGCGCAGAACCCGGCGGAATACAGCGGCGTGCTGACTGCCGTAATAATGCCTGACGGCCGCGACGCGGATGTCTTCCGTCAGATCGTGCTCGAACGGTTCGACATGTCGCTCGGCACCGGCCTCGGCAAGTTGAAGGGAAAGATCTTCCGCATCGGCCATCTCGGGGATCTCAACGACCTGACGCTGGCCGGCACGCTCAGCGGCGTCGAGATGGGTTTCAAGCTCGCGGACGTGCCGCACCGTGCCGGCGGCGTGCTCGCCGCGCTCGAGATACTCGCCACTGAGTCGGCGTTCGCGAAGGCCTAGATTCTTTGCCGATTTGTGAACGAGTGCCTCGTCGCCGCATTTATGATGCGCGCGGAGAGGGCCACCCATGCTCGGACAACTCGACACCTTCATTGCCTTCGTCGTCGTCATTCTTGCCGTCAGCCTGATCATCACGCTGCTCAATCAGGCGGTCGTCGCGATTGCGTCGCTGCGCGGGTTGCACCTGCGCTCGGGAATCGAGGTATTGCTGGAGCAGGTCGCGCCCGAAGCCAGTGCGCACGTTCGCGACATCAGCAACCAGCTGCTCTGCCATCCCTTGATCACGGACTCGACGTTCCATCGCTTCGAACGGTTCAAGCTGTGGCAGCTCGCCACCGCCATCCGCCTCGACGAATTCAAGGACATTCTGCGCCGCATTGGCTCGACCAAGGAGGCGCAGGACAGGTGGCCCGGGTTGCAGAAGGCGCTGGCGAGGGACGAGATGTGGAGCGACATCGATCACTGGTTCCACAAGACGATGGATCGCGTGTCGCAGCGGTTCACGCTGTCGACGCGCGTGGTGACGCTGGCCTGGGCCGTCGCCATCGCGTTCGCCGTGCATCTCGATTCGTCGACGCTGTTTCGCGATCTGTCGAGCAACCTGGAGATCCGGACCAGACTGCTGGCGTCGACGGACGCGATCAACACTGAAGCCGAACGCCTGGCCATCGCGCAGGACCAGGCCGCGGCCGGCGACCTGCGGCGGATCCTCTCCACGACCGCGCAAATCAACAACGACCTCACGGCAACCGGGCTGCACCTGATGCCCGATTACGCGAAGCACGCACCGAACGGCGTGTTGAGTCAGGACGACCTGTTGCCGATCGTGCGTTCCACGGCTACATCATCGGGTTGGGATGTCAACGCCCATTTCTTCGGTGTGCTGTTCTCTGCGATGCTTCTGAGTCTCGGCGCGCCGTTCTGGTTCAACGTGCTGCGCCAGGCAACGTCGCTGCGACCCATCGTCGCGAATCTGGCACATGACGAGCGACACGCGGTGCACAAGCCGGCGGCGCAGCCGTCGGCGCAAGGAGGCGGCGCGTCGTCGTAGAGGTGCGCGTGCCATCGGGAGTTACTGCTCCCGCGTTAATCTCGACCGACCTCCGAGAGCAACCTCTCGTTCGATTGGATGCGGCGAGGAGTCAATCGACTCGGGCGCGTTGCAGTTTAGACCTCTGGGCTTGCCTGTTTTGGAGGTCGTGCCGCACATGCCGCATTGAGGCATCGGAGGATAAGAGGACGCTGCCCTCCATCATGAAAAACGAATCCCGGCCTGCGCTAGAACCTCCTCCGTGTGTTCGCCGAGCAGTGGCGCCCTGCGCCGAACGGCAGGTGGTGTTTCGCTCAGTTTGATCGGCGAGCCGAGTGCCCTGATTGCGCCGAGCGTCGGATGGTCGACGTCCACGACCAGCTCGCGCGCGATCACCTGCGGATCGTCGAACACCTGCGCGTAATCGTTGATCGGTCCGCAGGGGATGTTGTGTGCTTCGAACAGCTCCAGCCAGTGCGCGCGAGGTTTAGTGCTGGTGATCGCTTCGATGCGCGCGGCCAGGTCCACACGGTTCTTGATGCGCATGCCGTCGGTGAGAAACTCCGGCATCTGTTTCCACTCCGCGTGGCCGAGCACTTCGCAGATGCGATGGAAACTGCGGTCGTTGGCGCCGCCGAGCGTGATGTAGCCGTCCGCGCATCGGAACGCCTGATACGGCGCGCTCATCCGGTGCGCGGAACCGAGGCGCTCGGGAATGCCACGGCCGGAGAAATACTGTGTGGATTCCCACACGGACAAGCCGACCCCGGCATCGAGCAATGACGTGTCGACTAGCTGGCCCTTCCCGGTGCGGTGGCGATACTCGATCGCGGCGAGTATACCGATCGTGGCAAACATGCCGGCGCCGAGGTCGGTCAGCGGGATGCCCGATTTCACCGGCGCGCCTTCGGGCTCGCCGGTCACCGACATGATGCCGGACACGCCCTGCGCAACGAGATCGAATCCGCCCTTGTGCCGTTGCGGACCGGTCTGGCCGTAGCCTGAAATCGACGCGTAAATCAGCCGCGGGTTGATCGCCGACAGTTCTGCGTAGCCGAGGCCCAGCTTGTCGAGCGCACCGGGCCGATAGTTCTCGACGAAGACGTCCGCGCTCCGCACCAGCGCCTTGACCGCGCCAACACCTTCTTCACTCTTCAGATTGAGAACGACGCTGCGCTTGCCGCGGTTCACGGCGTTGAAGCTCGGGCTGTCGGTGCCGACCGCGCCTGGCATGGTGCGCGTCGAGTCGCCGTTCGGCGGCTCGATCTTGATCACATCGGCGCCGAAATCGGCGAGCAGCATGGTGCAGAAAGGGCCGGCCATCACCTGTGTGAGATCGATGACGCGCAGGCCCGCGAGCGCCCCACCGTTGCTCTGATCCATTAACGGTATTCTAAGAGCCTCTATGACCACTGCCGAAACCATCTTCGAGGTCGCGCCGCCGCTCGCCTTGCTCACCTTCAATCGGCCGCAGGCGCGCAATGCGATGACGTGGGCGATGTATGACGCGCTCCTGGCCGCCTGCGAAGAGGTCGACCGCAATCCGCAGGTGCGCGTGTTCATTCTGAAAGGCGCCGGCGGCAAGGCGTTCGTCTCCGGCACGGACATCTCGCAGTTTCAGAGCTTCCGCACGCCGCAGGATGCGATCGATTACGAGAAGAAAATCAGCGTCGTCCTCGGGCGGCTGGCGAGCGTCACGAGGCCGACCATCACGCAGGTCGAAGGATTTGCCACCGGCGCCGGCTGCGGCCTCGTGGCGACATGCGACCTGAGCGTCGCCACGACCGACTCGCAGATCGGCATTCCCATCGCGCGCACGCTCGGCAACGTTGCCTCCTCTGGCACATTCGCACGCATCGTCAACCTGATTGGCCCCGCGCGTGCCAAGGAAATGATCTTCACCGGACGGCTGTTCACCGCCGCCGAAGCGCAGGCGATCGGTCTTTTCAACCGCGTGGTGCCGAAGGAGTCGATCGAATCAGAAGTGATGGAGATGGCGCGCCAGATCGCGTCCAATGCGCCGCTGACCATCCGCGCGACGAAGGAGATGACGCGCCGCCTGATGGACGCGCACAACCCGCCACAGGGCGATGCAGACCTGATCGAGATGTGCTACATGAGTGCGGATTTCAAGGAAGGCGTCGATGCATTCCTGAACAAGCGGAAGCCGCAGTGGACAGGAACGTAGGGTGCGTCGGGATGCCTCGGGCGGGCCGACCTTTATATCGGCTCCTTAGTACGGCACTGGAATCAGGCGATCGCTGCTGCGCATGTCTTCTTCCAGCAGCTGCAGCAGCCCCTTGCTGACTGGCCCGGGTTTGCCGTCGCCGATCGGCTGATCGTCCCACTGAATCACCGGGGCGACCTTGATGGAGCTGCCGAGGAGCAGCATCTCCCGGCAGGTCCGCGCTTCAGCGACCGGAACATCGCGCACCTCGACGCCAGTCACACGCGCCTTGTCCTTATGCGTCCGCGCAAGCTCGAGGAGGCGAAGCGACGTGCAGCCAGAGAGAATGTGATCGAACCTCGGGTGCACGAGCGTGCCGTGCCGGTTCACGAACGCGACGTTCATGTTCGAGCTCTCGCCGACGTTGCCGTCCTCGTCGATGAAGACGCCGTTGTCGAACCCCTTCTCCTTCGCTTCCATCTGCATCAGGACGTTCGGCAGATAGTTGGTCGCCTTCGTAATCGCGTAGAGCGGCGCCTTGATCGGATACGTCGTCGTCATTACGCGCAGGCCTTCGGTGTACCAGCGCTCTGGATACGACAGGCCGGCAAAGATCATGACGAAGAAGCCCGGCTCCGCACCCTTTGCGGGCGTGAGCTCGAGGCTGCCTGGCCCCGACGACAACCAGTAGCGGATCGAACCGTCGCGCCGGCCGCTCGCGGCGGCGGTTTGAATGACGATGTCACGCATCGCCTCGCGCGCGTATGGCAGACGCAGCTTCGATCGTTCCGCCGACAGCAGGAAGCGATCGAGATGTGCGTCGAGGTCGTAGATCTTTCCCGCGACGATGGCGGCGGTGTCGAAGATGCCGTGGCCGCGATGCACGATGTGATCGTCGAACGGCAGCACCATCAGTGCCGGGTCGGTGACGATCCCCTTCAACTGGCTGGAATAAAACGCCCAGTACTCGACCGGCTGGCGCGAGCGAAGACTTCGTAACTCAGCGAGCGCCTTCTGTTCGTCGAGAATCGGCAGCGTGCGGGTGTTGACGGCCATGACCGCAATGTAGCATGCGGCTGGCCGTCGCGAGTCAGCGTGTCGCCGGGGCGGCGACGTGTACGACGCGCGTGGCGCGCTCGCCGTCCGCTGGGTCCTCCAGCTCCTCGTCCGGTTTCATCCAGAACGCGAGGATGGCGCCAAGCACGAGCAGCGCGATGCCGGCGACAAACGTCATCTCCCACTTGCCCGTCGTGTCGATGATGTAGCCGCCGATGAGCGGTGACACGATGGCCGCCAGGGCGGAGCCGGAGTTCATGAACCCGCTGGCGAACCCGGAGTAGCGCGGCGCGATGTCCATCGGGATCGCCCAGAACGCGCCGACGGTGAACTCAGAGAAGAAGAATGCGAGGCTCAGCGACAGCACGATGATCGTCAGGTCGTGCACCATCAGCACGGGAATCATGAACACCGTGGAGATCAGGAAGCCCGCGACAATCAGATTCCGCCGCGCCTTCGTCCGGCTCTGCGTCTTCTCGAAGATACGATCGCTGACGATGCCGCCGAGAAAATCGCCAAGCGTTCCGCCGAGGAATACACCCGACGCAAACAGCGCTGAGCTGCTCAACTTCAGGTTGTAACTGTGGAGGAAGTACGACGGTATCCACGCCAGGAAGAACCACAGCGTCCATCCGTAGCAGAAGTAGACGATCGTGACCGGCATCATCCGGGCGGCGAGGCGGCCGAACGGCACACGCGCCGCGGTCTTCACGCGCTTCTTTGGCAGCAGTGCGAGATCCTCCACGGTAATGGCCGGATGTTCGGCTGGATCGTCGCGGAAGTACCAGAACCAGGCGATGGCCCACAGGAAGCTCGCGGCGCCGACGACAACGAACGAGCCACGCCAGCCGACGTACGGAATGAGCAGGATGCCGATAAGGGGCGGCGTCAGCGTGTTGCCAAGCCTCGCGAACGCGTGCGTGATGCCCTGCGCAAAGCCACGCTTTTCGGCGCGCGTCCAGTTCGACATCGCGCGTGTGGCCACTGGCAGCGCGGACACGCCGATGCCGACGAGCACGCGTCCGAGAATCATGCCTGACAGGCTGTCAGCAAGGCCCATCAGCACCGTCGCCGACGACCAGAGCACTGCAAACACCGTCAGCGCGCGCCGCGCGCCGAACCTGTCGGCGACCCATCCGCCGGCGATCTGGAAGGCGAGGTACGGATACGCGAACGCGGAGAAGATCAACCCGACCTGCGTGTTGGTCAGATGCAGCTCGGGCTGGAAGACGGCGGCCGCCGTGCTGACGTTCACACGGACGATGTAGTTGATGAAGTACATCGCGCACAGCAGCGCGAGAACGTTGGTCGTCGCAGGGATGCCGCGCCGTTGTGCTGTTGTTGCCATGCGCGGGATTCTATTCGATTAGCGAGTGAAGGATGACCGCCGGATGCTGTGCGTGCGCACCGGCGAAATGCTCCACCTGATGGCGGCATGACGTTCCCGCGGCAGCCAGCAGCTCGCCCGCCTTCAACGCGCGCGCCGCAGGTAGAAGGCGCCGTTCGCCGATCTGTTTCGATACCTCGTAGTGGTCCTTCGAGTAGCCGAATGACCCGGCCATGCCGCAGCAGCCGGAATCGAGATCGACAACCGTGCAGCCGGGAATGCGCGACAGCAGCGCCCGCGCCGGCGCCACCAGGCCCATCGCCTTCTGGTGGCAGTGACCGTGCAGCACGACCGCCGAAGGCCCGGCCTTCAGGGTGAGCGACAGTCGTCCATCCGCCAGCTCGCGCTCGAGGTAATCCTCGAACAGCACGCACGCATCGGCAACGATCTGCGCCTGCCGCTGCTCCTCTCCTCGGAGCAGCGCAGGCGCATCCTCGCGGACAGCGGAGAGACAGCTTGGCTCGAGGAACAGGATCCTGTCGCCGCGCGATGCGGCCGCGTAAAGCGCATCCGCGTTCTTCTTTGCCAGCTTGCGCGCCGCATCGAGCTGGCCGGTGGAAATCAGCGGCCGGCCGCAGCAGTCGTGAGGCACCACGTCCACGTTTGCGCCAGCGGCACGCAGCACCGCCACCGCCGCCACGCCATTTTCGGGCTCATTGAAATTGGTGAAGGTGTCGCTGAAGAGGATGACCCGGCGAGAGCCGGACGCGACCGCACCGGTGGAATCCGTCTTAAGGCGGACCTGCCTGAACCGCGCCTCGAAGGTTTCGCTCACCCACGCCGGCGGCGTGCGGCGGCGATCGATGCCGAACAGCTTCTCGTTCATCCAGCGGCCGAACCCGCTGCCCGCCATCGCGTTCGCGAGCGGCGCGAACTGGCTGCCGATCTTCGACAGCTCCCGCACGTTGCCCAGCACACGCTTCCCTAACGGGATGCCGTGCTTTCGCCAGTGTTCGGCCAGAAACTCGCTCTTGAAGCGCGCGACATCGACGCCAACCGGACACTCGGCCTTGCACGCGCGGCACTCGAGACAGAGGTCAAGTGTCTCGAGCACCCCCTCATCGTCGAGTCCTGCTTCGGCGAGGCGACCTGTCATCGCCAGCCGCAGCGTATTCGCGCGACCGCGCGTGACGTCCTTCTCGTCCCTCGTCGCCATGAACGATGGACACATCGTTCCTTCCAGCTTCTTGCGGCAGGCGCCGACGCCGCTGCACATCTCCACTGCGCGGCCGAAGCCGCCGTACTCCGAGTAATCGAAGTAAGTCGGCGGGTCGGGCGTCTGGTAGCCGGCTCCGTAGCGAAGGTTCGAGGTGAACGATGGGCAGTCGACGATCTTCCCGGGATTGAAGAGGCCGCCGGAATCGAAGGTGTGCTTCACGGCGCGAAACGCCTGATACAGCGCCGGACCGAACATCTTCTCCATGAACCAGCCGCGCACCAGGCCATCGCCATGCTCGCCCGAGAGTGCGCCGCCGTACTTCAGCACGAGGTCGGCGCTGTCGGTGGCAATCCGTTCGAACTTCGCGATCCCTTCAGCGGTCTTCATGTTGACGACGGGCCGGACGTGCAGACAGCCGACCGACGCGTGAGCGTAGACACCAGAGGAGCTGCCGTTGCGCTTGATCATCGCCAGGAACTCGTCGATGTAGTCGCGCAGCACCTCGGGTTTGACGGCCGTGTCCTCGACGAACGACAGGGACTTGTCGTCGCCTTTCATCGCCATCGACAAGCCGAGCGACATCTCGCGGAAACTCCAGACGCGCGCCTGCTCGGGCAGCGCCATCAGCCGGCGATAGACGCATTTGAATCGCGCCAGGTCGCGCTCGATGGCTGCCAGGCGCGGCGGCAGATCTTCCGCGCGATCCGCATACAGCTCGACGTTCAGCAGCGCTCCAGGGTCCTCTGTCTGCAGAATCGATCGCCGCATCCGGTCCATCGCCGGGTTTTCCCGCGCGTGATTCAGGATGAAGCGGTCCATGACTTCGATAGCCGACGGCTTGTGTTTCAGGATGACGGGCGTTGCCGCGAGCGCGTCGAGCAGCTCGTCGAACTCGATGGCAAGGACCGCCTTTTCCTTCGGCAGCGGCACGAGATTGACCTTGGCGGCCGTGATCATCGCCAGCGTGCCCTCGGAGCCGACGATGATCTTCGACAGATTGAACGGTTTGTCCGGGTTGACGAACTCGTCGAGGTTGTAGCCGCCGACGCGGCGGACCACTTTCGGGTAGCGCTTCTCGATTTCGTCCGCGCACTCGAGCGCGACGCGCCGCACCTCCCGGTAGCACTTCGCTTCAAGCGTATCGCCCTGACAGGCGGTGTCGAGCTCCGCTCGATTCAGCGGCCGCAAATGCGCCTGCGATCCATCCGCGAGGACGACATCCAGCTCGAGCACGTGATCGATGGTTTTTCCGTACATCACCGATCGCGCGCCGCACGAGTTGTTGCTGATCATCCCGCCGAGGGTGGCGCGGCTTGCCGTCGAGATATCCGGCGCGAAGCGCAGACCGTGCGGCTTCAACTGCGCGTTCAGCTCGTCCAGGACAATACCCGGCTCGACAATCGCCCAGCGCTCCGGCACGTTCAGCTCGAGGATGCGGTTGTAATACTTCGAGCAGTCCATCTGCAGGCCGTGGCCGATCGCCTGTCCGGCTTGCGACGTGCCGCCGCCGCGGGCGGTGATAGAAACGCCATGCGCCCGCGCCAGATTGACTGTCCGGAGAATGTCTTCCCGTGATTTTGGAATGACGACGCCGAGGGGGTGCATCTGATAGACGCTGGCGTCGGTGGAATAAAGCGCCCGCGAGACCGCATCAAAGCGAACTTCCCCGGAAATCTGCTCCTCGAGGTGCCGCCGTAACGTTCCGCTTTGGATGACTGTGAGTGGTTTGCCCGCCAAGAAATCCAATTGTATATTTGCGCGGGACTGACTGGAGGAGCGATGAGGATTCAGAACCGCTGGTTTCAACTCGTGGCCGCCGTCATTGCGATGGTGATGATCGCCAATCTGCAGTACGCATGGACGCTGTTCGTCAAGCCAGTCCAGGCGGGCACCGGTTGGAAGCTCTCTGACATTCAGTGGGCGTTCACGCTCTTCATCCTCTTCCAGACATGGGTGCAGCCCGTGCAGGGCTGGCTGATCGATCGCCTGGGACCGCGCATCTTCACCAGCGTCGCGGCCATTCTTTGCGCCATCGGGTGGGGCGGTCTCGGCATGGCTCCATCGCTGCCGGCGTTCTGGGCGCTATACATCACAGCGGGGATCGGCGCGGCGCTGGTCTATGGCGGCTGCATCGGTTCCGCACTCAAGTGGTTCACCGATCGCCGCGGTCTCGCGGCGGGCGTCATCGCGGGCGGCTACGGCGGCGGCGCGGCGCTCTTCACGCCAATGATCGCGTGGGTCCTCGCACACTACGGCTACCGCCAGGCGTTTCTCTGGACCGGGCTCCTGCAGGGCGGCATCATTCTCATCGTCGCGCAGTTCCTCCGACATCCGGCTCCGTCGGCTCAGCCAGCGTCCATGCGCACTGCCGCGCCGTCAGCGACCATCGGCTCGCGCCAGTTCACCACCGGCGAAATGCTGCGGACGCCACAGTTCTATCTGCTCTATGCCATGTTCCTGATGATGGCGACCGGCGGACTGCTGGTCACCGCGAACTCCGGACCGATGGCCGCGTCATGGGGCATCAGCGTCGGCTTCCTCACGCTCGCCACTTCGCTCAACGCGCTGGCCAATGGCACAAGCCGCATTTTCTGGGGTTGGGCGTCGGACAAAATCGGCCGCGAGACGGCGATGGCCGTCGCGTTCCTGCTCCAGGCCGTCTGCCTGATGCTGGTGCTGACGCTCGGCCGGCAGTCCGGCATCCTGTTCACGGTCACGTTGGTGTGCGTGTACCTCACCTGGGGCGAAGTCTTTTCGCTCTTCCCGTCGCTCGTGGGCGACTACTACGGCGCGAAGCATGCGACGTCGAACTACGGCGTGATGTATTCGGCCAAGGGCGTTGCGTCGATCATCGGCGGCGGCACCGCCGCGCTGCTCTACGAGAGCTTCGGCAGCTGGGATGCGTGCTTCTATGGCAGCGCCGCGCTGGCGCTGGGCGCGGCCATCATGGCCTTTGGTCTGCGGGCGTCGGTTGCGGCGCCGCGCGCTGCCCGCGTCGGCGTTCCCGCGTAGCCCGAGGCGGACGAGCCAGACAGCGATCCACCGCGCGTAACACATCGCCGGGGATCGCCGGCTTCGTCAGGAAGTCGTCGTACCCGGCGGTCAGCGCCGCCGCGCGATCCTCCGGCCGCGCGTACGCCGAAACGGCAATCGCCCGCACCAGCCCTCCACGTGCCGGCGGCCGCTGACGGATACGCCGGATCATCGACAAGCCGTCTTCTTCCGGCATGCCGAGGTCCGCGACAATCAGTTCCGGCATTTCCGCCTCGAACTCGGCCATCGCCGCGCGCACGCTGTCCACCGCCTTCACCTGCGCGTCGCACTGCGACAGCATCGTCACCATCAAATCGCGCGTCGTTTCATCGTCATCGACGACGAGGATCGAACGGCCTGCGAGATCGGGGTGCGGCATCTCTGCCGGACGCTCGTCGGCGCCGCGAGTCCACGGACTGCGCATGACGGTCCGCGCCAGCGGCAGCCGGACTTCGAACGTTGCGCCTTTGTGCGGGCCGTCGCTCATCGCTCGCACGTCGCCGCCATGCATCTCTACAAGGTGCTTGACGATGGCGAGACCCAGTCCCAGGCCGCCGTGCGAACGAGTGAAGCCCTGCTCGGCCTGACGGAAGCGATCGAACACGTAGGGCAGGAAGTCGGCGGAAATGCCGGCGCCGGTGTCGGACACCGTGATCGTAGCGTGCGACGCGTCCGCTCGCAGTTTCACATCGATGCGGCCGCCTTCGGGCGTGAACTTGCACGCGTTCGACAGCAGATTCCAGACGACCTGCTGCAGCCGATCGGGATCCGCGTTGGCGATTGGGCCTTCCTCGACGTCGAGATGCAACGCAACGCCACGAGCCGCGGCGCCGGGGCGAATGGAATCGACAGCGTCGCAGATGACGCGCGCGAGCGATACGGGCGAGACTTCCAGCTTGACCCGCCCGCTGACCATGCGCGAGATGTCCAGCACGTCTGCAATCAACTGCGCCTGTGCCCGGGCGTTGCGCTCGATGATCTCGAGAATGCCGGCGACGCGCGCGGGCTCGAAGCGCGCCTGCCGCAGCAACGACACCCATCCGAGGATGGCGTTCAGCGGCGTGCGCAGCTCATGCGACACGGTCGCGAGGAATTCGTCCTTCAAGCGGTTGGCGTTCTCGGCGTCGAGTCGCGCCTTCTGCAGCGCCACCAGCGTGTCGCGAAGCTCGTACTGGCGGTGACGCCCGCGCAGCGCCGCCCGCACAGTGCTGACCACGGCCGCGGTCCGCACCGGACGATCGAGCAGCGTGACGTTGCGCAGCACTTCGAGTTTGTGCAGCGTCCGCAGTGACGCCTGACTGCGATCCGTGCCCGCAAAGAGAAGAAGCGAAATATCAGACCACGGCGGCTGCGTCTCGAGAGCCGCGGTGAGGTCATCGAGGCGCGCGTCGTTCAGCGCCTCTTCGGTGAGGAGAACCGCGCCCGCCCCTTTCTCGAGCTCGTCGCACACGTCCTGCATCGAACGGCACACGTGGCACGGAATAGAGGCGCGGGTGAGAAGGTCGGCCGTCAACTCACTGTCGCGCCCGATAGGCGCATAAATCAGGACTCTGCTCGCGTCGTCCGGCACGGCACTCATTTGAATAACGGCGCGGCGGCACCGATGTAGTGCGGGACGCCGGTGAGTACTCCCTGGAAGTCCGACAGCGCGGCTCCAACGTGGAGCCGATCCGGACCGAGCTGGAATTCGCGAATCGTCTGTTCGTGAGGGCCGCTGCGTTTCTTCATTACCGACACCGCGCGGCGGACCACCCCGGCCGATTCGAAGAACCGAAGCAGCACCACGGTGTCGGCGAGATAACTGACGTCGATCGGCGTCGCCATATTCGACCCGACAATGCCGTGCTGCGCCACGACCATCAGCGTGACGATGCCGCGTTCGTTCAGGAACGACAGCAATTCGTGCATGCGCACGAGCGGCCCTTCCACCTGCGGGATTGCATTCAGATAGCCGTTGAGACTATCGATGAGAATCACCCGTGCGTTGTCGCGCTCCACTGCCAGGCGCACGCGATGACTGAACTCACCGGGTGACATGTCGCCGGGTTCGATTTGCGTGAGCTTCACGTGCCCCGAAGCTAACCGCTCGCTGAGCTTCATCCCCAGTGCATCGCAGCGCGCAATGAACGTGCGGGCGCGCTCATCGAAAAGGAAGATTGCACCGTTGGTCTGGGTGACGCCGGACGCCGCGTAGTGCGCGGCCAGGGTCGACTTGCCGCTGCCTGCGGGACCAATCATCAGGGTTGTCGTGCCCCACGTCAGGCCGCCTCCGAGAAGCTGGTCGAGCTCCGCCATGCCGCTGGCGACCACGCCCGCGCGCGCCATCGATTCATTTGCCGCGACCAATTGCGGGAACACATCGAGACCACCTTGCCGGATAACGAAGTCGTGAAATCCCTCTACGATCGAAACACCTCGGAACTTCACAATGCGCAGACGACGACGCGCGCGGCCATACTCGAACGGCAGCATTTCGAGCAGGATGACGCCGTGGGCCAGGCTCTGCAGCTGTAGATCGCTGCCGCCGGCCGACAGGTCATCGAGCATGACAACCGTGCACTCGCGCCCGGAGAAGTACTCCTTCAACGCCAGAATCTGCCGCCGATACCGCAGCGGATCACGCGCGAGCAGCTTCAACTCCGACAAGGAATCGAAAACGACGCGTGTCGGATCGACACGATCGATAATTTCGAGGACCGACTTGACCGTCTCGCCGAGTTCGACTTCGGCCGGATGGTAGAGCGTGTATTGGTCCTCCGGCTTCATGCCCTCGGCGGGACTGAGCTGAAACAACTCAACGTTGTCGAGACTCCAACCATGCGACCGCGCAATCGCAGTCAGCTCGTTCTTCGTTTCGGACAATGTCACGTAGAGTGTCTTCTCGCCGCGATCTCGACCCTCGAGGAGGAATTGCATTGCGAGCGTCGTCTTGCCCGTGCCCGGAGAACCCTCGATGAGATACAGACGGTTCGGCGTGAGGCCGCCGCGGAGGAGTTCATCAAGGCCAGACACACCGGTGGAGATGATCGAAGCGGAGTTCAACTCGCCGAAGGACATTCAATGCGAATATAAACGCCGTCGCTGCGTGCTCAAAACTTCCGTAACGAATGTGACGGCTGAGGTAAGGTTATGCGCATGAAGATGGCCCTCGTGACGTTCGCGCTGGCAGCGCTCATCACGGCAGCGCTCGCGCCTTCGCTGACGGCTTCGGCGCGGCCAGCTGCGCAGGCGGACGCGTCACCGACCAACAACCTGCCGAACCCGTATCGCACTGTCGCGAACTATTTCAAGCTGCCCGACGGACGTGAGTGGGGATCGACGAGCGCGGTGGAGATCGACAAAGACGGGCGCAGCATCTGGGTCGGCGAGCGTTGCGGCACCAACTCGTGCGCGGGATCAAATCTCCCCTCGATTCTGAAGTTCGATCCGTCCGGCAAGCTCGTAAAAAGTTTCGGCGAGGGCCTGCTGCTCTTTCCACACGGTATCTTCGTTGACCGCGACGGCAACGTCTGGGTCACCGACGGACAAGACGACGCGCCGCGCCCGCAGGGTACTGCGGCGAACACGCTCTTTGGACCACCGCCAGGTGCAACGCGCGGCAATCAAGTCTTCAAGTTCAGTCCCGACGGAAAGCTGCTGATGACGCTCGGCACGCGCGGCGGCGCCGCGGCGCCCGGCTACTTCTACCAGCCAAACGACGTCCTCGTCGCGCCCAATGGAACAATCTTCGTGTCTGAAGGACACGGTGGCGCGAACTCGCGCATCCTCAAATTTTCGAAGGACGGGAAGCTCCTGAAAATGTGGGGCACGAAGGGCTCCGGCGGCGGGCAACTTGACGGGCCGCACGCGCTCGCGATGGATTCGCGCGGCCGTCTGTTCGTCGGCGACCGCAGCAACAATCGCATCGTCATCTTCGATCAGGACGGCAAACAGCTCGATGTGTGGCGACAGTTCAGCCGTCCGAGCGGCATCTACATCGACAAGCGCGATGTGATGTACGTCGCGGATTCGGAGTCCGAGTCGGTGTCGCGCAATCATGATGGATGGAAGCGCGGCATCCGCATCGGGAGCGCCCGTGATGGTTCGGTCACGGCTTTCATTCCTGATCCGGTTGACAAGGCGACCGGCACAAGCGCTGCTGAAGGTGTGGCGGCGGATGCGGACGGCAATGTCTACGGGGCCGAGGTCGGGCCGAAGGCAGTGAAGAAATACGTGCGCGCGGCGGCGACCCAGACGACTGCGCAGACGATTCCGCGAACCTCTGATGGCAAGCCGGACCTGCAAGGGATCTGGAAACGTGCGGCCATGCCGGACTTCGGCATGCTTCCTTACCTGCCCGCTGCCGCCGCAAAGCAGCGTGACAACTTCGCGCAGCGCACCACTGCCGATCCGCTCGCCGAATGTTTCCTGGCTGGCGTCCCACGCATCATGTACCTGGACTATCCGTTCCAGGTCTTTCAGACGCGCGATGCGGTTGCCTTCACGTTCGCATGGCAGCAGGTGTTCAGACTGATTTACACCAACGGCACCAAAGCCTCGACGCCGCTCCCCTTCTGGATGGGCGACTCGCGCGGCCGCTGGGACGGCGACACACTTGTCGTGGACGTGACGAACCACAACGACCAGACGTGGTTCAACGATCGCGGTGATTACCACAGCGATGCGCTGCGCGTCACGGAGCGCTACACGCTGGTGGATCGCGACACGATTCGCTACGAGGCAACGATCGAGGATCCGAAAGTGTTCGCTCGGCCGTGGACCATGACGACACCGCTCGTGCGTCAGGCGAACAACACGATGGGCCGCATCCTCGAGCATCAGTGCCGCGCCGACTTGGAAGAGGCGCGCGGCGATTTCAAACCAGACACGCGTACCTGGTACCGCAAAGATGCGCCGCCGGTAAAACCATTTCCCGCCGCGCAGGGCTCGGCCGCAGAGACGCCCAGCGCACCCGAGAGGACGCTGCCGCGCATGGCCGACGGCAAGCCTGACATCTCAGGGTTCACGGAAGCCGACGCGGGCGGGGCGAACTGGGGATTCGAACCGCACCATGAACCGTTTACGCCCGGCGGACGCGGGGTGCTGATCGATCCGAAATCCGGCGGGATGCCATATCAGGACTGGGCACGCGCCGAGAGGCAGGATCGCTACGCGAATCCGGCGCGCGGCTACGACGACCCGACCGCACACTGCTTCCCAGGCGGCGTGCCTCGGTCGCTCTACGTTCCTTCGCCGTTCTACATCATCCAGACGCCGACTCATGTCGTCATCCTGCTCGAGCGCATGTCGTGGCGCATCATCCCGCTCGACAGGCGCACGCACCTGCCCGATACCATCCGCCTCTGGCAGGGAGACTCGATCGGCCGATGGGACGGCGACACGCTGGTCGTCGAGACGACGAACCTGAATGGCAAGACGTGGCTGAACGAAGTGGGCGACGTGATCAGCTACGCCGCCACCGTCGTCGAGCGGTTCACGCCTGTCAGCGGTAATACGATCCAGTACCAGGCCACGGTCAGCGACCCGGTCGTGTTCACCCGTCCGTGGACAATCGCCATGCCGCTGAAGCGCAATCCAAAGGGCGAGCTCCTCGAAGTGGCGTGTCTGGAGGACAATCAGGATCTGTTGCACCTGAAAGACGTGCGGGACGGGAGCGTCAAGTGAAGAGACTAGGGATTGCCATTCTGCTGCTCTGCGCGTGGGCATTACCTGTGTCCGCGCATCATTCCTTCACCGCCGAATTCGATATCAACAAGCCGATTACCTTGACCGGCACCATCACGATGGTGCGCTGGTCGAACCCGCACGGCTGGATCTACATCGACGTGAAGGGCGAGGACGGTAAAGTGGTGAACTGGGCGTTCGAAACGGCCGCCGCCAACGCCCTCTACCGTCGCGGCACGCGGCCCGAGGACTTTCCCGCCGGCGCTCAGATTACCATCGATGGTTTTCTCGCACGCAATGGCACGCCGACCGCGACAAGCGGCAAGGCGACGTTCGCGAATGGCAAAACAATCACGATTGGCGCGGGCGCAGTGGCAGGCGAATCGAAATAACTGTCCCCCTCCCTTCGACGCTGTCGGCGTGGATCTCGCCGCCGTGTGCCACGACCAGGTTGCGCGCGATCGTGAGGCCCAGCCCCGATCCGCGAGACGCGCGGCCCTTGTAAAACCGATCGAAGATCTTCGGCAGCTCCGTTGCCGGGATGCCCGATCCGGTATCGCTGACCGACAGGACAACGGACTCCGAAGTCGATGACCCCGCGACGGTGACACGGCCGCCCTCTGGTGTATGGCGCAGCGCGTTGGAAATCAGGTTCGTCAACACCTCACGGATGCGCAGCGGATCGACTTCCATGAGCGGAAGGTCGGAAGCTGCCTGAACGTCGAGCGTTACCTTCCGCTCGGCGGCATCGGCGGAGAATGCGGTCACCGCGTCGTTGACGAGCACGCCCATGTCCGTTGACTCCTTCTGCAGCGCCAGCGTGCCGCTTTCGCTGTGCGCGAGCGTGCGCAGGTCGTCGACCAGGCGCGTCAACATCTGGGTTTCCTGAAGCACGGCGTTGATTTGCGCCTCGTCTCGAGGATAGACGCCGTCCAGCATCCCCTCGAGCCTTCCCTGCAGGGCAGCGAGCGGATTGCGAAGTTCGTGGGCGATGTCCGCCATCAGATGCCGCCTCTGCTGGTCCTGCGACTGCAGCTTGCTCGTCATGCTGTTGAATGCGTGCGCGATGGTACGCATCCAGCCTGGTCCGTACTCGGACACGCGGACCGAATAGTCGCCGTCCGCCACCCGATCGGCCGCTTCGACGATGCCCCCGAGCGGCGAACCGAAGCGGCGGATCGCGGGGATGACGAACGTGAAGATGACGAAGACCCAGAACAGCACGAACAGCGGCCGCACGGATCGGATCGACGGTCCGATCAGGTGAATGTCGGGGAACAGCCACGACAACAGCGTGTTTACGCCGGCAAAGATGAGGAAGACACCAATCCAGACGAGCGCGATGAATCGACGCTCGAACCTCGTGCGTCGATTGCGCCAGCGCCGCCCGAAGCGCGGCGGCCATGGCTCGTTGTCGGGCCACCAGAGTGGCCGCGGCCGTGGACGCAAGTGATGTCCCCAGTCGTCCTTCATTCCGCGAACTTGTAGCCCATTCCGTAGATGGTGAGGACGTACTTCGGGCTGCGTGGATCCGGTTCCACCTTGCGCCGGATGTTCTTGATGTGCGTATCGATGGCGCGTTCGAACGCTTCCACGTCGGTGCCGTGCACAGCATCGAGCAGCTGTGCGCGCGTGAAGATGCGCCCAGGTTGCCGCGCGAGCGCCGCAAACAGCTGGAACTCCGTGGCTGTCAAATCGAGCGGCGTGCCGTTGCGCGACACCTGCATGCGCGTGTTGTCGATGAGCAGATCTCCGCGCCGTACCACATCACCGCCTGCGCCGGCCGCATCGACGCGACGCAGCACCGATTTGACCCGTGCCACCAGCTCGCGCGGGCTGAAAGGCTTTGTCATGTAGTCGTCGGCGCCGAGTTCGAGACCGGCGAGGCGATCGGACTCCTCGATGCGTGCGGTCAGCATGATGATCGGCACATTGCCTTCACGCCGCAGCGTCCTGGCGACCTCGATGCCGTCCATCCGCGGCAATCCGAGGTCAAGGACGATCAGGTCGGGCCGCTGCGCGCGCGCCAGCGCCAGCGCCTCGACGCCGTTGGTCGCGGTGATCACACCGAAGCCGCCGTGGCGCAAATAATCCCCTGCGATCTGCGCGATCGACGGCTCATCGTCCACGACAAGGATGGTTTTCATCCCTGCCGTCTATCGTACGAGCAAATTATGGAGTGATTGTGGAGGGCGGAATCTTGACGATGAACGCATCCAGCCGATTGCCACCCAGATTCGTCGTCCAGATGAAATAGCGGCCGGTTACGTCCAGATTTCCCTTCGGTCGCTTCGAGTAGTCGTCCGAGCCGCCGCCGGTGGCGTTCAGGTCCGTCATCACCTGGCCGACGACGAGGACGTCGAGCGAACCGTCGGAGTTGCGGTTCGGATTCAGCGAGAAGCAGACGATCTCGTCCGCCATGTCAGGCGTGGTGCTCGCGTTGCTGCCGCAGGCGTACTGCGATTCGGGGGGTGCATTGACCGCGTTGCCGTGCGCGATGTGGTTGGCCGCGGCAATGTCCCAGCGCTTGTTGTAATGCACCACCGGACCGATTGGTCGATGCGTGGTGGTCAGCGGGAATTTCAGGAGAATGGTCGCGTTCGGCAGCGCGTTGTACGTGTCGGCGCCGACGGCATAGCCATAGCCCATGTCGAGATGGCCGAGCGCCCCGTCCGTCCCATCTACGGTAGTTTTCGTCCCCGTGCGGAGATCGACAATCTGGTTGATGCGCGTGCCGTCGGGACGGTTGTCGAGCATCATCAGCCAGCGGCCGGACTTGTCGACGTGGCATTCGTCGAAGAGGAACCCTCCGGGCGGAGCGTAGTAGCGAAAGCCGGACGGCTGCGATACGACGCATCCGATTCTTTGCCAATTGGCGTTCTGCACCGTTGCCGAGTGCACGCGATCGTCGTCACTCGAATGCGGCTGGCCAATGTAGGTCGCACTCGACGGACACACCTTCGGCCGCGGACAGGCGTTCAGATCGAGCGCCGGCGCTGGATCGAACTGGCGCGTAAGGATGTCGTAGCGGCGCAGCTGCGTCCCGCCAACGACGAAGGCATAGAGCGTGGTCGGCTGCGTCGCGCTGAAGTACCAGCCCTCGCCGGTGGCGTAGTGATACGGACTGCTGCTGTCGAACAGCGGCCCCAGGGTCTGCACTTCATCGGTTGTCTTGTCGTAGCGAATCAGGATCGGGCCGACACCACCGCGGTTCGTGTCGGTGCCGAGGAAGATGTACATGTCGTTGCTGCCGACATGGTTGTTGATGTTGCGCCAATAGGAGTAGCCGACATACCACAGACAATCGGCGCCGCCGGAGCAGTCGCTCGCATTGGTCAAGCGAACGGCATCGGTGTTGTACGGCGCGGGAAAGGCGAACTTCCCTTTTGCTCCGCCGGCGGGCAGAAATGACTGAATCTGTCCCGTGGTAAATCGGGCACGCAGCTGGGGAGATCCAGACTTCTCGGTGAACCCTCCTCCGGCAGGCGGTGGCGGCGCGACAGCGATGACCGCATTTCGAATCGTCGCCCCCATGCTGAGCAGCGACGAATCGAGAAGCAGCGGCATCTGCGGAACGTGCGCGCTTTCCATCAGGTAGCGGCCGTTCTGGCTGTACTCGACGTGACCGTTCGCAATCGAGATGCGGAACACGTCACCCGCCGCATAGGTGGTGTCGCCGCCTGCGTAGATTCCGTTCTCGAGAACATCGGCGTAGCCGGCGCCGTTGAAGCGGAATCCGAAATCGATGTCGGTGTAGGTGGTGTCGTCGTTGCCGTAGCTGAGCCCGGCCATCCACATCGTGTTCAGTTCGCCCACCGTGAACTCGATGTAACCGTCACTGCTGAGCTGTTCGACCGACGTGGCCCCGGCATCGGGGCAGCCGTCACAACCGGCCGTCTTCTGAATGTCGCTTCCATTCACCGCAACGTTGACCAGATTCGTCCACGTAATCGGCGTTTGCGCGCGAGACGACGATGTAAAAACGAACAGGCAGATCGCCGCTAAGATAAACGTCACGAGCGTACGTGGAGTCACACACGCGCGCCCAGCAAATCTCTTACCTCCTCGTCCGGCAGCTGGATGGCGGCAGCGGCGACGTTTTCTTCCAAATGCTTGCGCTTGGATGTGCCGGGAATGGGCAACATCACGGACGCGCGGCGCAGCAGCCACGCCAGCGCCACTTGCGACGGCGTGGCGTTATGCCGTTTGCCAATGCTCCCGACGTCGCGGTGGGTTGCCGGCGCGCGTCCGAGCAGCTTCCGCACGCCCTGCTTCAACCCGCTCTTCGCGACTTCACCGGCCTGGAGCGGATACCACGGGATGAACGCGATCTGTTCGCGCTCGCAGTAGTCCACCACTTCCTCCCATTCGCGATCGACGAGGTTGTAGCGGTTCTGCACCGAGACGACCGGAAAGAAACGCCGCGCCCGTTCGATCTCGTCGATGCCCACCTCTGACAAACCAATGTGGCGAATCTTTCCCTGCCGCTGCGCATCCTGGAGAAAGCCGAACTGGTCTTCCTCCGGTACCTTCGGATCGATGCGGTGAAGCTGATACAAGTCGATGCGAGCGACGCGCAGCCGGCGCAGGCTGCCATCGAGCTCCTCGCGCAGCCGCGAGGGACGCGCGTTCTCCTCCCATTCGTCCGGGCCTGATCGATCAAAACCTCCCTTGGTGGCAATCACGAGGTCCGTCGGATAGGGATAGAGCGCCTCGGCGATCAATTCCTCACTCACGCCCGGTCCGTACGCCTCCGCGGTGTCAATCAGATTGATCTCGAGGTCGATGGCGCGCCGCAACGTGGCGATCGCTTCCGTACGGTCGGCCGGCGGTCCCCAGATGCCGGGACCGGTGATGCGCATGGCACCGAATCCAAGTCGATGAACGGGCAGGTCTCCACCCAGTAAAAAGATTCCGCTAAGCGCGGCTGTGGGCATGGTCATGGCACTAAGTGGCAGTCGCTTCCTCTATTGAGCGCAATTGACGGCCTAAAAGGCTGGCTGCGGCTTTGCTCAAGCCTGAGCCGGCATGTGCGGCATCGCGGGCGTGTGCGCGGCGCGGGGATACAGCATCGACCCGACACGTGTGGCGGCCATGATCGGCGTGCTCGATCACCGCGGTCCGGACGATCGCGGCGTGCACATCGAGCCCGATGCCTGTCTGGCGCATGCGCGCCTGAGCGTGATCGATCTCGCCGGCGGCGCGCAGCCGATGTCCAACGCAGACGGATCGCTCTGGATCACGTTCAACGGCGAGATCTTCAACTACGTTGAACTGCGCGACGCGCTGCGCGTGCGCGGTCACCATTTCGCAAGCCTATCCGATACGGAAGTCCTGCTGCATCTCTACGAAGAGCTGGGCGCGGACGCGGTGCGCCGACTCAACGGTCAATGGGCGTTCGGCATCTGGAATTCGCGCGAGCACACGCTCTTCCTGTCACGCGATCGTCTGGGCGTACGTCCGCTCTTCTACACGCGGTGCGGTGCGGAGTTCCTGTTCGCTTCCGAGATCAAAGCGCTGTTCGCGCATCCGGGCGTGTCGCGCGAAATCGATCCTCTCGGCCTCGACAACATCTTCACCTTCTGGACAACCGCGGCGCCGCGAACGATCTTCAAAGGAATCCACGAGCTTCCGCCTGGACATTCACTGACGTGGCGCGACGGAGAGATCAGGATCGAGCGGCACTGGGAACCAACGTTCGCTCCCCGTCTACACGCCCGTGCCGACGAAGAGTGCGAGCAGCTCGTCGATCTCCTGACGAGCGCGACGAAGCTGCGCCTGCGCTCCGACGTTCCCGTCGGGGCCTATGTAAGCGGCGGACTGGACTCCGCAGTTGTCACCTCGCTGGCAACGCGCGTCTCGCGCACACCCGTGCGAACGTTCTCGATTGCGTTCTCAGACGCTGAGTTCGACGAGAGCGCGCATCAGCGGCAGGTCGTTGCCGCGCTCGGGACCGAGCATCGCGAGCTGCGCTGCACGGCTGACGACATCGCGCGCGTCATGCCCGACGTCGTCTGGCACGCCGAGACGACACAACTGCGCACGTCTCCCGGCCCGTTGTATCTGCTCGCGCAGATGGTGCGCGCGGACGGCTACAAGGTGGTCCTCACCGGCGAAGGCGCCGACGAGGTGTTTGGCGGCTACGACATCTTCAAGGAGGCGAAACTGCGGCGCTTATGGGCGCGCTTCCCGCACTCGCTCCGGCGTGCCGCACTCGCGAAACGCCTCTATCCGTATCTGCCGTCGCTGCAGCGGCAACCGGCTGCATCGCTGCGCGCCTTCTTCGCTGATGACCGCGATGACCTCCGCGACCCGTGCTTCTCGCATCTGCCGCGGTGGCGCGTCACGTCGCGTCTGAAGATGTTCCTGTCCGACGACGTGAAGTCGGCGATTGGTGCGTTCGACGGCCGAGCGGAGCTCGTCGCAAAGCTGCCTGACGCGTTCGATGAATGGGATCCGTTCTGTCAGAGCCAGTACCTCGAGATGAAGCAGCTGCTGCCAGGCTTCATCCTGTCGTCGCAAGGCGATCGCGTCGCCATGGCGCACGGCGTTGAAAGCCGCTTCCCGTTCCTGGATCCCGACGTCGTGGCGTTCGCGTCAACGCTGCCGCCCACTCTGAAGATGAGAGCGCTCAACGAGAAGTTCCTGCTCAAGCAGGCAGTGCGGACGCTCGTCCCGACCGAGATCTGGCGCCGGTCGAAACAGCCCTACCGCGCACCTGGCGCCAAAGTGTTCCTCACCTCGAAGAACGACTACGTCGCGGATCTTCTCGAACCGTCGCAGCTGCGCCGCGGCGGCATCTTCGATGCGTCTTCCGTCGCAGGCCTCGTCAACAAGTGCCGCGGGCGCGAGACGCTTGGCGCGGCAGATGACATGGCCCTCGTCGGCATCATTTCGACACAGCTAATCGTTGACCGCTTCATCAACCATTTCCCATTGACCGCCTATGGAAGCTCTTATTCAGGAACTGCGCACATTCATCGTCGATAACTTTCTCTTTGGAGATGGCTCTGGCCGGTTCGCGTTTGCGAATGACGACTCGTTCCAGCAGCGCGGCATTGTCGATTCGACTGGCATCCTGGAGCTTGTCTGCCATTTGCAGGAGCGCTACGGCATCAGCATCGATGACGCCGAGATCGTTCCGGACAATCTCGATTCCGTAACGAAGGTCGCGCGTTTCGTCGAGCGAAAAACCGCGGAGCGCGTCGCCCGTGCGAGTTAACGACCTGCTCGAGGCGCGCGCGGTGGACATGCCGCGCAAAGAGGCCCTGGTGTGCGGCGGCGAGCGTTACACCTATCGCCAGATCGACGAGGAGGCGCGCCGCGTTGCCGGCATGCTGCACGACGCGGGCGTCCGGCCCGGCGACCGTGTCGCCGTCTGTCTGGAGAATTCCGCCGATGCCGTCGTGGCAATCTTCGCTGTGCTCAAAGCGCGGGCGGTCTTCTTCGTCGTCAACCCACACGCGCGTCCCGCATACCGCGACCACCTGATGTCCGACAGCGGCGCCGCCGCCGTAGTGGAACGCGATGCGTCGGGCAAGCCTGTCGTCACGCCACGCACGCATCCGCGGTGCAACGACGCAAGCGGCGGCAGCGCGGACGTGGATCTCGCCGCGCTGGTGTACACCTCCGGCTCGACGGGCACGCCCAAGGGCGTCATGCTGACGCATCGCAATCTGACGTTCGCGGCGCAGTCCATCTCCAGCTATCTGCACAACACCGCCATGGATGTGATCCTCAGCGTGCTGCCGCTGTCGTTCACCTATGGCCTGGGTCAGGTGACGACGGCGTTTTATGCAGGAGCGACACTGGTGCTCGAGCCGTCGTTCATCTACCCGCGCGCGGTGCTCGATACCATGCGGCGCGAGCGCATCACCGGCTTTCCGATCGTGCCGACAATGGCGACGCTGCTGCTGCAGCAGGACCTGCGGATGCATCGGCTGCCGCACCTCCGTTACATCACCAACGCCGCCGCCGCGCTGCCCGTCGCGAAGACGCGGAAGCTGCGCGCCGCGTTTCCGCGCGCCGAGTTGTTTCTGATGTACGGCCAGACCGAATGCCAGCGCGCGTCATATCTGCCGCCAGAGCTCGTCGACCAACACCCCGACTCGGTTGGTATTCCCATTCCGGGCACGTCGGCCGACGTCGTCGATGGCGAGCTGCTCGTGCGCGGCCCGCACGTCATGAGCGGGTACTGGAACGACGAGGCGCTGACCTCGAAGGTGCTGGGCCGCGATCTGCTCACCGGCGACGCCGTCCTGCATACCGGCGATCTGTTTCGAACCGATGCGAACGGTTTGCTCTACTTTGTCGAACGGCGGGACGACATGATCAAAGTCCGAGGGGAGAAGGTCGCGCCGCGCTACATCGAGGAAGTTATTGCACGGCTGCGAGGCGTGTCGGAAGTGTCCGTCTACGGCGTGCCCGACGATCTGTGCGGCGAAGCGGTCGTCGCATCCGTCAGGCCGGCGGACGGCAGCGCGCTCACGGCAGACGAGGTGCGGCGCCACTGTCTCGCGCATCTCGAGCCGTTCATGGTGCCGAAGGTTGTAGATATCCGATCGACGCTGCCAACATCCGCGAACGGCAAGGTGAGCCGCAGGGCGCTTCGCCTCCTGACGATGCGGCGGGGAGCCTCCGCGGCATGAGTGTCGTCACTGCGTTTTCGGCCGACGTCCTGCGCATCGATGCTGCAACGGTCGCGCGCGATCTTCAGGAGTTTCTGCGCGACACCGTGTTTTATCAGCTGCGGCGCAAGGGCCTCGTTGTCGGGTTGTCAGGTGGCATCGACAGCAGCGTCGTCGGCGCACTCGCTGCGCGTGCGCTCGGATCCGATCGCGTCATCGGCTTGATGATGCCGGAGGCGGATTCTTCTTCCGACAGCGAACGCCTCGCCACGAGCCTGGCACGCGAATTCGGCATCCGTACCGTTCGCGAAGACATCAGCGACACCTTGACCGCTGCTGAATGTTATCGACGCCGCGATGACGCCATCCGCACCGTCATTCCCGAGTACAGCGACGGTTGGCGCTGCAAGATCGTGCTGCCGGATCAAATCAGGCAATCAGGCTATGCCGTGTTCTCGATCGTCGTCTGCTCTCCATCGGGCGAGCAGCGCCGTGCGCGTCTGCCGCTCGATGCGTATCTGGCTGTCGTCGCCGCCACCAATTTCAAGCAACGTGTACGCAAGATGATCGAATACCACTATGCGGATCGCTTCCGCTACGCCGTTGCCGGCACGGCGAACCTGCTCGAACACGATCAAGGGTTCTTCGTGAAACTTGGCGACGGCGCCGCCGACGTCAAGCCGATTGCGCATCTGTACAAATCCCAGGTCTATGAGCTCGCCGCATACCTCGGCGTGCCTAATGACATTCGCCGCCGAACGCCCACGACCGATACGTATTCGCTTGAACAGACGCAGGAAGAGTTCTACTTCGGTCTCTCGCTCCAGCAGACGGATCTCTGCATGTTCGCGCTGGACCACGGCGTAGCGGCGCAGGATGCTGCGCCAGCCATCGGCCTGAACCCGGAGCAGGTCGTGCGCGCGTTCCGGATGATCCAGTCGAAGCGCGAGGCAGCGCGTTATCTGCACGCGCCGGCCGCGGTGTTCAACGCGGAGCGCCCGGTATGACCTGGACGGCGCTGCGCCAGCTGGCACGCACACCGCCGTTGCTGCTTACGCAGAAGCTGGTGCGCCGAGTGCCGCTGCGGCCGATTGATGTCGGGAAGCTCTGCTTCCTGCAGCTGAACAGCGTGCCGAGCGTGCCGCCCTCGATGCTGCGCGGTCACGCCGACGTACGCTTCGCCACCGCCGACGATCTCGAGGCACTCGCGCAGCTCCAGGACAAGAGAGCGTTGTTCGAGCATCGATTCGGCGAGGGCGACCGATGCGTCGTCGCGCTCGTCGATGGCCGCGTTATTGGCTACGAGTGGTTCTCCGACGGGCCGGTGCATCGCGAGACCGGCTGGGATTACCCCATCGCCGTTCCTCGCGGTTACGTCTACGCCTACGACGCCTACATCGATCCCGCCTTCCGCAACACCGGGGTCTGGCTGCGGTTCAAAGCGTACCTTGCGGAATGGATGACCGCGTGCGGCAAGCGCGGTGTGCTGACGTTTGTTGATTACGGCAACTGGCCGTCGTTGCGCACGCACTTGCGCTTCGGGTTTCAGCCGACCGAATCGGTGCTTGCACTACGCATCGCCGGGCTGCGGCTGTTCCGCAAAATGCGTGCGATTGGCACGGCGACGTGGTCGTACCTCGCCTGGCTGGCGTTGCACTACCCGTCGCCGGTGCACCTGCATCACGCGACGCGCGCGGTGCACATCGCGGTCGCCGTCGTGCGTCGGTAAGAACACGAACCACGGAGACTTTATTGCTCCGTGTCCTCCGTGGCTCCGTGGTTTGTGATCATGCGGTCGGCGGCGCCGGGGCGCGATCGTCGCGCATCTGCTCGTGGGCGCGGCGATGCCACTCCTCGAATGCATACGGCCCGTAGCGCGGGTCGAAGTCCGGCCCGTACCTCCACCAGCGCCGCCGCCATCCCCATCCCCATCCGAACAGCGCGAACATCAGCGCACGCAGGATGAAGAAGAATACGAACAGCGAGATCAGCGGGCCGATAAACCCGAATCGCCACGGACCGTAGTACCGGTACGGGTAGTACGGATAGGGGGCGGGAGCGGCTGCCTGGCCGTCGGGCGTCGCGCCAGGCGCTGCGGCTGCAGGTGGATGCGACGCAATGCCGCGCTCAACGCCCGCCTGGTACGCGATGGACCCGATGGCCACCGCTGCTATCAGCACAAGCGCGACCATCACCCACCGTCTCATACCGAAATCACTTTCCATGAACGTCCTCCTTACTGACGTTCAGTCTGGAAGGTGATTGTGGAGGAAGTATGAAGGGAAAGGCCGGGTCCTTTTGGACCCGGCAGAGTCGCGAATTCCCGACTATTCGACGATTGTGAGCTGCGGGATGATATTCGGGAACGGATTGAAGGTGGCGGTGCGGCCGAACTGATCGGTCGCCGTCACCGTGTAGCTGAGACGTCCCGGCTGTGCGTCCATCGGCACCACCCACACACCTGTCCACATCTCGGACGGCTGCCGCGGGTATTCGGATGCAGGAAATCCGCCGACGCCACGCCACCGCGTCGGAATGTCGATGGTCTGGCCCATGTAGTTCAGATGCACCACCATCGTTGCGGTGTTTTCTGTTTCACCCGTGGCTCCGTCGATGGCCGTCATGCGGAAACCAACACGCTGACCACGCTTGAAGCGGTTGAGCAGGATGCAGTGCGTCGGCAGCGTTGGCGGATTGTCAAAGCTTGCCATGTCGCCCCAGATCACAAGCTTGCCCTGGCCGTGACCGGGCTGCTTCGCCGGGGGCGCCGGCGGTTCGCCGCGGCCGCGCGCCGCGCCTCCACGTTCGCCTTGAGCGGCCGGCTGCTGCGCCTGACCCGCGACCGACGTGGCGAGCACTACCGCCGCGATCAACGTTCCCGCCAGTACCGCAAGCGTCTTCATCTATTTCCTCCCTGAGCGCCACCCTGCCCGCGCACTGCAGGCTTGGGAAATCCGTTGTGGTAGATGGTGAGATACCTGATATCGCGGCCGTTGTCATCAAGCCAGCCGACCGACTGCTGAAAGAAGTCCGGCACCGGATAACCTGCCGGCACCGTCCCCTCGATGATGTACAGCTTGTTTTCGTGCATGTAGATCGCGGCTGACGTGCGCGCCTTGGTTTTCTCGTTCACCAGATTCAACATGTGCCCTTCGACCAGGTTCATGTTGGTCCAGCCAAGATAAATCGCCTTCTCATCCGGCCGCTGCATCAGCTCCCACGTCGCGTGGACGACTGCGCCCTCGATATCGGGCTTCCAGTAACCGGCGCCTGTGGAGCTCGCATCTGTTGGCGTGCCGAGACACGTTTCCGCGCCTGCAGGACACGACTTCGCCTTCTCCGTCGCAATCGCCTGGATGTTGGTGTAGTCCACGACGGTGACTTTGAAGTGGCTCTGTCCCTGATCGACGCTGTAGATGCGCGCGGGAAGCATCGATTTGAACTCAGACGTGTACTTCGTCTCGATCACCTTCGGCTGTGCCGGGAAGACGATCGAGAAGCGATCCTGCATGCTCTTGAATTCGACGTACTCCTGGGCCTTGGGAGACATCGCAAATCCCAACATCCAAATCCCCAGTCCCAAGATCACCGTGCGCATGGCCGTCCTCAGTACTGCGGCTGACCGGCGCCGCGACCAGCACCCTGACCGCCGCCCTGTCCTTGTCCTTGTCCTTGTCCCTGTCCAGGCTGAGGCGCGCCGCCGCGTCCCGTCGGCGGCTTCGGGAAGCCGTTGTGATAGAGCGTCTGGTAGCGGATGCCGTTGCCGTTCTCATCGAGCCAGCGGATCGACTGCTGGAAGAAGCCCGGCTCCGGATAGCCCTTCGGCACCGTGCCTTCGAGGATGTACAGCTTGTTCTCGTGCATGTAGATGCCGGCCGACGTGCGCGACTGACTCGGGTTGTTTGTCATGTAGATCATCGTCCCTTCGACGAGATCGATGTTGTTCCAACCCAAGTACGTGATCTTTGCGTCGCGCTGCATGAACTGCCACGTCGCGAACTTCTCGGCGCCGGCCAGGTCGGCCTTCCAGTAGCCGAGGCCCGTCGAGCTGCCGCCGCCCCTGCACGTCTCCGCGCCCGGAGGGCACGACTTCGAGCGCTCGGTCGAGATTGCTTCAATGTTGTTGTAGTCGACGACCGTCACCTTGAAGTGGCTGTTTCCGGAGTCGGATGTATAGATGCGCGCGGGCAGCATCGACCCGAACTGCGACTTGAACATCGTCTGCTCGATCTTCGGCTCGGTCGGGAATGTGACGCCAAAACGATCGTCCTTGCTCGTGAACTCGACGTACTCCTGTGCAAACGCCGGCGCGGCGATGGCAAGTATCAGGGCGGCCGAAACTACACTCAAACGCATGCGTGTCCCTTCGTGGATTCCGGATTTCTGCGGTTGTGCCCGACTCTAGACTGCTATTTATCTGTAGTCAATGGGGATAAAGTAACGGTGTGCTGAGGCACGGCATCGCCGCCCTGGTGTTTGTCCTCGTCACGGTGTGGACGCTGGTCCCGCGCCCCGCCTATTCGCACAATCCGACGACGACAACCGTGCTCTTCAACCGGGAGATCGCGACATTACTCCAGCGGAAGTGCGTGCAGTGCCACGCCGACGGCAAGCTGGCGATGCCGCTGATTACTTTCGCGCAGACCCGGCCGTGGGCGGAAGCGATCAAGGAGGAGACGCTGTCGCGGCGGATGCCGCCGTGGCCGGCCGAGCGCGGCTTCGGCGCGTACTCGAATGACATCGGCCTGACGCCGCGCGAGTTCGAGTTCCTGATCTCCTGGATTGATGGCGGCGTCCCCGAGGGCACCGATCCCGCACCTGCGTTCGTCGATCACAGCGATCACTGGACGCTCGGCATGCCTGATGCCGTCGCCATGCCGGCGACGGCGACCGCGATCGATGCGCGCAGCGCGCCGGCGTTCAAGCGGCTGCTGATCGACACGGGCCTCACACGCGATGCGTGGGTTCGCGCGATCGACTTCAAGCCCGACGCGCGCGTGGCACGCGGGGCGTTTTTCAGCGTCGCAGGTACGAGCCAGTATCTCGGCGGATGGACGCCGTGGCAGTCCTCAACGGAATTGCCTGCGGGCGTGGCGTTCAAGCTGCCTGCGCACGCGCGCATTGCCGTTGACGTGATGTACTCCGGCGCATCGCAGGCGGTCTCCGACACGCCGCAGCTCGCGCTTTATTTGGCTCCAGCACCTTCCGCAACCACGGTGACCACGACGATGCTGCGCGCCGTCGCTGATGCACGCACGCCGACTCGCTTCGTGGCGGAATTCAAAGCGACAGACGAGCGCTCGCTCGTTTCGATGCGTCCTGAGCTGTCTGCAGACACCCGGTCGCTCGAGGTGAAGTTGATGCGGCCTGATGGCTCGCGCGAAGTGCTCCTCTGGGTCAAAGACGCGCATCAGCTGTGGCCGACGCCGTACATGTTCCGCAAGCCGGTCGCAATCCCCGCCGGCTCGGTGCTGCAGGCCGTCGCGTATGGGGATACACCGATCACCATTGCCTTGAATCACTATGCGGCGAAATAAGCTCGCGTCGCTGCTCGTCGTTCTGCTCACGCTTGGCGCCGCAGCGCAGCAAAGCTCGGCACCACCGGGAACCACCGCGTGGTTCTGCCCGATGCATCCGGAAGTGACCGCGAGCGAGCCCGGCAGCCGTTGCCGCAAGTGCGGGATGGCGCTGGTCCCCGGCGATCCGTTCGACACACGCGAGTACTCCCTCGAGCTGACGACGGTTCCTGCCGCCGTGAAAGCCGGCGAGCCGGTTGCCCTGACGCTCACCATTCGCCATCCCGGAACCAACGCGGTCATCACCGGCTATGAGGTCGTGCACGAGAAGCGCTTTCATCTCTTTGTCGTGAGCCGCGACATGGAGTTCTTCGAGCACATCCATCCCGAGCAGCTGCCTGATGGCCGTTGGACGATTCAGACGGCGTTGCCGAAGGCGGGTGACTATCGCATCCTCGCGGACTTTCTTCCGACCGGCGGGTCGCCGCAGTTCATCGGCCGCACGCTCGAGACCGTGGATTTCAACGGCGATCTCGAATCGCAGGCACCGCATCTCACGCCCGACGTGGACGTGGCGAAGACCGTCGGCTCGATGACCGCGCATCTGGAGCTCGAGCCGGCGCCGCTCGTCGAAGGTCAATTCGCACACCTCGCATTCATGCTCACCGATGCGAAAACCGGCCGACCCGTGACGGATTTGCAACCGTACCTCGGCGCCTTCGGTCATGCGCTCGTCCTCAGCGAGGACATGCGGGACTACGTGCACTCCCATCCCTTCGAAGACCTCGACGCGGTGGCAAAAGGACTAGGCGGCCCGATGGTGACCTTCGAGGGCTACATGCCGAAAGCGGGGCGCTACCGCGCGTGGAGCCAGTTCCAGCGGAACGGTGAAGTCATCACCATCCCGTTTACCGTCAACGTGTTAACGCTGGATGAGGCGTACCGGAATCCTGGTGCGCCGGGGCGTTAGGTGCGCTAGACTCTCGGGGAGTTCGCAACGGGAGGAACTTATGAATTGTCCTCGGTTGCCCTGGTTGCGCGTCGCGTTCACGGCTTTCGCCACGCTCGCTGTCGTTGCCGCGATGTCGGTGGTCGGTCAGGCCGCCGATCCCACTGCCCGTCCTGTGACGTTCAGCAAGGACGTCGCGCCCATCCTGCAGGACAAGTGTCAACAGTGCCATCAGCCGAACTCGATCGCGCCGATGTCGCTCATCACGTACGAAGATGCACGTCCGTGGGCACGCTCGATGAAGCAGCGCGTGATCACGCGGCAAATGCCGCCGTGGCACATCGACATGAGTGTCGGCGTACACGAGTTCAAGAACGACATGTCGCTGAGCGACGCGCAGATTGACACCATCGTCCGCTGGGTCGATGCCGGCGCGCCCGAAGGCGATCCGAAGGACATGCCGCCGCCCAAACCGCTCGTGACCGACAACGAATGGCAGGGCGTGCGCGACGGATACGGTCCGCCCGATCTCGTCATCCGGTCATCCGAATACACCATGCCGGCGCAGCATCAGGACGTGTGGTATCGCCCGATGAGCGACATCCCGCTCACCGAACCGCGGTGGGCGCGGATGGTGGAGATTCGTCCCACCAATCTAAAAGGCCGTCGTATCGTCCACCACTCGATTGCGTATCTCGTGCTGAACAACGATCCCGACGCGGTTAGCCAGGGCACGGCAAACGGATTTGCCAGCGCCGCGTCCGATCCAACGCCTGTCGACCTCGTCAACCGTCGCCCGCAGTTGATGGAGTGGGCGATCGGCAAAGGCTACGACCGCTTCCGCGATGGTACCGGCAAGCTGATGCTGCCCGGCGAGAAGATCTCGTGGGACCAGCACCTGCACGCGGTGGGCGAAGAAATCACCGCCGGCTCGGAGATCGGCATCTGGTTCTATCCGAAGGGGCAGGAGCCGAAGAAGCGCAGCTATCTGATTGCGTTCACGGGCCTGCGCAAACAGGAGTTCGTCGACATCCCGCCGAACTCGATCGCATCCACCGACGGCTTCACCGTGCTGAAGGAGAACACGCTCATCACCAACTTCCAGCCGCACTTCCATCTCCGTGGCAAGGCGATGCAGGTTGAAGCGATCCTACCGGACGGTCGCAACGAGATCATCAGCTACGTCGGGCACTTCAACTTCAACTGGATGACGAACTACATCTACAAGGACGATGCGGCGCCGGTGTTCCCGAAGGGTACGGTCATTCATGTCAGCGCGTGGTACGACAACACGCGGGCGAATCCGAACAACCCCGATCCTGATCAGTGGGTCGGCTACGGCGATCGCACCGTCGACGAAATGGCGCACGCGTGGATGAACGTCGTCTATCTCACCGACGACGAATACAAGGCGCTCGTCGCGGAGAGGAAGGCCAAGGCAGAGAAGGCCGCGCCCACTTCGACCAAATGATCCGCAGCCTCGCCGCTGCACTCCTCGCGGGGAGCATGCTAGTGATAGCGTCCGGCTTCAGCCGGACGCTACATTCACAGCAGCTCCCCAATGAGCCCTTCCGGCAGTTCGGCGCGAGCGTGACCGGCGCATTCGAAGGCTGGTTCCCGGCTCCTGACGGCACTCGGTATTTTCTGATCGGCTATTTGAATCGCAACAACAATCAGGCGGTCGACGTCCCGATCGGGCCGAACAACCACATCGATCCCGGCGGTCCCGACATGGGCCAGCCAACGCATTTCCTGCCGGGTCGTCACTGGGGCATGTTTACGCTCAAGGTGCCGCCCGAGTTCACGGGACCCGATCAACGTCTGACGTGGACGATCGTCGCCAACGGCCAGCCGACAACGATTCCGCTGCGCATGCATCCGGACTACGTCGTCAGCCCGTTCACCGATGTCGCGGTGAAGAACACGCCGCCGATTGTGCGCTTCGCGGAAAAGGAAGCCGGCGTCCAGGGTCCGCTCGGAATGATGGCGACAGCGATCTCGCGCACGACACGCGTCGCTTCCCCGCTGCCGCTCACCGTGTGGACAGAGGACGATGCGAAGTTCGCCAGCGGTACGATGGCGCTGCCGAAGAATCTGCCGCCGCCCGTGCGCGTCTACTGGTCGCAGTTCCGCGGCCCTGCCGACGTGGCGTTCGACAAAGAGAATCCGACGTCCGAAATTCTGGCGGGCGGCGCCTTGAACGTCCTGTTCAAGGGGAAGGCGACGGCGACAGCGAAGTTCAGCGCGCCTGGCGACTACGTTCTGCAGGTCACGGCCAATGACTATTCAGGCGAAGGCGGATCCGGTGAGGTCTGCTGCTGGACGACAGCGCTGGTCAAGGTAATGGTCACTCCTTGATCACCTAAAAGGATGGCAACCTTGCCATTGCTGCGCGACCCGTCGCGCAGACTTCAAGACACCCCCGTACAGTAACGATACGAGTTGTCCAACCGTGATTTCGTAAGCGCTCGATTCTGGGCGCACGCAATCTGAAAAGAATTTCTTCGTCGGTAACACAGCCTAGGCTGACGCCCTCATAACGCCAAGCAGGAGAGCGTACGGGACTCGCAATGCGAACTGCAGTA